>CAZZDK010000006.1:0-38334 GCA_964652235.1 uncultured Rhodospirillaceae bacterium
ATTTGATCCGGCCCTGCGTCGAGCTTCTAGCCTACCACACGCGCCCGAACAGCTCGCAAACCGAGCTCATCAAGGCGCAGAAAAAACAATGCCAGGCGGCCGAGAACGAAAAAATTGTGTTGCCGGAAACGTTCGATAAATGCAAAGGCGGTCTTTCGGCTTATCAGGCCGAATATATCACGCAGGCCTTATGCAAAAATCCGCAATATTACGTCGCGCAAACGACGGCAGGCAGCACGCACCCCAAGATGATGGACACGACTCTCGATTGCGCGGCGTCCTGGAATCTCTGGAAAGAGGGAAATATCGAAAGGCAAACGCGGGTTTTTTCGGGCATCGGCGGGATTTTGGACCTGAAATCCTGCTGGGCCGGCGCGGCGGAATTGGCGAAGTAAGGAGGGCGTATGAAAAAGGGAAGGACCTTCCGCAAAAGGCTGGAGAGGCTAGGCCTTTTCGCCGCCCTTTTTGCGCTTCTTTCGGGCGTTTTTTATCCCCTGTCCGTCCAGGCCCAGAGCGGAGCCGCACCTGGATATCCTATACTCGATGGAGGGCGCAAGTTCGAGGTTATTGCAAAATGGGTGCAAAGAGATAATTTTTGGACAGCAACCCATATTTTGGTCGCGACTATCACTGCGGCTATCGCGGTGGCTGCGGTTCAAGTCGCCCTGTTTTCCGAGTCCATCAGCGAAAAAATAGAGGAGAACGGCGCGATGAGCGCGTCCGGCAACAAACTTCTCGCCGAGGCGGAAAAGAGACTGACGCAGGCCTTGGCCGATAACGGGGTCGAAAACGCCTTTATGGAAGCCGCGCTTGAAGCCAGGGCCGAGAACGTTCCGCCTCAGAACAACCAATTGTGCAATACCATCGTCATGAACAAATCGATCATGACGACGGAACAATTCGAAGAGGCCGTCGCGACGGCGGCCTCGAGCGTCGTCGAGACGAGAGACCGGACCAAAGGAAGCGACGGATCCGGTCCGGCCAAGGCCAGCCTGATGGAACAGGGGCGCTGCGAGCTCGGCCTCGCGCGGGAATCCGACGGTTATAACGAAGAATGCGTGGATAAGACGGCAAAGGGCGAAGACGGACGGACGCTTGAGGACAGCGACACGTCCGCTTTCACGCTTGACGGGCGCCAGACGCTGGAGATTCCCCAATTCACGACGATCACGGAAGATTCGATCCAATATAGAGTTCCGGCCCCCGAAGGCGCGGAGCAGAAATTTTGGACCGCCGGGCTCTATCACTGTATGCACCTGGCCGGGGCGCGGCCTACCCCGCCGGTCAAGGAGGAAATCGAAACCCCCGACGGTCTTGTCAAGCGGGCGCAATGGAACCATTGCGCCGCGGCGGAAAGCGCGCTGGTGCGGGCCTGCACGAATCTTCTGGCCTTCTACACGCGGCCCAACAGCACCTTTACGGAACTGATCAAGAATCAGAAAAAAAGCTACGAGGCCACCGAGAAATTGAACATAACGCTGCCCGAATCCCATGAAAAGGGGATGAGCTCCTATCAGCTTCTCAGGGCGTCCCAGGCGGCCTGTAAGAGCAACCAGTATTACGTATCCCAATCGGAAGGCGGCGCGACGCACGCGGACATGATGAACAGCGTGAATAAATGCACCTTGGCCTGGAACGCCTGGGAGTCCATGCAGGAGAAAAGACGCATGGCGCTTATCGAGGCGGTCGGCGTCCTGCCCAAGCTGGCCGAGTGCTGGCAGGGGGCGGAAAGGTGACGAAAGGCGGGAAAAAAGAAAGGGGCTGGCTGGCTTCGGGGCGCCGGGCCGTTTGCCTTTGCCTCATCGTCTCGTTTCTCGTTCTGGCCGTTCAGCCGATAACAGCGAAGAAGGCCGGAGCCTTGACGACGCTTGAACTGTTTATCCTCGCTTGCGGGGGGGCGACTCCTTGCCTTGTTTTCGATGTGGCCGCCTACGGCGCTGAAATAGCCCAGCTCCTTGCGGACAGAAAGTATTTTATTATTCAGGCCAATTTGTACAAAACCATATTCACAGCTTGGCTTGTGGCCAATGCGACCATTCTTGCCTACATGGGCGAGGCCATTCCTTCCGCGATCGAGACGTCCGATGCCATGAAGCCGTCGGGGAATAGGCTGCTGGCGGAGGCTCTGCCCCGGCTGGCCAACGCAAGGGCGGACAGCGAGCTGGAGAACAAGTATCTCGAAGCCCAGGCTCGTATCGTAGCCCAGAACGTGCCGCCCGAGGAGACGGAGCAGTTTTTGTGCAACAACATCGTGGCGTGCCAGGCTCCCTTGGCGATGGGGGATTTCGCCAAGATGGTTTCCAAAATGGTCGCGGACGGCATTTCCATGCGCTATCGCCAAAAGGGAGATGACGGCGACGGGCCCCAGGCTGCCTCCGACGAGGAGCAAGGCCGGTGCGGCGACAATGCTGCGGGTGCCGGTTTTGCCAACGCGGATGACGGGTACAGCGACAGGTGCGCGGCGCTGTCCGTTTCCTCTTTGACGAGTCTGGCGGACGCCGATATTTCCGCCGGAACGCTCGACCTCGATCAGGCGCTGCAGATGCCCTCTATGACCCAGAAGACGGAGAGCACCGCCTACGGCGACGTCAAGGTGAACGTGCCGGACATGGAAGCGGGCGCCAATTCGCCGAGAGACCTGGCCGAAAAACGGGCCTGGATCGCCGCCGTAAGCCAATGCGCCAAGATAGCGGGGCCTCGGCCTACGCCGCCGTTAGGTTCTGATCTGGATAATCCCGAACAGATGGTTAAAAGGGCGCAATGGAACCATTGCGCCGCCATGCAGGACGAGTTCGTGAAAAGATGCGCCGATCGGGTCGGTATGCTCTCGCGCCCCGATTGCGGCAACGATGATTTTCAAACGCTTTGCGAGGTTTCCGTCCACGGCTGCAACGCCGCGCGCGACGCCGACATGGATTTGCCGCCCAACATCCGAAATTGCGCGGCGGGCGTGAATCTTTATCAGGCGAGCGAGTTGTGCAACAAAATGTGCGCTTCCTCCCGCCAGTTTCAAGCCAAGGCGAACGTAGGCACCTCCCACGCCCAAATGATATCCGATGCGGCCCTGTGCGACCTTTCGGAACGGATGTGGAAGAAGCGGATGGATGCGGAGAAGGCGGCTTTTCTTAAGGCCGTCGCCAATATGGAAGGCCTGAAAGATTGTTGGCCGAAATAAGAATAATCCTTTTTTTTCAATAGAAAAGCGATGCCGTTAACCAAAGCGAAACCTTCCTGGGCGATCCTGAGGCGCACGGCCATGAAAGCATTGGCCGGTGTTGGCGGGCGGCCTGCGCCCGTGTATAGTCCGCTTCTCTTTATATAAAGACGGTTTGAGCATGACGGAAACTTCGGAAGTCTCAAAAAGCGCTGAAGTTAGCGCTCGGATGCAGACTCTTTTGGCCGCTTTTCGCCAGGTCGGTATGCCCCTCCTTCAAACGCTCGCGGAATCTTCCGGCGGACAGGGCGAGCCGCAGGCGCTTGAGCCGGAAAAGTTCGGCGCTTTGGTCGATAGCGCCGTCATCCTGACCCAGGCGCTGGCCGAGGAAATCGGCGCTGCGGAAGAGGCGCTAGAGCCGGCGGTGCGTTGGGCGCTTGCGGGTTCGGCCAGCCAGGTCGTCGCGGCTTCCTTCCGCGCGACGGGCCTGCCGATGAAGGAAGAGGAGGCCAAGCGGCTGGCCGGCATCGCCGTTTCGCTTCAAAGCAAGTTCAAAAGCCAGATACCGGCGGGCGGCGAAACGATACCGAATACGGTCGCGACCTTCCGCGCGAAGATGATGGAGGCGATGGTGCCGGTGATCGGCGCCGTGGCGCAATACGCCTTTGGCCGGGCCGAGCATGAGCTTCTGGCGGAAGTGGCCGAGAGGCTCGTTAAAACGTCGGACCAGGTGACGCGGACCCTGGCCGCGCCCGGCTCGACGCCGGAACAATGGCGGCTGCTGTGCTGGAACGTTTTGCGGGCAGCGGGTCAGATTTACACCGAAAGCCATTACGCCGAAGCGGACCGACTTTTGTACATGAATCCGGACGAGAGGGCGGCCTTTTTCGCGCAGCACGGCGATGCAATCCCCATGACTCAGGTTTGGCAGGCTTTCAACCAACGCATGGCCATGCTGGCGACTCTCGCCACTTATCTCGAAGTTCCTCCCGCCGCCCAGCTCGAAACGCAGGGATGGGAGACATGATCTCCGCCCAGACGCTCGCCGCCTGTCTGCTTTTCGCCGCGCAAACCTACGATGTTCCCCCGCAGGTCATGATCGGCATTATGCACGTGGAAGGCGGCCGGGTGGGGCAGGCCGTCGGGCCGAACGTCAACGGCTCCTACGATCTGGGGCCGATGCAGGTCAATTCCCTGTGGATACCCGAACTGGCGGCGGCCTGGCGGGTCGATTATAAGACAGCCTATAAGGTCGTTCGCGACGACGGGTGCATGAATGTCAGGGTTGCCGCGTGGATTCTGAAAAGAAAAATAAAAGAAGCGGGTTCCCTTTATCGGGGGATCGCTTATTATCACTCCGCCACGCCGGGAGTCGGAATAAGCTACGCAGCCAGGGTCATCCGGGTGATGGAGAGGAAGGGACTTATCAAACGCGACGGCGCCGTAAGCCCGCGCAGGCTCTATGCGCAGAAATAGGCACCGAGGAGAAACCAACGGAAAAGGGGAGAAACGCAATGCGTCAGGGGTTCGTTTATGCTGTCTTAGCCGCTTTCTTGATCGTTTGCGGCGGGAACGGAAGCGCTCAGGCCCAAGCCGTTTCGGGGCTTTCGAACGAGGGTTCGGCCCTTTTCAACGCCAATGCCAAGGCGCCGGACATCAACACGATCCCTGTCTTAAGAAAGATCGTCGAAAGCGGCGGTAAGCTTTATTACTTGGGCGAGCGGTCCGGGCTTAACGGTTGGTTCATCGTCAAGGGCGGCCAGGTTCAAATGATTTATCTTTCGCCGGATCGCAAGACCGCTTTGGTCGGCGGGATGTTCACGGACCAGGGCGATAACGTGACGGGCGTGCAGATTAAGGAGCTTTCCTCCCGCGAGAAGGCGATTTACGAGTTGCTTTACGGAACCGGCCAACGGCAAAATCAGATTCTTGCCGCCGGGTCCGTCGAAGGCGGCGTGACGGCGCTTGCGAGCGACGCGACAGCCGCCCCCGCGCCGGATCCCAACAGCAGCGGTATTCCTGCGGTTTCCCTGTCGCCCGGCGACCGCCTCTATCAAGACCTGGAGGCGGCGGCCGGCGTGACGTTGGGCAAGCCCGAGGCGCCTGAAATTCTGATAATCGTCGCGCCCAAATGCCCGAACTGCAAGGGGACCTGGCGCGAGCTGCGTGACGCCGTTAAGGCGGGCCAGGCGCGGGTGCGTTTGATCCCGGTTTACAACAGCACCGGCGGCGAGGAGGCGGAAGAGGCGGCCCAGCTTCTGCGCGCGAAAGACCCGCTTGAAGCCTGGGATAAATATGTCGAGGGCGACAAATCGGCCATGGGGGACAAGCCCGACGAAACGGCCATAAAGGCGGTCGTCGCCAATCTTAAGATTGTTTCGAAATGGAACATCAAGGGATATCCGTATCTTGTTTACAGGAATAAGGAAGGCAAGATTAAGATCGTCCAAGGGCGGCCTGAACGTATGGCGCCCGTTCTGGTCGATCTGGGGAAGTGATATCCTAATGGGTTGGCTCGAAAAGCTTTTTCCGAGTCAGCAGAGGAAAGGGAAGGGCTTTAACCTTCCCCCTCTGGATGTACGGGGCGGCTCTTTGCCTACCCTTTTCGAGGGCGGAAAGGCGGGGGGGCAGATTCCCAACGCTTCCCTCATTTACGGGGTGGGAGCCGCCGTTCTGTTCGCCTTCTCTCTTTATTCTTTATTTACCGGGGCATGGTTTACTGCCTTGCTTCTCCTTGTTCTCGCCGGGGCGCTTTTTGGTTTCGCGCTCTATTTCATGCGCTTTGCGGCCTGAGGGGGGAAGAGGAAACGCTTGTCGAAAAGGGGTGCCCCGTCTATACGTGAAGTCCCGAAAAACGGCCCATTAACAGACGATCAGAGTGCGACGATGACTTTGCCTTTCGCCCGAAAAATGATGTGGATTTCCCTAGGCCTGGCCTTGGCCGGTTGCGCCATGAACCAGCCCGTCAAGCCCGTTCCGGCCGAGCCGGATCTGGTTAGCTTGCGTCTGGCCCAGGCTGCCGAAAAAGCTTCAAGCGCGCTGGACACCATCGCAGGGATCGAGCAACAGCGCTCGCCGAATGCTTTGCCGGCGGACGATTATTCGTCGGCGCCCCCGGCTTTGACCCAGACCATCACAGTCAAATGGGCCGGTCCCGTCGAACAAATGCTTGAGACGCTTTCTTCTCGCGCGGGAATGCGTCTGGAAACCAAGGGCAATCGTCCCGGCGTTCCCTTGGTGGTCAACGTCAATGTTTATCAAAAACCGATGATCGAAGTTCTGCGCGACCTGGGCCTCCAGGTCGGTCGCCGCGCCGATATCACGGTCAACAGCGCTCAAAGCGTCATAGAGATTCGCTATGCCCCGGTCGATCAAAACTAAAAGAAATTCAAGGATGAAGTCGCTTATCTCGCTTCTTGTTTTGGCGGGGGGGCTTGCGCTCGTCTGCTCGTCCGCCCAGGCTGCCGGTTGGGGTTTTGAAGAGGCCAAGGCGCCGGAACCCTCGCCGCCGCCGCCTGCCATGAAGGAACTACAGGAGCAGGAAACCGGCGAAGACACGAAGCCCGGCGACATGGGCCTGCAAATACGCGGCGACGCGCTTAAGGAATCCGCCTTGTCCTATGGGGCGCGGGGCGGGCTGGCCTATAGGACGTTCGAGATTCAGCGCCGTTTGGTCGAGCACGAAGCCAGTCTCAGCAAGACGTTCGACTTTTCGCGGCTTCTGATGGCGGCGCCTTCGGGCCTGCTCTTGGAGCCGCCGATCGTGTCCGAAGCGCAAAAGGCCGTGATCGTGAACAAGGGCGGGCAGGAAGCCGCCGTGGCGGATCGCGTTTTACGCATCAACAGGGCGGCGCGCATCGTGACGGCGCCGCGCGACTGGCGTTTGTATTTGGAGCGCGATTGGGGTCGCGTGGACCCGCCGCCGGGGCTTTTGCTGCCGCGCGACGACGAAGAGCGGGCCGCCTGGCGCGCCTGGGTCCAGGAAGGATGGGAAGCGGGCGTCAAGCAGGCCGAAGAAACCTTCGAAGCCGATCTTGACCGCATGACGAACGATTATGTGGGCATGGTCCGTTATCGGGAACTTTTGGCTCAGGGCATGATTTCCCCTCCCTACGCCATGCACGAGGATCGCGGCGTGACGGGCGGAGGATCGGAAATGCGCGTGGGCGACCGCGGCGTTTCCATCACGGGTCCGTCCGTTCTCATACCCCGGAGCGAAAAGTGGACGACGGCGCCACGGTAACCTTTTCGGCGGACGACAATCAGGTTCTGATCGGGATTTGGCCCGACGAGCCGCTTCGTATCCTCGAAGAGCACGTGGACGGTCTCTTGCTCTGGTGCGCCCAGCGCCGCGCGACGGATATTACGATCCAAACGGACAGGCCGGTCACGATCGAAGTGGACGGCACCTTGTATCCTGTGACGCGCCGTTCGATGGATTCCGCCGACATGGCGAACGTTCTGGTCCGCATTTACGGCCCGGACGCTCTGGCGAAACTGGCATCGGGGCACGATCTGGACCTGTCCTACGAAGTCCGGCCTGAACGCAACCTGCGCTATCGTTTCCGAACCAATATCACCGCGATTTTGAGCCGAGGCCGCGATTCCGTCCAGGTGACCATGCGCTCTTTGCCCAATCTGCCGCCGAGCATGGTCGATCTGGGGATCGAAGAGCCGCTCATCCGCAATTGGTCGCCCCGCCAGGGATTGATCCTCGTGACCGGTCCGACGGGCAGCGGCAAAACGACGCTTTTGGCGGCGGGGTGCCGAATGCTGATCGAGCGCGAGCAGGGCTGCGGCAAGCTTCTCACCTATGAAGCGCCCATCGAATATGTGTACGACCAGATCACGGGACCGCGCTCGCTGGTCGCGCAATCGGAAATTCCTCGCCATTTGCCGACCTTTGCGGCGGGCGTGCGCAACGCGCTCAGGCGCAAGCCGAACATCATTCTGGTCGGCGAAGCGCGCGACCGGGAAACCATGTCGGCGGCGATCGAAGCCGGACAGACGGGCCATCTGGTCTATTCGACGGTCCACACCATCGGCGTGGCGGCGACGGTGCGACGCATCGTGAGCGTGTTCGAACCGGCGGAACGTTCCGAACGCGCCTATGCGCTGATGGAGACCTTGCGCATGATCGTCACGCAGGCGCTGGTTCCTAAGGTGGGGGGCGGGCGTCTGGGGCTTCGCGAGTTTCTCGTGTTCGACGAAAATATCCGCGAACAGCTTTTGGATATGCCCATCGACAGATGGACCACGGAAACCCAACGCTTTCTCGTGCGCTACGGGCGGACGATGGAGCAGTCGGCCAATCAGGCCTTTAGGGACGGACTGATCGACCGCCGCACCTATCTTCTGTTGACGAAGGGCTTTTCGGGCGAAGAAGCCGCAGGCGCGGGCAGCGATCCTTTCTATCGGGAAGAAGAGGGCGCGGAGTCCGGTTTCGAGCGCGAGGCCAGGGCCGCAGGCGAGACGGAAGGTTTCTCCGGCGAAGAGGACGATGACGACACGACGATGATTTGACGGCGGGGGGACCATGGACATTCATTGGCGGAACACGCAAAAACCGACCCGTTTCTTTTTCCTGGACGCGCGCGCTTTCGTGGGCGTTTTGTTCTTTCTCGTCCATGCCCGCGTGTGGACTTTTATCCTCGTCATCAGCACGATGGCCGTCTTCTGGTTTTTTGAAAGAAAAGGGCTGTCCTTCTTCGCCGCGCTTCGCGCTTTTCGTTCCTGGGTCGTCGGGAAGCGCCGACCCGCAACGGCGGGACATACGCGTCGGCGGCTCGTCGATTACGGCGAGTAATCCAAGATCCGGGTTTCCCTTTTAATTCCTGATTCAAAACAAGCGCTTCTGTCGGCCTAAGGCTTTGTGTTGCCCGAATCACACAGATAAGGCTAGACCTGATGGCAGGAAGGGCATCCAGTTGTTCTCCCTTCCGTCCTTTACTAAGATTCTCCGGCGAATCGCCTGGCTCCAAAAAGGGCAGAAACCATGCACACAAAGCGAATTTTTCTTACAGGGCTTCACATCGGCGCCGGAACTTTCCTTTTTTGCGCCTTGATGGCGGCCCCTTCGGCGCAAGCCGGATTCCAATGGGTTCCGGCCGACAATGTAGGCACCTCTCCTGCTCCTGCGCCCGCTTTGCCTTTGCCGACTCCGTCCACGCCCGATTTCGCACCCAAAATCATAGAAGGGCCCGCTCCTTCAACCCTGGTTGCTCCGGCTCCCGCGCCGACCCTTGCGCCTGCGGCGCCGACGGTCTCCGCCGCGCCCAAGACGTTGCCGACGCTTCCGTCGGAGCCGCTTCCGGCGCCCGTGACTTCGCGGACCTTTGAGCCTCTCCCTGTTCCCGAAGCGTCGGCGCAGCCCCCTGCGGAAAAGGAAAGCGTCGTGCGCGGGTTCGCCAACAACGTTCCGCTTTCCGTGGCTTTGCGGCAGGTTTTGCCTCCCGATTACGGTTTCTCCGTGGGGCAGGATGTCAGTCTGGGCACGCTTGTTTCCTGGCGCGGCGGCGCGCCTTGGCGCGAGGTCTTGAAATCCATGCTTTTGCCCGCCGGTCTGGCCAGCAAGGAAGAGGGGCAGATGATCCAGATCGTCCCCGCCAAGGAATCGTCTGCCGCTTCCGAGGGCCTTTTTGCCCCGCCGCTTAAGCTGGGGCCTGAAGCGAAGATCGCTCCTCTAAAAGAACCTTCCCCCTTACAGATCGAGGATCTGCCGGTTTCGGGGAAGGCGGAACCGGCTTTCGTTCCCGAAGAGCCGAAACTGGCCCCTTTGGCGCCGCTTCCCCCCGCCCAGCCTGTGCCGTCGCGCGGGAGCGTTCCGGCGAGCGAAGGGCGGACGATGGGGTATCTGAACCCGCCTGCCTCGATTCAGCCTCTCCCCGTCAGGGCGAACGCGCCGCTGGCCCTTTCCGGTCAGACGGAGGCGTTTGACGTTTGGTCCGGTGAGAAGGGCGAAACGCTTCGAGGCCTCCTTGAAAAATGGTGTGCCCGCGCGGGCGTCGATCTCAGCTGGCAGTCCGAGTACGATTATCCCTTGCAGGCGCGTGTGGCCTTTAGCGGCTCTTTCGAAGAGGCGGTGCGCGCGCTTCTCTCAGGCTTCCAGGAAGCGAAACCGCAGCCTGTCGGGCGGCTCCATCAGAATCAGGCCGTCGGACAAACCGTCCTGGTCGTGCAGCCTCGCGGCAACGACTACAACGAATGACGAGGACAACAGAGATGATGCTCAAGCGCTTTGCCTTCCTCCTTGTGGCCCTTGCGCTCGTTGCGGGCTGCAACAACGAAAAGACCCGGTCGCTTATCGACCGCCGCTCGGATCAGGCCATTAAGATGAGCGAGGAAGCGCAGGCGCCCGCCGCCAAGAAAAGCTATGATCCTTTGACGGTGACCGACAAGGTGTGGGCGGGCGACGTTTCGACCCGTTTGCGTCGCGGCAGGCCGTTGCCGGACAGGTATGAAGGCGCGCGCGGCGTCGCCTTGATTTCCGGCGATCCGATGTCTCTTGCCGAGATCGCGACGGCCATCGGGGCGCAGACCGGGATCCCCGTTCGCGTCGCCAGCGACGCGACGCGAACGCCTTTGGTTCCGGCGGCCATTCCGGGGGCGAAGGCCCCGGCGATTCCGGCGGCGGATTCTTCAAGCGGCGACGGGATGTCGATCGCGTACGAGGGGCCGCTTTCCGGTCTTTTGGACCTTGTGGCGGGCCATTTCGGGGTGAGCTGGCGTTATGACGGCGGCTCGATCAACTTTTCGCGTTTCGAGACGCGGGTTTTCGTGGTCGAATCCCTGCCGGGGACGCAAAAGACGAAAGACGGCATCCGCGACAGCGACAACAATACGGGCGACAGCTCGTCTTCGGCGGAGGCGGGCGGCAGCTTCAGCGTAAGCAGCAGCGGTTCGCTCTCCCAATCTTCGGAAATGACGTCCGAGATGAAAATCTGGGACGAGCTTTCAGCCTCCATCACCTCCATGCTCGGCGGGGTGGGCACCGTGGTCGTCTCTCCCTCCAGCGGAACGGTTTCCGTCACGACGACGCCGGAGCTTATGCGGACCGTCGCGCGGTTTATGGAAGAGGAAAACAAGCGCCTTTCCCAGCAGATCGCCGTCAATGTCGAAATTTACGCCGTTTCGCTCAGCGAGGGGACGGATTTCAGCGTCACGTTCAACGAAGCCTTGCGTCGCCTGACGAACTTCGGCGCGGCCTACGCCAGTCCGTCCGGGGTCACGGGGATCGTTTCGCCCCAATTCGGATCGGGCAACATCGCGACGGGGGCGGCGGACGGTTCCATGACGGGGTTGGCGACGGGCATCGTGAGCTCCAGCGGCGCGGCGACGGGCGCGGTTTCCGGCGGCGGCAACCTGGCGGTCGCGATCTTGAATCCCAAGACGGTGGGACAGATTTCCTTCCTGTTTTCGGCGCTTTCGACCATCGGCGACACGACGCGCGTCGCTCAGTTTCCTTTGACGACGCTCAATAACCGCACCGTCTCGCGCCGCATCGGGCGGGACCGAACCTATGTCGCTTCGGTGTCGAACACGAACTCGACCTCCAGCTCCTATTCCTCCAGCACGGTGACGCCGGGGACGGTGCGCGAGGGCTTTTCGTTGCAGCTCACGCCGCGTCTTCTCGACGATGGGCGGATCATGCTGCAATATTCCATGAGCCTGATCGACATCGTGAGCCTGACCTCGTTCGACACGGGCGCGGGCACGATCCAGCTTCCCGAAACTTCAAGCCGGGTGTTCGTGCAGCAGGCCATGCTCAAGAGCGGATCGACGCTGATCATCGGCGGCTATGACGACGAGCAGGCGTCCCAAAGCTCGCAGGGCGTCGGCAGCCCCTTCAACTATTTCCTCGGCGGCGGGTCGAGCAACTCCAAGACCAGGACCATGCTGTTTATCGCGATCACGCCGCAAGTGCTTGATCCGCGCAGGGCGGAGCAAGGCTGATGGCGAGCGGTGTCGTTACCGTTGGCCGCAGGCAATATGCGAGCGGCCTTTACTGGGAAAACAGCCCGACGGGCCGCGTCTCGCAGGCCGCGAAAGAGGCCGCGCGACAGCCGGGCAGCCAGTCCGACTTTTTTGTCACCCGGCTGGGCAACAAGCAGGGGCGCGTGCCCCAGTTCGGCCTTGCGCCGCCGACGGAAGGCTTCAAGGCGGGGATGCCGTCTCTGGCCGGATGTCTGGCCAATCAGCAGCCCGGCTCGTGGATCGGCGCCTTTCATTTGCGCGAAGGGACGGCGTTGGTCGTCGTTCGCGACGATCTGGTCGTCCCCGACGGGGACGTTTTCTTTCTGGACGAAACGGAAGCCCGCGACCGTTTGTATCAGGAGATGGCGATCGGCGGTTTTCAGCGGATTTACGCGCCGGAGGCCTGGGGCGTTCCGGGCGCGGACACGATGCCGCTCGGCCTGCTTCTCAACGAACGGACGGATGTACGGCTTCGCTCTGTCGCCCTTTCCACGCAGGCCAAGGTCGTTTTGGCCGTCGGGATGGCCTTGATCCTTTTGTTTTTGGGCATAGGCTGGCACGTTCAGCAAAAACGCGCCGAGGAAGAGATGGAGCGGCTTCAACAGCTTGAGACCCTCAAGCGGCTGAAAGCCCAGGCGATGAAGGCTTCTCCTCTGTCCGTGACGCCGGATTATCCGCCGCCGGAGCGGAAATGGGAGAAAAGGCCTCGTCCGATGGACGTTATAAGCGCTTGTCGCGAATCGCTGGTCAAGGTTCCCTTGGCCGTGGCCGGGTGGCGCATGATCGGGGCGCGGTGCAGCGAAAAGGCTTTGACCGTGAATTGGACCCGTTCGGGCGGTTTTTCGAACCCGCCGCCCGAAAGCGTGGTGACGGATACCGGATCGGCTGCCGTTTCTACGATTCCTCTTGCCCCTCTTGAGGTTCGCAAGCCGGAAGGTCTTTGGGATCCGGACGTCATTACAAAGCGTTACTTAAACCAGAATTGGTCCGGCCTCATCAGTCGGGCGCCGGACGATCCGCCGCCGCCCCCGCCGCCGGGCTATAAGGGCGAATGGAATCCCCCGCCGCCGCCATGGGTTAAACGTTCCTTTACGCTTACGGTGCCAGTATTGCCTTGGACTCTGCCGGATTTTCTCTCTGATATGCCGGGGGTTATAGTGACGTCCTTATCCCTTTCGGGAGGGAAGGGCACGAGCAACGAGACCTGGACGGTCGAAGGAGTGATCTATGAAAACCGCCGCTAAGTTCCGTTTTGCCGCTTTGGCAATAATTCTGGGGGTTTGGGGGGCCGCTCCGGGGGCGCAGGCGCAGCTTGCCGCCGAACCGGGGCCGATTACCTCGTCCGTACCGGGGCCTTCTTCGCCGTCTCAACCGGCGGCGCCTGCCGCCATCCAGGTTTCCGAGCCGGCGGTTGACGCGCCCAAACCCGTCGTCGCCGTCAAGGCGGGCAAAGATACGGCTCCGGCCATGGTTTCGGCGCCGGGCGGCGTGCCGGATTCCGTTCGCGGCGTGATTGATCGCCTGAACACCGCGACGAAAGACGTGACGCTTGAGGATCTGAACGAGGCTCGCGAGGCCGTCGTGAAGCTCGACGTCCTGATCGACATCGAAAAAAGGCTGAACGATTTGACAAAGTTGCGCAACGAACGCCAGGCCAAGATGACGGGGGCCGTCGCGGCGATTTCAGGGGCGCTTCCGGCCAGCGCGCTCGGCGCTCCTGTTTCGTCGGTCCCGGCGCCTTCGATGAACGCATCGGACCTTCTTTCCGGTCCTTTCTCGACGGACGTTCTCCTTCCCCCCTCTTTCAAGAAAGACGGCGGGGAGGTAAGCGACGTGTCGGAGGCACCCCGTTCCTCGACGACGCTGGAAGTTTCCCGGATTCTGGGCGCGGCGGGCAGTTATGTCGCCGTGATCAAAGAGCGCGGCAAGACCAAACGCGTTCGGGAAGGGGACAAACTGGCCGACGGCGGCCGCGTGACGTCCATTTCGAGGGACGGTTTGACGTTTTCAAGGAACGGGAAGACCGAAACCCTTCAGGTCAAGGACGTTTCGCGCGTTTTCAGCTCAAGATAAGCATTTGTTGACCTTTTCCCGATAGGACTGTGGAAGTGGGCGGAGGAGGGAATCCGTTTCTTCTTTCCCGTCCTTTGTTGCGGAGCCTTGTTTAGGGAATGGGTGGCGGCGTGGGGGGATTCCTCGAAGACATAAGGGATAAGATCAGCGAGGCTTTGCTGGGGAAAAACGTTCCCGCGGAGCGAGGCGCTGTGCCGTCTTCGACCCTGGCCAACAAAGCGCCGCCGACGATCCGCAAGGCCGCGACGTCCGCCAGCGCAATGACCCGTTCCGTCGGCGCTCAAGGGCAAAGGCCGGTCAGGACGGAAAAGCCTTCCGCGCCGGAGGAAGATACCGGCGGACAGATCATCGATAGAGAGGCCGATGTCGTCGTGGAAGACGAGCGAAGCCTTGCTGTCGGCGGAGGCCTCGAGTTTTCCGGCGATGTTTTGACCGCGGAAGGCGGACTTTTGAAAGTTCCCGCCGAATCCCGCAGCCTTTGCGCCTTATTCAGCACGGGGCTTTGGCTTGTGTCCGCCTCGCACCGCCACTCGCCGCTCGTGACGTCGGTGGCGCAGATGGCGCGTCGTCACGGCTATCACGTGGACGAGCCGCGTTACGTCACCCCGAATATCATCCGGCAGGCCTATCTTTACGCCTCGCGCCAGTCGGCGATCGCGCGTCTTGACGACAACGCCGTACGCCGCCGCATCGTCGAAACGCTGCAAAAAGCCGTCGAGATGGGCGCGAACGATATTCACGTCGAGGCCAGCGAAGGCCGCACGCGCATTGAATTTCGCATCGACGGCGCGTTGCGCTTGTGGGAAACCTGGACGCAAAAAGAGGGCGAGCAAATGCTCTCGGCGGTTTATTCGCATTCGGTGGGGCAATCGGGCGCGACCGCGAATTGGCAGGAACCGCAGGCGGCCATGCTCACGGCGGCGGCGACGGGGCCGGATGCGCTCATGCTGCCCAAAGGCGTTATCTCGGTGCGTTGCCAGTGGGTGCCGCTTTCGGACGGCGGGCGCTATCTCGATATGCGCCTTCAGTACGATTCGGCGCATCTGTTCGGCGAAAACTTTATTATGGCCGATGTGGACTCGCTCGGCTTTTCGCAAGAACAATTGCGCGTGATCCAAAGCTTGCGCGCGGCGCCGGGGGGTATGCGCGTTTTCGCGGGGCCCGTGAACCAGGGCAAAACGACGACCCTGCGCGTGACGCTCAACCGCCGCATGGCCGAGACGAATATGCAGCTCAACTGCCTTCTGGTCGAAGATCCGCCCGAAGGCGGCATTTTGGGTTCGCGCCAGGTCGGCGTGTCGTCCTCGGTCAAGGACGAACAACGCGAGAGAACGTTCGTCGAAATTATGCGCTGCGCCCTGCGCCTCGATCCCGACATCGTGATGCTGGGCGAGATTCGCGATATACAAACGGCGCAATTTGCGTTTCGCCTCGCTCTGACAGGCCGCCAGGTTTATACGACGACCCACGTTTATTCGGCGCTCGCGGTGCCGCAAAGGCTGCGCGATATCGGGCTTGAGCCTTACCTGGTTTACGACCACCATCTTTTGCGGGGCATGATCTGTCAGCGTCTTTTGCGCGGCCTCTGCCCGTCCTGTCGGATTCCCGTCAAGGAGGCGGTCAAGGAGCTCGGCCCCCATTATCAGGACCTGACCCGGCGCGCGCGGGCTGGTCTTGCGCTCATGGACGCGCACCGCGCGGGCCATTCGGGTTCCCTTTACGATCACCTGACGGAACCGGATATGGCCCAGGTCTATGTGGCGAATCCCGACGGCTGTTCGAATTGCTACAAGGGGCGCGTGGGCCGCACGATCTGCGCGGAAGTGATCGAAACGGACCAGAAGCTGATGGAGCTTCTGCTCGACAACAGGCTGGAAGACGCGCGTCAGTATTGGCTTTCGCCGACGGGGATGAACGGCGTGACGATGCTCTGGCACTCGCTTGAGAAGATTCGCCGGGGCGAAGTCTCGCCCGAGGACGCGGAATTCGAGGTTGGCGTCCTGGCGCGGGATAGGGAAGTCTTTGAAGTTGAACAGCGGCTTGGAGTCATGCCATGAGCCTTGACGAGATCAATATCGACCCCGAAGTGTTCCTGCGCAAGCTGGCGCAGTTTCAATTGAGGAACAACCGCAAGCAGCGCTATCGCATTTATCGCAAGCTTGAGGGTATGCTCAAGATGAACGAGGCGTTGTCGCGTTCGCTTGACCGTCTTTATCAAAACGCCTCGGAAATGGGCAAATATCCGCGCCGCCCGGCGGCGGTTGCTTTGCGCGAATGGTTTTTGAAAGACCGCGCGGGCGTCAGCTTGTCGGAAGCGATGGAGGGCTGGGTTCCGGATTCCGAGCTGTACATGATCCGCGCGGGCGAGGAATCCGGCACGATGGCCAAGGCCTTCGCCTCGATTCGCCTTGTGGGCGAAAAGGCGCTGCAAATGCGGGCGGCGGTGACCTACGCCGTCGCTTATCCGGCCTTTATGATGATCCTCGTCTCGTTCGTTCTTTGGATGTTCGGGGTGAACCTGATCCAGAATATGCGCAAGACCGCGCCGCCGAAGGTCATGGAGGCGATGGGCGGCGTGGCCGAAGTTTCCGATTTTATCGCGAACTGGGGCATTTGGGTTCTCGTCGCCATCGTCCTGACGGCGATCGCGATCACGCTGGCCATGCCGCGTTGGACGGGCAGTTTGCGCGCGCGGCTCGACATGGTCCCGCCCTGGTCTTGGTACCGCGTCTTGCTCGGCAGCGGCTTTCTTTTGGGTTTGTCTTCCCTTCTCGGCTCGCAGGTGCCGCTTAAGCGGGCGCTTGAGATTCTTGAAGAGCAGGCGAATCCCTGGCTCAAAGAGCGCGTCAATTCGGCGCGGCAGGAAGTTTTGCGAGGGCGCAACCTCGGCGAGGCTTTGCGCATCGGGCGGTACAACTTTCCCGATCCCGGCGTCGCCATCGACCTTGAGATTCTTTCTGAGCGCGCGGACGTCGGCTCGGTGATTGAGCAAGTCACCGACGAATGGATGACGGATCAGATCGAAACGCTTAAGAACCAGGCGGCGGTGACGCGCAACATCGGCTTGATCATCGTGGGCGGCACGATCGCCTGGGCCATGCAGTCCGTCTTCGCCGTGGTCACGGAAGTCTCCAAGGCGACCGGGGGCATGAACGCGATGTAGGGGGGAGGCATGGCAAGGACGCGAGGAAACAAAGGCCTGACGCTGACCGAGCTGGCGATCATTCTAGGCGCGATGGGGCTTGTGATGGCGGCCATCTGGGCGGTGGCCAGCGCCGTCTGGAACAACTATCAAGGCCATGTCGCGCGCCAGCAAATCCTCTCGGTCGTCGAGAACACGCGCGATTATTACATGAATAAAGGCAAGATCAACTGCGCCAGCGGGGCGGACATCACCTCCATCCTGGACGACGACGACCGCCGGTTGATCCCGACGGAAATGCGGCTTCATCCGAACGCGGAGGGCGGCGACATCAACCACGCGCTCGCGACCGTCGGCGGCGGCTCGTTCAACGTCATTTGCCTGCAAAACGGAAACGCTTTCAGAATCCTCCTTTCCGGCCTTAAAAGAGAAAATTGCGTCGATCTTCTCATGCGGTTTCCCGTTCTGATGAGCGAGGTTGGGGTCAAGGCCGTGGTGCGACCGGGCGGCAGCGTGGTTTCGCTTAACCTTCTGGACATTGACCATCCGGCGGACGGATTCCCTATGACTCTCTCCACCGCCAGCGCGTGGTGCAGCGACCGAATTAACGAGGTGGGCTTTGACTTCAAGCTTCGAAACTGACTCCGAGCGTCACTCCCGCGCAAGCGGGAGTCTCGTTTGGTTTAACGGCATGAAAAACAGACGGGATGCCCGCCTTCGCGGGCATGACGAAGGGGGAAGAAACGGCTTCAGCCTCGTCGAACTGGCCATCGTTCTGGGCGTGATGGGCATCGTTCTCGGCACGCTGTGGGGCATCGTCTCCATCGTGCGGGAAAATATGAAAAGGGACGAAGCCATCAACCAGATCGCGCTTTCCGTTCGCCATATACGCGATTATTACCTGGGCCACGGCTTTATCGCGACGCCCGGCGGCAACGGGAGCTTTACCGCGTTGACGCATTTTCTTTTGGAGCAGGGGATTTTGCCGCCTGAGATGATCCGCAGCCGTTCCGCCGGAACCTTGCGGGCCGACCATCCTTGGGGCGGCAACGGGCCCGGCGGCTTTCTTTCCGAGGGCGGATTCGCGGTGGACAATACGGGGGTCGCCGCCAGCGCGGATAAATTCCGCATCCAGCTTAGAGGCCTTAAGTTTTCAAGCTGCGTAGCTCTGGCCGCGCGGGTTTCGGGCGACGGGCCTTCGGGCCTTCGGGCCGTAAGAATTAACGGCACGCTGGACGAGGATCTTCCCGTCACGGCGGAAGAGGCTTCGGACAGATGCGAAAAAAACCCATCGGGAGAGAACAACAAGATAGATTTCATCTATAGACTGCGCGTACAGTAAGGGCGTTAAGCTTTGCTTAATCCTCTTCTTGTATGAGGGAAATCGGATTTTCGTGTGCGCGAGAATCAATGACCCTAAAGGAGAGAGAAATGCTTATTCAAAAAGGAAAAATTCGCGGCTTTACCTTGACGGAAGCCGCCATCGTTTTAGGCATCGTCGGTTTGATTCTGGGCGCCATCTGGGTGGCGGCGGCCTCGGTCTATGAAAATCTTCGCGTTTCGACGACCTCGAACCAGCTTCTGCAAATCGTCCAGGCCGTTCGCTCCATGCACGCGACGCAAAGCACGGTCGATTCCGATATTTCGGCGATCCTGGTCGCGCGGGCTGGGGGCATTCCTTCCGATATGGTCGTCAAGGATTCCAGCGGCGCCGTGACGGCGGTGCGCGACGTGTGGGCTGGCGACGTGACCATCGACGCCGCGACGTACAGCGTTCCTTACGACTCGTTTGCGATCACGTTCTCGGCCGTTCCGCAAAGCGCCTGTTCGAACCTTCTGATCCGCAACACGGGCGCGGGGCGCGATTCCGGCCTGATCGGCGCGGGCAGCGCGGTCAGCACCAGCACGTCTTTCCCGATGACGTTGACCCAGGCCATCGCGGCTTGCAGCAACACGTCGGCGGCCGGAAACAACGTGGTGTTTACCTTCCGTCTTAAGACGTAGAGGGAAAGAGGCGTTTCAGGTATCTGAGGAGAGGCGGGGGCGCGCTCCCGCCTTTTCTTTTCCGGGTCGCGGGGCAGGCGCATGACTTCTTCAAAGATGATCGGAGGTTTCTTTTATATCGTCGCGCCGCTTGTTTTGGCGCTTGTTTTTTCCGGCCTATGGCTTTCGGCCAAGGCGGCGCTTGAAACCTACCGCGTAGGCCGCGTTTCCAGCCAGATCATCGCGACCGTCGCGCGGGCGCGCGACATGAGGATTCCCGCCGAGGCGCAACCCGGAAAGACGCAGGCGGCGCTCATGGAAAGATTGGAACGTTTCGACGAAATCCCTCTGATGACGGACCCGGAGATCGGCCCCGGCATCGAAAGTCCCTGGGGGCGGTACATAAGGGTCCAGCTTTACCCGTCCTCTCGAGCCATCAGGCTTGAGATTCCCCTCTCTTCCGCGGCGTGCCGTAAAGTTCTCTTATTTTATGCCAAAGACGCGGTTTCTTTAGGTCTGCAAAGGGTCGATATGAGAGACCACCTGCCGTCGGCTCTTTGGCGGCTCGTTTACGAGCAGCCGGGAGAAGGCGCTTCCGGCGGCATTCCGGCGGCGGCCATACAAGAGGGTTGCGGGAGAGCGTCCAAAACGGTCGTTTCGTTAACCTTTGGCCTTTGATTATTAACACTCGCTAAGGAATCTCGTGATAGGGTGGGGCGGCAATGTACCTCTTCGTCTTTATCTTTCTGCTGCTCTCCGCCATGGGCCTTTTCACCGAGGTCTATATGCTCCAAGCCGCGCGTTTGTGGGCCAGGCAGAAAACCGTCGGCGAGATTATGCTAACCTGGCATTCCTCGGCCTATGAGCTGGTCAAGGAGCTGGCGATCGATCTGGGGGGCGTCTGGCCATGCCGCGTGTCGCCGACCGCTCTTCCGGCGGGCGTTTTGCCCTGCCAAAGACAACTTCAATCCCCTGACGGGGCGCCCGTGGCGCCCTATACGCGCCATTACCTGCCGCCGGGCTATCAATACAGCGTGTCGCAGCTTCGTTTTCCGTCCGTCGTCTATGTTTCGCCGGCGGGGGTTCGCTATCTTGTGACCTATGTGCCCAAGGAGGAGGACGGCGAAACGTCTTGGATGGGCTATACGTCCGGCGAAATCCTAAATCAAATTCAAAGAACGAACGCGCCGAAAGTGTCTTTCGGTCGGGTCGTGAACGGAAACTGCAACGGCGTGGCGGGCTATTGGTTCATGACGACCGCCTATCAGGACGGAACGAGAATCTGCTATCCCGCGCTGGGGAGCATCCCTGCGGGAAGCGTCGGTTATGTCTCTACGCTCTAGGGAGGAAGGCATCATGATGATCCGGAAAAGAACGACGGCTGCGGGCCGCCCGCGCGGCTTTACGCTTATCGAATTGGCCATCGTCCTGGCCGTCGCCTCGCTTTTGTTCGCGGGGCTTTGGCGCCTGATGTCCAGCGGCAACACCCAGCTTCGCGACCAGGCCGCCGCCGACCTGCACGGACAGCTGATCAAGGCCGTCTCGGCCTATCTGACGACGACGGAGGGGCAGAATCTTATGACCCTGCACGCCGCCAACGCGAATTTCGAGCTGCCTTTGCCGACCTCGAACGAAAACGTCACGGATTGCAAAAACACGATCGCCGACGCGAACGCCAAAATTCTGTGCGAATATCTTCCCATCGGCTTTACGGGCCGCAACGCCGGGTCGAACGTGCGGACGACGAACTCTTACGGCCAGAGCTATGAAGTCCGAGTCCTCAAGGACAATCAGGCGGCGGGCGTCGCGCCGAAGAATTACTCCTTTATGATTTTGACGTTCGACGGCGACACGATTCCCGACACGTCCGGCGGGCGCATCGCGAGCATGATCGGCAACGACGGCGGCTTCGTTTACACGGCGAACGTCTGCGGCGAAGATTACGCCTGCGGCGCCTTCGGTTCCTGGGCCGTTTCGCCGACGGGAACCTACGGTTTCGGCTCTTCGCCGAACGGCCATATCGCCTCGCGCACCTATGCGGGCCTGACCTCTTCGCAAAACGCGCCGTGGCTCGCCCGGACGGTGGTTTCCGCGACGCCGACCGTCGCCGTTCAGGGCGGAACGGCTGCCGATTTCAACACGATCCAGACGGACACGTATCTGGGCCTTATCTCGGCTACGGCGACGACCACCAGCTATGCGAGGATTCTAGGCGCCGTGAGCGGCTACGGCGGCGCGATTGAGAATCTGAGGACGCTGACCGTCGGTCGTTCGACGGATACGGACCAGGAAGCTTCTTTGATCGTCGTTGGCGGCGGCTGCTCCAGGGCCAGCATTTCCGACAACACCTGCCCCTATGTGATGGAGGTCGCGGGCAGCGCTTCGATCGACGGGCTTCTCTCCGCCGCCAAGCTTTACGCCGGGCAGTTCATTTACGACACCAGCGCGGGCAGCTCGGACAGGCGGCTCAAGGGGAACATCAAGCCCATCGAAAACGCGCTCGACAAAATGGCCAAGATCGGCGGCTATTCCTTTGAGATGAAGAAGTCAAAGGAGAAGAAACTGGGAGTCATCGCGCAGGAGGTGGAGCAAGTCTTTCCCGAAGTCGTCCATAAGATCGACGCGGAATACGAAGGCGTGGATTACATCGGCCTGATCGGCCCGCTTGTGGCGGCAGTCAACGAGCTGAAGCGCGAGAACGACGCGCTGAAGGCCGAGATGAAGGCGCTGAAGACCAAGGTGGAAGGCCGATAGTTACTTCATCCCGTACTTGACGCAGACGATCTGGCACAGGGAATTGCTGCCCGCCACGGCCTGCACGCAGCATTTGGGGACCATGACCATGCCTTTTGACGCGCGCTCGATAGGCTTTGTCGTTAGGCACAGGTTGGAATCCAGGCCCAGCGTTTCCTCGAAATAGCCGTTCGGGTTTCTCATGGCGAAGCGCCCCGCGATGCAGGCATTGGCCTGGGAGAGAATTTGCGGAAGCCAGTTCCTCATGGCCTCGGCGTCGAGGGAGGAGGGGCATTGAAAGGCGGGCGTACACCAAGTCTGGCCGAAGACGGGATCGCTGCCGCCGGGGGCGGTCTGACTTTGCTGTTGCGCCAAAGCGGGCGAGGCGGCAAGAACCATGGCAAGGGCGAAAACAAGACGGCGCATGACGAGAATCTCCCTATGGACAAAAGACAGGCGCAGTCTAAGAGCATATCCCGTATGATGCAACCGATGAACAAGAACCGGATTTTGACCCTTGTGGCCGAAGAAAAAGGCCGTCTGGACAAGGCGCTGGCCGCTTGCCTCGGCGCCAAGGCCGAGGGGCTTTCGCGCGCGCGTCTGCAACAGCTTATCAGGGCGGACGCGGTTTCGCGCGAGGGCGGCGGCCCGGTCAGCGATCCAAGCGCCAAGGCCGAAAAGGGGGAAATCTATCTCGTCGCTTTGCC
The DNA here is from genome assembly GCA_964652235.1 of uncultured Rhodospirillaceae bacterium. GTDB lineage: Bacteria > Pseudomonadota > Alphaproteobacteria > UBA9219 > UBA9219 > CAZZDK01. Next base: position 22,766 of record CAZZDK010000006.1, read on the forward strand.
GCCGCTTGAGCCTGCGGGGCCGAAGGCGCAGGAGGTTCCTTTTGACGTTCTTTATGAGGACCAAGATTTGCTCGTCGTCAACAAACCGGCGGGTCTTGTGGTGCATCCCGGCGCAGGCAACGGAGAGGGGACGCTCGTGAACGGCCTTTTGGCCTATTGCGGGGACAGGCTTAGCGGGATCGGCGGCGTGGCGAGGCCGGGGATCGTGCATCGGCTCGATAAGGACACAAGCGGCCTTATGGTTGTGGCTAAGAACGATGCGGCGCATAAGGGCCTGTCGGCCCAGTTTGCGGACCGCAGCCTGAGCCGGGTTTACCGAGCCTTGGTCTGGGGCGTTCCGGCGCCGCTTGAAGGCGAGATCGAAGGGGCGATAGGTCGCCACCCTCGTGCCCGGCGCAAAATGGCCGTGACGGCGCGCGGCGGCAAAGAAGCCCTCACGCGCTATAAGGTATTAGAGGCCTTCGGAACGCTGGCGAGTCTTGTGGAATGCAGGCTGGCCACGGGAAGAACGCATCAGATCCGCGTTCATATGGAGCATAAAGGCCATCCGGTCGTGGGGGACCCGCTTTACGGATCGCGCAGGCGCGCGGCGGCGGCAGGGGAAAAGGGCCTTGTGGCGCTTTTGGAGGCTTTTCCCCGGCAGGCCCTTCATGCGGGTGAAATCAGATTCGTTCACCCGGCGTCCGGTAAGATTATGAAATTTAGGGCGCCTTTGCCGGTGGATATGACGGGCTTGCTCAAAAAGCTTCGGGGGTTCATATAGCTTTTACGGGAAGAACCAGGGAAAAACGCCGTGACGAGCGCGCTTGCGACATTGCCGGTTGTAAAGGGGGAGGGCGGTCTTGCGCATTACCTGCGCGAGATTCGCAGGTATCCTCTTTTGGACCCGAACGAGGAATATATCCTGGCGAAAGCTTGGCGCGACCACGGCGACGTGGAAGCGGCGCATCGGCTCGTGACCAGCCATTTGCGGCTCGTGGCTAAGATTGCGATGGGCTATCGGGGTTACGGCCTGCCGCTTGCGGACCTCATTGCCGAAGGGAACGTCGGCATGATGCAGGCCGTCAAGCGCTTTGATCCGGAAAAAGGCTTTCGTCTGGCCACCTATGCGATGTGGTGGATCCGGGCCGCGATCCAGGAATATATCCTGCATTCCTGGTCGCTCGTGAAAATCGGCACGACGGCGGCGCAAAAAAAGCTGTTCTTCAACCTGCGTCGCCTCAAGCGCGATATGCGGGCCATCGACGACGGCGAATTGTCGCCGGAGCAGGTGACTCATATAGCCAAGAATCTCGTCGTGTCCGAAGACGACGTGGTATCGATGAACCGTCGCCTGATCGGCGGAGATCAATCGCTCAACGCGCCTTTGGGCGGCGACGGCGAGGGCGAATGGCAGGATTGGATCGCCGACGAAGCCGAAAGCCAGGAACATCGGCTCGGCATGGCCGAGGAAAACGCGCATAGGCAGCGGCTTCTGGCGCAGGCGATGTTGGGCCTGGCCCCGCGCGAGCGCGAGATTATCATGGCGCGGCGCCTGAGGGACCCCGCCTTGACGCTGGAGGAACTTTCGCAGCAATACGGGGTCAGTCGCGAGCGCGTGCGCCAGATTGAAACCCGCGCCTTCGAAAAGCTTCAGGAAAACGTGAAGAAAGAAGCCATCCGCGAGGGCCTGGTGATTGAAGGGTAAGACCTTTCCTATCCGATTCCCGCGCCCAGGCCGTTCATCAGGGAAACGAAGCCCGGAAAACTCGTGGCGATGGGGCTGGCGTCGTCCACGCGGATCGGCTCGTCCGCGGCCAGGCCTAAAACCAGAAAGCTCATGGCGATCCGGTGGTCGAGCGCCGTCTCGATCGTCGCGCCGCCGCGCGGCGGATGGCCGTTGCCGTGAATAATCAGATCGTCGCCTTCCACCTCGACCTTTGCTCCGACCGCGCTTAGGCCTTGCGCGACGAGCGCCAGGCGGTCGCTTTCCTTTACGCGCAGTTCGGAAAGGCCGATGAAGCGCGATGTGCCTTCCGCGCAGGCGGCGGCGACGGCGAGAACCGGATATTCGTCGATCATGCTGGGGGCGCGGCTTGCCGGGATCGTCGTTCCCTTAAGCGGTCCGCCGCGCACGATCAGATCGGCGACAGGTTCGCCGCACAGTTCCCTCTCGTTCGCCACATGGATCGAAGCGCCCATTTCGATAAGGCTCTGCACGATTCCCGCACGGCGCGGGTTCATTCCCACGCCGCGCAGTGTGACGTCCGATCCCTCGCACAGGATCGCGGCGACCATCGGGAAAGCGGCGGAACTGATGTCGGCGGGCACGCTCAAATCCTGCCCCGTGAGAACGGCTCCGCCTTTCACGCTGATGGCCTCCGCGCCGTCCCCCGTTTTCTCGACCCGCACGTCCGCGCCAAAGGCGCGCAGCATCCGTTCGGAATGATCGCGGGTGGGCACGCGCTCAATCACCGTCGTAGTGCCGTCCGCGCTCAGGCCAGCCAGAAGCACGGCGGATTTCACCTGCGCCGAGGCGACGGGCAAATCGTAGGTTACGGCTCTGGCCACAGCGGGGCCGCGCACGGAAAGCGGCAGACGACCTCCCTCCCTGGCCATGAAAACGGCGCCCATTTTTTCAAGCGGGACCATGACCCGGCCCATGGGGCGCTTGCGTAAAGAAGCATCGCCGGTAAAGAAACTCGTGAAAGGCCGCGCGCCCAAAAGGCCAATCAGAAGTCGGGCCGAGGTGCCGCTGTTGCCCATGTCCAAAACGCCTTGCGGTTCGTGCAGGCCGTCAAGGCCCACGCCGTCAATGATCCATTCGTCGCCTTCCTTGGCGATAGAGGCCCCCAGCGCGCGCAGGGCCGCGACGGTGGACAGGACATCCTCGCCCTCCAAAAGGCCGCGCACGCGGGTGCGGCCCCTGGCGATGCCGCCCAGCATGACGGATCGGTGGGATATGCTTTTGTCGCCGGGGGGCGTTAAACCCCCTTTAAGCGGCCCGCAGCGGCGAGAGGTCAGCGTTTGGGTTGTTTGAGAGGGGTTTTTCATCCCTCCCTTATAGCAAAGCCCTAGACGAAGGCTATCTTTTAACCTTTCCGGCTCGTTGACAGGGGCAAAGTTTCATGGCAGAGGACATCGCCCCCCTGAAAAAGGGGCTAAAAAGGGGCCCGAAAGACCAGGAGGAGAGCGGTGGCGAAGCCAGAATGGGGATTGAAGCGTATCTGCCCGCAATGCGGCGCGCGTTATTACGACATGAAGAAAAAACCGCCCGTCTGTCCGCAATGCGGGGCGGTGTTCGATCCTGAGACGCAAACCCGTCGGCGGTCCCGGCCTGTGCCCGAAGAAAAGGTCCAGAAAATGGCTCCCGCGCCTGAGGAGATCGAAGATCTTCCCGTCGAAGGCGGCGAGGCGGACGACGCGATCATCGAAGACGCGGACGAACTGGGCGAGGACGCCGTGGACGTGGAAGACGTGATCGCCGTCGAGCCGGACGACGAAGATTTGCGGTAGAATTCCGCGCGTTTCGTTTTAAGTCCGACCCGTGGCAATTGTCGTTGCGAGGGCTGAAAGCCCGAAGCAATCCAGAGTCGTTGCAGACCATCCTTTGTTTTTTACGACTCTGGATTGCCGCGTCGTCCTGCCCTCGCTTCGCGAGAGCAGGACTCCTCGCAATGACGGTTTAGAGCAAGACGTTATGCCTCCACATCCTCCGGCCCGGCGCCGAGGACGTCTTTGATCGTGTCGAAGGAAAACCCCGCGCGCGCCAGCGCGGCGACTTCTTTGGCGATGACGGCTCGGTCCGCGCTCGCGCCCCCTTTGCGGTAAGGACCAAGCCCGCGCCGCCGCGCCAAAGCGCGGGCGGCTTTCAACTCGACTTCTTGCGAATCCGTTCCGTCTTCCGGGGCGAGGGCGGCCTTGATGAGGTCGGCCTTCACGCCCTTTTGCGCCAATTGCTGCGCAATGCGCCGGGCGCTGCGGCCCGCGCGACGCAGGCTGGCGACTTTCGTTTCCGCATAGGCTTTGTCGTTCAGCGAACCGGCGCGTTTGTGCTTTTCGACGATGTTCTCGATGGCTTCGGCCAGGGCGGCCTGCGCCTGTTTGTCGGCGGCGAAGGCCTCGTCGCGCATCGCGGCGCGGCGCACGCGGTTTTCCAAAACGCGTCGCAGGCTGGCTTCCGAAGCCGCATAGCGGCTTAGGTAATGCAGCGCGACGTTTGCCAGACGTTCAGGCGTCGGTTTTTTAAGTTTGCGGCGGGGGTAGGGCAAGGGAACCTATCAGTCACCGAAGAAGGGGCCTCTGTAACCGTACTCCCAAACGTTCCGGCGCTCAAAGCCCCATCTGTTGCGACTCGGCTCCAGATCGATCCCGGTGGGATAACGTATATATCCTCTCTCGACTTTGAACTTGTTGCCGAAATAAACGCGGCCGCCGTGAATGCGGGGCCAGAGAATGTCGTCGGCGCTTGGGCCGCGGCGCTTCATGTCCAGGAGGATGGGAACGCCGAAAATCTCGCCGGCGATCAGTCTGCCGCGCTCGTCTTCCGGAAGATTCGCGTCGTAAACCAGGCCTCTAAGGAAATGGGCAAGCCGCGCGCCCGGACGGAACGAGGGAAGACCTGTTTGTTCATCAAAACCGAAAACGGGATGTCCTCCTTGTTCCCAGACGGCCTGTCCTGTCCCGGAAGGCGCTCTGTAAGCGGTCGGGGTCGGCGCCGGGGCGGCATATTGCCTTTGAATCCCGATGGTTTGCGGAACAGGGGCCAACGCTTCCGGCGCGGGGGCCCTGACGCCGCAGCCCGCCAGAAAGAGAGAGCCGCTCAGGACAAGAGCCAAAGTGTATTTTCCGGTTCCTGTTACCGCCTGGCTTGCTCTTTTCCAAAGACTTTTCATGTTTGTTACCTTTGATAACGATCAGGAATTCCGTCTCTGTTTCTGTCCCTTCCGTCATGCGGATGGCGGTACGGCGGGGGAGGCGGCGGACCGTGGCGGTCATGACGGCGCCTGAAATGATAGAAATCGTCTTCCCATCTGTCCGGGTGGCCCCGGCGCCAATCGTATTTAGGGTAACGGCGCCTGTGGTCCTCTCTCCATTGCAGATAAAATCCCCTCATTTGGTGATTCCATTGCCACCAGAGCGGCGGCGCATATGCGGGCGGGGCATACAGGTCGTAAACAGTTACCCGGTTGCTGGCATTGTAAGCCGCATGGGCGTCGTAACCGACTTGTCCTTGCACCACAGGACCCGGCACGACGCAGCCGGTTAAAAGCGAAAGGCCGAGAAGCGAAACGATGGTCGGTTTTGTCACAAATCGGGCCGCTTTTCCGAAGAGGGACGGTTTTTTCAAAGAAACTTTGGTCATGTGGGGCTTCTCCAATGGCTCTCTAAAACGCTCCCATCCTACCACAAAAAAGCGCAGACCGTCCATGATCCGAAATGATTTCGAGGCGGCCGATTTTTTATGAAAGAATTGAAAAAGTGGATATTTATCAATATGATAAACGGCTTTGTTTAAGCAACCATTTATCTCCGTGCGGCCAAATCGAACAAAAAAAGACGCAGCGCCTCGAGCCCCTCATTCTTTTTTGAGCTGACGATAAACACGTCCGGCCTGGCGGCGGGGCGCTTTTGGACCGCGGCGGTTGTTTGCGCCAAAAGAGCCGCCCGTTCGTCCGGGCGAAGCTGATCGATCTTCGTTACGACGATTTGATAGCTCACCGCGTGTTTGTCGAGAAGGGCCATCCGTTCCTCGTCGCCCGGCATCAACCCGCGCCGCGCGTCGATGAGAAGCAAAACGCAGCGCAAAGTCGCGCGGTGGGAAAGGTAGCGTTTGATAAGCCCCGTCCATTGCGCAACGGCTTCCTTGGAGGCCTTGGCGTGCCCGTAGCCCGGCAGATCGGCGAGCGAAACTTTTCCTCCCAGGTTGAAAAAGACGATTTGCTGCGTGCGTCCCGGCGTGTTCGACGCGCGCGCCAGGCCTTTGCGGCCCGTCAGCGCGTTGATGAGCGAGGATTTGCCCACGTTCGAGCGGCCCCAAAACGCGATCTCCGGCAGCCCTTCCGGCAGGGAATCGAAATGCTCCGGCAACGAGGCGGCCAGCACGAACGAACAAGGCCCCGCGAACAAACGCCGCGCTTTTTCGGCTTGGGGAGCGTCCACGTTCGTCACTTCTTAGGCAGTCCCTTGGTCTTATGCAGGATGTACCATTGCTGGCCGATGCCCAAAAGGTTGCTGATCGTCCAGTAAAAGATCAATCCGGCGGAAACGTTCGCCAGCATGAAGGTGAACAGGATCGGCAGGAACAAAAAGACCTGCGCCTGCGTCTTGTCCGGCGGCTGGGGCGAGAGCTTCTGCTGCGCGAACATACTCAGGCCCATCAGGATCGGCCACACGCCGACGTGCGGGATCAGGCTCCAATCCACGAGGCCGAAGAGAGTCAAAACCGAAGTCGGGTCCGGCGCCGACATATCCTTGATCCATCCGAACAAAGGTTCGTGCCGCATTTCGATGCCGACATAAAGAACCTTGTACAGGGCGAAGAAGATCGGAATCTGGATCAGGACCGGCAGACAGCCCGACATGGGATTGATTTTCTCGCGCTTGTAAAGCTCCATCATCTCGACGCCGAGTTTTTGCTTGTCGTCCTTGTAGCGCTCTTGCAGCGCCTGGATTTCCGGCTGGATGGCCTTCATCTTCGCCATCGAACGGTTGGACTTAAGCGACAGGGGCAGGGTGACGATCTTCAGGATGATGGTGAGCATCACGATCGCCAGCGCCATGCTGCCGAAAAGGCCGCTCATTTCGTCGAGGAAGTAAAGGAACGGTTTGGTGAGATAATAGTACCAGCCGAAATCGATGGCTCGGTCGAACAAAGGCAGGCCGAGCTGCTCGCCGTACCGGTCGAGAAGGCTGACGCGCTTGGCGCCCGCGAACAGGCTCGCCTTGCGCTCGGCGCTCGCGCCGGGCGCGAGGCTGACGGGCAGGCCGCGAAAATCGGCCTGGAAAACGCCTTGCGTCGGGTCGCTTCCGTCGTCGGGACGTTCGTAGGAGAAGGAGGCCGAAAGCTTTTCGCTTTGCGGCGGAAGCAGCGAGACCAGCCAGTATTTATCCGTGATCCCAAGCCAGCCGCCTTGGCTTTCGACAAGAACCTTCCCTTCCTGCATCAAGTCGCGGTACTTGATTTCCTTGAGCGTGCCGTCGAGAACGCCCAAAGGTCCCTCGTGCAGAACATAGGTATCGAGCGTGTGCGGCTTGCCCCGCCGCGCGACGAGGCCGTAGGGATAAAGCGTCACCGTGTCGCCGCCGTTGTTGCGAACGCGGTCAGAGACGGTGAAAAGATAATGCTCGTCCACCGAGACGGTGCGCTCGAAGACGAGGCCATGGCCGTTGTCCCACGTCAGGCGAAGCGGCTTAAGGGGCGTGAGGACGTCGGAATCCGCCTTCCAAACGGTTTCGTTCGTCGGCGCGGAAACGCCTTCCGGCGCGAGCCAGCCGAACGTCGCATAGTAAGCCTGATGCGGCGCGGCGGCGCCCGCAGGAGAGAGAAGGACGATGTTGGGCGAGCCTGTCTCGACCGTCTCGCGGTAACGGACAAGGCTGAGGTCGTCCAAACGCGCGCCCTTCAGATTGATCGAACCGCGCAGTTCCGGCGTTTCGATCTTCACGCGCGGCGAATCCTTCAGAACGTCTTCGCGCGGGCGCGGCGGGGCTTCCGGCACGCTCTGCTTTTTCAGCGCGGTTTCGGTTTTGGCCTGCTCGCGCAGGGCGAGCTGTCTTTGCGCGGCCTCCATCTGCGGCTTTTCGTAAAGGTAGTGAAACCCCACGAGAATCCCGATGGAGATAATGACGGCGGCGATAAAGTTCGAGTTATTGTTCATGGCTGTTCCGTGTAAACCCAAGCCTTCTCGTCATTGCGAGGCCCCCGGACCTGATCCGGGAGCCGAAGCAATCCAGGGCCGTTGCAGCGCGTCGCTTAACGACTCTGGATTGTTTCGCCGCTCGCCTTCGCGCAGGGCGCTGCGGCGAGGCCTCTCGCAATGACAATCTTTTTCATTAGCGGGACGTAGAGGTATCAGGTCTGGGCCCTTCGCTAAAGAGAAAACTCATTTCCCTGGCGGCACGGGATCATAACCCGATCCGCCCCAGGGATGGCAGCGTCCGATCCTTTTAAGGGCCAGAAGCGAGCCGCGCCAAAAGCCGTGCACCCGCAAGGCTTCGTCCGCATAAGCGCTGCAGGACGGTTCGAACCGGCAATGGCGTCCCATCAGGGCCGAAAGGCTGTGCCGGTAAAGCCAAATCAGAAAACGCAGAACCGAAACCATGACCTAATCCCGCCACAAATCAAAGTGTTTTAGCGCTTTTTCAATATCTTGGCGCATTTTTTCAAAGTCGCGGGTAAGGACGGCCTCTCTGGCTATGAAAACGAAATCATATCCCGGCTTTGCATGGAGAGACAAAATCTCCTGCGCCAGCGCCCTCAGGCGCCGCCGCGCCCGGTTCCTTTTAACCGCAATGCCGATCATCTTTTTGCTGGCCGTCAGGCCGAAGCCGCACAGAGGAGGGGTTGTCTCGTCCGCCGGTCTCGGCGCGATTTGCAGAATGAAAGCGGGCGCGACCCATTTTTTCCTGTGGGCCGCGACGGCAAGGAATTCGGCTCTCTTTTTCAGAGGAACGAGAAAGGATTGGGGCTTCCCCCCGGTCATCAGGCGGTCAGTTTCTTGCGTCCCTGCGCCCGGCGCCGCGCGACGACTTTGCGGCCATTCTTGGTGGCCATGCGCGCGCGATACCCATGGCGGCGCTTGCGGACGATCTTGCTGGGTTGATAGGTGCGTTTCACAGTCTTGACTCCCAAAATCCTGAAGAGGGTGCTGTATAAGGATTTTACGGGCGAGAGTCAAACATAAGCGAACTCGTTAACCAAAAAGAGGGCTTTGGAGCAGAAAAGCCAGCTCGTCCACCATAAACTCGGCGATTTTTCTGCGCTGGGCAGCTTGGCGCAAAAGGGCCTCGTCTTCCCGATTGGACAGAAACCCCGTCTCCACCAGCATAGCGGGCACGTCCGGCAGGCGCAGGACCGCGAAATTGGCCGAGCGCATCGGTTCTTCCAAAAGCTGCCAACGATGGCCGATCCCCTTGATAAAGCCCACTTTTACCCTTTGCGCCGTGTTGCGCGTTCGCCGGGCCGTCAGGTCGAAAAGAATGTTCGCCACGTCTTTATCGGCGGGCGGCAGGGACAGCCCCCCCATCACGTCGGCTCTGTTTTCCTTGTCGGCCAGCATACTGGCAAAGGAATCCGAGGCCTTTTCAGACAGGGTATAGGCCGAAAGACCCCTGGCCTCGTGGTTAGGGGCGCTATCTGCATGGATGGAAATAAAAAAATCGGCCCGTGCCGCTCGACCCATTCTGACCCGCTCGGACAGGGGGATAAAGGTGTCGTATTCGCGTGTGAGCCGCACCTCTATGCCGGGGGTTGCGGACAGGCTTTCGGCCATCCGCAAGGCAATGTCGAGCGCCACATCCTTTTCCTTTGTGCCCGATAAGCCGATGGCGCCCGGATCGCGGCCCCCGTGGCCAGGATCGATCATGAGCAGCCGGGGCGCTTTCGGCTTGGCTTCCGGCGGCGGGGGAGGCGTCTTGCCGACGAACGGCTTGCACAAAAGGGGCTTGGCGGCGGCCAGGAGCGGGGAAGGAATCAGTAACGAGGCTGAGAACAAAGGCAAGGCCAGCCCCAGCCTTAAAAAAGCGCGGCGACGGGAATCCTTCAGATCGGGAGGCGGGCGGTCGTCCTTTGACGCCATGATGACGGAAAGCCTTTCGCGCAAAATCGTCTCGAATCGGGGCGAATTTTACCCGAAAAAAAGACGAAAGGGTAGCGCGTTCACGGAAGGTCGGCGCAGAGGGAATTCTTAAGGTCGTCAAGGGCGTAAAAGGCCCTTTGATAGACGGTTTCATTCAGGTCCGCGAAATCGAGGCAGACGATCAGCCAGGGGCACAAAACCCTATCCGTTACGTGCCGCGTGGCCCGCAAACCCGTAAGGGAGGCAGGTTCCTTCTCGTGCGCCGCCTCAGCGGACGGGGCGGGAAAGGGCAAAAGAGAAGCCGACATGAAATTCCTTAACGATGACTCGATCGCTGCAGGAGGGCTTATACACCAAAAACGGCGCAAATAAAATCACGAAAAGCGCATTAACCTCTTAAGAAACACTTTTATGTCAGACTGACGAAAGTCCTCTCTTTTCCGAAAGGCGGTTGTTTCCGTGAGGTTTTTTCTTTTTCTGTTCTTTTTATCGTCGGCGCCTTTCGTCGTCTTTGCCGAGCAGGCGGACGGGTGCCCCGATTTTTTCGATCCGCCCGTGGCGATCAAACCGCTTGCGGCCAGTCCCCAAATCAGCGCGGAGCTTAATCTGCCTTCCCTGGCCGCCATGGCGCGGGAGAACGCGCAGAATTACAGCAGTACGCGGCACGAAGTTCCAGTAGGGTTGACGGCGGCCAAGATGACGCTCGAATCCGACTACAAGATAAGAATGCAGGAAAACCCGCGGAGCGGCACAGTCTGCGCGCAAATCGCCTCGTTCGATCTGCGTTTCGGTTTCGACGACACGATCGTCTATGTCGCCAAAGAGATTCCTTATCCCTCCTGCGGCTATCAAAAGGTTCTGGACCACGAATTGCGGCACGTCGCCATCGACAGGTTGCTTGTGGAGACCTATACGCCGCTTCTTCCGGAGCTTATCGCGCAGGCCGTTCGGGACATAGGCTCTGTCCGGGCGGCCTCTTCGGAAAGCGCCCGCCAGCAAATTGAAAACGCGATGACCGATTATATGAAGGATTTGGGAGCGAAGCTTTCGGGCGTGCGGCAAAAGGAACAGGCCAAGATCGACACGAAGGACGAATATGCCCGCATCGGCGAAAGCTGCGGCGGGGAAATCGCCGAGCTGGTCGGACGGCGGCGTTAAGAACTGCCTTTCGGTCCGCCGGGAGCGGCCTTTTTCCTTGAAGCGCCTTGAGGCCGCAGCGCGCCGGACTTTTCCTTCAGCCAGTCCGAGAATCTTGGTTCCCTTTCCCGGTTCAACGCAAAAAGGGCTCGCAGCCAGCGCAAGGTTCCGGCCGGGTTCTTGGGAGGAAAAAAAGAGGGTCGCAAGGGCTTCGTTTTCCTGCGGACTGCCCGGCTCGCTTTTGCCGAGGGCCGTCTTCGCATAGAGAAAATCTTCGCGAAGAGCTTTGATTCTGTTTCTGTTCGCGGCGGGTTTCATGGCGTTTCTTCTCACAGAAAACGCGAGTATAAGGCCGCAGGGTTTGTCGTCGCAATCGGAGAAGATAGTTAACAAGGGCTTCCCTTCCATTGAAGACGCGGCCTTTTTCTGCTACGGTCCTTGCCGTCCCGCCGCGCACGGCGGGCGCGTCGCTGGGACGGTTCCCGGCGCTGACGTGAAAGGAACGACCATGACGCCTGAAGCGGCTCTGGGCCTGGCCCGCTCGCCGATGCCGAGCAGTTTTCCCCGCATCGAACGACTTCCCCCCTACATTTTCAGCATTACGACGGCCCTTAAGATGGAGGCCCGCCGACGCGGCGAGGATATCGTGGATTTCGGCATGGGCAATCCCGACGGCCCGACGCCGAGACATATCGTCGATAAATTGATCGAAGTCGCGCAGCGGTCCGACACGCACGGCTATTCGACCTCCAAGGGCATTCCGCGCCTGCGCCGCGCGATCTGCGGCTGGTACAAGAAACGCTACGGCGTGGAGCTTGATCCCGACAGCGAGGCCATCACGACGATCGGCTCAAAGGAGGGGATCGCGCACCTCATGCTCGGCACGCTTGATCGCGGCGACAGCGTTTTGGTGCCCAACCCGTCTTATCCGATCCACATCTACGGTCCCGTCATCGCGGGCGCCGACATCACGCAGGTGCCGATGATCCCCGGCGTCGATTTCTTCGCCGAGCTGGAAAGGGCGATCCGCATGAGGATTCCCAAGCCCAAAATGCTCATTTGCAGCTTTCCCTCCAACCCGACGGCGCAATGCGTGGAGATTGATTTCTTCGAGAGACTCGTCGATCTCGCGCGCGCCTACGGCATTTATATCGTGCACGATCTCGCCTACGCCGACATTTGCTTCGACGGCTGGCGGTGTCCCAGCATTTTGCAGGTCAAGGGCGCGAAGGACGTGGCGGTCGAGTTCTTCACCATGAGTAAAAGCTACAACATGGCGGGCTGGCGCATGGGATTCATGGTCGGCAACAAAACGCTCGTCCATGCGCTGGAGCGCATCAAGGGCTACAACGATTACGGCACTTTCACGCCCATTCAGGTCGCCTGCATCGCGGCGCTCGAGGGGCCTCAAAATTGCGTCGAAGAGATTCGCATGACGTATCAGAGGCGGCGAGACGTACTTGTGAAAGGCCTGCATGAAGCCGGATGGATGGTCGATAAGCCCAAGGCGACCATGTATATCTGGGCCAAAATCCCGGAACGTTACGCGTCTTTGGGATCGCTGGAGTTCGCGAAGCTTTTACTCAAGGAAGCGAAAGTTTCCGTCTCGCCCGGCATCGGCTTCGGCGAGTTCGGCGACGATCACGTGCGCTTCGCGATGATCGAAAACGAAGAGCGTTCGCGCCAGGCGGTCCGGGGGATCAAGGAGATGTTCAGGAAAAGCGCCTAATCCATGCCATCTTCCTCTTCCATCGGGGTTTTCGATTCCGGCGTCGGGGGCCTTACGGTCCTGCGGGCTTTGCGCGAGGCGTTGCCGCGCGAAGATTTCGTTTATCTGGGCGATACGGCGCGTCTGCCTTACGGAACGAAAACGCCCGATACCGTGGCGCGTTACGCGCTTCAGGCGGCGGAAAGGCTTTTGCGGGAAAAGATCAAGCTGCTGGTCGTGGCCTGCAACACGGCTTCGGCGCTGGCCTTGCCGTTCCTGCGGCGGGCCTTGCCGGATTTGCCCTGTCTGGGCGTGGTCGAGCCGGGCGCGGCGGCGGCGGCGAAAGCTTCGCGAAACGGACGCATCGTCGTTCTGGCCACCGAAAGCACGGCGCGTTCCGGCGCCTATCCCAAAGCCATTCGCGCCCTGCGGCCCGAAGCGGAAATCGAGGGGCTGGCCTGCAATCTGCTTGTCTCGTTGGCGGAGGAGGGTTGGACCGAAGGACGGGAGGCGCAAGCCGTCGTCGAACGTTATCTGCGGCAGATTCGCCTCGCGGACTACGATACGCTCGTTTTAGGCTGTACGCATTTTCCGCTTCTCGCGCCGCTGATCCGGACCCTTTTGCCTGAAGAGATCGCGCTTGTGGACAGCGCCGAAACGACGGCCCGCGCCGTCGCCGCTTGTCTTAAGACGAGCGGCCTTGCGCGGACGGACGGCGGGCAGGGCGAGGCCCGCTTTCTCGTCACCGACGGCCCCGAACGTTTTCAGGCTCTTGCCGAACGGTTTTTGGGAGGAAAAAGGGCGGAAAGCGTCGAAACCATCTCGCTTTAATAACCGTAACCCCTTGGCTGCTGAGAGGACGTTCCTCCCTACCATGCCCTACCGCCGGGTTGGGGCGTGGCGGCCCCGTTCTGGCCGGAACCAGATGGCGCTGTCTTGTCTTTGGCCGACGTCAGCGCGGTTTTCTGCTGCGGTTCGGTTTGTTGGAGGGAAGTTTGGGGCCTTCCTTCCGGGGCCGTCTCTTTGCGTCTAAAATCGTCTCGGAGCATCATTTCCCGCGTTATTTTTTCCGGATGGCCGCGATAAGGCGCATTTAGGGCCTCGCCCCAGGCGGCGTCATTAGGGCCCGAGGGCGTTTTTTCGTACCAATTGTATTGTCGGGAAAAGGGGGCGCAGGTTCCGCATTTCACAAGCGCGAAGGCTTCTTTCTGAACCTTCTCCTTTTCGACGGTGGTCGGCGGGAACAAAAGGGAAAACCGGACCAGAGAACAGGTAAGGGTGGCGTTTTCCTGCACCTTTTGGGGCTGAAGTTTTTGCGAAAGTTCTTCAGGCGGGTAAAAACCGAATTTCGCGCTGCAGCCAGTCAGCTGCAAAGCGGCCAAGGAGATAAGACCAAGGAGGGCGAGTCTTCTAAAGGGCTTTTTGCTGGGCGTTTTTCGGCGCATCCTGAAAATTCCTAACAATAAGGATAAAAGTAATATACAGGAACATACTGTAAATATCGTTAATGATTGTGCAAGAAAAAGATGGAAATACGACACGTTAGCCGACTCTAGCCAACCCCCCAATTCTCTGTTATCCCTTTGATACGGAAGATTCTCTCTAGCCGAGGCACCGCCCTATGAAAATCACCCTCGAACGCGCCGCCCTCTTAAAGAGCCTGAGCCATATCCAAAGCGTCGTGGAGCGCCGGAACACGATCCCCATTCTGGCCAATGTTTTGATCCGCGCTTCGGGCGAGGAGGTCTCTTTTGCCGCCACGGACATGGAGATCGAGGTTAACGAGACCGTTCAGGCGACCGTCGCCAAGCCCGGCGCCGTCACGGCCCCCGCCCACACGCTTTACGAGATCGTCCGCAAACTGCCCGAAGGCGCGCAGGTGGAAATCAGCGCCGTCGGCGCGGGGCAGCTTGCGCTCGTTTCCGGGCGTTCCAGCTTCAAGCTCGGCTGCCTGCCGGTGGACGATTTTCCGAAAATGCCCGACGGCGACCACAAGCATAAGTTTTCTATCGCCGCCGACGATCTGCGCGCGCTGATCGACAGCACGCGCTTCGCCATTTCGATGGAAGAGACGCGTTATTATCTGAACGGCATCTATTTGCACACGGCTAAGGCCGACAAAAAGGTGGACGTTCTTCGCGCCGTCGCCACCGACGGCCATCGCCTCGCGCGGGCCGAAATGCCCGCGCCGCAGGGCGCGAAGGGCATAGCGGGCATTATCCTGCCGCGTAAGACGGCGTTCGAGGTGCGCAAGCTGCTCGATGAAATTTCCGGCGCGGTGGAAATCGCTCTTTCGGAATCCAAGGTGCGCTTCACGTTCGATAACGTCGTCATTACTTCCAAGCTCATCGACGGCACGTTCCCGGATTATGAGCGCGTCATTCCCGCGCAGAACGACAAGATCCTCGACACAAGCGCCAAGCTTCTTGCCGCCGCCGTGGACCGCGTGGCCACCATATCTTCGGAAAAGTCCCGCGCCGTCAAGCTGGCTTTGACGCAAGGACAGATGGTCCTGACCGCCAACGCGCCCGAAGCCGGAAGCGCGACGGAAGAAGTCGAGGTCAATTACGACGGTCCGCCCATGGAAATCGGTTTCAACGCGCGTTATCTGCTCGACATCCTTCAGCAGATACAGGGCGACGGCGTCCGCCTCCAGCTTTCCGACGGCGCTTCGCCCGCGCTGGTGCAGGACATCGGGGATGCTTCGGCGCTCTATGTGCTTATGCCCATGCGCGTCTAAGCGAGGGGTCGGGGATCAGGATTCGGGGATCGGGGAAAATGCTGGATTTTTACGTTGCCCCGACCCCCGACTCCCGACCCCAGGCCCCCCTTTTCCTCTCCCGCCTCACGCTCGCCAATTTCCGCAATCACCGCGATTTAAGATTGGCGCTAGGCGCCGC
Source organism: uncultured Rhodospirillaceae bacterium (assembly GCA_964652235.1). Lineage (GTDB taxonomy): Bacteria > Pseudomonadota > Alphaproteobacteria > UBA9219 > UBA9219 > CAZZDK01. The sequence continues at coordinate 38,290 of CAZZDK010000006.1, forward strand.
GCCCGTCGTTTTGACGGGGCCGAACGGCGGCGGCAAAACCAGTCT
>CAZZDK010000006.1:38398-48691 GCA_964652235.1 uncultured Rhodospirillaceae bacterium
GAGGCGGACGATGCGCCCTGGGGTATCGCGGCCGATGTGATCGCGCCGGGGGGCGAGACCAAAATCGCCACGGGACGCGATCCTCAAGGCGGCGAGGGCGAGCGTCGTGTCGTTCTGATCGACGGCAAGACCGCCCGCAATCAGCAGGCGTTGGCCGAGCTTGTTGCGATGGCCTGGATTACGCCGGAGCTGGACCGCGTTCTCGGCGACGGGCCTTCGGCACGGCGCAAATTGATTGATCGCATGGCCTTTAGCTTCGATCCCGCCCATGCCGGGCGCGTGCATCGTTATGAAAAGGCTTTGCGCGAGCGCCTGCGGTTGCTGCGCGACGGCGCGGGCGATCCTTCCTGGCTGGGAGGCCTTGAAGACGAAATGGCCCGTACCGGCGTGGCGATCGCCGCTGCGCGGCTGCAGTTGATCGAAAAACTGCACGCGGCGAGCGAGGCGGCCCAAAGCGTTTTTCCCCAGGCGGATCTTTCCCTTTGCGGGCAGGCGGAAGAGGCGCTGACGCGCAAGGCCGCGCTGCTTGTGGAGGACGAATTGCGGCTCGATCTCGCGCGGTGCCGCGAGGAGGACGCGCAGGTGGGCGCTTGCGCCGTCGGGCCGCACCGTAGCGATCTGCTTGTCGTTCACCGCGCGCGGCAATGTCCGGCGGAGCTTTGCTCGACCGGCGAGCAGAAGGCTTTGCTCGTCGCCGTCATGCTAGCCTATGTGCGGACGTTGGAGGCGGCGCGAGGGATGAAGCCGCTTTTCCTGCTCGACGACATCACCGCGCATCTCGACGAAAAAAGACGCGAGGCCCTGTTTGAGGACATCGCCGCGCTCGGCGTTCAGGCGTGGCTGACCGGAACGGACGCCGCGCACTTCGCGCCGCTGCTCTCCCGCGCGCAGCATTTCGGCGTGGAAGAGGGCCGGGTCACGGCGCTTAATTAGACGGCAAGGGCGAAAGCCGACACATGACCGCAAGTCGATTCTGCGGGCTTTCCGGTCTTCGGGCGGCGCAATTCTTCGATTTGCTCGTCCGAAACCCACCAGGCCCTGCCGCCTTCCGGCGGCCTGTTTTGGAAAACCGCCGTCGGCATCAAATGCCGCGCCGCCCGCTCCAAAAGATAAACCTGCGCCGCGCTGATCGGCAGGCTGTCGGGAGAGGACGGAAGATACCGGCTCAAGGAAAGCCCGGCGATTTTGAAGGTCTCGGAGGGCGTTGAAGGGGGGCAAAGGTTTTCCATCACGTAGCGCAAGGAACACCAGGCGACGTGTTTGCGGCCCTTGTTGCATTGGCCGAGAAGTTTTTTATCCTCGTCCAGCGCTTTCGGATAAGGAGCGGTGGGGCCTTTGGGGCCGTTGACCACGGGATAAATGCCCGGAAGCTTCTCGTCGAAATCCCCTAAATAACGCGCCGCGAAAATGACCTGCCTGCCGTCCGGCGAGAAAGCCTTCGACCCTTCATGGTGCAGAAGAACGGGCGCGTGTTCCCTTTTGAAGTAAAGGCCCGCATGGAACAAAAGCGAATTGTAGGAAGCCAGCCTGAGCGAGAACTTCTCCCAATTTTCATCCAGGCAGGTTTCGAGCAAAGGGCCGGAGAGAAAGCTGGCGAAAGGCGGCGCGACGTCCCAGGCCGGATTTTGCATCAGAACGTGGATTTCTTTTTTCCCCGTTTCCGGGTTGACGGCGTTCGCCCAGGGGAGAAGCCAAAAGTCCGGCCATTTGTCGTGAATGCAGGGGCCGATATAAACGTCCGTGTCGTAAGCGAGAGAGGCCATGGCAAAATCCTCCAAAGGTGCTTAGGTTCCAGAAGAACTTGTAGGGTTCGCTTATGCGTTCTATACAGAAAAAAGAGGCCTTTTCATAGTTAACGGGATCTTTTTTATTTTCACGTTCCACCGTTCCACCGTTTCACTCGAGAAGGCCGACAAGAAGTTTCATAACGCTTTGGGAAAACGCGGGCGCGTCGAGAGAGAGAAAAAAATGTGGAACCTGTATCGCCTGATGTGGAACTACGGCATGGAACTTCGCGGCCGCATCGCGCTGTTCGTCTCCCTCTCCGTCATCGCGCAATTTATCGCCGCGACGCAGCCGGTGATTCTCGATCATTTGATCGAAAGCGTAAGGAGCGGCGGCAAGGAAACGTTGCCGACAATTTTCTTTTGGTGCGCGGCGCTCGGAATCGTCGTGTCGGTATTCTGGGCTTTCCATATGCCCTCGCGTATCATCGAGCGCTGGACCGCGTTTGAGATTTATAGAAACTTCGTCGCCGATCTTTACCGCAAGGTGACGGATATGCCTTTGCGCTGGCACCAGGACCATCATTCAGGCGACACGATCGGGCGCGTGACCAAGGCCAGCAAGGCCCTGTTCGTTTTCTGCCAGGACCAGTATGTCCTTTTGCAAATGACCGTGCGTTTTGGGGCTTGCCTCGCTTTTCTCGCCTGGTACAGCTGGTGGGTCGCGCTGGCCGATCTGGTTTTAAGTGCCGCAATCTTTATCGTCGTGCGTCGGATGGATCGCACGCTTGTCATGAACGTGCGCGAGGTAAACGAAAAAGAACACCGCCTCAGCGCCGCCCTTTACGATTATATCGGCAACATCACGTCGGTTCTTATGTTGCGCCTGCAAGGTCGGACGCGGGACGAGGTAGAGCGCCGTTTCTCCGCCATGCGGGTCCCGTTTCGGCGCGAGGTGTCCTATAATGAGGCCAAATGGTGCGTCCTGAACATAGCGCTCGTCGTTATGCAAGCCGCCATGGTTGGGGCCTATATCGGCGCGACGTTCTGGCGCGGCGAGGCGCTTTTGATCGGCAGCGTGGTGGCGATTTACCAATATCAGAATTCGATCATGAACCTTTTCTACCAATGGGCGGCCCATGCGGATCATCTGCTGCATCAGAGCATAGACATTCGCTCCATCGACGGGATCGAGGCGGATCACCGGGCGCTGGGCGCGCGCGCCGCGCACGAGGCCGCCCCTTTATGGAAAGACATCAAAATAGCGGGCCTTTCTTTCACGCATCATGAGGCGCAGGAAAAGTTGCACCACCTGAGGGACGTTTCTCTTTCGATAAGAGCGGGACAGAAAATCGCCCTCGTCGGGGAAAGCGGCGCGGGCAAGACGACGCTTTTGACTCTTTTGCGCGGGCTTTACGAGGCCGGAAGCGTGTCGCTTAACCTCGACGGCAGGCTTTCCGGAACGCTCAGGCCGCTTTCGGGCTTCACGACGCTCGTGCCGCAGGAAGCCGAGATTTTCGAGAACACCATCGCCTACAACCTGACCTTCGACGTGGATTTGCCGGAAGAGGCGTTGCGAAAGGCCCTTTTCATGGCGGACTTCGAAGAGGTCGTCGCCTCTCTGCCCCAAGGCCTTGCCAGCGACATCCGCGAGCGCGGCGTGAATCTGTCCGGCGGCGAAAAGCAGAGACTGGCGCTGGCGCGAGGCCTGCTGGCGGGGCGGGATTCCTCGCTGCTTTTGCTCGACGAGCCGACAAGCAACGTCGATCTGGCGACCGAGGCGCGGATCTTCGAGCGGTTGTTTTCCGTCTATGCGGACAAGGCGATTATGGCTTCCGTCCACCGTTTGCACCTGTTGCCGCGTTTCGATTGGATCATCTATATGAAGGACGGAAAAACGGTTCAGCAGGGCGATTTCGAGACGTTAACGCGCGAAAAAGGCCCGTTTTTGGATCTTTGGCTTCACGGCGCGAACGCGGGGGAGTAGAAAGGCCTTGTTGCCGCCTTTTTGTTAATTTAAGCCTTAGGTCATGGACATCTATCTTCCCATCGCCGAAATGTCGGTCAACGCCTTGGGACTTCTCCTTTTGGGGGCGGTCGTGGGCTTTCTGTCGGGTCTGTTTGGGGTCGGGGGCGGCTTTTTGCTGACGCCCCTTCTGACCTTTATGGGCGTGCCGCCTACTATCGCGGTGGGTACGCAATCCTGCCAGCTTGCGGGCACGAGCCTTTCCGGCACAATGGCGCATTGGCGCAAGAAAAACATCGACGTTCAGATGGCCACGGTCCTGATGGCCGGAAGCTTCATCGGCACCGGCGCGGGGGTGAAGATTTTCAGTTGGCTCAAGCAGATCGGCCAGATCAATTTAACGATTATGCTGGGGTACGTCTCGCTGCTTTCGATCGTGGGAGCCTTGATGTTCTGGGAAAGCGCGCCGCGTCTTTTCAAGCTCGGCCAGCGCGTGCGCAAACCTTCCGTTCTGCGGGACGTTCCGAAGGACGAAGAGACGAAGATCACGCAAGGCTGGGGCGCGGAAGGTTCGATGGCGATGGATTTCCCGCGCTCGCGACTGCGGGTGAATGTGTTTTTGCCCTTGGGGCTTGGTTTTCTGGGAGGCCTTCTTGTCGCGCTTTTGGGCGTCGGCGGCGGGTTCGTGATGGTTCCCGCCATGATCTATATCCTGCGAATGCCGCCCGCGCTTGTGAACGGAACGTCGCTGTTGCAGATCGTCTTCACGACGGGCCTTGCGGCCATTTTGCAGGCGACCTCGAATCGGAGCGTCGATATCGTCCTGGCGCTGTTTCTTTTGGTCGGCAGCGTCGTTTCGGTGCCGATGGGCGCGCGGCTAGCCTGGCGGCTCAGGCCCGAAGTCGCGCGTTTTTCGATGGCGTGCCTTATCTTGCTCGTTGCGGGCAAGCTGATTTTGGACGTCACGCTGACGCCCGATCAGATTTATTCGGTCGAATTGAGGCCCTTGTCATGAAGCGCCTTCTTTTTCTCGCCGTCCTTTTTTCGCTCGCCGCGCCTTCCGCGCAGGCGGCGCGGAAGGCTGTGGCCGATCTGTCCGAAGACTTTGTGGCCGTCAGCGAAGGGTTTTCCGGCGCGCACGTCACGGTTTTCGGCCTTTTGAAATCCTGGAGCGACGTAGCCGTCGTGATCGAAGGCCCGCCTGCCCGGGCGCAGGTCCGCACGAAAAAGAAGATTCTCGGCATCTGGGTCAACGGCGAACCGGAAATCGTCGAGCCGGTCCCCAGTTATTACGCCGTCGTAACCTCGCGGCCCGTGGAAAAGATGATCGACGAGAGCATGGCGAAGAAATACGGCATCGGGACGAACACGCTTCCTTTCGCCGAAGACGGCGCGGGACGCGGCGTTCTTGAAACGCGCCGCGCCAAGGGTCTGTACCTGGACACGTCGGAGGGCGTGCGGATTCTGGACAATAAATTGTTCCGCGCGGACATCCGGCTTCCCGCCAGCGTGCCCATCGGCACCTATAAGGCGCATATCTACGAGTTTTCCGGCGGTCAGTTCGTCGCTTCACGGACGGAAGATATGCGCGTGGCGCAGGTCGGCCTCGGCGCGCGCATCAGCGATATGGCGCGGGAAAGCCCTGTTCTCTACGGATTTCTCTCCCTGTCGCTGTCGCTGTTTATCGGCGGCGCCGCGCCGCTGCTTTTCAAGAGGAGGGCCTAAGTCATGAACGAGAAGACAAGGACCTATCTGGTTCCCGTCGGCGACGACGAAGCGACTCGAGTCGCCTTGCGCTACGCCGCGAGAAGGGCGCGTTCGAGCGCGGGCCGCGTTGCGCTGCTCTATGTGGTTGAGCCGGAAGAGATCGAGACCTGGAGCGGCGTCGAACGCGCGATGGACGACGAAGCCTTCAGCCAGGCTCGCGAAGGCATGAGGCAATATGAGAAAATGGCCGAAGATCTTTCTGGTACCCAGCCCGAAACCTATTACGGCAAAGGAAAGCCGGCTTCCGCCGTCATGGAGTTGATCGAGCGGGAAAGGCATATCGCCGTTCTGGTTCTCGCCGCGCAGAACAAGGACGGCGCGCGCGGCCAGCTTTTGCAGGATTTGACGAGCGAAAAGGGGCTCAAGAAACTCGCCGTCCCTCTCATTATCGTGCCGCCCGTTTGCCGCGAGGACGGCGAAGCGGGCGAATAGGAGGACAAAGATGTTCATTCAGACCGAAGACACGCCGAACCCGGCGACGATGAAGTTTCTGCCCTCGCGGCTCGTGGCGGAAAAACCCCTGGACATCCCCAGCGCCGCGCAGGCCGACATTTCGCCGCTCGCGCAGGCCCTTTTCGGCATTGAGGGAGTCGAGGGAGTCTTTCTGGGTCGCGACTTTATCAGCGTCACAAAGGCGGAAAGCGAGGAATGGCGGGTTTTGCGTCCTGAGATTCTCGCCGTCATTATGGACCATTTCACGCAAGGGCGCCCGGTTCTTTCCGCCTCGATCGCAGGGGAGGCGGAGTCCGAAATTGAAGGCGACGATGTGGAATCCCAAATCCGGTTGCTTTTGGAGCAGCGAATCCGTCCCGCCGTGGCGCAGGACGGCGGCGACGTCGCGTTCGAGAAATACGAGGACGGAATCGTCTATCTGCGCCTGAAGGGCGCGTGCGCGGGCTGTCCCAGCGCGACCGCGACGCTTAAGTTCGGCATCGAGCAAATGCTCCGCCACTTCATTCCCGAAGTCAAAGAGGTTCGCCGGGTAGGGTAGCCGCGCGGCTAAAACATCTTTGCGTTGAGAAGAAAGTGAGCCCCGATTCCCGCAAGATAGCCGAGGAAAACGGCCCAGCTCCACTTCAGGTGGCTTGAAAAGGTATAAACGCCCCGCGCCTGGCCCATTAGAGCTACGCCCGCCGCCGAACCGATGGACAAAAGCGATCCGCCGATTCCCGCCGTGAGCGTCACCAGAAGCCATTGCCCCTGGGAATGGGCCTGGTCCATGCTGAGAACGGCGAACATGACGGGAATGTTGTCGATGATCGCAGACAAAAGGCCGATGGCCGTATGCGCCCCGGAATCGCCCAAAGAGCCGTAGAGATAGTGCGAAATGACGCTCAGATAACCGAGCGCTCCCAATCCGCCCACGCACAGAATGACGCCGTAGAAGAACATCATGGTGTCCCACTCGATACGGCTCAGGCTTACGAAGACGTCGAAAGGTTTTTCGCGCTCCGGGTCCACGTCGTCGAGCGGTCGGCGCAGCTCGTAACGCCGGATAAAGAAGCCGAAGACCTTAAGGACGCCCAGGCCCGTCATCATGCCGAGGAAGGGGGGCAGGTGCAGCGTCTGGTGAAGTCCGACCGTCAATGCGATGGTCGCCAGGAAAAGAAAGACGATGGTCCGGCCGCCCTTCTTGATCCAGACCCTTTCTTTCAAAGCGTGGGGCAAAGCCTTGGGAATCGAGAGCGAGAGGAGAAAGGCCGGAATCAGCCAACTTACCAGGGCGGGAACGAAAAGGGCGAAGAAGTTCATGAAGGGAACGACGCCTTTTTGCCAGACCATCAAGGTCGTGATGTCGCCGAACGGGCTGAAGGCGCCGCCGGCGTTCGCCGCGACGACGATGTTGATGCAGCTCGCCGCGATGAATTTCTTATGTCCCTCTCCGACGGCCAGCGTGACGGCGCCCAGGATCAGAGCCGTGGTCAAATTGTCGGCGACCGGCGAGATTACGAAAGCCAACGCGCCGCAGACCCAGAACAGACGGCGGAGCGACAATCCGGCGGAAACCAGCTTCGCCCGCAGGGCGCGAAAAACGCGCCGTTCGTCCATGGCATTGATGAAGGTCATGGCCGAAAGCAGGAACAGCATCATCTCGGCGTATTCCAGAAGGTTGCGTTCGAGAAGCTTGTGCGCTTCCTCGGTCTTCCCGACGCTGCCGTAATCAAAAAGAACCAGGGCCCAGATCAAACCCGCGGCGATGGTGACCGGTTTTGATTTTCTAAGATGAATCTTCTCTTCGAGAAGAACCAGAAGATACGCCAGACAGAAAAGGGCTAAAGCGAACCATCCGGTCCAGTCCGACGCGAAGCGACCGTCTTCGACGACGGTCTCGGCGGCAAGAGCGGAAAACGATGGGAGAAAAAGGGAGAGAAAAAAAGGAACCGAGAAGAGGACAGGGAGACGGAACATGACGGGGAATCTTTCCTGAAAAGAGGGCCGAGACCGAGGAATCGCTTAAGCCGATCCGGCGCGCAGGGTGGACAGGAACAAGAAAAGAGGCAAGAGGGATTTTTACATTTAATATCAATATGTTAACGGTTATCAGAAAAAAAACTCCCCCGCACGATGCTCTCCACGATGAACAAAGGCCGTCCCTTCGCCTCCATGTAAAGACGACCCAGATATTCGCCGAAAACGCCGAGACAGATAAGCTGCGTGCTGGAGGTCACAAGCACGACGAGCATAAGGCTCGTCCAGCCCTGAACCGTCTCGCCCGCGAGCCAGGCGCGAAAGACGTAAGCCAACAGACCGAGGGCCGCAATTCCCAGCGCGGCGCCGATATAAGAGGCGATCCGCAAAGGCACGACGGAAAAGCTCGTCACGCCGTCGAGAGCAAAGGACACCATGCGCCCCAGAGGATATTTGCTTCGCCCCGTCCGTCGCGGCTGGCGTTCATAGGGGAGGGCGACTTGTTTAAGGCCGATCCACCCCATCATGCCGCGCAGAAAGCGGCTGCGTTCCGGCATGGCGGCCAGCGTATCGACGACCCGGCGGCTGATGAGGCGGAAATCGCCCGCGTCCGGCGGCAAGGGCGCTTCGCCCAGGCGGCCCATCAGGCGATAGAAGAAAGAAGCGCTCGCGCGTTTGAAACGGCTTTCGCCGGGGCGCGCGGTTCTTTGGCCGAAAACGACGTCCGCGCCTTCCTCTTCCATTTTTTTCATGAAGCGGGGCAGAAGTTCGGGCGGGTCTTGAAGATCCGCGTCGAGGATGAAAACGCGCTGTCCCTTGCAAAGCGAAAGGCCCGCCGACAAAGCGGCCTGGTGTCCAAAGCGGCGGGACAGGCGAACGGCGGCGACGTGCGGATCGTCGGCGGCCAGTTTCTTCATGACGGCAAAAGTTTCGTCCGTCGAGCCGTCGTCGATCAGGAGAATCTCGAAAGAATCGGCGGCTGTTTCGCGGCAGACGGCAGCCAGGCGGCGATAAAGCTCCGGCAGGCCTTCCGCCTCGTTCAGGCAGGGCACGATGACGGAAAGCGTCGGCGTTTCGTTCATTTCTTTCTCCCGGCGCGTCGAGCGAAGATGTCGGCATAGACCCGCGCGATGGGGTGCCAATCCCAGGACAGAAGCGCGAATTCGGCCACGTCGTCAAGCGGCGCGGCCAAGGGCAGCGCGACGGGAAAATTCTTAAGCTTGTCGAACCACACGGCGGCCGTGCGGTCCGGGTTTTCGGGCCAGACGTCCGCGATATGCAAATAGGGTATCGCCAAATGACTGCCCGCCGCCGTCGCGGGGCCGCATAAAACCGGTAGGCCGCAGGCCATGGCTTCCTGAATGACGAGAGGAAAGCCCTCGCCGTAACTCGGCATCAGGAAAAGATCGGCCGCCTGATAAAGGTCCGCCAGGCCTTGCCCCTTGCGGTCGCGGAAAACATGGACGTTCGGCAAAAGCCATCGGTCGGGGTCGATCCCGCCGTGGCCCGCCAGCCAGAACCGCCATTCCGGCAAAAGAATCGCCAGGCGACGGATGACCTCCAGGCCCTTTTTTTCCACGAAGCGGCCCACGAAAAGCAAAACGGGTTGTTCGTTTTTCAGCGCGAATTGTTGGCGCAGAAAACGCCTGTTTTCCGGTATCGGTGCGTGGAATAGCCGGGCATCGACCCCGTTCGGGACGACCTTGATAGGCCGCGTGAAGGCGACGCGGCGATAATAATCTTCCGCTACGCGGTCGCTGATGAAGACCACCTCGTCAGCGGCTTTCAGCATTCGGGAGGCGATCAGGCGGTCCGCCGCCCTCATGGCCAGGCGCAAGAGGGGGTTGCGGTAGGGAATCGGCGCAATATGTTGCGTGACGACGATGGGCTTTTTGCGCAGGCGCGCGAAAAGAAAAGCCAGGATGTTGCCCGGATAAAGGGTGTCGTGAAGCCACAGGACGTCGGTTTCCTTGATCGCGCGGGCCAGAGTCCGCGCCGCGCCGAAACCCCAAAGGGGCCAAGGTATGCCGAAAAGCTTTTCCGGAAGATTATAGGAGCGCACGGGCACGGCCTTGGCCGAAGGGATTTGCGGCGCGGGATCGCAGTCGCTGGCGAGCCAGGCCATCTCGAAGGCGGAATCCTTCGCCAGTTCGCGCACAAGGCGTTCGGCCACGCGTTCGATACCGCCGCCGTGCAGGCCGAAGTAATGCGTCACCACCGTTATTTTCACGGGCGCGGAGACGGGAACGGATGAAGATGCCGCGTTCAAGACCAAAGATCGCTTTCGATCGCTCGGATCGCCTCGTGTTGAAGGTTAAGGACCGCCAAGGCCTCCGCCCCGTTCAGGTCCGCCGGGTCTTTACCGACGCGGATCGCTTCGGCAAAGCGGCGAAAAACCTCGTCGTTGCCGTAATCCAGACGGCCCCG
>CAZZDK010000006.1:48708-101296 GCA_964652235.1 uncultured Rhodospirillaceae bacterium
AGGGCCAGGCCGTTCGGAACGTGCTGCCCCAGATGTCCGGCGATGGCCGAGAGGCTCGTTCGCAGAATGTCGGTCGCGCGGTGCCTCCCATCGGCGGGCAAAAACAGGTAAATGTCGCGGAAGATGTCCAAAAGGGCAAGACCCTTTTCGCCCGTCACGACGATGTGCCATTCGCTTACGGCGCTTTCGAAATGGCAATCGACGGTCACGGGCAGTCCGCTTGGGGTCTGGTAGAACAAATGGGCGAGGGCGGGCGTGCGCTTGCCGTCTCGTCCGGCAAGCCCGTGGGCGCGGCGCAACAGGAGGTCTTCTCCCGCTATCTTGCGAAGCAGATAGAAGAAATGCGGGCTTTCATCATAAAACAGGCCAAGCGGCAGGCTTTCGTGCCAGGACGGCAGGCGACGCGAGGGATTGCCGAGCTGAACGGCGGCGACGCGCCTTAGGGCCCCCAGCCGCCCGGTCGCGAGCGCGTCCTCAAGTTTGCGGGCCGCGCGTCCGAACTGGAAATTATGGACAACGGCCAGAACGCGCCCGGCCTTTTCGGCGGCATGGACCATCTTTTCGCCCTCCTGAACCGACAGGGCGAAAGGCTTTTCGGTCAGGACGTGTTTGCCGCGTTCCAGCGCCGCGCAGGCCAGGGCCGCGTGCGCGGCGGGCGGCGCGCCGATGACGATGGCGTCAACCTCGTCCAGCCAGGGGATCGTCTCGACGGTCTCCGTTTCCGCCCATCGCGAAAGGCCGCAGCGCGCCGCGATCCTTTGCGCCCGGCCTTCATGCCGGTCGGCGAGGCCGACAAGCTCAAGAGAGCAGGATCGCCGGATCGCGGGCAGATGGCGGTGAAGCGAAACCCACCCCAACCCAACGGCCGCGATGCGTATCCTGGGGGTCATCCGACCGCTTTCGGATTGACGTTCGCCTCCGCGCCGATGGCGATGGCGATGGATTCGTCGTCCAGCTCTTCCACTTTTCCGGCCCGCATGATCGCGTGGGCGCACGCCTGATCCATGATGGTGATGGACTTGTCCGGGTTGTTGCGGTTGCGGATGAAGCGGTCGGTCAGCCTGACGATCCGCTCCAGCGAACGGTCGGGAATCTTGAACTTGTAGTGCGCCTCGAAATTGGGCCGAAGCTGCTGCAGGATGTTGAACGTCAGCCGCAGGTCGGGGACTTCCAGCACGACTTTTTGAAACCTTCGGTCGATAGCGGGTTCCTGTTTGACGTAATCGTCGTATTCCTCGCGGGTGGTTGCGCCGATGACGAGCAGGTCGCCCGTCGTCAGAAACGGCTTGAGCAGGTCGGCGATGCCGCTGTAGCTGGAGGACTTGAAGGAGATCATCAGCTGGTGAATCTCGTCGATACAGCAGATGATGGGCGGAAACTGCCCGGAAGCGTTGCGCTCCGCGACGCCTTTGATGATGGGGATCAGGCGGCCTTCCAGCTCGGCTCGTGAAGAGGAGCCAGCGCCGATCATCGACATTTCAAGCTCGATCAGGCGCGAGCCTTTCAGAAAATCGGGCACGCGTTCCTGGTTGATCCTTTGCGCCAGGCCGACGAACAGAGCCGTTTTACCCACGCCCGCCGGGCCGAGAAGCATCGCGTTTTTCCGCAACCGTTGCAGGAGAATAAGCGTCAGGATGTCCAGCTCTTTCTCGCGGCCCGAAACGGGATCGAACCGGCCCGCTTTGTCAAGGGCGGTAAAATCCCTTGTGTAGCGGGAGATAAGGCCGTTCAGTTCGGAATCGCTGATGACGAAGGAAGCGTTGCTCATGAGATATCCGGAAGGTTGGAAAAAGAGAAGGCCATCTTGTCACGGATTTCCCTAAACGGCCAGCATAATCAGGTTTCTAAGCGCCTCCGCCCATAGGGAGCCCTGCCGCCAGGTTTCCATTTCCTCATCGGTTTCAAGACAGCAGCGCAGCATATACCGTTCGACGGTTTCCGTGTGATCGACGGTCATCATGACTTCCGCCGGAGGTTTCGAAAAAAGCGACAGCCCGGCGAAGCTCAAAACGGTGTCGGGTTTTATGGAAAGATCGGCCAGGGATATGCCTTGCTTGATTTGCAGGGGTAAAACGCCAACGCGGATCAGGTTCAGGCGACAGGCAGGCGCGAAACTTTCCGCGATCACAGCGCCCACGCCCAAAAGACGCGTCGCTTTGGCGGCCCATTCCTGTCCCGGGCCGTTGCCGTAATTCTGGCCTGCCAGAACGACGAAGTTTTTTTTGTTTTCCTTATAAAGAAGCGCAGCTTCGAAGATGGACATCTTCGCGCCGGAAGGCGCGTAGATCGTAAATCCTCCTGTCAGACCGGGCGCCAGGAGGTTGGCGAGAGAGGGATGAGTAAAGGCGGCGCGGACCATAAGGTCCTCGTTGCCGGTCCATTTTTTCAGCTTACCGGGGTCAGTCGGCCAAGTACTTGTTTCCATTAGATATTTTCCAGCAAGCGAATCCTTCTTAAGCGGGAGATCCGGCAGTATTTGTTCCGCCTGCACATCGTCGCCGAAGACGGCGATCGCCCTGGCGTCCGCAATATCGATCGGCGCTGCCGGTCTCGAAGGCAAGTCCCGAACGAAGGACGGCCTTTTGATGAGGGGGGAAGAAGGCGGCCAGGGAAAAAGCGGCTCGCCGGGGACGGCAGGAACGGAATCCAGGGCGTCTTCGCCGAAAAGAAGTTTGGTTTGTTTCGCGTAGAAAGAGCCGGGCGAACAGGTTTTAAGGAAAGCCGTCAATTCGCTCGCCGTCGGGAAAATGTCCTGAAAGGTTGCGTTCGGGCCGAAGGCGAGTTTGGGCAGGTCCACCGCCATGTTTCCGGCGAGCGCGTAACACACGACAAGGGAGGGAGAAGCCAGATAGCCCCCCTGGCACAGGGGATGAAGGGGGCCTTCCTTTTCGTTCGGTCCCGACGCGACGGCGCAAACGGGCAGCTTTTCCTTTTCAATCGTGGCGACAATGTTTTCGGAGATCGGCGGCGTTTCCCCGTCTTTAACGAAAACAAAACCGAGGGACTCGAAATCCTCCTTAAGACCCGTTTCCGCCAAAAGCTCGCGCAAAGCGGGGCAGGGGACATTCAAAACGGCCCGAACCCAAGGCCTGACCGTCAAGCCAAGTCGTCTGGCCTTGCGGGCGGCCAGACCTCCCAAGATAAGGTCGAAGGGATGGGCGCCGCTTCCCGACGGGCCGATGCAGGCCCAAATCACGTCTCCATAATGGATCGGCGCCAGAGGGTCTGGTTTCTTTCCGGACGGCGGAAAGGCGGACGTAAACGAAGAAGAAACCTCGCCGACGGGCACGGCGTTGCAGGCGCGGCCCGGTCCGCCCAAGGCCAAGGGCGCCGCGTTAAGGTTGAAGGTTAGCGACGTCGTGAAATAGGGGTCCTGGTCCGAATCTTTGACGCCTGGCTCCTGCCAAAGGCCTTGTTCTCTGGCGTAGGCCTCCACGACGGCGATATGCGCCGGGCTTTTTCCCGAAAGCTCCAAATGATCCAAAACGGCTCTGTCGATGGGGAAAAAGACGGAAAGAGCGCCGGACTCGCACAGAATATCGGCGATGACGAGCCGGTCCGGAACGGAAAGATGGTCAAGCCCGGCGCCGTAGAACTCGATGATTTTCCCTGCCGTCTTGGTTTGTCGGACGGTTTTGAGAAGCGCCAGAGCCGCGCTTGTGGAATCGCTTTTGGCAGAAAGGCGGCCTTCGATCTTGATCCCCAGGACGCCGGAAAAGGACAAAGGCGCGTGGGAATCGAGCCAGAGGGCTTCCACATCTAAAGCGTCCGCCGGAAAGGCCAGAACGCCCAGGCCGCCCGCGACGGGCAGGCGGCGACTTGAGCCGAAGACGGAGTCGGGAAACAGAAGCGGCGGCAATGGTTCCGAGCGGCGTTCCGCCTGCACGACGGGAGACAAAAAGCCCGCATTCAGCGCGTTCATCTCTCCCTTGCCGGGGGAGATCAGCCGCAGATTGGCGAAGGCCTGCGCACCCCAGCGAAGAAGGGAAAGCCTTTCCTGCCGTTCCGGCGCCGTCTCTCGGACGAAACCCGCCACAACGTCCGTCGGATAGCGAGGGGAAAGAAGGAGCGGATCGACCTTTCGGTCCGCCAGCGCGTCTCTGAGAGTCGCCATGTCCGTCAGGACGGAGGTGGCGGCTTCGTCCTGGATTAAGAATCTCGCTGGGCGAAAGGCGATGGGCGGCGGGTTCTTTCGGAGCGCGTGAAAGGCCGAAAGGGCGCGCATATCTTCGATCGTTACGGAAATCTCGTCTTCATGCCGGAGAAGATTTTCCAAAAGAACCCGGACCGAGCGGGGAAGATGGGACAGATCGCCCAAGGTCTGCTCGGCGACTTTGAGGCTGTAATAGGCGTAAGACTTATCTTCGATCGTCAGCTCGGACAGGCAGTTAAGCGTGTCCCGGCTTTGGGGAAGAGGCATGGACGATACCGTTTTGGGCTTGTCGAGACTTTTCTGGGTGGACATTATCACATATAAGATAAACTATCCTGGGAATGATTCTCCAACCGATTTTTGCGCGTCCATGGTCTCCTTTCGTTCCTGTTTTTCGGTTTTGGCGCTGGGGGTTGCCCTTGTCGTTCCGGCTTCGGCTGAAGCCGCCTTTCTTTTCTGCAACCAGACCAAAACGACCATTGAGGCGGCTTTCGGCTCGCGCGAAGACGGCAAATGGCTTTCGGAAGGTTGGTGGCAGCTCGAACCGGGGCAATGCGCGCGCGTGACCAACAAGCCCTTGACGCAGAGGTTCTATTTCTACTATGCGCGAGAGCTGGCCCTGCCGACCCCCGACGGGCGCGAGCCGAAGATTTGGGACGGCAAATACGCTTTTTGCACGGACAACAAGGCGTTTCGGATCGAGGGCGACGGAAATTGCGAGCCGCGCGGCTATCGCAAGCAGGGATTTAGAGAGGTCGATGTAGGTCCAAAACAAAAGACCTATACGCTGACGTTCAAGGAATAAGGGCGGCATGAAAACGGAACTGGTTTCCTGTAGAGGCTCGGCTTTCCGGGGCTTCTTGAAACTTGGCGGGTTTATTCTCCTGGTCCTGGCTTTCGTGCCCGTTCACCTCGTTTTGCGAGCGACAGGAAAGATCGAGCCGACCGTTCTGCCGCGCGCTTTTCACCGCGCTTTGTGCGGCCTTGTCGGCTTTAAGATCAGGGTGCGCGGGCGGATGGCGGTGGACGGGGCCGCGACGCTTTTCGTTTCCAACCATTCTTCCTATCTCGACATACCGGTTCTCGGCTCGATCATCCCCGGTTGCTTCGTGGCAAAGTCGGAAGTCGCTTCCTGGCCCTTTATCGGGATGATGGCCAGGCTTCAGAATTCCGTGTTCATCGAGCGACGCACCATCCGCGCCGGGGAGCAGAACAAGATCATGCGCGAAAGGCTCGAAAAAGGCGACCATCTGATCCTTTTCCCCGAAGGCACGTCTTCGGACGGCCACAGGACGCTGCCTTTCAAAAGCAGTTTGTTTCATATCGTCGAAAAACCGTTGCCGGACGGGAATCTGCCGCGCATTCAGCCCGTTTCCATCGTAGCCACGGAAATCGGCGGCTTGCCGATGGGAAGGGCCTGGCGGCCCTATTACGCCTGGTACGGGGATATGACGCTCGTCAAGCACGTATGGGAATTTTTCAAGATAGGCTCCTTTACCGTCGATGTGATCTTTCATCCCCCCGTGACGATGGAGGATTTCGGTTCCCGCAAGCTTCTGGCGGATTATTGCCAAAGGACCGTCGCGAAAGGCGTCGATCAATGCGTGACGGGCCGCTTCGCATGAAGTTCCTGATTAAG
The DNA here is from genome assembly GCA_964652235.1 of uncultured Rhodospirillaceae bacterium. Taxonomy (GTDB): domain Bacteria; phylum Pseudomonadota; class Alphaproteobacteria; order UBA9219; family UBA9219; genus CAZZDK01. The sequence goes on from CAZZDK010000006.1 coordinate 54,501, forward strand.
ACCTGGGGCTGCCAGATGAACGTGTACGATTCGGCGCGCATGGCCGACGTTCTCGTCTCGCTGGGTTACGAGAAAACGGACGATCCGCTTCAGGCCGATCTTGTCGTCTTCAACACCTGCCATATCCGCGAAAAAGCCAGCGAAAAGCTGTTTTCCGAATTGGGCCGTTTGCATAAGGCGCGAAAGGACGAGGGGGCCCTGATCGCCGTTGCGGGCTGCGTGGCGCAGGCGGCGGGCGAGGACCTTCAGGCGCGCGCGCCCTTCGTCGATCTGATCTTCGGCCCGCAGACTTATCACCTGTTGCCGGAAATGCTCGCGAAGGCCGCGCGGAAAAAAGGCGCCGTTTTGAACCTCGATTTTCCGCCGGAGCCGAAGTTCGATTTTCTTCCCGCCGCGCGCGGGGAAACAGGCGTCAGCGCTTTTCTGGCGATTCAGGAAGGCTGCGACCGTTTTTGCAGCTATTGCGTCGTGCCCTATACGCGCGGCGCGGAATATTCGCGGGCTTTCGGCTCTATCGTGAAAGAGGCCGAACTTTTGGTCCAAGGCGGCGCGAAGGAAATCACGCTGCTCGGCCAGAACGTGAACGCCTATCGCGACGAAGACGGCAAGGGCCTTGCTGCGTTGATCCGCGAATTGGCCGAGATTCCCGGCCTTTTGCGGATTCGCTACACGACGTCCCATCCCCTGTCCGTCACGGACGATCTGATCGCCGCGCATGCGCAAGTCGAAAAGCTTATGCCGTTTCTGCACCTGCCTGTGCAGAGCGGATCGGATAGAATACTCGAAGCCATGAACCGCAAGCACACGGCGGACGCTTATCGCCGAGTCGTAGAGAAACTTCGCGCGGCGCGGGGCGATCTGGCGCTGTCTTCGGATTTCATCGTCGGCTTTCCGGGCGAGACGGACGCGGATTTTAAGGACACGATGAAGCTTGTCCGGGAAACAGGCTATGCGCAGGCCTTTTCTTTTAAGTACAGCCGCCGTCCCGGCACGCCCGCCGCCGCGATGGAGGGCCAGGTGCCGGAGAAAATCAAAGACGAGCGCTTGGCTGAGCTTCAGAAGCTCTTACGGGCGCAGCAGACGGCTTTTAACAAGGCGTGCGAGGGAAAGGTTCTGCCCGTTCTTTTCGACAGCCTTAGCGACAGGCCGGGCTTTGTTTTTGGGCGTACGCCTTATTTGCAGGCGGTTCGCGCTTCTGGCGACGCTGCGCTGATAGGGGCCGAGCGCCGCGTCAGGATAACCCGCGCCGCGCCGAATAGCCTTAGCGGCGAGATGGAATGATTCAAAAAAAGCAAATTAACCAAACAAAATCCCTCAGAATCGATACGATAGTGTGGTAAAAGAGACGAAACGGTTCCTAACGGATTATTTGGCTATGGAATGCTCTCTTCTTTTAGCGCCTACTTTTTTAACTCCCGTTTGGGGGAATTTTTCGTCTTCTCCGCAGGCCGAAGAGGGGTTTGATCCTGCCTCTCGGTGGCTCAAGGGCGCATTTCTTAAGGCAACGGTGCAGTTCGGCAAGGTTGTGACCCGCAAAAATCGTGCTTTGGCCAAAGAGATCATCCGTTTGTTGCGCGCCTGTTCCTATGACGTCGTTTGTCCGAAGGAGGGGAAAGCGTTCTTAGCCAGCGATCTTATTTTCGTCCTTCGCCCCCACGTCAAAGATTCCGCGTTTGCAAACGGCGCTTTTTCCAAACCGATGGTGCCGTTCAAGAATCTCGTTCTTCCTTTTGCGGAGGATGTCAGGTCGTTTTACATCCCCGTCAGCGGCCAGACGCGCGTGCTTGTGGATACGGAAAACAAAAAGATTGTGCCGTACGGTCCCGGACTGAAGGGAATCAGAAAGGCCCTTCGTCTTGGCGTTGAACCGCCGCGATCTCTCCTTCTGGAAGGACAGAAACTGGCGGATATTGTGAAAGAAGAATTTCCGGTCGGAATAAACCTGAAGCGGGATGCCAGACGAATCGACTTTCCCCGCTGCGTTCGTCGGCGAAACGGGCCTTTCGGCGCTTCTGGTCCAGGTTATACGGTTTCTTCCCCGCCTTCCGGTTCGGCATAGCGCACGGCGTCGGACCAGCAGCGCTCAAGGTCGCGCAAAAGGCCGTGCGTCGTCTCAATCCGCGCGGCGTCTTTGTCGCTCAAAAGCGACGCCGCCCATTTTTGTTCCAGTTCGGCCAGTTTGCGCAGAACGTCCTGACCCTTGGGCGTGATTTTAAGCAGGGCCGAGCGGCGATCCTGTTTTGAGGCGATGCGGTCCACATAGCCGCCCTCGACAAGCTGCTTGAGGTTGTACGAGGCGTTGGAGCCGAGATAGTATCCGCGCTCGATCAAATCCCTCACCGAGATGTTCTCATGTCCGATATTGCCGAGCATCATGACCTGGACCGGGCTGATATCGCGTACGCCCGCGCGGCCAAGCTCAAGCCGCACCACGTCCAGAAAACGCCGGTGCATCCGCTCGATCTGGCGGGGCAGGTCTTGAATCAGTTTAACGTCCGTTTCCTGCATGGCCCCGGATTCTGAGGCTTACACAATAATATTTGGTTAAACGGCGGCTTGTGGCAGGATGGGGGCCTCTCGCCCTTCCGGCTTATGGGGTTTTCCATGCGCTTTCGTCCCGCTTTTTCCGCCTTTTTTCTTGTTTTTCTAGCCGCCTGCGGCGCGTTTCACCCTATCGAAGAGACCGATTCCTTCGGCGCGGGCATGGCTCGCATGGGCCGCCATTTGCAGGAGAGGGGCGAACTTGGCGCCGCCATCGAGTTTTATCGTCGGGCGCTGGCCAGCGAACCCTCGAATCTGGCCGCGATTCAAGGACTGGCCTCGCTTTTTGAACAATGGGGCGACCGGCAGGCGGCGGCGGGGGTTTATGCGAACGGCGTGGCCGCTCGGCCCAAGGACGGCGAGCTTCGCCGCAGCTACGGAAAACTTCTTATCGCGCTGGACGAACCTGCGGCGGCCAAGGAGCAATTCGAGGCGGCGCTGGACATCGACGACGACGACCTAAAGGCGCGAAACGGACTCGGAATTGCGCTCGATTATCTCGGCGAGCACCGCAAGGCGCAAAGGGAGTATGAAAAGGTTCTGGACGAAGAGCCGGGCAACCTCGCCACGATCAACAACCTCGCTTACTCTTATATTCTGGTCCATCGCTACGACCTCGCGATGAAAACCTTGGAGCCGCACGCCATGAAGCCCTCGGCCACGGCGGCGCTGCGTCAGAATCTGGCTCTTGCCTACGGCCTTTCGGGCATGGAGGCGGATGCCGAACGGGTCGCGCGCCTCGATCTTTCGCCGGAAAAGGTGAAAGAAAATATGAATTATTATCGCCGCAAACGCGCCGAACTGGCCGTGAGCAAGGCGCCCTACGCCGAGCTTGGTACCTATGCGACCGAGGCGATGGCGCTGGAGCGGATCAACAGGCTGAAAAGCGAGATGAAAAACGTGGGCGGCGATCTGCGGCCCGTGGTCCTGCCCGAAGTCGCTGCGCCCGGCGGCACGCCCCGCTTTGCGGTGCGCATGATGGGCTGCTCACGACCGGACGACGTGACGCGCCTTTGCGCGACGCTTGCGGCCTCCGGCATCCCCTGCGTCCCCCGCGGCAAAGGGGCCGAGATGGAGTGAGGGGGAGTGATCGCGCCGAGTTGGGCTGCAAACCAAGGGTTTCTGCGCCTGTCGGCGGTTACGTACTTCAATGCACGCTGCGCTCCGGCCTGTCCGCCATAGCCCGCAGGGCGACGGCAGATTCTCGAGACCCTTGGTTCTCGCCTCAACCTGACGCAACAGGAAATTCTTCCCGCTCCTTATTTTTCTTAAGGGGGATACGATACCATAGACCGTTTGCAGTTTGGCCATCACCCCATTTCATAGGGATTGTTCGCCAGTATTCGGCTCCGTACTTTTTGTTGACGGTTTCTGAAATGTAATTTCCCTCGCGGTGAAAAACGACGGCGCTGAAGAACCTTCGGTTTTGTTCTGCCCAAAGAAGTCTTGCTTTATAAAGATACGGAGACAAACCTTGACCACGGTAGCCCATTCTTATGTAAGATTTTCCAAAAAGGGCGGTGTGGCCGGTTGGATCTTCCTCCCAAGCCATAGCCGTTGTGATACCGATGATTTCCTTTTCACCCTTAAAGAGACCAATGGCGCATTGTTCTTCAGAGCTAGAACACCATTGCAGCCAATAGGTCATAGGTAGAAGAGATTCCTCTTCATAAGACGAAGCAAAAAATTTTCCTTCATACCATAAAGCCTCTAAACGTATTTCCTTGAAGGAAAGAGCGTCTTCAGAAGAAAGAATTTTTACTTCCGGCGAGAGAAAGAAGTTTTCTTCTGGGAAGAGAGATGATTTGGCTCTGTGTAAAGTATGAACGGATTTCATTTTATGATTCCTTATTTCTAGGTGGGTCTGAAGCTTCTCGCCAGGCTACATTAAAAGATTCTCGATAAGCGTTTGCCAAAGGAGCAGACCTTATTAGAACAACATAGGGTGGGGAATGATGGAGAAATGAGATAAGAGCAAGGCAATCCCCAAACGCATAAAAGGATGTTGGTGCGGTTATATCTGACTTTTGCCATTTGTAGAGAGCGTAGGATGAAGAGAAATTGCTCTTCATTGTCAATATGCGGAAGGAGACCTTTCCTTTATCGACGAGTTTTTTCATCCTTTGTCTGTGTATGTCCGGGTCTTTTCTGTATTTTGACAAAAGATTTTCGTCCGAAACGCTTACGCAAACTTCACCGCCATGCTGGCTCAGGTGCTGATACATATATTCATAAAATTCATCGAATCGATCCGGTCCTTCAAAAACCTCCAAATCGCTTGATTTTAATTTGACACCTTGTCCATCCGTAAATTCAATCCCTCTGTTACTCAAAGCCTTGAAAATATCCGACATCGTTCCCTCGCGCGGGGTGACGGTGCCCGCCTCAATCTTCCTGATCGCCTGGGGGGTGAGGCCGGTGGCTTCGGCCAGCTCGTCCTGGCTCATATCAATGAGGGCGCGCGCGGCGCGAATCTGACGACCAACGATCATGTTCAGCCCCATTCAGGCTTAAAAAAGTGTTAAAAGGTTCCGAAAGCGAAATTATCACTTTCGCGAAAGTAATGCAATAGAACTTTTTTGTTGCGGAAAAGGAACTTTTCTGATAGATTGCCAAAGTCAAACGAGGCAAGGAAATACAGGCCTCCGGGAAAGAAAAAAGGCTAACCTTCTGATTTTTTAACGCTTTTTTGAAAAAGGGATAGAAAATGACTAAGACGACAAATCCGAAACGAAGCGGCGCGATGAAATCGGAAGATTCTTCCCATGAGGATATTTCGCTTTCTTCGCTGCATCCGTCCGAGACGGTCAAGATTTTCTACCCCTCTGAGGGGGGGCCTCTTTCCTGTCCGCTCAGCGCCGCTCCGGTCGAGCGCATTAACGAGCGCGAACTTCATTCCATCTACGCCCTTTTGGCCTATGTGGCCCATAATCAAAATGTCCGCCAGGAAACCGTTCAAATGATTGTTGAAGCGCAGTTCGGCGTTGACAATGTCGCCAAGATTCACCGGGACGATTACATGAAAGCCATTGAATTTCTGGTCGATCTGAAAATGGACGAAATTATGAATTAAGCCGTTTTTAACCCCGTTTTATTTTTCTTTCTTTCTTTCTTTCTTCCTTCCTCCCTTTCTTCCTTCCTTCCCCCTCCGCCATCAAAACATCCCCCGTTTTGATGGCGGTTTTTTTTATGAAGTCAGTGCTTGCCCATCGTCTCCATGACCTTGATGGCCGCCGGTCCGATCAGGACGACGAAAAGCGGGGGGAGGATGAATAAAATCATCGGAACCGTAAGAACAGCAGGCAGACGAGCGGCCTTTTCTTCGGCCTTCATCATGCGTTCCTCGCGCATTTCGGCGGAAAGGATACGCAGGGATTGGGCGAGCGGCGTACCGTACTTTTCGGTTTGAATAAGCGTGTTGACGAGCGCCGAGACGCTGGGCAGCGGCACGCGGTCGGCCAGGCCGCGCAAAGCGGCGTGGCGGTCGGGCAGAAAGTTCAGTTCGACGCTCGTCAGGCCTATTTCCTCGGCCAGTTCGGGACAGGTGGGGCCTATCTCGCGACCCACGCGGTCGAAGGCGGCGTCGAGGCCCAAGCCTGCCTCGGCGCAAATGACCATCAGGTCCAGCGCGTCGGGCATAGCTTTGCGCAAAACTTCTTCGCGCTTTTGGCTCATGTTCTTGATGAAGGCGTCGGGCAGGACCCATCCGACAAGAGCCGCCAGGATGACGAGAGGCAGCTTGGCCGTCGGCGGAATGTTCGCGACGGGGACGATGAAGATAAAAAAGACGCCTGCGGCGGCCAGGCCGCCCATCGCGGCCAGTTTCGCGAAAAGAAAGGCGAACATGGCGTCGCGCGCCTGGTAACCCGCCCGACGAAGTTTAAGGCGCAGATCGGCCAGGCTTTTGCCTTGCGAGAGTTTGAACTTCTCCACAACCTGTTTCATGAGGGTGCGGCCCTGAAGGCTCGCGCGGCGGGAGTTTTTCTTGCGCCGTTCGGCCTCGAATTCGTGACGGCGCATGGCTACGGATTTCAGGCGGTCTTCAAGCGGGTCTTTGTCCAGAAACGCCGTCCAGATCAGAATAACAACCACGAACGCCGCTATTCCGCACAAGACGGCGAGAAAGTCGGCGTTGTGGAAAAGATCGGTCATCGCGCTGCCTATATCTCGAACCGGATCATTTGTCTCATGCACAAAATGCCAAGCCCCAGCCACGTCCCCGCGCCGCCGAGCAGCATTTGTCCCCTTGGGTCGCGCACGAGCGTCAGGGCATAGTCGGGATTGATGACCATGAGAAGGGTGAACATGATGAAGGGGAGGGAGCCGATAATCATGGCCGAAGCCTTGGCTTCGGAGGACATGGCCCTGATTTTAAGCTTAAGCTGGCGCCGTTTGCGTAAAAGGTCGCCCAGGTTGCCGAGCGTTTCGGCCAGATTGCCGCCGGTCTCTCTTTGAATGGAAAGGGCGATGATGAAAAAGCGGAACTCAGGCGTGTCGAGCCGCGTGGCGACTTCCCACATCGAATCCTCCAGCGAGCGGCCCATACGCACGCCGTCGCTGATGCGGGCGAACTCGACGCTGATGGGGCCCTGAAGCTCCTGGCCCACCGTGGCGATCATCTCGGTGATGGGCAGGCCGGAGCGCAGGCCCCGGCAGATCGTATCGATAGCTTCGGGGAAGACGGCGAGAAATTTCTGAATCCGGCGGTCGCCCATGCGGCCCGTGATCATGTGCGGCAGATAAAGGCCGAGCGCGATCCCCATAAAGAACGAAACGGGCTTGGTCCAGTTCGCCAGATAGGCGAAGGCGAGGTAGAGGACGAAGATCGCGATGCCGTTGATGGCCAGATATTCGCTTAGAACGATGGTGCGGCCCGTGCGGGCGAGACGCTGGCGCAGTTTTTCGGGGTTAGGCAACGCCGTTTTGATGAACTTGTCGAGCAGAGCTATTCCGCTGTCGCTCGTGCGGCGGCGCAGGGCGTTGGTTTGCTGATGCTCTTTGAGGTTTTTGACCGGCGCGTTCCCGCCCACGCGCTCCAGCCGCTTTTTGAGGGCGCCGCCCTTGTCATCGCTCCAAAAGGCGGCGACGATCAGAAGGAGAAACAAACCTCCGCCGATGACGATGATGAGAAGAAGGCGCGGGTCCATCACGAAACGGCCTCCAAAAGGTCTTTCTCAAGCCCGAAATAAGCGGCCTTGGGCAGGCAATGGGGCCGCAGGCCGTTGTTTCGGAATTCGACGGAAAGCCGCCCGTCCGGCAATTCGCCCGTCACGTCGCAGACGAAAAGGTCCTGCATGGCGATGACGTCGCCCTCCATGCCGATGATCTCCGAGATTTGCGTGACGCGCCGCGAGCCGTCGCGCATACGGCTGACCTGGATGATCATATCGACGGCAGAGGCGATTTGCTGGTGAATCGCGCGCGGCGCCAGGTTGGCGCCGCCCAGACCGACCATGTTTTCCAGCCGCATGATCGCTTCGCGCGGGCGGTTGGCGTGAACGGTGGACAGCGAACCGTCGTGGCCCGTATTCATGGCCTGAAGCATATCAATGGCCTCGCCGCCGCGCGTTTCGCCGACGATGATCCGGTCGGGACGCATACGCAGGGCGTTTTTGAGAAGATCGCGCATGGTGACCTCGCCGTGGCCTTCCAGGTTGGGGGGCCGCGTTTCCAGCCGCACGACGTGCGGCTGCTGCAGTTGCAGTTCCGCCGCGTCTTCGATGGTGACGATGCGCTCGCCGTGGTCGATCATCTGCGAAAGGGCGTTGAGCAGGGTCGTCTTGCCCGAACCCGTGCCGCCGGAAATCAGGATGTTGAGGCGGCAGCGCCCGGCGATCCGCAAAACCTGCGCCATCTGCGGCGACATACTGCCGAGCTGGATCATGGAATCGAGCGTGATTTTCTTGCGCGAGAATTTACGTATCGTGATGGCCGGTCCGTCGATGGCGAGCGGTGGAATGATGATGTTGACGCGGCTGCCGTCGGCCAGGCGCGCGTCGCAAAGCGGCGAGCTTTCGTCGATGCGCCGTCCGATGGCGGTGACGATCCGCGTGGCCACCGCCATGACGTGCGCGTTGTCGCGGAACGTCACGTCGGTCAGCGCGAGTTTGCCTTTCTTCTCGCAATAAACCTGCTTGGGGCCGTTGACCATGACCTCGGAAATGTTTTCGTCGGCCAACAATGGCTCCAGCGGGCCGAGGCCCAGCATATCGTTGAGGAGCTGCTCCACCAGCTCCACGCGCTCGGCGGCGTTGAGCTGGATTTTCGTTTCGGTCAGAAGTTCGGCGACGACGCCCTTCAAGTCGCGGGCCAGATCCTCGCGCTCCATGCGCGCGGCGGCGGAGGTGTCGATACGCTCCAGGACAAGGGGGTGTATCTTGATTTTCGCCGCGCTGACGCTGGCGCGGCTGGCCGCGCTGATGATGGGCGTTTCCTTCGCGCGGCTCGCGGCGACGGGGAGTTCGTCGGTTTCGGCGGCTGGTTGGGGCGGAGGTTCCGGGACATTTTGGTCTTTCTTCTTCGCCGCTTCGCTCAAAAGAGCGTTGGTCAGAATCGTCACCAAATCGCGCTGGTCGAGCAGATTCAGCTCCAGCCCCTGCGTGTGCAGGAACGAAAGCGCCAGGCTTTTCGTTTCGCGCACAAGCTCGGCGCGCGCTATGGTCTCCATCTTTTCCGGGGGAATGTTTTTTCTGATTTCCGGCAGAATCCGTTCGCAAAGAACGGCGAGCGTGTTGTCCACGGAAGGCGGCTTGGTCTCGGAAGGGCCGGGCGCGGACACTTAGGCCTTCTCCTTGCTTCCGGGAAACAAAAGGCCGAAGAGGTTGGCCTGCTTCTTTTCCGTTTTTTCCTTGACCGGGCCTTGTTCGAGAAGGTGGGCGGCCAGCTCGCGCAGGCTCTTGGTCAAAGGCGCGTGCGGCGCGATGGTTCCAAGCGTCTTGCCCGCGTTGCTGGCCGAAGAGACGTTTTTCGGATCGTCCGGCAGGATAAAGTCTATCTTCGCGCCCGCGCCCTTGGCGAAAGCCGCCTCGTCCACCGCCGCCGGATGGGCCGGTCCGATCCGCGTTGCGATCTGCGTGATCCGCGCCGTGGAGCCGAGACCCTTGATCATCGTGCGCAAACGCAGCGTGTCGCGGATACCGACCAACGACATTTCGGTGACGAGAACGATTTCATGCGCTGTCGCTAAAAGGCGCTTCTGGGCCGCCGCCAGGTGGCGCGGCAGGTCCACGACGACGGCCTGATAGGTCAGGCGCATCTCTCTTAGAAGAGCGGCGATCGCGCCGGGGTCCACATGAATCTGGTCCTCGATGGTTTCCTCGGCGCTCAGGACGGCGAGGTTGTCGCTTTCGGGGACAATGGCGCCGGAGATCATCAGGCCGTCCACGCGTTGCGGCGAACTCACGATGTCGCGCAGGCCGTGTCCCGGCTCAAGGTCCAGCGCCAGGGCGCTCGTGCCGTATTGAAGGTCCAGATCGATCAGAACGGTCTTTTTCTTCATTTCGTGCGCGAGCAGCCAGGCGACGTTGGTCGCGACGGTGGACGTGCCCAGCCCGCCCCGAACGCCGAGAAAGACAATGGATTTGGCTTCCTTGGGGGCAGCGGTTCCGTCGGCGCCGCGTTCGCGGGTAGCGCCCAACATCGCCTGGGTCAAAAGCTCGGGCGTGAGAGGCTTGACCAGATAATCCGAAAGGCCGGAAGCCAACATCCCTCGGTAAAGGGGAACGTCGTTCGCGCTGCCGACGGCGATCAGGTGACAGGCGGGGCCGCACAGGCTCACGAGCCGCGCCGCGACCTGAATGGGCTGCAATTGCCCGTCGAAATCCACGATGGCCAGTTTGGGCGGCGGGTCGGATTCCAGGAGATTCGAGAAAAGATCGGGGCTGCCGATCCGGACGGAATCCATGGGAAAACCCTGCTTTTGCGCCCATTCCCGGACGGAAACGGCGGTTTCTTCGTCGCTTACGAAAGCCATGAACTCGCTGTGCATACCCATTTTCTTCAATCCAAAAGTTATTTAAGCGCGCCGCCGCCTATGCGTTTGTCTTCGTCGCGTTCCGTTTTCCTGGGCGAATCCAAACCCGGATCAATCAGAGGCGTCGTTTTTCCGGCCTGATAGCGCGAAATGGCCGCCGAGGCCGCGATGGCGTCCGGCGGACCCATATCCTCGCCTTCGATCAAATCTTCAGGACGATCAACCTGCGCCGCCAGATTGACCGCCGTAGCGCAACCGAAGGTAGGCCAGGGCACGTTGTCCTGCGGATCGCCCAGATCGACATCGTTCCAGCTTGGGCATTCCGGCGGGATCGCGACCATGCCCTTGCCATCGGGCGCGGGCACCAGCCGGATTCTGTAATCCTGGCTCGTTCCGGGAGAGCCGCACCCCGCCAGGGAAACGCCGAGAAGCGCGAGAAAAAGACAGGTTAAACGCATGGCGTCACTCCATGATGAACCCGCCCGGACCGGTGGGGGCGGACGGCGAAGAAGATTTCTGGACCAAAGGTTTGGGCGTCGCCGCAGGCGTGGACATCGGCGCTGCTGCCAGCGGCGCTGCCGAAGCGGCCGGTTGAACCGCCGCGCGCGGCGCGGCGGCGGGAACGGGCTCCGGCACGTTATCAAAGGGAACGTCTTCGACCTTCACGGCGCGGGGCTGGCCCGTCAATGGGCGGGCGCTCTTGTCGCTGTTCGTGCGTCTCATACCGAAAAAGAAGTCTCCATCCGAAGGCGGGCTGAGACCGTCCGTCGGCAGGGCGAACTTTTCCTGCCTGGCGGGCTTGACGATATAGGGCGTGATGATGATGACCAGCTCGCTCTCGTTGTTCTGAAAGCGCGACGAGCGGAAGAGGGGCCCCAAAATCGGAATGTCGCCCAGGAAGGGGAACTTGTCGATGGATTGGGTCTGCTGGTTGTTGAGCAGGCCGCCGAGCGCGAAGCTCTGCCCGCTGTTCAGCTCCAGCGTCGTTTCGGCGCGGCGGGTGGTCAGCGCGGGCACCTCGACATTGTTGAGCGTGATCGCGCCCACGCCGGAAAGCTGGCTGACTTCGGGGCGGACGTGCAGGTTGATCCGGTTCTCGCCGATGATGGTGGGCGTAAAGGCCAGAGAGACGCCGTATTGCTTCCATTCGATCGTGATGGTGTCCTGCGATTGAGGCACCGGAACCGGGAATTCGCCGCCTGCCAGGAAGCTGGCCGTTTCGCCCGAAAGCGCCGTGAGCGAAGGTTCGGCTAAAATCGTCACCAAACCGTCCTGGGCGAGGGCGTCGATCATGCCGTTGATGTTGAAGTGGCTGTTGGTGAAATTGCCGTAAATCGCGTCGTTCGTGGCGTCGCCGAGCTTCGTTCGCGCGATGGCCTTGCCCGCCGTATAGAAATCCGCGCCCGTGGCCAGGCCGACGGCGAAGCTGCCGATATTGCCCATGGCCTCCCAATCGATTCCGAAGCGCTTATCCACGTCGCGCGAAACCTCGGCGAAGCGAACCTTGATCTGAACCTGGTCGTTGGCGCGCACCTTGATGCGGTTGATGATGTCGCTCGACTCCTTCGGCACAAAGCGGGCCGCGATGCGCCGCGCCTCTTCGACGACGGCGGCGCTAGGGGCCTCGCCGGAGAGGATCAGGCCGTTCGGAACCGCCTCGGCCCGAATGGCGCTGTCGGGAGAAATGGCGCGCAAGGTCCGCTCAAGTTCCGAAACGTCCGGCTTCACGACGACCGTCCGGTGCGAAAGAACGGCGCCTGCGTCGTCGCTGATGATCAGGGTCGTCTCACCCGGCTTCTTGCCGAAGACCATGACGCGGGTGGGCGTCACGATCTGCACGTCGGCCACTTCGGGATTGGCGATGAAAACGGTCGAGGCCGGTTTTTCGATCTCCACGACCTCGCTTCGGTCCACGGCGACGCCGAGAGGGCGCGGCACGGATCTGACGGCGGCGCGGGCGATGTCCATCGCCTGAATCTTTTCCGCCGTCGCGGCCCAGGGGGCGGCGGGCGAAGAGAGCAAAAACCCCGCCGCGAGAACGAGCGAGACGAAGGAACGCAAAGAGGGGAGGGGGCGCGCGCGCATCATTCGTTTCCTTCCGGAGAGGTCAAGTCATAAACGGATTCCGAAACCTCCTTGCCTCGGATGACCGTGATTTTCTGGACCAGGCCCGTGCGGTTGGACGGCGAGGGCAGAAAGGCGCTGCTCACGTCGCTGTCCCACGTCAGGCCGGGAGGGGAATCTTCGTTCAGGACGATGGAATCCGCGCCTGCGGCGGTCGCCGGTTTTTCGTTTTGGGGGATGTCCCGCGCGATGCTGCGCAGGGCCAACGACAAGGTTCCCATTTCTCCCGCCAGCGCCACGGTTTCGGCCTGCTTGCCCGTCACTTCGAGCGTTGCGGTCTGGGCGACTTTGGGCGTGGTCGCCTGGTCGTCCATGCGTTGGTCGAGCGCGAGAACGCGCACGTCACGCAAGATCGTCTCGCTGACTTTTCTTGTTGCGCCGCCCTCCGTGCCGCCGCGCCCGCCGATCTGGCGCGTGACGATCACGTCCACATGGTCTCCCGGAAAGATAAAGCCCGCTACGCCCGCCACGGCGGAGGTGGAAATCGAAATGGCTCTCATGCCCGGCGCGAGCGCCGCCGCCATAAAGCCGCTCTGTCCCGGTTTGACGACGCGCCCGACGACGATCGGCTCGCCCGCTCTCATGCCGTAGCGGACGACGTTGCCGATATAGGCGGCCTTGTCCGTCTGTCCCTTCACCGCGTAATTGTCGGTCTTTCCTTCGGCGGGCCAGGGGTACCATTCGATGTCGGAATCCTTGAGGATCGTGCCTGCGGGCAGATCCTTCGTCGCCACGAGAATTTCATGTCCCACTTTGGCGGCGCGACGTTCGCTCGGTTCGCCGCCGCCTGAGAGAATGCTTCGCGCCAAAAGAACGGTTCCGCCCGCGATCAGGAGCGCCACGACTAGAAGAGCTATTTTTCGTGTAGGCATCGTCGAAACTCCTTAACCCGAAAGGTCCGGGCGGGACAGAAGAAGCAGCGCGGACAGCCCGCCGAGGGCGATGGCCACGCCGTAGGGGATGGGTACCCGCGTCAGCGACAAAGGTTCCGTCGATCGGGACAGCCTGTGCCGCACAAAAATCAAAGCGCCGATACCCAAACTGAGAATTCCGCCCGCAAGGGCGGTGACGACAAGAAGCGTTCCTTCGAAGGAAGGACCTGCCCAAAGACTAAGCGCCGCAAGCAGTTTCACGTCGCCAGCGCCCGCCAGCCTTTTAGCATAAAGCGCATAACCAAAGGTAAAAACGATGGCGGAAATAAGCAAATGTTTTTCCCATGCCACGGCGGCGGGCGAGAGCCAGACGAAAAGCGGAAACAAAAGAACCAGGAGAAGACACGTCCAGTTCGGAATACGGAAGGCGCGCGCGTCGCTGACCGCCGCGAAAACCGTGACGGCCCCGGCCAGGGCCAAAGTGAGTTGAGACCACATCTCCGCTTTCATGGGTATCCCCTTGGCGCGAAAAGAGAAAGCAGTATGCGGCAGGGTTATTAACAGGAGGTGAACGGCTCGCGGGAACGGACGCAAAAAACGAGGGGCGGAAAGCCTCCCGCCCCCCGTTTTCTGTTTCTGCAGCTTGAAATTAGCCGGCGTTCAAGCTGTTGGTGACCGTGCCGAACACGCCGGCGATTTGGTCGCCAGCAAGGCCGACCGCAGCGATAATAGCCACGGCGATCAGAGAGGCGATGAGGCCGTACTCAATGGCCGTTGCGCCACCTTCTTCTTTCAGAAAACGGGTAAACATTCTTTCTTCTCCTTGGGTTGTCTGTTGGAAACGCGTTCCACCGTGAGCCTACGCTACAAGAACCCATTTAACAAAATATGAATAAACGTTACGGGGAGCCGAATAATCGAAAAAAAAGCGCCCCAAAGACAAGGGTGTTTCTTGTTGTTTATCAAATAGGTAGAATGCTTTCCGGTTGAGAGGTCGTCTGTTCCAGTCCGTAAATATCCTTTCTTAGATTCCCTATTGTCTCGCGGGTTTTCTCGGGATCGACGTCGAGTTTCTGCAAGGCGTAATGGGCGATTCCGAAGGCGATTTCCCTTTCGCCCATGATGGCAAGACCCACGCCCATCTTGGCCATCAGGCGGGCTTCTTCGTCCGAATGGGTGCGGACGACGATTTCAACGGAAGGGTTGGCCTTTTGCGCCTGGCGAATAACTTGCCGCGCGACGTAAGAGTCCGGAATCGTGACGATCAAAAGCCGCGCGCGGTCGGGATGGGCCGCCGCGATGACCGCTTCGCGCGAGGCGTCGCCGTAAATGACCGTCTCGCCGTTTCTTCGGATCCGCTCGGTCAGGTTCCTGTCGGATTCGATAACGACGAAGGGCAGGCCTTCTTCGCGCAAAGCTTTGGCGACGATGCTTCCGACCCGTCCGAAGCCGATAAGGATGGCGTGCTCGCCCAGTTCTTCGGGGAAAATCTCGCCTTTTTCGACAAAAGTGCGGCGGTATCGGGCCAGGCGCGGAGATTCGTTGACCCAGCGGGAGGCGCGCAGAGAAAGGGTCAGGATCAAGGGATTGACGATAATCGAAAGAAGAGCCACGGCGACGATCAAATCCCGTTCCGCCGCGCCGTAGAGGCCGTTTTGGAAGCCCAAGGCGCTTAAGACGAAGGAGAACTCGCCGATCTGGCAGAACGAGGCGCCGACAAGCGCCGCCGCGTGCAAAGGAACCCTCATGAAAACAAGCAGGATGAAGGTTAAAAAGCCTGTTCCCAGGATAATGGTCCCCAGGAAGATGAGAATTTCAAACAATTTTTGCGGAATGATGAAGGGATCGAACAGCATACCGATCGAGACGAAAAACAGGATCGTGAAAATCTGCTGCATGGACAGGGCTTCGGAGGCGGCATGATGGTTCATGTCGCTTTCGCCGATCACGATGCCTGCGAAAAAAGCCCCCAGCGCAAGAGAAACGCCGAAGAGAAGAGCCGCGCCATAAGCGATGCCCAGCGCCATAACGACGACGGCCAGCGTGAACATCTCGCGCGAGCCGCTGCGGGCCACATAATTGAGAAGCGCCGGGATCACGTGTCGGCCGCCGAAGAGCATGACGACGACGAATCCCGTGACCTGGAGAAGGGTTTGCGCGAGGGAGGCCAAAAGGTCGCGCGGCGCGGCCCCGCCCACCGAGCCGAGAATAGGCAGCAGAACCAGCGCGAAAATGACGATCAGGTCCTGCACGACGAGCCAGCCCAAGGCGATCCGTCCGGCCAGGGCGTTAATCTGCCTTTTTTCGGTCAGGATGCGCGTGGCCACGGCGGTGCTGGCGATGGCCAGCGCCAGGCCGACGGTAATGGAAGAGGCCGGACGGCTTTCCAAAATCCAGGAGGCGGCGAAAGCGCCGACCGCCGTCGTTGTCGCGACCTGGAAAAAAGCGCCGGGGATGGCGATTTTGCGTACGCTGAAAAGGTCCTTGAAGGAAAAATGCATACCGATGTTGAAAAGCAAAAGCGCCACGCCTATCTCGGCCAGCTCGCTGGCGACTTCCTGATTGGCGATGACCCCCGGCGTAAAGGGGCCGATGGAAACACCCGCAAGCAAGTAACCGATCAAGGGGGGCAAGCCGATAGAACGGACGGCCAGGCCGCCGATAAAAGCGGCGACGAGACTGACGACAAGCGTCGAAAGGAGGCCAATGTCATGATGCGGCATGGGGCGCGGCCCAATCGAAATCTATTGGGCTGCAAACCAAGGGTTTCTGCGCTTCCGGCGCTCGCGTATTTTAACATACGCTGCGCTCCGGTTCTCGAAACCCTTGGTTTTCGCCTCAATATCTTTCAATTGAGTGCGCGCCCAGGGAAGCTACAATAAACAACCGAAGCCCTTTCTTTTCCGTTAACTATCGTCTTGATCCGGGAAACGGATCGTGCTGGAATCGCCGACCTCTTAAGCAAAACCCAAACAAACGGGGAACGAACATGACCAGCAAACGCAAGAACTTTTCCTTTACTTCCGAGTCCGTTGGCGAAGGCCATCCCGATAAGGTGTGCGACCGAATCTCCGATTCCATCGTCGATCTTTTCCTGAAAGAAGACCCTCACAGCCGCGTGGCTATAGAGGCTCTGGCAACGACCAACCGCATCGTGATCGCGGGCGAGGTGCGGGGTCCCGGCCATATTACGCCGGTCGAAATGGAACACGCGGCCCGCGAAGCCGTTCGCGAAATCGGCTACGCCCAGAAAGGCTTTCATTATCAATGGGCCGACGTGCAGATTTACGTCCACGCCCAGTCCGACGACATTGCGATGGGCGTTGACGCCTCGGAAAACAAGGACGAGGGCGCGGGCGACCAGGGGATCATGTTCGGTTACGCCTGCAACGATATGCCGAACTTTATGCCCGCGCCGATTACGTTGGCGCATAACATTCTGCGCCATATTTCCGAAGACCGCCACGCGGGCAAGCTGCCGCTCTTGGGGCCGGATTCGAAAAGCCAGGTGACGCTCGAATATGTGGACGGCAAGCCCGTCCGCGCTTCGCGCATCGTCGTTTCGACGCAGCACGACGAAAAGATCGACCAGGCCGAGGTTAAGGAACTCGTGCGCCCCTATGTCCTTAAGGCGTTGCCTGAGGGATGGATGTGCGAAGAGAAATATTTCTACGTCAATCCGACGGGCCGCTTCGTCATCGGCGGACCGGACGGCGATACGGGCGTGACGGGACGCAAGATCATCGTCGATACCTACGGCGGCGCGGCGCCCCACGGCGGCGGCGCGTTTTCCGGCAAAGACCCGACGAAGGTGGACCGTTCGGCGGCCTACATGGCCCGTTATGTCGCGAAGAACGTCGTCGCGGCTGGAATCGCGGATCGCTGCACGATCCAGCTTGCCTACGCGATCGGCGTCTCGCAGCCCTTGTCGATTTACGTCAGCACGCACGAAACGAACCATGTGGACGACGACAATATCGTGGACGTCATTCGCCAGCTGGTCGATTTCTCCCCTCGCGCGATCCGCAAGAAGCTGGGGCTGAACCGGCCTATCTACAAGAAGACCTCGTCCTTCGGGCATTTCGGACGCAATCCGGACGACGACGGCCATTTCTCGTGGGAGGCTCTGGACCTCGTGCCGGAACTCAAGCGGGCGTACAATCTGTAAGGCCGTGGTCCAGGAAGAACGGAAGCCCAAGCTCTTCGGCCGTCGTAAGGGCAGGCCGCTCAGCGCCCGTCGCCAAAGGCTTATGGACGAGCTTTTGCCGAAGGTGGAAGTCAAGTCCTCCTCCATCGAGGGGAGGAGGACGTGGCTCGAAATCGGCTTCGGCGGCGGCGAGCATCTGGCCGCGCAGGCGGCGGCGCACCCGGACGTTTTGTTCTTAGGCTGCGAGCCTTTCATCAATGGCGTGGCCTCGCTGCTTGTGCATATCGAGGACGGGAAACTTGAGAACGTCCGGATTCATCCGGGCGACGCGCGGATTCTTTTGGACGCGCTGCCGGACGCCTGCCTGGAAAAGTGCTTTGTTTTGTTCGCCGATCCGTGGCCGAAAAAGCGGCACCATGAGCGGCGCTTCATCGGCCCCGAAAACCTGCCGCGCCTTGCGCGCGTTTTGAAACCCGGCGGCGAACTGATTTTGGCGACCGACGTGCCGCCGCTCGCCGCCTGGATGCGCGAGCATACCGGCGCCCATCCTTCGTTCGAATGTCTGTACGATTCCTCGGCGCCGCCCGCAGGCTGGGTGCAGACGCGCTACGAGCAAAAAGCCCGCGCGGCGGGAAGGGGAGCGGAATATATGGCGTTTCGGAGGCGGGGATAACAAAAAACACCGCTGTTTCCCGGCGTCTCGCCTCTCACGTATCCAAAAAGCTTCTCAGCTTGCGCGAGCGCGAGGGATGCTTAAGCTTGCGCAGCGCCTTGGCTTCGATCTGGCGGATGCGTTCGCGCGTGACCGAGAATTGCTGGCCGACTTCCTCCAGCGTGTGGTCCGTGTTCATCCCGATCCCGAAGCGCATACGCAAAACGCGCTCTTCGCGGGCGGTGAGCGTCGAGAGAACGCGCGTCGTCGTCTCGCGCAAATTGCCCAAAATGGCGGCGTCGAGCGGCTGGATGGCGTTCTTGTCTTCGATGAAGTCGCCGAGGTGCGAGTCTTCCTCGTCTCCTATGGGCGTTTCAAGCGAGATCGGCTCCTTCGCGATTTTCAGGACTTTGCGGACCTTTTCCAGCGGCATATGCAGCTTTTCCGCCAGCTCTTCGGGCGTCGGCTCGCGGCCTATTTCGTGGAGCATTTGGCGGCTCGTGCGCACAAGCTTGTTGATCGTCTCGATCATGTGGACGGGAATGCGGATCGTGCGCGCCTGATCGGCGATGGAGCGCGTGATGGCCTGTCTTATCCACCAGGTCGCGTAGGTCGAGAACTTATAGCCGCGCCGGTATTCGAACTTTTCGACGGCTTTCATAAGGCCGATATTGCCTTCCTGGATCAGGTCGAGGAACTGCAAGCCCCTGTTCGTGTACTTTTTGGCAATGGAGATGACGAGGCGCAGGTTGGCTTCGACCATTTCCTTTTTCGCGCGGCTGGATTCGCGCTCGCCTTTTTGCACCGTCATGACGATGCGCTTGAAATCTTCGAGCGGCAGGCCCGCTTCCTCGCAGATGGAGGAGATTTCAGAGCGCAGGCGTTCCGTCTCGCCCTCGTGTCGTTCGACGAACTTCGTCCAGGCTTTGACGTTCGGCGCGACGGCTTTCGTTTCCGGCGCGGGCGGCGCCTTATCCTTGGCTTCTTTATCCTTGCCCGTCTTGGCCTCTTTCTTGGGGGCGGGCTTGGGATTGAAAACGTCCTGCAGCCAGTTGCGGTCCAGCTCGTGTCCGGTGTAGCGGGCCAGGAAATCCTCGCGCTTTACGCCGCTGTCGGCGGCCAGGCGCAGGAGGCGGCCTTCGATGCCGAGCAGGCGGCGATTGAGCGTGTAAAGCTGCTGGACGAGCTGTTCGATGCGATGGTTGTTGAGGCGGACCGTGCGGACAAGGTCAACAAGGTCCTCTTTCGTCTGCTCGAACTTTTTGTCCGAGGCGGGCGAGATTTTCTCCCCCTTTTGCAGCGCGGCGTGGCGTTGGCTTTGCTGGCGCGAAAGCTTGGCGTAGGTGGCGGCGATCTTCTCGAACGTCTCCATCACCTGCGGGCGAAGCTTTTCCTCCAGCATGGAGAGGGAGAGGTTTTCCTCGTCGTCGCCTTCGAAGTCGCCGTCCTCGTCGCTGGATACGCCTTCCTCCGCCTCTTCGGCTTCGACGCTGGCGCCCTCGTCGAGCATATCGCCCTCGGCGCTCGGCGCGCCGCCGTAGGTGGCTTCAAGGTCGATGACGTCGCGCAGGAGAATTTTGCCCTCGTTCAGCGCGTCGTGCCAGCTTAAAAGCGCGGTGATGGTCAGCGGGGATTCGCAAATCCCGCCGATCATCATCTCGCGGCCCGCCTCGATGCGCTTGGCGATGGCGATTTCGCCTTCGCGGCTCAAAAGCTCGACGGTGCCCATCTCGCGCAGGTAAAGGCGGACGGGATCGTCCGTACGCCCGACTTCGGATTCCTCGACGTTGCCTTTGGCTTCTTCCTCCGGGCCTTCCTCGGCGGATTCTTCGGCCTTGGGCGCCGTTTCTTCGTCCTCGGCCTCGATGACGTTGATCCCCATTTCGGAAAGGATCGCCATCGTGTCTTCGATCATGTCCGAGTTGATCTTATCCTGCGGCAAGGCGGCGTTGATCTCGTCGATGGTGACGTAGCCGCGTTCCTTGCCGCGTCGAAGCATTTTTTTGACGGCTTCGGACGAGGAATCGATGATGGGCTCTTCCCCCTTATGGTCTCCCGGCGGGGCTTCCGAAGGCAGACCGGAAAGGAGGGGCAGGGGTTTCGCCTTCGGCGGCGCGGGCTGTTCTTTGGCGTCGGACTTGGGTGCGGGCGCGGCAGGCTTCGGGAGCGGTTTCGCGGCCTTATCTTTGACCGCCTTGGCGGGCGTCGCGGCTTTTTTCTTTTCGGGCCTTACGGGCGCGGCTTTTTTGGGCGCGGGTTTGAGCGCCGCCTTTTTAGTGGGGCTTTTGGGCTTCGCGCTTTTCGACGCGCTTTTGGAAGAAGACGCCCTGGGCGCGGGAGTCTTTTTCTTCACAGTTTTCCTTGAGACGGTCTTCTGAGCCATGTTGAACTCTCGCTTGCTTCCCTACGATGTACGTCCGGCGAAATCTTCCTCTTCCAGAGCGGCCTCCTGGTTTGCCGTCTCGCGACTCAGCGCTTCGGCCTGTTCGCGCAGGGCCATCAGTCGCGCCAGATTCGAATCCGTCGGCGCTTGCCTGCACAGGCGCGTCGCTTCTTGAAGATCGGTCTGAAGCTGCTCCAGCAAATATTTGTTCCAGATAGATTTCCACCCTTGACGCGCCTGCGCCAACGGACGATCCTGCCGTGCGAAACCGGCATGGACATAGGTTCCTTCGCCGAAAATATCCGCCAGTTTCGCGCCGCTCCCTTGGGAGAGTTGGCGATAAACCTCCGCCGCGTCAAGAGTTTCGTTCGATGCGGATTCGAAAAGAGCCACGACCTGTTGCCGCAGGGCCTCCAGATCGGGGCTGGAAAAATCCGTCCGAGCCAAATCCTCTCCGAATTCCGCATAAAGGGCCGGATGATTAACCATAAGCGCCAAAAGGACCTTTTCGCGCAAATATTGGGCGCTGACAGGTTGCCTGCGGGGCGGGGCGGGGGCAAAGGCAAAGGGGCGCCCGGTCCTTACCCTTTTTTCTTTGCGGACGAAAGGCGTCTCCTCCTGGCTTGGCCAATGGAAAAGAGCGGCCAGGCGCTTTTCAATATCGTCCTGATACAGACGGCGCAAAGGTTCGTCGCGGATCAGGGCGATTTTTTGCCGGATGGCGCGCTGGGCGGCGGCCCGGTCTTCGGGCGTTTGCAGGCGGCGGCCCTCCATCGTCAGGTCCCAGATCATATCGGCCATGGGTTTTGCCTGGTCCAAAACGGCTTGCATGGCGGCGCGGCCCTGGTTGCGCAGAAGCGAATCCGGATCCTCGCCGGGGGGAAGATAAGCGACGCGGACCGTTTGCGCGGCGGTCAAAAGAGGCAAAGCGCGATCCGCCGCGCGCGCGGCGGCGCGCAGGCCCGCGCTATCGCCGTCGAAGCAAAGAACGGGGCTGTAATCCCGCGCGGGATCGCGGGCGTCCGGCGGCGGCAAAAGCCGCCAGAGCAGGACGAGTTGGTCTTCCGTCAGGGCGGTGCCCAGCGGCGCCAGCGCCCCGATATATCCGGCCTCCGCCAGCGCGATCACGTCCATATAACCTTCCACGACGATGAGAGGCTGGCCCTGAGCGATGGCGGCGCGGGCGCGGGAAAGGCCGTAAAGCAAGTGGCCTTTGTGGAAAAGGGGATGATCGGGCGAATTGAGGTATTTCGGCTCGCCTTCGCCCAGGACCCGTCCGCCGAAGGCGACGATCTGCCCGCGCCGGTCGCCGACCGGAAAGATAACGCGGTTTCTGAAAAAGCTGTAATGGTCGGGACGGTCTTCAGATTTCTTAATAAGACCGACCTCTAACATCTCGTCAAGATTGAAATTTTCGGCCTGTAGTTTGCGGATGATTGCCTGCGCGTCAGGGGGCGCGTAGCCCAGGCGGAAACGCTCAATCGCTTCGTCGCTAAGGCCTCTTCCCTGTAGATAGAGCAAAGCTTCGCGTCCGGCAGGGGCGCGAAGCTGATCTTCGAAAAAGACCGTCGCGCATTCAAGGAGCTGATGCAGCCGCTTGGCTTTATCGAACTTTTCGCGTTCTATCGGCGTGTCTTGCGGCACGGCCAGGCCCGCCTGCGCGGCCAGCGCCTCGACCGCTTCGGGAAAGCTCAAATGGTCGTGACGCATCACAAAGCCGATAATGTCGCCGTGCGCCCCGCAGCCGAAGCAATGATAGAATTGCTTTTCGTCGTTGACGTAAAAACTGGGGGTCTTTTCTTTGTGAAAAGGGCAGCAGCCCTTAAACTCCCGCCCCGCGCGGACCAAGCGCATCCGCTTGCCCACAATTTCCGAAAGAGGAAGCCGCGCGCGCAATTCATCCATAAAAGCGGGGGAAAAGGCCATTAACCAAGAATCCTTATTTCACTTTCAGCCCCGATGTTGTAGCGTACCCGCGCATTGCTTCAAGTCAAATAATGAGGGCGATAAAGAAGAACCGGAGAGGAGAGAAAACCATGTCATTGAAGTCGTTCGCCGCAGACTCCATAGAGGAAACCTGCCTTACCCGGCTTGAAAAGGACTTAAGAGCCGCTGAGGAACAAATCTTCAGGCGGGTGTCCGGCCTAAAAGAGCTTCCCGCGCCGCGCGCCCAGAGGTTGTATCTCTTTGGCCTCTTTTCCGCCATCGGAACACAATGGGAAAGAATGCTCTCTGATATGGATACGGAGGGCTACTGTCTGGGGCCGTCGGAGGCAGGGAAGACCGATGCCGATCTTGAAATTACGTTCCTTCCGCAGACGCTCGTCGCGAAAGATGAACAAGCGCTTCCTTCCCTGAAATTAACGGTCTCCGACTGCGATTTCGGCCAGGTTGGCGTTTTCGTACGCCGTATGGGCGTTCCGGGCACGTTGCCTTCTGAGCTTGGGGAAAGAATCGTTACTTTAGAGAAGGACCAGAGGAGACTGACCAATTGGCAATTGGCCGCGCTTTTAGGCGAAGTCAAAGCCTATTCCCTTCTTTATGTGGCCGAAAAGATGGTGCAGGACGGGATGGCGCCTACGCGGGAAACAGCTTTGGCAACGCTGGGCCGCTCCCGGCAGTTTCAGCTCCAACCCGGTTTAGGCGCGGGGGGCGTTTAACCCTATCCCCCTAAGAGGCCTTTTACGATGGGACCGACGGCGGAAAAGTCCATTTGTCCGGCATAGGCTTTCTTAAGCTCGCCCATCACTTTGCCCATATCCTTGACGCTGGCCGCGCCCGTGGCCGTGATGGCTTTGGCGACGGCTTCTTTCACGGCCGCTTCGTCCATCTGTTTGGGCAGGAAGCGCTCGATCACCGCGATTTCAGCCCGTTCTTTGTCGGCCAAATCCTGCCTTTTGCCCTGCTCGTAAAGCGCGATGGATTCGCGGCGTTGTTTAACCATACCCTGCAAAAGGCTCATGATCTGCTCGTCGCTGATGCCGTTTGCGTTGCCTGAGGGGCGGGCGGCGATGTCGGCGTCTTTAAGCTTGGCCATGATCATACGGACGGCGCCGAGCGTGGCCTCGTCCTTGGCCCGCATGGCGTCTTTCATGGCGTTCGTGATGTCGTCTCTGAGCATGGTCTGTTCCTAAATTAAGAAAACGGGACTCCCGCTTTCGCGGGAGTGACGATGGATAGACAAGAGTAACTCTATGAAACTCGTCATGTTTGCGCAAGCGGGCGTGCCCGTTTATTTTTCATTTCCATCTTGCAAAGCGGGGGGCGTTTCGGCATAGTCTGGCCCGTTTGAGCGGAAAAATCTCGAATCAACCGGAAAAGCCATGCCACCGAAGCCCTCTGTCAAAGAACGGGAAAAAGCGAAACTGCGCGATTCCCGGACTCCTCGCCCCACGGCGCTCCTGGTTCTAGCAGACGGGAGCGTTTTTTTTGGCCACGGAATCGGCGCAGAAGGCCGGACGGTGGGGGAGATATGCTTCAACACCTCCATGACCGGGTATCAGGAGATTCTGACCGATCCTAGCTATGAAGGCCAGATGATCGTCTTCACGTTTCCGCATATCGGGAATGTGGGCGTGAACGACGTGGACATCGAAACGCAAGGTCCGGCGGCGCGGGGGCTTATCTTGCGAGCGGATATCACCGAGCCTTCCAACTGGCGCGCGCTGGGGCCTTTCGACGCCTGGCTTAAAAAGCACAAGCTGATCGGCATTTCCGGCATCGATACGCGCGCGCTGACGGCGCGCATTCGCGACGGCGGGGCGCCGAGCGGCGTCATCTGCCACGCGCCGGACGGCGCGTTTGATCTCGACGCGCTCAAGAAAGAAGCCGCCGCTTGGCCCGGCCTTGACGGCATGGACCTGGCGCTGAACGTGACGTGCGGGGAGAGGTATGAGTGGACGGAAGGACTTTATGAAGGGGACCGGGGGTCGGGATTCGGGGGTCGGGGAAGGAAAGAAAACCCTGACCCCCGATCCCCGACCGCCGACCCCCGTTCTTACGTCGTCGCCATCGATTACGGCGCGAAGCGGAACATCTTGCGCTGCCTTGTCAGCGCCGGGTGCCGCGTGACGGTCGTTCCGGCGCAGACCTCGGCGGAAGCTATCTTTGCGCTCAAGCCCGACGGCGTGTTTCTCTCCAACGGTCCGGGCGATCCGGCGGCGACGGGCGTTTATGCCGTGCCGGTCATCAAAGCGGTGCTGGATAGAGGACTTCCTCTGTTTGGCATTTGCCTTGGCCATCAGATGCTGGGCCTCGCGCTCGGCGCGCGCACGACGAAAATGCCGCGCGGCCACAGAGGCGCGAACCATCCCGTCAAAGATTTGCAAACCGGCAAGGTCGAGATCACGAGCCAGAACCACGGCTTTATGGTGATCCCCGAAACCTTGCCGAGGAACGCCGAAGTCACGCATATCAGCCTGTTCGACGGCAGCAACGAAGGCTTTCGCCTGAAGGACAAGCCCGCCTTTTCCGTCCAATACCACCCCGAAGCCTCGCCGGGTCCGCACGACGCGCATTATCTGTTCGAGCGGTTCGTGGGGATGATGAAGGAGGGGGTCGGGGGTCGGGATTCGGGGGTCGGGGAATGAGAGCGAAAACCGTCCGGAGCTATAAGGATTTGGAAGTCTGGCAAACGGCCATGGCGCTTGTGACGGAGATTTATAAATTGACGAAGAAGTTTCCGCGAGAGGAATTGTACGGTTTAACAAGCCAGATTCGACGTTCCGCCGTTTCCGTTCCCTCCAATATTGCGGAGGGCCATGCCAAAAGAACGACCAAGGATTTTATTAAGTTCGCCAACATTGCTTACGGATCGGTAGCCGAAGTGGAAACGCAACTTATGATCGCCGAAAATCTCGGTTATGCGACGCATGGCGAAGTGGCTTCTTTACTGGAGGATTTTTCAGCTACGGGGAGAATGTTGAACGGATTAATAGCCGGTTTGGAGAGAAGAGAAATTTCTAAATCCAAAGGAGAATCTCGATGATCCGCCTTCCCATCATCGGCGTCATGGGGTCTCGCGCGGAAAAGCATGAAGCGTTCACGGCGCAGCTTGGACGTTTTCTGGCCGAGAACGCCTTTCATCTGTTGACAGGCGGCGGGACAGGGACGATGGAAGCCGTGTCCGAAGCGTTTTGCCGCGTCAAAGAGCGGCAGGGGCGGACGATGGGCGTCATTCCGACGAAACCCGATGGCGAGGGTCGATACGTATCCTCAAATCCGGATTACCCCAACCCGTTCGTTGAGATTCCCGTTTATACGCCTTTAGGCGTTTATGAAAATTACGAAGGGATGCCTCTTTCGCGCAATCATGTGAATGTGATGACGTCGGAAGCCCTCGTTTTTCTTCCCGGCGGCGTGGGAACGTTGAACGAGTACAATCTGGCCGTCCGGTTCCAAAAGTCGCTTATCTGCTTCGGTCCTTTGGAGAGGTTGAACATCTTTCCGGACCAAGAGATGAAGACCGATAAAATCGAGGAAGTTGCGCTGTTTTTGAACAGGCTTTTCCCCGATCCCCGAATCCCGACCCCCGACCCCTGAGTTTTCCATGCCCAAACGTACCGACCTTAAATCCATCTGCATCATCGGCGCCGGGCCTATCGTCATCGGCCAGGCGTGCGAGTTCGATTATTCGGGCGCTCAGGCGTGCAAGGCGTTGCGCGCGGAAGGGTATCGGATCGTCCTCATCAACTCGAACCCCGCCACGATTATGACCGATCCCGAACTGGCGGACGCGACTTATATCGAGCCGATCACGCCGGAGATGGTGGCCAAGGTCCTGGAAAAGGAAAAACCGGACGCGCTGTTGCCGACCATGGGCGGGCAGACGGCGCTTAATACCGCGATGGCGCTCGCGAAGGACGGGACGCTTAAGAAACTCAACATCGAGCTTATCGGCGCCAAGCGCGAAGCCATCGAAATGGCCGAAGACCGCCTGTTGTTCCGCCAGGCGATGGACCGAATCGGCCTGCAAAGTCCCCGGTCGCGTCTCATCCATTCGATGGAGGAGGCGCAGGAAGCTTTGGAGGAAGTCGGTCTGCCCGCCATCATCCGGCCCAGTTTTACGCTCGCCGGGACGGGCGGGGGCATCGCCTATAACAAAACGGAATATGCCGAGATCGTCGCGGGCGGCCTGGCCGTCAGCCCGGTGCACGAGGTTTTGATCGAGGAATCCGTCCTCGGCTGGAAAGAATACGAGATGGAGGTGGTGCGCGACGCCAAGGACAACTGCATCATCGTCTGCTCTATCGAGAACGTCGATCCGATGGGCGTTCATACGGGCGACAGCATAACCGTCGCGCCCGCCTTGACGCTGACGGACAAGGAATATCAGGCCATGCGCGACGCCTCCATCGCGGTTCTGCGCGAGATCGGCGTGGACACCGGCGGCTCGAACGTGCAGTTCGCGATCAATCCGGACGACGGGCGCATGGTGGTGATCGAGATGAATCCGCGCGTGAGCCGCTCTTCCGCGCTCGCCAGCAAGGCGACGGGCTTTCCCATCGCCAAGATCGCGGCGAAGCTTGCCGTTGGCTATACGCTTGACGAGCTTAAGAACGACATCACCGGCGTGACGCCCGCCAGCTTCGAGCCGACGATTGATTATGTCGTCACCAAAATCCCCCGCTTCGCGTTCGAGAAATTTCCCGGCACCGAACCGACGCTCACCACGGCCATGAAATCCGTCGGCGAAGTGATGGCCATCGGGCGGACGTTCCAGGAATCCCTGCAAAAAGCCCTGCGCGGATTGGAGACGGGCCTGACGGGGCTGAACGAAGTCTCCGTCGCGGACGAAAACGCGGACATCAAGGTCTTTCATGCCGCCCTCGCCAGAGCGACGCCGGACCGCGTTCTTGTGATCGCCCAGGCGCTGCGCCACGGCATGAGCGCGGAAGATATCTGCGCCATCTGCAAATACGATCCCTGGTTCGTGCGCCAGATTAAGGGAATCGTCGAAGCGGAGAAAAACGTTAAGAAAAAGGGTTTGCCGAAGGACAAAGCCGGCTGGCTGCGGCTTAAGTCCATGGGCTTTTCGGATGCCCGTTTGGCCGAGCTTTCGGGCAAAACCGAGGAAAAAGTCGCTTTGGCGAGGCGCAAGGCGAACGTCGCGCCCGTCTTCAAGCGTATCGACACCTGCGCGGCGGAGTTCGCTTCGTTCACGCCCTATCTTTATTCAACCTACGAGCCGGGCGACGCCTATAATCCTTCATCCTGCGAGGCCCATCCTTCGAACAAGAAAAAGGTCATCATTCTGGGCGGCGGGCCGAACCGGATCGGGCAGGGGATCGAGTTCGATTATTGCTGCGTTCACGCCGTGATGGCTTTGCGTGCGGCGGGCTTTGAGGCCATCATGATCAACTGCAATCCCGAAACCGTCTCGACGGATTACGACACGTCGGATCGCCTGTATTTCGAGCCTTTGACGGGCGAGGACGTGATCGAGATCGTCCGCGCGGAGCAAAGGAGGGGCAAGCTGCTCGGCGTGATGGTGCAGTTCGGCGGTCAGACGCCTTTGCGCCTGGCCGAGGCCTTGCAAAAGGCCGACATTCCCATTCTCGGCACCTCGCCGGACGCCATCGACCTGGCCGAGGATCGCGAGCGGTTCCAGGTTCTGCTCAAAAAGCTCAAACTGAAACAGCCCGCCAACGGCCTCGCCTACAGCGCCAGGGAAGCGGAAGCGGTCGCGGAAAAGGTTGGTTACCCGCTCGTCATCCGGCCTTCCTACGTTCTGGGCGGGCGGGCGATGGAAATCGTCTATGGCAAGGATTCGCTGCGCCGCTATATCGAACAGGCGGTGCGCGTCTCGGGCAAGAACCCGGTTCTGATCGACCGCTATCTGGAAAACGCCATCGAGGTGGATGTGGACGTCGTGGCCGACAAAAAGGACGTCTTCGTCGCCGGCATCATGGAGCATATCGAGGAAGCGGGAATCCATTCGGGCGACAGCTCTTGTTCTTTGCCGCCCCATTCCCTGCCGCCCAAGATCGTCAGGGAGATCGAAAGGCAGGCCGAGGCGCTCGCGCGGGCCATCGGCGTGGTCGGCCTGATGGACGTGCAGTTCGCGATCAACGGCGAAGTTTACATCCTTGAAGTCAATCCCCGCGCCAGCCGCACGGTGCCGTTCGTCGCCAAGGCCATCGGGCTTCCCATCGCGAAGATCGCCGCCCGCGTCATGACGGGCGAAAAGCTGAAAGAGATTCTGAAAAAGGAAAAACCGGGCGCGGCGTCGGACAGGATTGCCGTCAAAACGCCCGTTTTCCCCTTCGCTCGCTTTCCCGGCGTGGACGTGATCTTGGGGCCGGAAATGAAATCGACCGGCGAGGTCATGGGCCTTGACCGCGATTTTGCCCGTGCCTTCGCCAAGGCCCAGCTTGGGGCGGGTCTCATGCTTCCTTTGAAGGGCGTGTGCTTCGTCTCGGTCAAGGACGCCGACAAAAAGGGGGCCGTTCTTCTCGCGGAGAAGCTTGTGGGGATGGGCTTCAGCCTGATCGCCACGGGTGGCACGGCCAAGGCCCTTTCCGAGGCGGGCGTGCCTGTGCGCCGCGTCAACAAGGTGCACGAGGGGCAGCCGCACATCGTGGATTCGATGATTAACGGCGAGGTGCAACTCGTCATCAATACCACCGCGGAAGGCGCCCAGACGCTGGCCGACAGCTTCAGCATCCGCCGGACGGCGCTTATGGAGCGGATACCCCATTACACGGTTCTTTCGGGCGCCAGGGCGGCGGTAGAGGCCATTTGCGCCCTTCAGAGGGGAACGCTTGAAGTCTCTTCGCTTCAGTCGTATCTTAGAGCCTCAAAGCGTTAACGATTGCCCGGTTTTCGTTCCAACGTCTTGACGGATGGACGGAAGCGGCTTTTTGCGCTTTCGTTTTTTCGCAGCAGGCAAGGTGCCCCATGACCGATAAAGTCCCCATGACCATGCCCGGATACCAGCGGCTTGAAGAGGAGCTGAAGCATCTTCGCGCCGTGGAGCGTCCGGCCATTATTAAAGCCATCTCCGAAGCGCGGGAACACGGCGATCTGTCCGAAAACGCGGAATATCACGCGGCGCGCGAGCGCCAGAGCTTTATCGAAGGCCGCATCCAGGACCTTGAGGACAAAATAGGCCGTGCGGAAGTGATCGACGTTTCCAAGCTTTCCGGCGATACGGTCATGTTCGGCGTGACGGTCACCCTTGTGGACGAGGACACGGACGAAAAGGCGACCTACCAGATCGTGGGCGAGGAGGAGTCCGACATCAAAAAGGGATTCCTGTCCGTCACTTCGCCCTTGGCGCGGGCCTTGATCGGCAAGGCCAGGGGAGACAGCGTGGAAGTGAACACGCCTAAAGGGGTCAAAACTTACGAGATCGTGAAGATTGAGTTTAAGTGAGGTTCGGTTTTTATTGACAGGGGGAGGGAAACAGGATCACTTCCCTGCAACCCGACTTTCGATCCCCGGTCTTCTTATGGAACACATCAACAGCCTCATTCAAGAAAACGGCGATCTTTTCTATCTGATCACCTTTATCTGGACGGCGCTTGAGGGTGAAACCTTCGTCATCTTTGCGGGGCTCGCCGCGCAGCGCGGGCTTTTGGACGTCCATATCCTGTTTTTGTGCGCCGCTTTGGGCAGTATGTTCGGCGACCAGGTTTTCTTTTTTGTCGGCAGGTTTTTCGGCCGACAGGTCGTTAAGAAATATCCCCGGTTGATCCCGAAACTGGAAAAGGTATTTGGCGTTCTGGAGAAATATTCGACGTCTTTTATCTTGTCCTATCGCTTCATGTACGGGGTCAGGAACGTCAGCGCGTTGGCCTGCGGGATGAGCCAGCTTTCCTGGCGGCGGTTCGCCTTTTGGAACATGGTCGCTTCGTTTCTGTGGTCTTTCGTTTTCTGCGGCGGCGGGTACCTGTTCGGCGACATCATAGAGCGTTTCGGCTTCGGGGACGAGGAATCCGTCAATTTCGAGGTCCGCAACCTGATGATCGCGGTTTTGGGACTCTTCCTTCTTGTGGCCGTTTTGCGTTATTTCCATGCGCGTCACGCCGCCCAGGAAGAAGCGAAGGAGCAAGAGGCGAAAAAGGAATAACTCTTTTATTTTGCGATAAATTAAGAAAAAAAGCTTATAAAGGTTAACAAAAAAATTGGACGCGACATATTAAATTTCTGGACAGCCGCTTTGCTGCGGCATAGAGAAAGAGCCTCCTGAGCGGGGGCGATTCCCGCCGCGATGTCGGGGTCGTTCTCGGCGTCTGCGGTCCAGGGAAGGCCCTTGCGGCGGATGAGCAATCAGTCAACAACAGAAGGCTTTGGGATCATGAGCGATATCGCAGAACGCGTGAAGAAGATCGTCGTCGAACATTTGGGCGTCGATGCCGCGAAAGTCACGGAAAACGCCAGCTTCATTGACGATCTGGGCGCCGACAGCCTGGACACGGTCGAGCTTGTCATGGCCTTCGAAGAGGAGTTCGGGATCGAGATTCCTGACGATGCCGCCGAGAAAATCATCACCGTCAAGGACGCGGTTGATTTCATCAATGCGAAGAAGGCCTAAAAGAGGGCCTTTCGCCTTCTGCCCCAAAAGGACAGAGCTTACATGAGACGAGTTGTCGTTACGGGCCTTGGGATGCTCTCGCCGCTCGGCTATGGCGTCGATGTGAATTGGCGTCGGCTGACGGCGGGCGAGAGCGGTATCGCAAAAATCGCGGGGTTCGAGGTTTCCGATCTGGCTTCCCAGGTCGCGGGGCAGGTGCCTCGCGGGCAGGGCGAGGGTCTGTTCGACATCGGCGCGGTCGTCGAGCCGAAAGACCAGAAGAAGATGGATGTTTTTATCCATTTCGCTCTGGCCGCCGCCGCCGAGGCCATGAAAGACAGCGGTTATGTTCCGGAAACCGAAGAAGAAAGGGAGCGCGCGGGCGTTCTGATCGGCTCCGGGATCGGGGGGCTTAACGAGATTTACGAAACTTCTATCGTGCTTCATGAAAAAGGGCCTCGCCGCGTTTCTCCTTTTTTCATTCCGCGCTCGCTCATCAATCTCGCTTCGGGGCAGGTTTCCATCAAATACGGCCTGAAGGGGCCGAACCATTCGGTCGTCACGGCTTGCGCCACGGGTTCGCATTCCATCGGCGACGCCGCGCGGCTGATCGCGCTCGGCGACGCCGATGTGATGGTCGCGGGCGGGGCTGAGGCGGCTGTGTGCCGGGTCGGCATTGCAGGCTTTTGCGCCATGAAGGCGCTTTCGACCTCTTATAACGAAACGCCGGAAAAGGCTTCGCGCCCGTTCGATGCGGGCCGCGACGGCTTCGTGATGGGCGAGGGCGCGGGCGTGGTGGTTTTGGAAGAGTACGAACACGCCCAAAAACGCGGCGCGAAGATTTACGGCGAGCTGATCGGCTACGGCCTTTCGGGCGACGCCTATCATATGTCGGCCCCTGCCGAGGACGGCGACGGCGGCTATCGCGCGATGAAGATGTCCTTGCGACGCGCCGGGATCGGCCCCGAAGACGTCGATTACGTCAACGCGCACGGCACCTCGACCCCGCTCGGCGACGAGATCGAAGTCGGCGCGGTCAAAAGGCTTTTGGGCGAGGCGGCGGGCAAGGTCAGTATGTCTTCGACGAAATCCGCCGTCGGCCATCTGCTCGGCGCGGCGGGCGCGGTGGAGGCGATTTACTGTCTCAAAGCCATCGAAACGGGGATCGTTCCCCCGACGTTGAACCTCGACGACGTTTCCGAGAACTGCCGGGGAATCGATCTTGTTCCCCACAAGGCGAAGGAAAGGAAGGTTAACGTCGCCCTCTCCAATTCCTTCGGTTTCGGCGGCACCAACGCCAGTTTGGTGTTTAGGCGAGTTTAGAGGTCTTCTCTAAATCCAGGCCTTCGATCCCCTCTCTTTCCAATCCTCCCTAATCGTGCCACAATTCCGGCCTTAGATTCGGGCCTAGGCCTAAACTTTTTCAAAAGGAAGGAACCCCTCGTATGTCGAAACTCTTTCGCGCCGCCGCTATCGCCCTGATTGTGGGCGCTTTTGCGGTTCCCGCGCTGGCTCAAGACAAGGCTGCCGACGATCCCGTCGTGGCCCGCGTCAACGGCAGCCCCATTCTCCGTTCGGAAATCGTCCGCGATCTTCAGAACATGGGCCCGCAGGCCCAGGCGCTTCCGCCGCAGATTCTTTATCCGAAGCTTTTGGAAAAGGCGATCGTGACGAAGCTTCTCTCGGCCAAGGGCTATGCCGAAAAGCTTCAGAACGACAAGGAAGTGAAGGATCGCCTGAAGGAAGCCGAGGCGCAGATCGTCGCGGACGTCTATGTTCGCAAGACGGTGCAGCCCAAGATCACCGAAGCCAAGATCAAGGCCCGGTACGACGAGCTGGCCGCCAAGTTCAAGCCTGAAGACGAAGTGCGCGCCCGCCATATTCTGGTCCCGACCGAGGCCGAGGCCAAGGACGTCCTGAAAAAGGTCGAAGGCGGCGCCGATTTCGCCAAGCTGGCCAGCGAGATGTCCAAGGACACCGGCTCGGCCAAGCAGGGCGGCGATCTGGGCTATTTCACGCGCGGCGCGATGGTTAAGCCCTTTGCCGAGGCGGCTTTCAGCATGAAGGTCGGCGAGCTGAGCAAGGAGCCGGTCAAGACCGACTTCGGCTATCACATCATCAAGGTCGAGGACCGCCGCAAATCCTCGCCGCCGCCTTTGGCCGAGGTGAAGGATCAGATCACCAACCAGGTCGGGCAGGAGATGGTTCAGAAGATGGTCGAGGAAATGGTCGAAAAGGCTAAGATCGAGCGTTTCAACATCGACGGTTCGCCGATGAAGGCGCCGGAAAAGGCCGAGAAGAAGTAAGCCGATCTTTTGAGCGAAAAAAGCCCGCCGGTGCGAACCGGCGGGTTTTTTATTTCGGGGCGGGATCCCCTCTTTGAAATTTGCTTAGCGCCGCTTCTTGAAAGGGAAGCAGATTAATAACGCCTTCCACTTCCTGATTCTGCGCCGCTTGGGCGAAGTCTTCTTCGTTTATAAACGGAAGCTGGAGCGGTTTGTCTCCTTCATCCGAGAGAATCTCAAGGCCGGGAATCCTTTTCGGCGAACAAGGCGCATGGGTATCGACGAACCAATGGGCCGGATATCTTAACGCGCCGACGTTGACGAAAAGCATCCCGTCCCGGACCAAAAGAGGGGTCCAGAATCCTCTCTTCTCCAGTTGAACTTCTTGGCCTCTTTTGTTTAAGACGAGGCCGTAAACCCGAAAATAATGTCCCGAACAAACCGGTTGCATGGAAAGTTCCTTTGATAAAAACTTGCGGCTTGGGTCCGTTCTAAAGCACCAGGCGGCTCCGGTACAGGGTTTCCTAATTATTTGCGGGGCAGGCGTTAACCTTACCAGGCAGCCAAGGAGGCGTTTATGGCGCGGAACATCGAGATCAAGGCGAGGATCGAAAGCGTGGAGGCTCTTTTGCCCAAGGTGAAAGCGCTGGCGGACCGGGGGCCGGAAGAGAAGGATCAGGACGACACTTTTTTCCTTTGTCCGAATGGGCGGCTCAAATTGCGGACGCTTTCCTCACAGGAAGGGCAGCTTGTTTTCTATAAAAGGCCGGACCAAAAGGGGCCGAAAGAGTGCTTTTACCTGGTCTCGGAAACGCGCGAGCCGGACCTGTTGCGCGAGATTCTTCTTCAAGCCTACGGGGCTTGCGGGCGCGTGCGAAAGCATCGCACGAGCTTCATGGCCGGACGCACGCGCGTTTATCTTGATCGCGTCGAGGGACTTGGCGATTTTCTGGAACTGGAAGTCATGCTCAGGGAAGCCGAAGCGGCGGAAGACGGCGTCGCGGAAGCCTACAATCTGCTCGCGCGGCTTGGCGTCGATTCCGCACGACTCATCGACGTGGCCTATGTCGATCTTCTGAAAAAGAGCGCGTAGAATCTTTCGGCGCGCGTTTTGGAATCATCTCGCGCGATTCTTTTTTATCGCTTCGGGGAGACAAATCGCGTCCGAAGGGGTATGATTTGACCCTCCGCAAGGCCCCTTGAAAAATTTTATGGGAAGTGTGGCATGGATGTAACTCTCGCCTCTAAGGACGATTTTGACGGTCGCCGCGTCGGGCTGCTTGGCGGCTCGTTCAACCCCGCGCACGCGGCGCATCTTGAGATTTCTCTCTTCGCGCTTTCGCGTCTCAAACTCGATTATGTCTGGTGGCTCGTTTCGCCGGGCAATCCTCTCAAGAAAAACCAAGAAATGCTTGGGTTTTCGCAGCGTTTCGAAAAAGCGCGCGCGCTGGCGAACGCGCACGAAAAAATTGTCGTCACGGGAATCGAAAACGAACTTCAAACGCGCTACACGATCGACACGTTGCGCGCGCTCAAGACTCGTTTTCCGAAGGCGCGTTTCGTCTGGCTGATGGGCGAGGACAACCTGCCTTCTTTCCATCTTTGGCGGTCGTGGGAGGACATCGTGCGCACAGTCCCGATTGCGATTTTCAAAAGATCGGGTTATCTTGATTCGCATGAGCGAGGCGAAGTGGCCGCGAAGTTCGCGGCAGCGGAGTTACCGCTCACGGCGGCCGAGGATCTGGCCGTCTCCAGTCCTCCCGCCTGGGTGGTTCTGGACAATAAGCCTAATCCCCTGTCTGCGACGCAGATCAGGCAACAAAGCCAACCTACCTGAAAAGGAGCTTTCACCATGGTTGTTAAGAAAAAAGCCGCCAAGAAGCCGGCGAAGAAGGCCGTGAAAAAGGCCGTCAAGAAGCCCGCCAAGAAGAAGGTTGCCAAGAAGAAGAAGTAACCTCTTTGCTCTATCTGCCCCACCTGCGATTGCGGGTGGGGCAATAGGGCGAAGGGCCGTTTTTGAGAAAGTCATTTTTTGAATCATAGGGCGCAGAAGCGGAGAAAGGCATGATTGCCAAACCCAAAAGCAAAAAGCCCCCCTTAAAGACCAAAACACCGTCGCCAAAGGCGAAAAAGCCCGTCGTTTCCAAAAAGACGAAACCCGCTTCTAAAGCGGCCCCTAAAGCCAAAGCCGCCTCTAAGGCCCTGCCTGAACTTTTGCGGGACGCCGCGCTTAAGATTCTCGACGAGCGCCAAGGCGAGGACATCGCGACTTTCGACCTTAAGGGGCGCAGCGCCATCGCGGATTATGTGATCGTGGCCTCGGGCCGTTCGAGCCGCCAGCTTGTCGCCATCGCGGATTATCTTCGGCAGGCTTTTTCAAAGGCCGGGATTTCGCGCGTGCGGGTAGAGGGCCTTGCCCAGGCCGATTGGGTTCTGATCGACGCCGGGGACGTTCTGGTCCATCTCTTCCGTTCCGAAGTGCGCGATTACTACCAAATCGAAGAGATATGGGCCGCTTCCAGCCCGATTCGCCGGAAGTGACGCGACGGATATATAAAGCAAACCGGTTGGGTCACGAGCGGTTGCGAGGAGCCTTTCTCTCGCCGGACGGGAGGAGCCGTTTCCGAGCAAAGGCCTCTGTCCGGCAAGAGAAAGGCGAGGCGCAGAGCGAGTGAAGCCAAGCAGCGTCGATACATTTGTGGGTCGTTTAATATGAAACTTTCCATCCTCGCCGTCGGCAAAGCGCGCGGCGCCCACGCCGAATTATGCGCCGAATACAAAAAGCGCCTG
Source organism: uncultured Rhodospirillaceae bacterium (assembly GCA_964652235.1). Taxonomy (GTDB): domain Bacteria; phylum Pseudomonadota; class Alphaproteobacteria; order UBA9219; family UBA9219; genus CAZZDK01. Next base: position 90,783 of record CAZZDK010000006.1, read on the forward strand.
ACGGGCGTGGTGGCGGTCAAGGAGATCGTCGCGCCGAACCGGAAAGCCGAAGGCGCGGCCCTGCTCGCGGCGATTCCGGCCAAGGCGCTCGTCGTTCTTCTGGACGAGCGCGGCAAAGACCTTTCCAGCCGCGAACTGGCCGATCAAATGAAGCGCTGGCAGGGGTCGGGCGCAAGCGACCTTGTTTTCGTGATCGGCGGGGCGGACGGCCTGACGGACGAAGTGCTCTCGCGCGGCAATTTCACCCTCGGCCTGGGCCGCAAGACCTGGCCGCACAAGCTCGCGCGGATCATGCTGTTAGAGCAGCTTTACCGGGCGCAGCAGATCAATGCCGGGCATCCGTACCATCGGGATTAGGGGGATGCTTCCGCTTCTGTTTTCGCGCAGCCTCGGATAGACTGGGGTTCGAGGGGGAATCAGTATGTTCAAGTCTCGTCCGCGTCCCGTTGTCCTGTGCGTTCTTGATGGCTTTGGCCATCGCCCGCCCGCGCCGGACAACGCCGCGAGCGTCGCGGCGATGCCGGTCTGGCGGAAGCTTTGGGCGGAAAATCCCCATGCGCTTCTGGAGGCTTCGGGCGAGGCTGTCGGCCTGCCTGCGGGGCAGATCGGCAATTCCGAGGTCGGGCATATGAACCTCGGCGCGGGTCGGGTGGTGTATCAGGATTTGCCCCTGATCGACCGCGCCATCGCCAGCGGCGAGCTGGCGGCCAAGAAAGAGCTGGCGGAGTTTATCGCCAGGCTTCGCGCCAGCGGGGGGGCGTGCCACTTGATGGGGCTTGCTTCGCCGGGCGGCGTCCATTCGCATCAAAACCATTTCGTGGCGCTGGCGCGGCTGCTTGCGGGCGCGGGCGTTCCCGTGGCCGTCCACGCCTTTCTCGACGGGCGCGACGTGCCGCCGCAAAGCGCGGCCGGGCAAATCGCCCAATTGGAAAAGGACCTGGCGGACCTGACGGGCGTTCGGCTGGCGACCGTCTGCGGGCGCTATTACGCGATGGACCGCGACAACAGGTGGGAGCGGGTCGAAAAAGCCTATCTTCTTCTGACCGAGGGGGAGGGCGCACCTGCTTCAAGCGCCGTGGAGGCCATCGAGGCGAGCTATGCGGGCGGCGTATCGGACGAATTCGTTCTTCCCGTGGCCCTGCAAGGCTATAAGGGCATGAAAGACGGCGACGGCGTTCTTTTCGTCAATTTCCGCGCCGACAGGGCGCGGCAGATCCTGACGGCGCTGTTGGAGGCCGATTTTACGAAGTTTGCGCGCCGCAAAACGGTTCGGTTCGCCGCCGCGATGGGAATGGCGGAATATTCGGACCGGCTGAACGCGTTGATGACCACGCTTTTCCCGTCCAGAAGGATCGAAAACGGCCTGGGCGAGCTTGTGAGCCGGGCGGGGTTGAAACAACTTCGCATCGCAGAGACGGAAAAATACCCTCACGTCACCTTTTTCTTCAACGGGGGAAGGGAAGAGCCTTATCCCGGCGAGGAGCGGATCATGGTGCCTTCGCCCAAGGTGGCGACCTACGACCTTCAGCCCGAAATGTCGGCGCGGGAGGTCACGGATAAGGTCGTCGCGGCGATAGAGACCGGGACGTTCGATCTGATCGTCCTCAATTACGCTAATCCGGACATGGTGGGCCATACGGGGTCTTTGGTCGCCGCCGTCAAGGCGCTGGAGGTGCTGGATGAATGTTTGGGCCGTCTTCTGTCGGCTCTGGACAAAGCGGGCGGCGCGATTCTCGTGACGGCGGATCACGGCAACTGCGAGGTCATGAACGATCCGGAAACGAACGGCCCTCACACGGCCCACACGCTTTCGAGGGTGCCGGTCGTCCTGAAGTGCGCGGGCGCCGCGCAGCTGCACGACGGGCGCCTGGCCGACGTGGCGCCTACGCTTTTGACGCTTTTGGGCCTGCCCAAACCGACGGAAATGGACGGGGAGAGCTTGATCGGTGCGTAGAGGGATTCTTTTCATTGCGCTTGCGACGCTTTTTTGCGCGGGGTCGGCAGCTTTCGCTCAAAGCGCCGAGGAGCTGGCGCGAATCGAAGCGGCGGTTTCCAAGCAAAAAGCCTCGGCCGCGGAACTTGAGAAGAAAGAGAAAGAAACGAGCGAAGAGCTTGAGAGGCTTCGCGCGCGTCTGATTCAGGCGACCGAATCCCTCCAGCAGAAAGAGCAGGAGCAAAAAGACCTCGAAGCCAAGCTGAACGTTCTTGAAAAAGAAGTCGCGGCTAAGGAGGCCGTTTTAGAAACGTCGCGCGCCCGGCTGGCCGAGCTTACCAGCGCGCTTTTGCGGCTGGTGCGCCGCCCTCCCGCTTTCTTCCTTCTGTTCGAAGAGCGTTCCGGCGACCATGTGGACCGCGCGATCCTTCTTCGTTCCATGCTGCCGAAGCTGAGAGAAGAGACGAAGAAAATGGCCGAAGAAATTGGAAGTTATGACGAATTGCGCGCGAAAACCGCCGCGCAGAAACGGGTCGTCGTCGCCGCGCGGCAGAATCTGGAATGGCAGAGGCACAGCCTCGATCAGATGATCGGCTCGCGCCAGGGCCTTTTGGAAAAGACCGTCGCGGAAAAACAGGCCATCGCTCAGCAGCTTCAGTCCCTGGCCAGCGAGGCGAAGGATTTGCGGCAATTGATGGAAAAAGTCAGCGATCCATCCTGGGGCAACACGATCGGCAAGGGGCGCTCGACGCAGGCGCTTACGATGCGGCCCGGCCTTCGTATGCCCGTCGTGGGCGAGGTCGTCCGCGATTACGGGGCCAAGGACGAGTTCGGCGTCTCAAGCGAGGGAATCTCGGTCATGGCCGCGCCGGGCAGTCTGGTCGTCGCGCCGCAAAGCGGCAAGGTCGTTTTTATCGGGCCGTTCAAGGGGTACGGGCAGATCGTCATCCTTCAGCACCCCAAGGGCTATCACAGCTTTCTGGCCGGGTTCGGGCGGATCGACGCCGATATGGGCCAGAACGTCGAGGCGGGCGAGCCGCTCGGCGCCGTCGTCTCGCAGGGCAAGCCGGAGCTTTATTTCGAATGGCGCAAAGGCAGCGATCCCGTGGACCCGACGGCCAGCGGGCTGAAGAAGAGGTAGGAGAAAGCGTCTCTTGCGAGGAACCGCGCTTTCTTCTCGTCATCGCGAGGGCTGAAAGCCCGAAGCAATCCAGAGTCGTTAAGAGCGGTCTGCGGGCGGTCCTGGATTGCTTCGGTTCTTCGAGCCTCGCAATGATGAGGCTTCCTACCCCACGCCCGCGCGCAGCAGATCGTGCAGGTGCAGGATGCCGACCGGTTTTTGATCTTCGTCCACGATAAAGACCTGGGTGCGCTTGGTCTCGTTCATGATCCGCAGCGCCTCTGCCGCCAAAAGCTTCGGCTCCATAATCATGGGGTTCTTTGTCATGACCTCCTGCGCCTGAAGGCGGATGAAGCCGTCTTTCATATGGCGGCGCAAATCGCCGTCGGTGATGATTCCGACGAGCTGGCCGCCCGCGTCCACGATTCCCGCGCAGCCGAATCCCTTTTCCGACATGACAACCAGAACGTGCGCCATAGCGTCTTCCGGCGCGGCGAGCGGAAGCGCGTCCCCTTTGTGCATAAGATCGCCCACGCGCAAAAGGCTTTTGCCCAGCTTGCCGCCCGGGTGAAAATTGCGGTAATCGTCCGCCGTAAAGCCCTTATATTCCAGCGCCGCCACGGCCAGCGCGTCGCCGAGCGCGAGCGTCATGGTGGTGGAGGTGGTGGGGGCGAGGCCGAGCGCGCCGACTTCAGGTTCCTGCGGCAGAAGGAGGAGAATATCGCCCGCCAGCGCCAGCGCGCTTCTTTCGCGGCTCGTGACCGCGATCAGCGGGATCGAAAAACGGCGGGTATAACGGACGATATCGGCCAGTTCGGCGGATTCGCCGCTGTTCGAGATGGCGATCACGACGTCTTCCTTTGTGACCATGCCCAGATCGCCGTGGCTGGCCTCGCCGGGATGGACGAAAAAGGCGGGCGTTCCCGTGGAAGACAGCGTAGCCGCGATTTTCCGGGCGATATGCCCGCTTTTGCCCATGCCGGTGACGATGACGCGGCCCTTACAGGCGACGATCCGATGGACGGCCCGGACGAAATCGCCGTTCAGCGTCTTGGCCTGCCCAAGAAGGGCCGCGCCTTCGGCCTCGAAAACCTTTCGGCCTGAGGCCAGAATCGCATCGTCGTTCATGGTTTTTCCGTCCCGAAAGAGAACGGAGACGTTTTAGAGCTTTTACTTTACGAGGACAAGGTGCCCGTTGAGGCGGGCCTTAACCATAATTGGAGCCGCGCATAGTCGGCGCTGATGGTAATGCGGTGGACCAGCCGCAAAAGAATGGGAAAACCGAGGCCGCCGGGCAAGTCTTCCGTGCATTCCCTGATGTTGCCGGTTCTGGCCAGGGACAAAATGACGGCGATCCGGCCCATCATAGGCGGTATCTGGAAAAAGGAGAGCAGAAGCACGCCGCGGCGTTTGCGGGCGTGAAAGCCCAGCGCCTCGGCCTGGCCGTGCAGAACGGCGTTGGCCGTGCATTCCGCGAGGATCAGGAAAAGATCGGATTCTTCGATGTAGCCCTTGGGAAAGGAAACCAGTATCCTCTCGATGGTGCTGGGATCCCAAAGGGCCTGCCGGTCCATAAGCGCCGCATACAAATTGTCCGGGTGCGAGAGAGCCTTTTCCGCCACCTGAGCTTGCTCGTATTTCAGAAGGCCGAATCTTTCAATCATCTTCGCTTGTCCTTAGGGTCGTATTTCCGCGATCCTGCTCAGCTCCACGATGTCGAAAAGCTTGCAGATGTCCTTGTTGGGTTTTTCAATGATAAACGTCGCCTTCTTTTCCTTGACCCTGCGCAGGATGCGGATGAGAACGCCGAGCCAATGGCTGTCCATGCGTAAAACCTCTTCGAAATTCATGCGAACGGCGGTGACTTCGCCCGCATCGACGAGGGTGGTGATCTGATAGACGAGCTGTTCGCCCTCCTTATGCTGGTGAAAGGTCAGAACCCCGGAAATGTAAATGGCCAGATCCGAACCCTCGCGTCGAAACTTGAAAGCCATGACCTATCTCCTTTGAAGCGTAATGAGAGTCAAATCGTCGATGAGAGAGCCTTCGGGGGAAAGGCTTTCGGCCAGATCGGCCCGTTGCAGGTTCGCCTTGCGCAGAACGTCCGCAGGCTCGCCCGTTATGCTTTCGGACCAGCCGTCGCTGTAGAGGACGAGCGTGTCGCCCTGTTTGAGCGTCGTCGTGGCGGTGGCCAGCGAAACGACGCCCGACCCCAGCGGCAGGCCCCGCGTTTTCAGTTCCGTCACTACGCCGTCGGAGACGAGCATGGGGAAAGGAATGCCCGATCCGGCATAGCGCAACTCTTCGTTCGCTCGGTTATAGGTGACCGCTACCGCCCCCGCGAAAAGCTGGCCGAAGGAGATTTTGGCCATTGCGGCGTCGAGCTTGTTGAGAAAGGCGCCGGGGTCCAGAAGCTCTTCGTGGTATTCCTGGACCAGGCAATCGACGCGCAGGGCGTTGATGGCCCCTGCCAGTCCGTGCGCGCTGGCGTCGATCAGGACGAGGGAAAGGCAGTCGTCGTTCAGCGCGCGCAAGGACCACAAATCGCCGCCGATTTCGTCGTGCGGGCGGTAAACGGACGAACATTTCAGGCCGTAGGCCCCGGCAAGGTCGGCGGCTTTTTCGGCAGGCGGCAAGATGGCGTCGAGAAAGGCGTGGGTGATTTCGATATGCGCCTGAATGCGGTTGCGGAAGTCGAACAAAACGCGCGAGGAGATGGCGCTTCGCAAGTGGGCCTTGATACGCGCCTTCAGCTCGCCCAAATGAAACGGGCGGCTTACCACGTCGGTCGCGCCGAGGTTGAAGCAGCGCACCCGGTCGTCCTCGCCTTGCAGGCTCGTCTGCACGAGGATGGACAGGCTGTCGAAATTGGGGTTCGAACGAAGCTGGCGCATCAACTCAAGACCGTCCATGCGCGGCATACGGATGTCGAGAAGAATGAGGTCGGGTTGAAAGCGGGTGATGAGTTCAAGCGCCGCCACGCCGTCTTCGGCGTCGTCGATGATCCCGACGCCCAGCTTTTCGCAGACGCTTCGCAAAAGGACGCGGTTCGTCGGGTCGTCGTCCACGATGACGACGTGCGCCCGGCTGAATTCCGAAGGAATATCTTCCGCAGGTGAAGGCGTAAGAGACACGCGAAAAGCCTTTGCCGATAAAACAAAACGACGTCTTATGTTTTATTTTCTTTGGCTTAAATAAGGCTTAACGGGCTGCATATTTCCTTATTAAGGAATGGTTTAGGGGGTATGCAAGGGAGGGGGTGGGGATATGGACGTTAAAATCCTCCCCTGAACCCTCTCTTAGAATCCTTCGCGCTCTTTGCGTTTGCGCTCGACCTTGCGGGCGCGGCGAACGGCTTCGGCCTTTTCGCGGGCGCGTTTTTCCGAGGGTTTTTCGTAATTGCGGCGCAGCTTCATTTCGCGGAAGACGCCTTCGCGTTGCAGCTTTTTCTTCAGGACGCGCAGCGCCTGATCGACATTGTTGTCACGCACCGAAACTTGCACGTAGAATCCCCTCCTTGCGGGAATAAAAGGTTAGCCTATCCCAAACGGGAAGGGCGTTTGATAGCACAAAGAGGTCCTGCGGGCCAAAGCTTTTTTCGGAAGGCGGAATGAAACTAAATTATTGAATATAAACACAAATTAGTCTTCCTTCTTGCGGAAACGGTCCAGACTGATGACTTTTCCGAGTTTTTCCTCCCCGGCGGTCTCTTCAGTCTTTCCGCCTGCCTGCTCGTTCTCTTCGCCGCCGTCCAGGGGAAGGGACTGGAATTGCAGCGCGAAATTGACTGACGGATCGGCGAACGTTGTGATTGCCGCAAAGGGGATCGAAAGGCGCTCTTTCACGTTGTTGAAGCTCAGCATGACCGAGAAAGAATCCTTGCCGACCGTTAGGCCGTAGAACTGGTGCTGCAGAACGATGGTCATTTCCTCCGGGTACTTTTCTCGCAGGTAAGAGGGAATTTCCACGCCCGGAAAGTGGGTCAGGAACGAGATGTAAAAATGGTGCTCGCCTGGCAGGCCCTTTTCGACAACCCTTTCCATGGCCTGCTTGACGACCTCGCGCAGGGCCGTTTCGATGAGCGTGTCGTAGCGGATAAGATCTTCGGACATGAAGCACCAGGAAAAAGAAAACGAAAGTGGAGGGGCTTCTGTTGCCCGGCGCCCCTCCGAGCCGCGGTGGTTGCAAACTACCCTTTTTCCGCATTGCGGAGGTTAGGCAGCGATAGCAACGGCACCCATGTCAACGTTGTCGTTGGCATTTGTGTGAGTGACCCGATAACGGCGGTATCATGCCGGGCGAAAACCTTACCTTTACTACGCGCGTCGAGCCTGTTTCGCCCCCTGAGGAAAAGCGTTGGGTTGGGCTGCAAATCGGTTCTTTCTGCGCTTCCGGTGCTCGCGTGCCCAAAAGTACGCTCCGCTCCGGTTCTCGAAAGAACGCGATTTTCGCCGCAACCTAACGCTTTTCCTTCCACCTTCGCCTTTTACAAGAAGGCAAGTGGTGGAGGCGCCGGGTACCGCCCCCGGGTCCGCAGCGTCTATTCCATAAGGCGTTTATCGCCATAGCCGGACGAACCGGCAGGAGAGTGTATAGCACGAAAACAAGGCTTTTGAAGGGCAGATATGGTTTCTTACGCTAAAATAAGGCCTTAACCTAAGGCCGGCGCGGAGCCTGTGGCCTTCGCCCCCTTTTTCCCTTGGAAATACGGGGCGGACGCCTCGCAAGGAAAATCTCCCATCATGGCTTTGAGCAGGTCGGGATTCAGGACCGAGGTGATGTTCCGGACGATTTCGGGATAATCTTTCAGTTTCCGGTAGTTCTTTTCCCAGGCCTCGGCGGCGAGAGAAACCGAACGATCAAACACGGACAGGAAGGCTTGCAAGGAGCGCTCCTTCGGGATCATGGGGTCTCCGACCAGTTTCTCCCACCAGTTTTTGAAAGGGAGATCCTCGCCCCTGTTCAAGGCCGAAACGCCCGTTTCGATGTGAAAGGCCGCATTCGCCAGAAAGAGGAGATTTCCGACGACCTTTCCGTCCGGTCTTCCGTCCAGGGCATCGGCGACGCCGCCGAAGAGCTCGGCGGCGCGGGGGTCCTCCGCTCCGAGCTTCCGAGCCATGGCGCGAAGCCGTTCGGGTTCTTCCGCTTGCTTGCTCAAGCCGAACAGGCTGTCGAAAGCCTCAAGCTGCCGCGCGACATAGGCCAGCGCGACGAGTTCGGCTCCTTTCGGATCTTCGAGGCCGAGTTCTTTCGTGAAACGCAAACACCACCTGCGCAGGCCGATAAACTGCTGCTCGAACGTGCCGTCGTTGTCGAGCGGCAATAAAAAGGTTTGTTTGTCGATTTTGATTTCGCGAAGTTTTTCCCATCGCTTGAAGGCGTCCTCGCCCCGCGAAGCGGCGGAAATTGCGTTCATTATTTCTTTAAGAAAAGGACTTTGATTGTGAAGAAGCATGGAAACCCTCCAATTTATGAATATGAACGAGGAGAGACTAGGAAATAAACAGAAACCTCGCAAGCGGTTAACCATAATAAGGCAAGCTTGATCCCAGGAACGTTTTTGTCCACCATGAGACGCTCCAACGCCTAGCCGGGGTGATTCCCATGACGCACGAAATCCATATCGTTGACGACAAACATCCCGAAGACCAGGCCATGTTGCAGGCGCTTTATTCGCGCAGCCCGGCGAGCGTCGTGACGCATTTGGAGCGTCTCAAACAGGTCGGCAGCGGCAAGTTCATGAGCCAGTATTACGTCGGCTACGGGCACGCTTCGATCGGCGATTGCGGCGCGACGACCTGCTTTATCGAACAGGTCTCCATGCTTGTCGCGAAAGCGATACAGGAAAATCCGCTTTATAACGGCCAGGAAGCCTCGACGCGTTATCTCGATTTTTCGAAACAGGAAATCATCGATCCTTATAATCATCCCGCCAGCGCCGCGATTCAGGAAAAATGGCGCGAGATTTACGATCAAACCAAAACCGGATTGCAAGAAGGCCTCAAGAAACGGCACCCCTTTAATTCGGCGGAATATAAGAACGAAAAGATATGGGAAAACACGCTTAATGCGCGTTCGTTCGACATCGCGCGCAGCCTTTTGCCCTTCGGCACGACCACGCTTCTGAGCTGGAGCACCTCTCTGCGCCAGGCGCGAGATAACCTGCGCCGCCTTAAGCACCATCCCTTGAAAGAGGTGCGGGACGTGGCGCAGAGCCTTTTCGCCGCGCTCATGCGGAAGTATCCCAACAGCTTTACCGGCAAGGAAATGGACTTGCAGGAGGGCTCTCCCCGCGACGCTTACGCGAAGGAATTCGCCCTGCGCAATCATTACGAAACGAGCGAGGATATCGAAACGCGCTTCCGCTTTACGGAATCCGAACGCGCGGCGCTTAAGGCCGGAAAGATCGTCGCGCGGCGCGAGACTTTGGATGTCGAGGGCCTGCGCCGCTACGAAAAGGAAACGCTCGCGCAAAGGCCGGAAGGGGCGCCTCTTCCTTGGCGTCTGCAATCCTACGGAACCTACAACCTCGCTTTTCTCTTGGATTTCGGCTCTTTCCGCGACCTTCAGCGCCACCGCAACGGCGTGTGCCAGATCCCTCTCACCGATATGCGGTACGGCCTGCATCCCTGGTACCTCTCGCAGTACGAAAGTTTGTTGGCTCCGGCAGACTTCGAGGCGCTTAAGAGAAACATCGCCGCGCAGTCCGACGCCATCGCTTCGCTTAAAAAGCAGGGAATCATCACCACGCCCGTTCAGGACCAATATCTTTTGCCGATGGGCACGATGGCGCTCGTCCATGTGGCTTATTCGGTGCCGCAGATGGCCTATGTGGGCGAATTGCGCTCGCAAAAGACGGTGCATCCGTCGCTCAGGCCGATCGCCCGGCAAATGCTGGAGATTCTGGAACAGGATTTTCCCGGCATGGCCCTTTACGGCGACCGCGACGAAGACAGTTGGACGGCCAAGCGCGGCGAGCAGACGATTGCAGCCAAGGCTGCCGGTTGAAAATCGTCATTGCGAGCGCCCGTCAGGGCGCGCGGCAATCCAGAGTCGCAAGGAACGACATTGGCTTGTTCGACTCTGGATCGCCACGGCGCTTCGCGCCTCGCGATGACGGAAACCCTACTTCTCAAACCGGCCCGCCACCTCCAAATGCTCGGACCAAAGAAACTGGTCCACGGGCTGAAGGGCTTCGAGCTTGTAGCCGCCCTCGATAAGGATCTTCGCGTCGCGCATGAAGGTCGGCGGATCGCAGGAAACGGCGATGACGGTTTTCGCGCCGCTTTGCGCAATCTGCCGCGCCTGCGCCTTGGCGCCGCCGCGCGGCGGATCGAAAATAACGGCATCGAACGCGTTGCAATCCGTCGCGCCCGCGGGATCGCTCGCAAGATTGCGGCGCTCCGTTTTGTAACGCGCCTGTCCTTTCGTTGCGGCGGCGAGCGCTTCGACGGCGGGGCC
>CAZZDK010000007.1:0-5048 GCA_964652235.1 uncultured Rhodospirillaceae bacterium
CGCGCCCGTGATCATGTTCTTCACGTAGTCGGCGTGTCCGGGGCAGTCCACGTGCGCGTAATGGCGGTTGGCCGTCTCGTATTCGACGTGCGCCGTCGAGATGGTGATGCCGCGCGCCTTTTCTTCGGGGGCCTTGTCGATTTGGTCGTAGGCCGTGAAGGTGGCGCCGCCGCTTTCGGCGAGCACCTTGGTGATAGCCGCCGTCAGCGACGTCTTGCCATGGTCCACGTGGCCGATGGTGCCGATGTTGCAGTGCGGTTTCGTACGTTCAAACTTTGCCTTCGCCATGTCTCTCTCCATAAGTTGAAGGGCTACAAAAAACTCTCACCAATCCGGCTTACCCCGCCAGCTTGGCTTTCACTTCATCCGCGACCTGACGCGGAACCTGCTCGTAGTGATCGAACTCCATCGTGAACAACGCCCGGCCCTGCGTCATCGAACGCAACCGGTTGACGTAGCCGAACATCGTGGCGAGCGGCACCATCGCGTTCACGACGCTCGCGTTGCCGCGCGTGTCCATGCCCATGATCTGGCCGCGACGGCTGTTCAAATCGCCGATGACGTCGCCCATATGGGCTTCGGGCGTCACGACTTCGACCTTCATGATCGGTTCGAGAAGCACGGGCCCCGCCTTGGGCATACCTTCGCGGAAAGCGGCGCGCGCGGCGATTTCGAACGCCAAAGCCGACGAGTCGACGTCGTGGTACGCGCCGTCCACCAAAGTCACCTTAAAGTCGATGGTCGGGAATCCGGCGAAAACGCCCGTTTCCTTGGCCGCTTCAAGGCCCTTTTCGACGCCCGGAATGTATTCCTTCGGCACCGCGCCGCCGACGATCTTGGATTCGAACAGGTAACCAGCGCCCGGCTCTTGCGGTTCGATTTCCAGGATGACGCGGGCGAACTGGCCCGAACCGCCGGACTGCTTTTTATGCGTGTAATCGACGGTGGCCTTCTTCGTGATCGTTTCGCGGTACGCCACCTGCGGATCGCCCACGACGACTTCGCAATTGTACGGCGCGCGGCGCAGAATATCGATCTTGATGTCGAGATGCAGCTCGCCCATGCCTTTGATGACCGTCTGGCCCGTTTCGTGATTGACCGCGAGGCGGAAGCTGGGATCCTCCTGCGCCAGGCGCAAAAGGGCGTTCGTCATTTTGTCCTGGTCCGCCTTGGCCTTCGGTTCGATGGCCATTTCGATGACGGGTTCGGGGAATTCCATCTTCTCAAGAAGGATCGGCTTGGCCGTGTCGCAAAGCGTGTCGCCGGTCTTCGTTTCCTTAAGAGCCGCGAGAGCGACGATATCGCCCGCATAGGCTTCCTTGATTTCCTCGCGTGTGTTGGCGTGCATGAGAAGCATACGCCCGATCCGCTCGCGCTTGCCGTTCGAGGCGTTCAGAACATAGCTGCCCGCCGTGAGGACGCCCGCATAAACGCGCGTAAAGGTCAAAGAGCCGACGAAGGGATCGGTCATGATCTTGAAGCCGAGCGCGGCCAAAGGCTCGCTGTCGGAGGGCTTGCGCGTCATCGGCTCGTGCGTGTCCACGTTGAAGCCATGGACCTCGCCGATGTCCACCGGCGAAGGCAGATAATCGATAACCGCGTCGAGCATCGGCTGGAGGCCTTTGTTCTTGAAGGCCGAGCCGCACAGGACCGGAATGAACTTCATCGCGATCGTGCCCTTGCGGATGCAGCGGTCGAGAACCTCAAGCGAAGGTTCCGTGCCGTTCAAATAAGCTTCCATCGCCTCGTCGTCCATTTCGACGGCGGTTTCGATGAGGTGCTTGCGGTATTCCTCGGCCTGCGCTTTGAGGCTTTCGGGGATCTCTTCGTCGTGGAATTTGGCGCCCAGCGCTTCATTCTCCCAGATCACGGCCTTCATGCGGCGCAGATCGACGATGCCCGCGAAATCGGCTTCCGAACCGATGGGCAGTTGAAGAACCAGGGTGTTCGCGCCGAGACGCTCCTTGAGCATGGAAACGCAGCGCAGGAAGTTCGCGCCCATGCGGTCCATTTTGTTGACGAACACCATGCGCGGCACTTTGTACTTATCGCCCTGGCGCCAGACGGTTTCCGTCTGCGGCTCCACGCCCGCCACGGCGTCAAGCACCGTCACCGCGCCGTCGAGCACGCGAAGCGAACGTTCGACTTCGATGGTGAAGTCCACGTGGCCCGGCGTGTCGATGATGTTGACGCGATGGTCGCGCCAAAAGGTCGTCGTCGCCGCCGAAGTGATCGTGATGCCACGCTCCTGCTCCTGCTCCATCCAGTCCATCGTGGCGGTGCCTTCGTGCACTTCGCCGATCTTATAGGACTTGCCGGTGTAATAGAGAATACGCTCGGTCGTCGTCGTCTTGCCCGCGGCGATGTGGGCCATGATGCCGATGTTGCGATATTTCTCGATGGGATGCGTGCGTGACATAGAAAACGTATCCTCTTACCAACGATAGTGCGAAAAGGCCTTGTTGGCCTCGGCCATGCGGTGCGTGTCTTCGCGCTTCTTGATCGCCGCGCCGTTGTCGTTCGACGCCGCGAGAATCTCGGCGGCCAGGCGTTCCCGCATGGTGGCTTCCGAACGCTTGCGGGCGGCCTCGATGATCCAGCGGATGGCGAGCGCGACGCCGCGCTCCGGACGGACGTCCACGGGAACCTGATAGGTCGCGCCGCCGACGCGCCGCGAGCGGACTTCGACGTGCGGACGCACCTTGTCGATGGCCGTGCGGAACACTTCCATCGCGTTCGTCTTGGACTTGCCGGAAATCCATTCGATGGCGCCGTAGAAGATGCTTTCGGCGGCGGCCTTCTTGCCGTCGTACATCAGGGCGTTCATGAACTTCGTGACGAGCACTTCTCCGAACTTGGGATCGGGAAGCACTTCTCTTTTATCTGCTCTACGGCGACGGGCCATGTCTTAAATCCTCTTACTTCGGACGTTTCGCGCCGTACAGCGAACGGCGCTTTTTGCGGTCTTTCACGCCCTGCGTGTCGAGCGTGCCGCGAATGATGTGATAACGAACGCCGGGAAGGTCCTTCACGCGGCCGCCGCGGATCATCACGACGCTGTGTTCCTGAAGATTGTGGCCCTCACCGGGAATGTAGCAAATGACTTCCTCGCCGTTGGTCAAACGGACGCGCGCGACCTTGCGCAAAGCCGAGTTCGGCTTTTTCGGAGTCGTCGTGTAAACGCGCGTGCAGACGCCGCGTTTTTGCGGGCATTCGTGCAAGGCGGGCACTTTATCGCGGGCCTTAAGAGGCTTGCGCTTTTTACGCACCAACTGGTTGATTGTAGGCATTCGCGCTCCAGTCTTCCGTTATCAGTAACAAAACGCCCACGGCGAGAGAGCCTTGGACTCTCCGGTGGGAAACCTGACCTTTCGCCGCGCGACCTATCGGGCAAACCGATCGTTCATCGCCGCAAGCTATGTAACTTTCGCAACATTCGATCTGCGTTTAGACCGCTTCTAAAACCCGAAGAAACGGGCTTTTTCTTATCGGGCCTACCGCCAGAATCGCAAAGGCGGGGCATACATAGGGAAAAGGGACTGTCCCGTCAAGAGGATAATAAAGGTTGAGGGAAGGGGATCGGGGGTCGGGATTCGGGGGCCGGGGGCCAGGATTCGTGGATCGGCGCCTATATTTATTTAACCCGTTGATATATATCAATTTTAACAAGATTGTGGTTTTGCGTTTTCCCCGCCCCCCCGAATCCCGGCCCCTGACCCCTCTCCTGAACCCTATTTTAACCCCTTCCCCCTATATTTTCCCCCATGTCCGCTTCTCCTCATACCTGGCCACGGCTTTTTGTGCCTTCTCCCCTGGCGCCTGGCGCGTTTTTGACGCTTGAGACCGAGGCCTCACACTATCTTATGCAGGTTCTACGCCTGCGGCCAGGAGAATCTATTCGTATTTTCAATGGGTTAGATGGCGAATGGCACGCCTGTCTAGCCGAGGAAGCCCAAAGCAAGAAAAAAGGCGCCGTTTTGCGCCTTGAGAACCTTTTGCGCCCCCAGGAACCGGATCCCGACCTTTGGGCCTGCCCTGCCCCCATTAAAAAGCAGCATTTCGACTTTATCATCGCCAAGGCCACGGAATTGGGCGTTTCCGTCATCCAGCCGGTTCTGACGGACCGCTCCCAAATCAGAGAGGTGAACGTCGAGCGCTGCCGGGCCATCGCCATCGAAGCGGCCGAACAATCCGAAAGATTGTCGGTTCCGGACATTCGCGAGCCGATTTCCCTCGACCGCTTCATTAAGACCTGGCCCGCCAAACGTCTGGCTATCCTATGCGCCGAACGCGGCCCCGCCAGGCCGATCGCTCAGGCTCTTTCAAGCGCCTTGGCGGAAGCGCGGGAATCCGTGGCCGTCTTAACGGGTCCCGAGGGCGGCTATACAAGAGAAGAGCTGGCGAAGCTCGGCGATCTGCCGGAGCTTCTTCCGGTTCGCCTCGGCCCGCGCGTTTTACGCGCCGACACCGCCGCGTTCGCGGCGCTCG
This sequence comes from uncultured Rhodospirillaceae bacterium, assembly GCA_964652235.1. Lineage (GTDB taxonomy): Bacteria > Pseudomonadota > Alphaproteobacteria > UBA9219 > UBA9219 > CAZZDK01. Next base: position 4,489 of record CAZZDK010000007.1, read on the forward strand.
CCTGCTGGCAGGCGCTGCGCGGCGATTGGCGCGCGATCAGGGAAGGAAAAGGGAGCGGCGAAGGCCATGCCGGATAAAGACGTCGACCCGAACGCGCTTCTCATTTTGCGCGAAACGCAGGAGAGCAAGGCTCTCTTCAGCCGAAAACAGGAAGACTCGCAGCCTCTTTCAGAAGAAGAGGCGCGCATGATCAAGCGCTTCGATGTCGTGAGTCCCAGCACGAATTGGAGCAAGAACGACGGCACCGTAGGCGCCTCGAAAGCCTGTTCCCACGGCCATGGAAGCAAGGAGACGTGCCCAGAGTGCGGCAAGCCGCTTGAGAAAAAACAAACCGAGATGAACAGCAGCAATTACCGCAAGCTTTACCTGGAAAAACAGAAAAAAGAGAAAGAAGACCAAGGCCGCAACGCGCAACAATCCAGCAAAGACGTCGAAGCGCGAAAAATCGCCGACCGAACCAAAGAGCTGGAACAGATGGCGCGCGCCCGCGCGCTTCAAGAGCAGATCCTGTTCTGGAAACAGCAAAAGGGCCAGGGCCAGTACGACGACGGCACCGTGGA
>CAZZDK010000007.1:5058-56314 GCA_964652235.1 uncultured Rhodospirillaceae bacterium
GCATGGTCTATTCGCTGGAACAGGAACTGGCCGCGATCCCGACAGTTTATTGGGGATAAAAATTATTTCGTCCGCCCTTTTTTCGAGGAGCGGCGCATTTCCCTGGCGAGCGTGTCCAGTTTTTCCACAACGTCGTTGGAGGCCTTGCCGAGTTCCTTGAGCTTTTCAAGCGCCTCGCCGTGCTCGCCGCGATGGTGGGAAACGAGAACGCTTTTTCCGATCTCATGCACGTGCCTGTGCGGTTCAAGAATGGACAGGAAGGCGGGATTCTTCTTGATCCTCTCGTCGTTGACGGATTCGTACCACTTGCCGAGCCTGCATCCCTGATGGCTCGGCAGCTTGTCGGGGGTCATGTCTTTTCTGCCGACCAGAACGTCCACGATGTTCTTCTTGAAGGCGATGTGGTCGTTCTTCGCGATTTCAACGATGGCCTCGCGCCCCAGGGAAGCGTAGCCGCCGATCCGCTCGTTGATCATCTGGCTCAGGTTGTCCATCTGCTCCAGCGCGCAGGCCACGCCTTGCGTATTGTCCTTCATGGCGTCGGCGATCGCGCCCGTTCCTTTCGAAATATCGTTCGCCGCCGCCGTCTGCTGCGTCAAAATGGCGGCAATCTCTCCCATATGGGCGCTCACGCCTTCGATCTGCCCGGCGATGCCTTTCAGCTGGTCGCCGAGACCCGTGATGACTCCCCTTCCCTCCTCCACGGCGGCGACGCTGCTATCCATCGAGGCAACGATGTCGTTCATGCGCTTGCGAAGCGCGGCGATCCGTCCCTCGATGTCTTCCGTCGCTTTCGACGTTTGATTGGCCAGCGCCTTGACCTCGTTCGCGACGACGGCGAAGCCCTTGCCCGCCTCGCCCGCGCGCGCGGATTCGATGGTCGCGTTGAGGGCGAGCAGGTTCGTCTGGGCGGCGACGCTCTTGCTCTGCGAGACGATCTCGCCGATGGCCTCGGACTCAAGGGCCAGCGCCTTGACCTCTCGCGCGGCCTGATCGGCCGCGGACGAAATACGCTCGACCGCCTGAACGCCTTTTTCCGAAAGCGCCAAGCCGTCCTTGGCGGAAACTTCCGCCGTTTTCGTGTCGTCGTTCACGCCCCTCGTGCGCTCCGAGATTTGGTTGATGGACGTCACCATCTCTTCCACGGCGGACGCCATGGATTGCGCCTGCATACTCGACGTGTCGACGGCGTGCTTCATGCGGCCGAGCTGAATGACGATTTCGCTGCTCTTCAAGCCTATATCCACGAAAATGCGCAAGGTTTCGTGCTGCCCCTCGCGCGCTTCGCCGCCGCCGGTTTTTCGCGCCAGGAAAAAGGCCCCGGCCGCGAGAGCCAGGGCCGCAAGCCAGGGAACGCTCTCACGCACCGCAGGCGACGTCTCGGACAAAGCGAGCCAGAGGCCGACGCCAAGCAAAGCGGCAAGCGCGAGACAGGAGACGGACTTTTTTAGAAAGGAAGTCTGAAAGGCTAAACGCAAGGTCCGCCTCCTTCTCTTTTGTGGGGGACCCTTGAGTATGAAAAGCGAAGTTTTGATAAAAGATTACGCAGTCGCCTACGTAGGTGTGGAAAGTCCCGCCCCGCCGACGGTCATGTTGTCTATTCTCAAAGTCGGCTGGCCGAGACCGACAGGAACGCTTTGCCCGTTCTTGCCGCAAGAGCCGATGCCGCCGTCCAGCTTCATATCGTTGCCGACCATGCGCACGCGCGTTAAAGCTTCAAAGCCCGTCCCGACGAGCGAGGCGCCCTTAAGGGGCCTGCCTATTTTTCCGTTTTCGATCTCATAGGCCTCCGTTGCGGAAAAGACGAACTTGCCGGAGGTGATGTCCACCTGCCCGCCGCCGAAATCGGCGGCGTAGATTCCTTTTTTGACCGAGGCGATGATTTCTTCGGGCGCGTAAGGCCCGTTCGACATGATCGTGTTCGTCATGCGCGGGTAGGGTTGGCTGGCGAAACTCTCGCGCCGTCCGTTGCCGGTCGAGGCCGTCCCCATCAGCCGCGCGTTGAGGCGATCCTGCATAAGGCCGACGAGCCGCCCGTTCTCGATAAGCGTCGTGCATTGCGAGGGCGTTCCCTCGTCGTCGATGGTGATGGAGCCTCTCTGCCTGTCGAGCGTGCCGTCGTCCACAATCGTCACGCCGTCCGCCGCGATTTTTTGCCCCATCAACCCGGCGAAAGCAGAAGCCTTCTTGCGGTTGAAATCGCCCTCAAGCCCGTGGCCGACGGCTTCGTGCAGCAAAACGGCGGGCCAACCGGGCCCCAAAACGACCGTCATTTCACCCGCGCCCGCTTCGACCGATTCAAGGGAAACAAGCGCCTTTCGCAAAGCTTCGTCGGCCATGCCTTTCCACGTCGCCGGATCGAAACAGAAATCGTAAGCGAAGCGCCCGCCGCCGCCCGTGCTTCCCTCTTCCAACCGATCCCCCTTACGCGCGACGACCGTGATATGAAGCCGGACCATCGGCCTGATGTCCGCCGCGCGGAAACCGCCGCCGCCCATGATTTGAACGGCCTGCCAGCTTGCGGCCAGCGAAACGCTCACCTGGTGCGCCCTTGCGTCCTTGGCGCGGATATAGGCGTCGATGTCCCGCAACAGCTTGACCTTTTCCTCAAAGCTTTTGCCCGGCAGCGGATTGAGATCGTCGTACAAAAGGCGGTTCGTCGCAGGCGGCGGCAAGGCCAGCGTGCCGCCGGAGCCCCTTTTAACCGCCGAGACGGCGTTGGCGGCGCGGCGGATCGCGTCCTCGTCCAGGCAGGAGGCGTGCGCGAAACCGACCGTTTCGCCGGAAACGGCGCGAAGACCGAAGCCCTGTTCGGTGTTGAAACTCGCGCTTTTGAGACGTCCGTCGTCCCAGGATAGGCCCTCGGACTGGGCGTATTCGAGATAAAGCTCGCCGTCGTCCGCGCCCGCGAGCGTTTCGCCTACAAGGCGGCGCACCCGATCCGGGTCCATGCCCGCGCGGGTGAAAAACAATGTGTCGGTTTGATCGAGATGGGACATGGGGGCAGCCTGCTTTTTAGAACGTTTCCATTTTTCTGTCGTTCTGTTTTCTCAAAAATAATTATGTGGCGCTTTTCATGTTCTTTTCGGAGCGGCAACGGTTACCTGAGAACGTATGCCGTCGTAGATCATAACACACCCCTCCAAAAAAGTTCTGCCCAGAAGAACACCGTGAAATTGGCCTCCCGCTTTCAAATCGACGCCCGCAAAAGCCCCCCATTGAACGATGTCCAACTGGGGAATGAGAATATGGGCAAGATAAACGACATGGGGCTTCGCGCCACCGACGCCCGCAATTAGTATTTCATCGACGGGCTTAAGCCCAAGTTCCAAGGCAAGTCCTGCATCTATGCAACTTCGCGCCGCGCCTGTATCGATCAAAGCGGGAACCGTCCTGACACCTTCGGCACTTGAGGGAACTTCATAGCCGCACACGGTCACGATCAGACCTGAACCAACCGATAGGAGAGCCCCTCGATCCGGGTTCCCATCGGCTAAAGCTATGCCGCAATCAACGAGAGGCATGGGCCGGATTATAGGCTATGGAAGCTGGTATTGGCATTTTAGAAATGCCTCCGACCTGACGAACAAGAAAAACGTCCTCCCCAAAGGCGCGCAGGGCCTCACGCGCAGCGACATCAAAGGAGTCGTAAGATCCGAACATTTTGCCGTCATGAAAAACGACAAACTTATCCATATAATGAGATTCAAGCTCAGGAAGGCTCTTTTCAAAGGCCTTTATGTTTTTCCTAAGATCGCGTGACATTTTTCCTCCTTTCTTCCCCGGAACGTAACATAAAAGAGGAGTCCTGTCACCCCTCCCCCTCCAATATCTCCTTCACTTTGCTCGCAAGCTGCTTGAGCGAGAAGGGCTTGCCGAGGAAGTGGATGGCCTCGCCCGCGCTGAACTGCTCGCGCAGGCGGTCTTCGGTGTACCCGGAAACGAACACGACCTTCATGCGCGGCCAGCGCTCGCGCAAATGCTTGTAGAGCGTCGGGCCGTCCATCTGCGGCATAACGACGTCGGTGACGGTCAGGTCGATCTTGTCCCCATCCTTGCCCAGGACCTCAAGCGCCTCCTCGCCGCTGCGGGCCTCGAAAACGTTGTATCCCTTGTTGCGCAAGGCGCGGGCCGAGAAAACGCGCACGGCGTCTTCGTCCTCCACAAGGAGGATGGTGCCGCGCCCGGTCAGATCGGGACCGGGCTTGTCGTCGTCGCGGTCTTCGTCATTGCTGGCCACGACGGTCAGGCGCGTCGCGCCTTCCTCAAGCGCGGGCAGATAAACGGTGAAGCGCGTGCCCTTGCCCACTTCGCTCTCGACGCTCACGAAGCCGCCCGTCTGGCGCACCACGCCATAGACGGTGGACAGGCCGAGACCGGTGCCCGATCCGACTTCCTTCGTCGAGAAGAACGGATCGAAAATGCGGGGCAAAATCTCCTTAGGAATGCCGCAGCCGGTATCTTCGACCTGAATGGCGACGTAGTCCCCCGGCGGCATTTCGTCCTGTCCGCGCAAAGCCGGTTCTTTTTGGACGTGGTGGCGCGTGGAGATCGAAACCCGTCCGCCGCCCGGCATGGCGTCGCGGGCGTTGACGACGAGGTTCGTGATGACCTGCTCCAGCTGGCCCTGGTCGCATTTCACAAGGCCGATGTCGCGCCCGTGAACCATATCGAGCTGAATCTGCGCGCCGATCAGGCGCCGCAAAAGGTTCGTCAGTTCCGACATCACGTCCACGACGTTCAGAACCTTCGGCTGCAAGGTCTGCTGGCGCGAAAAGGCCAAAAGCTGCCGCACAAGGTTCGCGGCGCGGTTGCCGTTCTGCTTGATCTGCATGATGTCGGAAAAGCTCTGGTCGCCCGGCCTGTGGCGCTGCAGAAGAAGATCGCAAAAGCCGATCATGGCCGTGAGCAGATTGTTGAAATCGTGCGCGACGCCGCCCGCGAGCTGGCCGATGGCCTGCATCTTTTGGGATTGAGAGAATTGAACTTCCAGTCGCTTTTGCTCGGTCACGTCGATGAAATAGAGCATCAGGCCTTCGTCCTTGCTCTCGCTCTCGACCCCCGCGGGCGATATGCCGAAGCGCTTGGCGAAGATATGCACCGCGATTTCCTTGTCGCCCTGCATACGCAGCGAAAGGGGCTTGAGCATATCCTTGCCGGAAAGAACCTCGTTCAGATCGGCCAGCGCTTCGCGCCGCCCTTCCGGCGCGATCAGGTCCGCGATCGGCAGCGTGATGATGGCCTCGCGCTTGCGGCGGGAGATGGACAGAAAGGCGTTGTTGCATTCCATCACCTGCAGCCGCGCGTCCAGGATCAAAATGCCGATGGGCGCTTCCGCAAACAATCTTTGGAACCTGTATTCCGAAAGCGAGAGCGCCATCTGCCATTCGCGTTCGGGCGAAAGGTCGCGCACGACGGAACGGGTGCGGAGCGTCTTGCCGTCGTCCGAGGCCACGATGGTCTGCGTGATGGCGACGGGGAAAAGCGTGCCGTCGCGGCGGCGCAAAACGACCTCGCCGCGCAATTCGCCCTGCGGCCCGCTGGCGATGGCATAGGCCGCCACGCCGCCCGGCCCTTCGCTTAGAATGTCGTGCAGGCGCACATCGCCGCTCACCAGCTCGTCGGGCGTGGCCTGCAGCCAGCTGGCCAGGGTCTCGTTGACGAAGCGGAAACGCCCGTGTTGGTCCACCGAATAAATGCCGACGGGCGCGTGGTCCATGAAGTCGAGCAGCTTGTCTTGCTCGTCCCGCATAGCCCGTTCCATGCGGCGGCGCTCGCTGATGTCTTCAAAGCGCCAATGGTGATAGCGGTTGCCCCCGTCGATGGGGCGCACGATGATGCGCCGCCACTCGATGATCCTGCTGCCCCGCAGAACGGGCAAATCGGCGATGACCGACTGGCCCTTTTGGATGTCCTCGCAAAGCTGCTTGAACTTTTTCTGCCCGTCCGGCGTGCCGCCGAACCGTTTGGCAAGCGCCGGGATGACGGGCTGGGAACCAAGGTCGATCCAGCCGCGAAAAGCCCGGCTGGCCAGGATGACGTTGCCTTCCTTGTCGGTGATCAACTGGGGGGTCAGCATACAATGGAAGGCCTCGCGCAAGAGGACTTCCTCCGCCGTCACGTCGTGCGTATGGCGTATCTGCCACCAGACGGCCCCCGACATCCCCAAAAGCGCCAAGGCCAAAAGGCCGCCGATCACCATCCCGGCCTGGTCCCCCGCCACATAGGGCGCCAGAACGGCCACAAGCCCCAGGCTGGTCATGACGGCCAGGCCTTGAAACATCCGGCGCACGCGCGCGAGCTTGCTCCCGCCCGCCGAAGGGAGAATGCGGGGAGTCATCCAATGCAAAATGGCTTTTATCCCTTTGTGTAGCATCGATTTCGCTGTACGCCTCGCTCGACCGCCTGGAAGCCGCACCCGAAGGGAACGCAGCTGTCCCGACAGGCCGACTCACCCCTTTCCGTCCGGAAACGAGTCATGCAACAACAAAGGTATTAAAGAGGTTAACGGTATAAGTCTTTACTTATGCCGGAAGGTGATGCGGCCCTTGGTCAGGTCGTAGGGGGTCATCTCGACGTTGACCTTGTCGCCCGCGAGGACGCGGATGCGGTTCTTCCTCATCTTGCCCGACGTATGGGCCAGCACCTCATGGCCGTTGTCCAGCTTGACGCGGAACATCGCGTTGGGCAGGATTTCGGACACAACGCCTTCGAACTCAAGCAGGTCTTCTTTAGCCATAAGGTTTCCTTATTCAGCAGACGGGCCGGAAAATGGCGCTTTTCCGGCCATTTTGTCAAGTCGCATGGCGCGGCACGCGCGAAGCGGGCCAGGATTCGCCGAAATCGCGCAGACGAAGCTCCCATTCCCCTTTCGCAAGCCTAAGCCTGACCTGTCCGCCGCCCGCGAAAACGAAGTGCAGATATTCCCCTTCGTAAAGGATGGTTAAAAGCTCCAGAATGAGATCGGCGTTTTCCGGGTCCAGCCCCTGGAATTGCGCCGCCGAAACGCCTTCGACGTCCAAAGCGCAGAGAGTCCGTTCGTAAAGCCCCTCGACGGCCTCTTCGTCCCATAGAAAGCGCTGGACGACGAGGACAAACCTCTTTTCCGAAGCCAGATAGGCCATCTCGGACACCGGCGCGATGGAATCCTGCAAAAGGGACGCGACGATCTGAAGGTCCTGCTCGTCTCTGGCGAGGAGTTTCAGGGAGGAAGCGATCATGCCGCCGCCTTGATCCGCTCGATGGAGGCGCCGCACGCGCCGAGTTTTTCCTCCAGCCGCTCATAGCCCCGGTCCAGATGGTAGATGCGGTTCAGGATCGTCTCGCCCTCGGCGGTCAGGCCCGCGATCACGAGCGACAAGGAAGCCCGCAAATCCGTCGCCATGACGGGCGCGCCCTTAAGCCTTTCCACGCCGCGCACCATGGCGGACGAGCCGTGAACGGTGATGTTCGCGCCCATGCGGACCAGTTCGGGCACGTGCATGAAGCGATTCTCGAAGATCGTCTCGGTGATCATCGAAGCGCCGTCGGCCCGGCACATGAGCGCCATGAACTGCGCCTGCAAATCCGTGGGGAAGCCGGGAAACGGCTCGGTCATCACGTCCACGCCCACGATCTTTTGCTCCGGCGCGCGCGAAACGCGGATGCCGCTTTCCGTTTCTTCAAGCGTCACGCCCGCGCGGCCCATCAGGCTGAAAAGGCCCTTCAGGCTGTCGCGCCGCGCGCCGACCAATTCGACGTTCCCACCCGTGGCCGCCACGGCCATCGCGAAGCTTCCGGCCTCGATCCTGTCGGCGATCACGCTGTGGCTCGCGCCGCGCAGACGGTCTTTGCCGACGATACGCAGCCTGTCCGTCCCGACCCCTTCGATCTCCGCTCCCATCGCGATCAGACAGGCGGCCAGGTCGCCGACTTCCGGCTCGCGGGCAGCGTTGACAAGCGTCGTTTCCCCCTCGGCCAGACAAGCCGCCATCAGGATGTTTTCCGTTCCCGTCACCGTCACGGTCGGGAATACGATTTCCACGCCCCGAAGGCCCTTCGGCGCGGCGGCGTGGATGTAGCCGTCGGACAAGACGATCTCGGCGCCCATCTGCTCCAGCGCCGCCAAGTGCAAATCCACGGGCCGCGTGCCGATGGCGCAGCCCCCCGGCAAAGAAACCTTGGCCCGGCCCGCCCGCGCCACGAGCGGCCCCAGAACCAGAATGCTGGCCCGCATTTTGCGGACCAGATCGTAGGGCGCGGTGGTGTTGGAGATGTCCTTCGCGCAAAGCTCCAGCGCCGAACCGTTCAGGTTGATCGAAACTCCGTGCTGTCCCAACAAAGCGCCCATCGTGGCGATGTCGGCCAGCTTCGGCACGTTCGAGAGGATCAGCGTCTCGTCCGTCAGAAGACTGGCCGCCAGGAGGGGCAGCGAGGCGTTCTTCGCGCCGCTGATTTTGATTTTTCCGCTGAGCGGCCTGCCGCCGCGAATGAGCATCTGGTCCATGGTTTACCTGGGGTTCAGGGGTCGGGGGTCGGGGTTCAGGGAAACAAAGAAAACCTCGTCATTGCGAGGCGCGACTTGTCGCGCCGTGGCAATCCAGAGTCAAGCAAACCGTCCGTTGGTTCTTGCGACCCTGGGTTGCTTCGTCGTCCCGCTCCCGCTTCGCGGGGGCAGGACTCCTCGCAATGACAATTTCTTCTTCCCTGAATCCCGACCCCTGAACCCTTTCCTTCACATCCTCGGCAGCGTCACGCCCCGCTGCCCCATATATTTCCCGCCCTTGTCCGCATAGGAAATCTCGCAAGCGGAATCGCCTTTGAGGAAAAGGAACTGGCACAGGCCTTCGTTCGCGTACACCTTGGCGGGCAAGGGCGTGGTGTTCGATATTTCGAGCGTCACGTGCCCCTCCCATTCCGGCTCTAAGGGCGTGACGTTGACGATCAGCCCGCAGCGCGCGTAGGTGGATTTGCCAAGGCAGATGACGAGCACGTCGCGCGGAATCTTGAAATATTCGACCGTCCGGGCGAGAGCGAAGGAATTGGGGGGAATGACGCACACGTCCGTCTTGCGGTTGACGAAGCTGGATTCCGAAAAAGACTTCGGATCGACGAGCGCGTTGTCCACGTTCGTGAAAATCTTGAACTCGTCCGCCACCCGCGCGTCGTAGCCGTAGGACGACAGGCCGTAGGAAATAACGCCGTCGCGTTTTTGCTTTTCCTCGAACGGCGAGATCATCTGATGCTCAAGCGCCTGCTTGCGTATCCAATGGTCGGGCATAACGGACATATCAGTTTCCTTTTGCCTGGCGCCGGGTCTTCGCTTCGGCCCAGGCGCGTTGCTGCTCTTTGCGCCGCGTCAGATTCTCGCGCAGAGCGCGGGCGGCGCTTTCCTCCCGCTCACGTGCGGTTAAGACGGATTTTCGCGGCTTCATACAGGGGAGAAGAGCTTAAAATAAAAACGAAATCAAGTTATTAATAGACGCCTTCAGGGATGGGGCGCTTTCGCCTCCGCCGCGCGCGGCGCCGAATGATCGGGAATGGCCGGGGAAGCGTGGCGGTCCAAGACGACTCCTCCAAAAATGAAAAGCGCCGCAAGACAAGCGACCGGAACCCAATGACGAGGCCGGGGATCCCAATCGAGAACGCCAGCCGCCGGAAAAATACAGCCAAAAGTGGCTGCGGCACACCCCTCCGCAAGGTTTCCGGTCCCCCACCAGCCTGTAAACAAACAAAGCAAGGGCATGGCGTAAAGAACGTTATGGGGCGCCCTGACGACTTCAGCTATCGCGCCTTTGATCCTACCCCGTTGTCCCGCCATTTGTTTTTCCCCTGACGTTGCCCTTCCGAAAGAAGACGTTGCCCTTCCGAAAGAAAAGGAAAGGAAAGCACAGCCTACTTTCCTCGAATTTACGAAGTCAAGGCGAAAAATCTCTCAGACGTGGACCGTTGTCGCGGGTTGGCCCGGCTGCCCCGGCACAGCCGAAGGCGGCGGCGAAAACGCCGGGGAAGCGGTTTCCGCCTTTCCCAGCATACCCGTGGCCGGACGACCCGCCAGCACATACATACCGCGCTCGTTTTCAAGCGGTTTGAACTTCTCGGATATGCCCAAAACCGTCTCGGCCCCGCCGAGGAAAAGAACCCCGTCGGGAGCCAGAACGTGGCTTATGGCCTCTAAAACCCGTGTCTTGGTCGGCTGGTCGAAGTAAATAAGGACGTTGCGGCAATAGATGACGTCGAACACGCCGACGGGGCCGAAATCAGCCAGAAGATTGCCCTCGCGGAATTGAACCGCCTGGCGTATCTCCTCCTTGATCTGCCATCTGTCCGAACCGATCTGCGTGAAAAACTTCATGAGCATCGTAATGGGCAGGCCGCGCTGCACTTCGAATTGCGAGTAAATGCCGCTTTTGGCCCGTTCAACCATTTCCGTGGACAGATCGGTGCCCAGAATCTCTATCTTCCAGCCCTGGACCCTGGCCGCCTCTTCCGCGAAAATCATGGCGAGCGAATAGGCTTCCTGCCCGCTCGAAGAGGCGGCGGACCATATGCGTATCTGCTTTTTGGCCGCGCGCGTCCTGAGAAGCTCCGGCAAAAGAATCTTGCGGAATTGTTCGAACGGCTTTTGATCGCGGAAGAAAAAAGATTCGTTCGTCGTCATCGCTTCGGTGATGTCGCGAAGCATCTGCTCGTCCCGCTTGGTGCGTACGGATTGCGCCAAGTCCTCAAGCGTTTTGAGATTCCATTTCCGCGCGATCGGAACGAGCCGGGATTCCAGAAGATAGGCCTTGTCGCGCGAGAGAACCAAGCCCGAACGCTGTTTCACCAGAACCGAAAAAAGGTCGAAATCCTCCGGTTTCATGCGCTCCCCCTCGTCGCGACCCCGCGCACGAACCCGCCAATCTCACCCACGGGCAGAACGGCGGAACACAATCCGGCCATCGCCACGGCCCCCGGCATACCCCAGACGACGCTCGTCGCCTCGTCCTGCGCGACGACGGCGCCGCCGCCCTTGACAACAACATCGCTGCCGCGCATCCCGTCTTGGCCCATGCCTGTCAAAATGACAACCAGAATCTTGCGCCCATAGACGGCGGAAAGCGAACGCAGCATAGGATCCACCGCCGGACGGCAGAAATTCTCAGGCGGTCCCTTCAAAAGCCGTATGCAGGGCTTGTCCTCCCTGCCCTCGATCAACATATGAAAATCGCCCGGCGCGACATAGAAATGGCCGGGAATCAGCGCTTCGCCGTCCACCGCTTCGGTGCAGGTCACGCCGCATTGCCGCGAGATATGTTCGGCCAGGATGGCCGTGAAGGAGGGCGGCATATGCTGAGTAATGACGATCGGCTGGGAAAGTCCGCTTCCGATGTCCTTGATGACCCTGAAAAGCGCCTGCGGCCCGCCCGTCGAGCTGCCGATCGCGATAACGGAAGGCCTGGGGATAGGATCCTTACGCAGAACGACTTCTTTCTGAAGCGGCGGGGGCGGAACAAAGGGTCGCGCCCGTTCCGCGCGACGCCCTTCGACGGGTTCGGCCTGCGCGGGCGCACGGGGGGGCGGCGCCTTTTCGGAAGGTTTGATCTGCGGGGCGGCGACGGAAGGGGAAGGCGCCGAAACGCCCGGCTTGGCGGGCGTTTCCCGCACGCCGGACCGCCGCGCCAGGCCGCCCAGCGCCTTGACCTTATCGACCAGTTCGCGCCGAAATTCCTCGGCCCCCATGACCTCGTGGCTGCTGGAGGGCTTGGGAATGTAATCCGTCGCGCCGAGCGACATGGCCCGCAGGCTGATTTCCGCGTTTCTCTGGGTCAGGGTCGAGGCCATGACGATCTGCACCGCGCCGTCGATTTCCTTCAGCTTCGGCAGGGCCGTCAGGCCGTCCATGACGGGCATCTCGATGTCGAGAATGATGACGTCCACCGGCTCGCGCGCCAGCGCGCGCACGGCCTGCTCGCCGTTGCTGACGGAAACGGTCACGCGCAATTCAGGATCGCTTTCGACCGTCCGCGCGATGGCGCCTCGAATGAACGCCGAATCGTCGACGATCATGACACGGTAAAACGCCGTGTCGTTCTGGTTTTCTTCGTTTCCGGAAAAGGGGCTCATTGTTCAAGGTCGCTCAAAACAGGGGTTTGTCCGTTAAAGGCCTTTCGTTCAGGAATCGATCACGCCAAGTTGCGAAAGCTTGCTGCGAACGATGTCGGCGTCGAAAGGCTTCATGATGTATTCGTTCGCGCCGTTCGTCATCGCCTCCTGAATGTGCTTCATGTCGTTTTCCGTCGTGCAGAAAACGACGATGGGGCTTCCCCCTTCCGGCAGTTTTCTAAGGGCGCGCAGGAATTCCATGCCGTCCATGACGGGCATATTCCAATCCAGCAAAATAACCTCAGGCATGGCCTTCTGGCAGGCCTCCAGAGCCTGCTGCCCATGTTCGGCTTCCTCGCAGGAAAATTCCATGGCTTCAAATATCTGCCGCGCGACCTTTCGGATCACGCGGCTGTCATCGACGATAAGACAGGTTTTCATTTCAAACCTCTAACGGTAGAGCGAGGCCGTCAAGCCGCCGCGGAAACCTCCAGCCTCAAAAGCCTCTTGATGTCCAGAACGATCAGAAGCACGTCTTTCAAGCGATAAACGCCGTCCGAGATTTCGCGCCATCTTTCGTCCAGAGTCGCGGGGGTCTGTTCGTAATCCGACGCGGCCAGGGCCATCACCTCGCCCACCTGATCCACAATCAGGCTATAGAACTCGCCGTTCAGATCGACCACGACGCTCATGCTTTTCTCGCCGTCGTCACGAGCGGGCAGCCCCAGACGCGTACGAACGTCGATGGCGGTGACGATCCGGCCCCGAAGGTTGAGGGACCCCGCCACTTCCTTCGGCGCCAGGGGAACGCGCGTTATCTTTTGCGGCCCCAAAACGTCCTGGACCTGAAGAACGGGAATGCCGAACATCTGTCCGTCGATAAACATCGTGACGAACTCGCGGCTTGAAGAATCCTCCACCGAAGAGGCGGCGGTTTTGGCGGGAAGTTTGCTAGGCGTTGCTGACATGGCCGACCTTTACGTTGCTGAGGGTCTGTTGAAGCGAGGCTAAAAGATCCTCGCGGTTGAATTTGGCGACATAATCGGTGAACCCGGCCTGTCTCCCCCGTTCCACATCGCGCGCGGTGGCGTGCGAGGACAGGGCGATGAAGGGCGTCTCTCCCCATTTTCCTCCGTCCCTGCGTACCGTCGCGGCGAACTCAAAGCCGTTCATGCCGGGCATTTCGATGTCGCTGACGATGGCGTCGAACTCTTCGCCCTCCTCGCGCAGCTTGAGGGCCTGGCCCGCGTTCTCCACCGCCGTGACGGTATAGCCCGCCACGGAAAGAAGCGGCGAGAGCAGGTTGCGGAAGAAGGGGCTGTCGTCCACAAGAAGAATCTTGTGAAGCTTTTCCTCTCCGAAGGACTCGCTCTGCTGCGAACCGAACCAGTCCTGATACGCCATCGAAAGGTAGTGGCCCGTATCCACGATGTCCGTGGCGTGGCCGGAAATGATGGCGCTGCCCAGAAAGCCGGGCCGCGAAGCCGAAAGGTTGATGCTGACGTGATCCTCGACGATATCGACGATCTCATCGACGATCAGCCCCATGCTGCGGTCCTTGTCGCTGAAAACGAGAACGGGCTGCGAGCCTTCCCTGGCGAGCTGCTTGCTCGGATCAATCGGCACGAGCGGCATGAGGCTGCCGCGATATTGCACCACCGGCTTGCCGTCGGAATATTCGACCGTCTGAAGATCGAACTCCTCAAGCCGCGCGACGAGGGAAAGGGGAACGGCCTTGGGCGCCGTGCCGCCCGCCCGGAAGAGAAGCAGGGATTGCTTTTCCATCCCCTTGCCGTGCGCCGCCTGCTTCTTCTGCATCGACACGGATTCGGCCCCCGCTCCGTGAATCTCGCCGACGTGCGCCGCGACTCCGTTGGGGTCCAGAATCATAATGACGCTGCCGTCGCCCAGAATGGTGTTGCCGGAAAAAGTCGAAATGCCGCGCAAAATCGGCGAGACCGGCTTGACCACGATTTCCTCGGTGTCGAAAACGCGGTCCACGATGATCCCGAAAGACGAACTGCCGACCTGCACCACGACGATAAAGGAAAGCTCGCTGGAGTCCTTCTCTTCGCCCAGCTTCAGCATCCGCCGCAAGGAGACGAGCGGCAGAAGCCTGTTGCGAAGGCGCAGAACCGGCGTGTTGTTGATCGTCTCGATCTTGTATTCGCTCTGCGCCGAGGCGTGAACCAGCTCGACGACGCTGATTTGCGGTATGGCGAAGCGCTCGCCCGCGCATTCGACGATAAGCGTCGAAACGATGGCCAGCGTGAGCGGTATCTTGATAAGGAAGCGCGACCCCTTCCCTTCCGTCGATTGCATATCGATGGTGCCGCCGATCTTTTCGATGTTCGTCTTGACGACGTCCATGCCCACGCCGCGGCCGGACACGGCGGTAACCTTGGTCGCCGTCGAAAAGCCCGGCTTGAAGATATACTGGATGATCTGCTGATCGTTCATGCCCGCGACTTCGGATTCGCTGGCCAGATTGTTTTCGATGATCTTGGCCTTGATCTTTTCGATGGACAGGCCGCGCCCGTCGTCGCTGATTTCGATAATGATATGGCCGCCTTCGTGATAGGCGTTCAAACGGATGACGCCCGTTTCCGGCTTGCCCGCCATGGCGCGGTCGGCCGGGAGTTCGATGCCGTGATCCGCCGAATTGCGGACCATGTGCGTGAGCGGATCCTTGATCAGCTCAAGCACCTGCCTGTCCAGTTCGGTTTCCGCGCCGAACATCTGCAGGTCTATCTTCTTGCCGAGTTCCAGCGCCAGATCGCGGATGATGCGGGGCAGCTTGGACCAGGCGTTGCCGATGGGCTGCATACGCGTCTTCATGACGCCTTCCTGCAGTTCCGACGTGACGTGGTTGAGCCGCTGCAAAGGCGCGGCGAAAGGATTGTCCTTTTGCGTGCGCGAGATTTGCATGAGCTGGTTGCGCGTCAAAACCAGTTCGCTGGCGATGACCATCAGGTTTTCCAGTTGATCCACGCTCACCCGAATGGTCTGGGCGGCGACGGACGGCGGCTGGCTCTTCCCGTCTTCGCTTTCGGTCTTGTCGGCAGCGGCGGGCGTCAGCGCGTTTTTCGTCGCAGCGGGTCTTGAAGCGGGAGGCTCTTGCCCCTTGCCGGTTTCACCGGCAGGAACAGGGGTAAAGCCGAGCTCGTCAGGCTCGGGCGCGGACAGTTCTTGATCCATGGTCTCGCCTTTTTGTTTTTGGGGTGGGGCTTCAACTTGGGCCTCGGCCTTCAGGGGCGGCGTCGAGTCGGAGGCGCCGACGGCGACCTCCCGGCCTTCCTCCATCGCGGCCAACGCCGCGATCAGATCCTCGTCGCTGCCGGGCGCTTCCGCCTCTGTCTGTTCCAGAACGGCCAGAAGGCTTTTGATCCGGTCGATGGACTGCAAAATGAGAGTCACGGCATGAGGCGTAACCGACAATTCCCGGTCCCTGAACTTGCCGAGAACGTTTTCGGCCGCATGGGCCACGTGTTCCAGCCGAGGCAGGCCCAGAAAACCGCACGTGCCCTTGATCGTATGGACAAGCCTGAAGATGCTGCTGAGCAATTCCGGATCGTTCGGATTTTGCTCAAGCTTAACCATCTCGACATCGACTTCGGCGATGCTTTCGTTGGTTTCCGTCAAAAAATCGCGTAACAGATCATCCATGGTCCGTTTCCTTTGGGTCTGGGCACCGATTCCCTTGCGGGAAGCGGTAACCGAGTGTGGGCATCAATCCTTAAAAAACCCTTATGCTACATGGTGCTTATCGTATGCGGGCGGGACGATTTGGAGGGTCAGATCAAGACGATCCGATTCAGGCGAGAAAGAGGCGATGCGCAGACCGAAATCATCCGCGAACCTGCCGGTGATATAGGGTTGAATGGTGCGAGGCGTCAGCTCTTCAACAGGCGTGCGCCCCTCCAAGGCGGACTCGAAGGCGGACGAAAGCGACGCGCCGCGTCCCGTAATCTCCAGAAGGCAACCGATTTTGTCATCGCCGCCGAGTCGACGCAACGCGATTGCGCCGCCATAGGCGAGAATCTCCTCGCTCATGACCAGCGCGTTCACAAGGACCTTCAAAGCGCCACGTTTTTCGGCAAAGGACTGGAGATCGGTCTCTTCCGACCAGGAAAGCTTTATTTTTCCACCATCGAAATAGCTCTCTGCAACCGGGCGAACTTCCCGGACGGGAAGGTTCTCCTCGCTGCCCGCGCGGCCATAGGCGATCCGGAAGAGCCGCAGACGCCGGGAAGCCTGCGCGGCGCTGTTGGCGATAAGGCCCATCGCCTCGTCCGCGACGGATTCGCCGATGTCCTGGATCAACTCCACGCCGTTGTTGATGGCGCTGACGGGGCTTATCAAGTCGTGGCAAAGCTTGGAGGACAAAAGATCAAGGACTCTCAAGTCGATGTGCATCACCGCCCCTCCCCAAGGCCCTGCGAAAAGGGTCCGAATCTCCCTTGGTTAAGATTGGCTCAATAGATGTTAAATGATGATTAATAGGCGCGTTTTAGGGAAGTTTTTGCCGTTTGTCCTTTAACGTTTAGGGGATAGAATGCGGACGTTATGAACGGGCCCCTCATCGAGTAACTCCCATGAAAATCGCCTTTGTCGCCTCCCCCACGCCCCAAGCGCAGGAATCCTTGCAGGAACTTCAAGCGCGTTACGGCGAAACCAGCGCTGAGGAAGCGGACATCCTCATCGTCCTGGGCGGCGACGGGCAGGTTTTGCAAACGCTCCACGCCACGCTGGGTTCGCAAAAGCCCGTCTATGCGCTGAGGCGGACTCTCTCCGTGGGCTTTCTGTGCAACGATTACAATCCCGACCGTTTGATCGAACGGCTGGAGAGAGCGCACGAAGTCCACCTTCATCCCCTGCGCGTTGAGTGCAAAAAGACGGACGGCACCCTTTTCTCGACCCTCGCCATCAACGAGGTTTCGTTGCTGCGCGACTCGCCGCAATCGGCCAAGCTGCGCGTGCGGATCGACGATGTCGAACGGATCGGCTGCTATAGCGGCGACGGGCTTTTGGTCGCCACGCCCGCAGGCAGCACGGCTTACAACCATTCGGCGGGCGGGCCGATCATGCCGCTTGATTCCGGCACGCTCGTCATGACGGCCATTTGCGGATTCCGCCCCCGCGGCTGGTCGCACGCGATCCTGCCGCAGAACGTTTTGATCGAGATCGACGTCCTGGAAACGGACAAGCGCCCCGTGCGGCTCGAAGCGGGCTTTGCCGACATTCACGACGTGGCCTCGGTGCGGACCTGGCTCGATCCGGAAACGCGCTTTACGTTGCTGTTCGACCCCGAACATCACCTCGGCGAGCGCATCATCCGCGAACAGTTTATGACGTGACCTACTCCACCGTCACGCTTTTGGCGAGATTGCGCGGCTGGTCCACGTCGGTGCCTTTGGACAGCGCCGTGTAATAGGCCAGAAGCTGCACGGGAACCGAATAAAGGATCGGCGCGACGGTCTCGTGAACCTTCGGCAGAGTCATGACCCACCAGGGTTTAGTGCCCATATCGGCCAGACCGTCCCTATCCGTAAAGAGGATGACTTTCCCGCCTCGCGCGACGACTTCCTGCACGTTGGAGACGGTTTTCTCGAACAGCCCGTCATGCGGCGAAAGAACGACGACCGGCATCGTCTCGTCGATGAGCGCGATGGGGCCGTGTTTCATTTCGCCCGCCGGGTAGGCTTCGGCGTGGATGTAGGAAATCTCCTTCAGCTTAAGCGCGCCTTCGAGCGCCATCGGGTAAAGCAGCCCGCGCCCCAGATAAAGCGCGTTTTCGATGTCCGCGAAATGGTGCGCGAGTTCCTGGATCTTATGATCCTCGCGCAGGACTTCGTTGATGTGGGAAGGCACCTCGCGCAGAGCCTGGAGAATCTCCCGCGCCCGCCCCTCGTCCAGCGTTCCGCGCTCCAGCCCCGCCGAAACCGCCAGGCACAAAAGGACCGTAAGCTGCGTCGTGAAGGCCTTGGTCGAAGCCACGCTGATCTCCGGCCCCGCGAGCGTCGGCACCAGGCCGTCCGACTGCCGCGCGATGGTGCTGTGCAGCGCGTTGACGATGGCCAGGATTTTTTGCCCGTTCTTTTTGGCGTAACCGAGCGCCGCGAGCGTATCCGCCGTTTCGCCCGATTGCGAGATAACGATCATCGCGCCCGATTTGCTCATCGGCGTCTCGCGGTAGCGGTATTCGGAAGCGATGTCGGCGTTGACCGGCAGGCCCGCCAATTGCTCGAACCAGTATTTCGCCACAAGCCCCGCGTAATAGGCGGTGCCGCAGGCGATGATCGTCAGGCCGTCTATCTTTTTCCACTCGAACGGCAAAGGCGGCAAGGATGGCAGCCCGTCCGCCGTCGTAAGCGCGGCCATCGTGTCGCCGATGACGGTCGGCTGCTCGAAGATTTCTTTCAGCATGAAATGGCGGTATTCGCCCTTGCCGATCATCGCGCCGGACAAGGCCGTCTCGTGCACTTTGCGGTCCACGACGCGGCCTTCCTCGTCGTGGAAAACGGCGCGGCCCGGCGTGAGTTCGACCCAATCGCCTTCCTCAAGATAGGAAATGCGGCTGGTCAGCGGCGCAAGCGCCAAAGCGTCCGAGCCGAGATACATCTCCGTATCGCCGTAGCCGACGGCCAGCGGGCTGCCGCGCCGCGCGCCGATAAGCAGGTTCTCATGCCCCGTGAACAGGATAGCGAGCGCGAACGCGCCCTCGATGCGTTTCAACGCGGCCTGCGTGGCGGCCTGGGGATCAAGCCCCTGCCCCAGATAATCGGTAATCAAATGCGCGACGGATTCCGTGTCCGTCTCGGATTTGAAGACGTGGCCCTTGGCTTCCAGCTCTTTACGCAGATCGCGGTAATTTTCGATAATGCCGTTGTGAACGACCGCGACGTGATCCGTGAAATGCGGATGCGCGTTGTCCTCGCTGGGGCGTCCGTGCGTGGCCCAGCGCGTATGGCCGATCCCGACCGTTCCGGCCAAAGGCTCGCGCTCTAACCTCTCGGCCAGCGCGTTCAGCTTGCCGACGGCGCGGCGCGTTTCGATATGCCCGCCTACGAGCGTGGCGATGCCCGCGCTGTCATAGCCCCGGTACTCAAGCCGCCGAAGCCCGTCAACGAGCAAATCAGCCACAGGCCTTTGGGCAAGAATGCCAACGATGCCGCACATGATCCCTCCGGAAATAGATGACGGATGACAGATGGCAGAGATTGCGAGATCGGGCAACCTCCTGATTTTTCAAAAAAAGCGACGAATTGTTACGGAAAAGTTTCCTCACAAGAGCGGCTAAGAGCCCTATTCCTCCTTAAAATTCCTAAATCCCAGCTTGAAGCCTTTCGGCTCCGGCAAACGCGCGCGATCAAAGGTATGGACCGGCTCGGCCACGTTGCCGATGGTTTTCTCGCCCACGGACTGGATGAGCTGGACGTAATAGGTCCCCTTATACCCCGCCTCGTCCAGATCGTGGATGATCCAGGCGATGTCCTCTTCCTTGAGCAAATCGGGATGCACGGTGGTGCGGACTTCAAAGCCGATTTTCTCGTCCGCCGCGATCAGCAGCGCCAGGCTTTCCTTGAACGGCTTCCATAATTTTTCGCTGCCGGTCAGAGAGCCGAACTTTTCAGGCGGTCCCTTGTAGTCGAGCGCGACGACATCCAAAAGCCCTTCGTCCAAAAGGCCGCGCAGGACCTCGGGCCGCGAGCCGTTCGTGTCGAGCTTGGTCTTGAAACCCATCGCCCGCACCTTGCGGATCAGCGCCGGAAGGCCCGGATAAAGCGTTGCCTCGCCGCCCGAAAAGACGACGGCCTTGAGCCGCCCTTTTCGATTTTCAAGAAAGGAAAGAAGTTCGGCCTCGTCGCGCCCGCCCTTGCCCGCCACGATGTCCGGGTTGTGGCAATAGACGCAGCGCATATTGCAGCCCGCAAACCAGGCGACGCAAGCCATCTCGCCCGGATAGTCGAGAAGCGTGAAAGGCGTGATGGCGTAAAGAGAGGGCATGAAGGGGATCAGGGGTCGGGATTCGGGGGGCGGGGAAAGAAGGAATCGTCATTGTGAGAAGGAAGGCAGCCGCAGGCGGCCTGACGACGCGGCAATCCAGAGCCGTTTAAGACGAGTCCGCAACGATCCTGGATCCCGGCTTTCGTGAGGATGACGATTTTTCCCCGGCCCCCGACCCCCGACCCCTTTTCTAACATCCGCCCATCGTGCTGTGTTTCCGGATAGCCTCTTCCGTGAAGTGCTTGCGCTCGCGATGCTCGCCCTTCTTGCCGATGTTGAAACTGTCCACGGGACGGAAATAGCCCATCACGCGCGTCCAGACCTGCGTCTTTTCGCCGCAATGCGGACAAACCGGCTGTTCGCCCTTCAAATAACCGTGCTCGTCGCACACCGAGAAAACCGGCGTGATCGTAATGTAGGGCAACTGGTAGTTTTCCAAAACCGCCCTCACGAACTGGCGGCAGGAGTCCGCGCTGTCGAGGCGCTCGTTCATGTACATATGCAAAACCGTCCCGCCCGTATATTTGCACTGCAGCTTGTTTTGCAAATCGAGCGCCTCGAACGGATCGTCCGTGTAGCTGGCCGGGATCTGGCTGCTGTTCGTGTAGTAGATGTTGTCGCCGCTCCCCGCCTGGAACATGCCCGGAAAACGCTTGCGATCTTCCTTGGCGAAGCGATAGGTCGCCCCTTCCGCCGGAGAGGCCTCAAGGTTGTAGAGGTTGCCCGTCTCTTCCTGATAGACGCGCAGGCGCGCGCGGATATGGTCGAGCAGGCGCAGCGACATTTCGATTCCCGCCTCGCTCGTCATATCGTACTTGCCGCCCGAAAAGTTCAGCAGCATTTCGTTCATGCCGTTGACGCCGATGGTGCTGAAATGGTTGCGGAAGCCGGACAGATAACGCCGCGTATAGGGGTAAAGGCCGCGCTCGAACATTTCGTTCACGAAGACGCGCTTTTTCTCGAGCGTGCTCTTCGCCATGTCCATCAGGCGATCAACCTCAGCGATCAGGCCCGCCTCGTCGCCCTTAAACCTGTAACCGAGACGCGCCATGTTGAGCGTCACGACGCCGATGGAACCCGTCATTTCCGCCGAACCGAACAGGCCGTTGCCGCGCTTTTGAAGCTCGCGCAGGTCAAGCTGCAAACGGCAGCACATCGAGCGCACCGCGCCGGGCTTGTAGGCTTCCGGATTTTCGATAAGCTTGCCTTCTTCGTCGCGCTTGTACTGGCTGCCGATGAAATTCTGGAAATACGAGCTGCCCACCTTGGCCGCGTTTTCGAAAATCGCGTCGGCGATGCGGCTGTTCCAGTCGAAGTTTTCGGTGATGTTCACCGTCGGGATCGGGAAGGTATAGGTCTGGCCGTGCGCGTCGCCCTCGGTCATGACTTCGTAATAGGCCAGAACGATGCGCTCCATCTCCGGCACGAAGTCGGCATAGGTCATCTCGGACAGGCTCTTCAGGCCGGGGCGGCGATACTTGGCCAGCGCCAGAAGCTTGCTTGCCTCGTCTTCCTTCAGCGCGGCGAAAAGGTGCTCGCCCCGCGCCATCGGCATTTGAAGCTTAAGGTCGTCCGGCACCGTGATGTCGAGCGTCACGTTCGTAAAGGGCGACTGGCCCCACCGCGCCGGAACGTTCAGGTTGTAAACGAACTGGCGGATCGCCTTGACGATCTCGCGGTCGCTGAGCTGGTCGCGGAAGACGTAAGGGGCGAGATAAGTGTCGAACGAGGAAAAGGCCTGCGCCCCCGCCCATTCGGACTGCAGAATGCCCAGGAAGTTCGCCATCTGGCCGAGCGCCTCGCGAAAGTGGCGCGGCGGACGCGAAGACACGCGGCCCTGCACGCCGTTGAATCCTTCCGAGAGCAATTGCCGCAGGCTCCAGCCCGCGCAATAGCCCGCCAGGCTGTCCAGGTCGTGAATGTGATAATCGCCCTCGCGGTGCGCGGCGCCCTCTTCCTTCGTATAAACCTCGTCCAGCCAAAAATTGGCGATGACCTTGCCCGCCAGGTTGTTCACCAGGCCCGCATGGCTGTAGCCCACATTCGCATTCGCGTTGATGCGCCAGTCCGCCTTCGAAAGATATTCGTCCACGGATTCCGAACAATTGATGCTGGTGCCCTGAAATTGGGGCTTGCGCTCGGGGGAAACGGGACGCGGTTCGAAGGGAATGACCTGAGCCGTGGACTGATCTTGCATAAAATCCTCCGAAAAAAGCTTCCAAAAGAAGCCCTGTGAACAAGCCGTAGCGGACAAGACGAGGTTAAAAGCTATCCAGGCAACCTACTAAATGAAGGCGACCTGGGTACATTAGAACACAAAATATGGTACCACATCTTGATCCATGTCAAGTTTCGAGAAAAAGAAGGGTTAACAAACCGCGACGAAAATTAACCCCCGATTGCCACGAAAATGACACGATACAGCCTTCAAGCCATTCGATACGGGAACGTATCAAATGAAGAAGGATTAATAGCACAAACCGCGTCGGAAATAAATCCGCCGCCGCCCTCCGTCCCCCTGAAAGATGGGGATGCTTTGGGGGGAAAAGAAGGCTTGCCTCCTACAAACGTGTGGACAGCGCGTGGATAAGTTTTGGGCCGCAAAAGAAGCTTCCAGCGGCCTTATTTCTGTACAGAAACGGAAGCGAGGCCTTCGCGGCCGTGATAGAATCCGTTGATGAACTCCCCAAAATTAGTGAGAGATTCCAACTCATTACGGGCCGAATCGGGCGCGATTCGACCGTCCAGAACGTCGCGGTACAAACGGCCCACGCGCGTCATGTCGCCTTCCTGCGGCGACAGGCGGAAATGGGTTACGCCCTTTTCTCGCATCTCGAGCATTTCTTCGAGCAGAACAAGGCTGCCGTAAGTCAAGGTCTGTACCCCGCTGACGGCGAAAATCTTCTGTCCCGTAAGAGTCTCGACTTCCAGGCCGTTCGGATCGTCCTTGCAGGCCAGACGGCAATGGTCCTTGTCGCGGCCCGCCGCGCGGGCGTGATAGCAGCGCATGGAAATGGCGAGGGGCTGCCGCCCGAAAACCTGAACCTCTTTCTCGATCGCCGGATTTCGCGCGGCCAGAACGCCGATGGCTTTGCCCGTCATTTCCGAGGCGAAGACGATGCGACGCGCCCCAAGCGAAGCAAAATAATCGAGCGTTCCCTCATTGAGAACGTTGATCGTCGGGCCGACGACGAAAGGAACGTCGGAATCCCCTTCCTTTAGAATCTGCACAGCGGCGACGTCGTTCGCCTCGACCCAGAGGCCTTTTTGCATCCAGGCGCGCAACGTCTCAACCTCGCGCGGCGTCGTCATGAGCGCAAGGCTCGAGAGAACGACCTGCTTGCCCGCTTTTTGCAGACGCTCGATCACCTCGTCGAAATGCTCTTCGAAAAAAGGCTGGCGCTTGGCGCAAACGGCCTCGCCCACATAAACGCAATCGAAGGGCGCTTCGTCCGCGATGCGGAAATAGAAGTCGCGTTTTTTTTCAGGCTCCCAGTAATAGAGGAGCGGCCCTAAGGTCAGTTTTCCAACATTTTGCACAGCCGCGCCTCCGTTTCGATAAACAACCCAGCCTCCCAACCTCAAGGTCTTTTCTGATAACCGATGCCTGTCTTACTTCCACCCGCTTTCATACGCGCCGGTCGTTTGGCGGCCGCCTTCCGCAAGCGCGGCAAGGCTTTCGTCCTTTTCGGGCTTCTCTCCCCGCGCAAGCGCGTCGAGCCTTTTTCTGAAAGACGAGACGACTTGCGTGACATAGGCGCGGGAGCGCTGGCGCCCTTCGACCTTGAGCGCGGTCACCCCCGCCGCTTTGAGTTCCGGCAAAAGGTCGATGGCGTTCCAGCCGACCGGTTCCTCGAACAGATACATCGGCTCGCCGCGCACGACGTACCGACCCTTGCAGGGCGTCGGATAGGCGGCGGGCTCGCCCTTGCCGAAGCGGTTGAGCGTCACGCAGCCCAGGCAGGAAAGCGTGGTTCCGTCTCCCTGCTCTTTATAGGAAACATGGCTTGCGGGCGCGCAAACGCCCGCATGGCTCGGCGAAAGGCCGGTCATATAGGAAGACAGGAAACACCGCCCCTCGGACATCGTGCCGACGCTGCCGAAACAAAAAACTTCCGTCTCGATGCCGATTTCGGCGACAACGGCGGCGACTTCCTTGATCGAGAGAACGCGCGGCAGAACCACGCGCTTGATATCGAAACGGTCGCGGTAAAAAGCGATGGAAAGCTGGTGCCCTGCCGAAGCCTGGACCGAAAGATGGCGGCGCAGGTTCGGATGTTTGCGCATCGCGTAATCCAAAAGCCCGATGTCGGCCAGAATAACCGCATCGGCCCCAAGTGTCGCCGCGTCGTCGATGGCTTTATGCCAAAGCTCCGGCTGCCCGGCGGGCGGAAAGGTGTTGACGGCGACAAGCACCTTGCGCCCGCGTTCATGGGCGTAGGCCACCGCCTCTTCCATCTCTTCAAAATCGAAATTAAGGCCTGGATAATTCCGCGCGTTTGTCGCGCCCCTGAAGCTGCAATAAACGGTGTCCGCCCCCGCCTCAATGGCGGCGCGTAAAGCGGCGGGCGTGCCCGCCGGACAGACAAGCTCAAGATAGGAACTGCTCACGGAACCACCCTCTCCTTGATTTTTCCAGCCACCTTATCCGCCAGTCCCATCGCGGCGGCGGCAGGCGCGGCGAAGGGCCCGCAAAGGGAAAGAATTTCCTCGTAGAGGCTAAGCTCCTCCCGATCGAGCACATTGCGCAGGCCGACGATCACTTCCGTGTTGCCCGTCACCTCGATGTCGCGCGAGAAAAAAAGCCTGTCGCCGTCTTCGCGCCCTTCGAGCATATCGACGAGGGCTTGAAGAGCGCCGCGAATCTTCGCGTCCGGCTTCTCGGCCTCGTCTTGCATGAGAAAAAACGAAACGGGCTTCTGCCCCAGACGGACCGCGAAACGGTGGGGCAGATCGCTCGGCTCGAAGAGCACAAAGGCCGCAGGCAACGCGGCAAGATTCCTGAAAAGCTTCGGATGGCGCCTTTGCAGCTGGCGGCAGGCTCCCTGCGTCAGGCGGGCCAGAAGCGCTCTTGGCATCAAGGCAAGGACGATACGAGCCAAAGGAACGGGAAAAGCGGGAATCGGCATGAAACGGGCCTCGGATAAGGAAAGTCCGGAAGAAAATAGGGCGAAAAAGGGCTGGCCGCCAATCTTTGTTATGATTCCAAACTTGACCTAAGTCAAGTTTGGGCGTTTTCTGGCTGCGAAACCATGTACACGTCTTTGCCCCTTTCTCTCTCTCTCCTTGCCTCCCTGCAAAAAGAGCGGGGTGTCGCGCTGCGCGCCCAGGCGACCGGGTCGTTCGAGACCGGGGCCTCCTTTGAGATTCAATCGACGGTGACGGCGGAAGCCTTCGAAAAAATTCAAAGAGACCTGTCTTCTTTCCATTCCCTGATGCCCAGGCGTTTTTTCGACGCGATGGACTTGCGCAACGACGCCTCCTTCCGCGCGAGCCAGTCGCTCGATCTCCTTGCCGAATGGTACGTCTTTAATCTCGAACAGCCCGTTCACCAGCTTGCCCTTTTCCAGTTGGTCGAGAATCCCGACTTCAGCCCGGCGCGGACCAGCGCCTTGGCCCATTACCTCGCCTCTATCGCGGCTCTTTGCCATTTGCGCGACGCCGGACTGAACGTCTATGTCCGCGCCGGGATCACGCCGCACGACATCAACCGCATGAAAACCGCCGCCGCCGCCTGCCTGGCGCGGGAAAGGCTTTTTTGGGGCCTTAGCAACGAAAACACGAAAAAATTCGTCGAAGAGGCGAGACTCGGATCCTCATCGAGTCCGGACGACCTGTCCGACATCCTGCGTAGAATAAGATCGGGTCTGGCTAAGGGTCTTTTGGCCGAGACTCCTTTATCCGTGTGGATCGAACGCTTGGACGGCGAAGTCGAAACCCGGCACGCGATCCTAAGGAAGATGCTCGCCCGCCAGGACGCCCACGGCGCGGAACTGGCCCAACTCAACGCGCCGGGGACAGTCCTGGACGGCGACGTGGAGGCGGCGATCGGAATTATCGAAACGCTGCCCCTTTTCCGGGGGCTTTCCGAAAACGCCTTGCGGGCCGTCTTAAAGGGCGCGCGTTTCGTCGATCTCGAAAAAAACGCCTCACTCATGGCCCAGGGCGATCCGGTTTCCCGCTTCTTCGTCGTCATGGACGGCTGGATCAAACTCTTCAAGACCAACGCCGACGGCGAGGAATCCGTTCTCCAGATTCTGGGGCGTAAGGAAAGCGTTCTGGACGGAACCCTGTTCGGCCCCGGCCTTGCGAGCGTCGGCGCGCGCGCCGTTTCCAGGGCGCGCCTGCTCTCGCTCGCTCTGCCGGTCCTGCGCGAAGGCGTAAGCCGCAACCACGAGCTGGCCCAAAACCTTCTGGCCGCGACGACGGCCCGCCTCGGACGGCTTGTGGCGCATTTCGAACAGATCACGCTGCGCGACGCCGTTCAGCGCGTCGGCTGGTTTCTGGCCAACCTGCACCTGGAAACGGGGCTGGAAGGCGCGCCGCTCAAGCTGCCTTACGACAAGACCCTCATCGCCGCCTATCTGAACATCAAACCGGAAACCTTCTCGCGCGCCCTGCAGCATTTCCGCAGACAGGGATTCAAGATCGACAAGCACGAAGTCGTTCTGCCCCACGCGCGGGCGTTGTGCGATTATTGCGATCCGGACATGGCGCTGCGCTGTTGCCGCGCCGAGGCGGCGAACTGCGCGCCCGTCCGCGCGGCAAGGCGCGCGGAAGAACGGTGATCCTTACGGCTTGACCGGCCCGGGGACCGTCGGCGTCTTTGCCGCCGGAACGGGCGCGGGCGAAGCGGAACCCTCCCCTTCCCCTTCAGCAGGCATGATGATCCCGACCTGCTTAAGCCTTTCCACCAGGATCTGCGCCCCCTTGCTGCCTTCGGCGGCCAGCTTGCGCGTGCCCACGACAAGACCACCGAATTGCTTGGTCAGTTTCTGGGCGTTTCGGAGAGGCTCTTCCTGCCGCTCGATCGTCTGCTGCAACGCCGTGCGGTCCCGCATGATCTGCGTCATCTGGAACGCGAAGAGAAGCGCGAGCGTAAAGGCCATGACGAGCACGGGAACCAGAAGTTGCTCCGCCGCTATTTTCTTATCCGCAGCCATGGCTCATTCCCCCTTTTTCTTTTCGGCCTGCTCCTTGGTCTCCTCTTTCGCGGCCTTGGGCAGGATAAAGCCGAGCGAGGTCAGAAGCTCCTTCGGGCGCGGATCGTTGTCCTTAAGGGACATATCGTAAAGCGCCTGAGAAAGCTGCTGGTTCAAGGCGGTGACGTTCGCCGCCGTGTTGATCACGCTTTGCCTTTGGTTCACCTGGTCCTGGATGGACTGATTCCCCCTGATGAGAATCATGTTGGACAGGGAAAGAAGCAAAGCCAGGCCAGCGAAGACCATGATTTTCCAATACATGATTTTGTTGATCATTTCGTCCTCATCCCTGCTGGAAGTTTCGTACCTGTGTACGCCGCTTCCATCAAAATGACAAACTATTAATAAATGATTATCCCTTCTGCGCTATAGTGAGGAGTATGGGGAGGGTTTCTTCATGTTGACGCCCGACAAACCTGCAGCAAGTCCCGGCAAACTTTCGCCCGAAGGCCTGGCTCTTTTCGGCCTTGAGACGATGGCCTACATCCGACCGATTGAGGTCAACGGACGGCGCGTGCACGTCATTCATGCGGCGGACGGCACGCCGCTCACGGTCGTAATGGATCGGGAAATCGCCTTTATCACCGTCCGCCAGAACGAAATGCAGCCTCAAAGCGTGCATTGAGCCGCAGGGGGCTGCTCTCTCCGTCCCGAAGATATGATTCCAGAAGACGGTCCGCCACGCCTTTCTCCCAGGGCGGCGCGGGCTTTTTCGACGGTTTCGAATCTGCCCGCGTCGGTAACGATTTTCTCGCCTATCCAGAGATTCCTCGGCAAAGAGGTCAACCCTGTGCAGCCTTTGAGACAGAGATACCCGCTTGCAAAGTCCCCTTCCAGCCTTGTCAGACCGGGACAGCCCCTAAGATCGATTATCGTCGCCCGCCATAGTCCAGCGGCTCTGACAAGATTGGGGCAATCGTTCAGCACGATGCGCCCCGAAATATCCCAATTTCCTAAAGCGCGGCACAATCCGGCGGAACCTCTGACGACAAGCCCGTCGGAAAAAAGTTTTTTCGGCAAAGCAAACGGATGCGGATATTCGCTGATATCCAATTCCCCTTTGAATTTCATCTTCTCCGGTAAATTCTCGACATCGTAAAGGCGTCCCGCTTCATCTTGCACCAATCCGCATTCAGCGGCTGACGCCCTGCCAATATCGAAACCCTGCGCCAGGACAAAGGCCTTCACCATCGGCAGATAACGCGCGGCGGGCGGCGCATCTCCTTTCCCTCTGCATTGCTCCAGAAAACGCCCCGTATTTTCAGAATCGCCCGTCCACACTTCAAGCGTCGCGTGAGATCGTCCGTTCGGACCGCGCAAGGAATAAACACAGGTTTCTCCTGCCAGCACCTCTTCGTCGTAGGCCCCGTCGCCGACGCAATGGCCCATCATAAGGCCTTCCCGATCAAGGGCTTCGGGCGTTAGCAATTGCACCCAAGAGAAACCGTTCGGCAGCGTTTCGACAATCCTAAGGCTCGGATCTTCGCGCAAGGGCAAGAAAAGAGCCGCCCCCGCTTCACGCAGGCGCTTTTCCCGTGCGCGGCGCATGGCCTTATCCGCCAAATTTCTCGCGTGCGCGAGCGTACCGACATTCGCCAGCGCTTTAATGCGGCCCTGTCCGTCTTTTTCGTGAATCCACGGCTCGCCGTTATTTAGGGCGGCCTTAAGCCAATCGACCACATGGCTCAGATCGCGTTCAAGGCCGGGATTGTTTAAAAACTTTTTCTGCGAAAACCAATGAAACGGGCCGTCTGTTTGAAACTTCGCTTTTGTGAGCCAGGCGGGCGGATTTTCCGGATAGGCCAACACCTTTTCCATCGCCTTCGGCTCGCGCAACAACGCGCGTCTTAGGGTTGTCAGCAAAAGCCGCGCAAGCTGATCGTTTCTTTCTGCTTGTTGAATCAGAAAGTAACCGACCTCTTCCGGGTTAATGACGTTGAATAAGGGCATGGCGGAAAACTATCATGTCCTCTTCGGCAAAACATGGTTAAAATGGCTTCAATCGAATCTCCGCCTCAAGGCGTGCATTGAAAAGCCTGCGCGGCGGGGGCAGCGCGCCCGTTGTCGTCCCGCGCGAGGCCGCCTTCGTTCGCAGGCGCCTTGACGTCCCATCCCTGAGATAAAATAAAGGCCGCGATCATCGGCAGATAACGCGCGGCAGGCGGTCTGTCGTTCAATCCTGCGCAATGTTCAGCCGTTTCCTTGCGCACGCGCAGCGTCGCGCACGCCTGCCCGTCCGGATCGCGCAAAGAATAAAGCTCCGTCTTGCCGCTCAACACTTCTTTGTCGTAATGACCGTCGCCCGCGCAATGATTGAGCATGGCGCTTTCCTGATCGAGCGCTTCGGGCGTGAGCAGTCGGACCCACCGGAAACCGTCTTGGCTCTCTTCAATCACGACGAGATCCCGGCCCCATTCGAGACAACGAGGTTCGCTCGGCTCTACCACCGGATTCTTCGCGGTCTGCGGTCGTTTTTCGAACGCGCGACGCTTTGTTTTGTCCGCCAAATTTTTCGCGTGCGCGAGCGTGCCCACATTCGCCAGCGCTTTAATGCGGCCCTGTCCGTCTTTTTCGCGAATCCACGGCTCGCCGTTATTCAAGGCGTCCGCGAGCCA
The DNA here is from genome assembly GCA_964652235.1 of uncultured Rhodospirillaceae bacterium. GTDB lineage: Bacteria > Pseudomonadota > Alphaproteobacteria > UBA9219 > UBA9219 > CAZZDK01. Next base: position 34,946 of record CAZZDK010000007.1, read on the forward strand.
ATCGCGGACATAGATAAGTTCGCGTTGAAACCTTTTATCCTTGTCGGCTTTATCGGGAGAAAAGCGGTAGAACGGTCCCTCCGTCCGGAAGACGTCTTCCGTCAGCCAGGCGGGCGGTTGTTCGGGATAGGCTGAAACTTTTTCCATCGCGCGCGGTTCGCGCAGCAAAGAACGCCCCAGAACGGCTTTCAGAAGGGGAAAGAGCCCTTCGACCGCCCCGGCATAAAAAGCCAGATAATCCCCGACCTCTTCCGGATTTATAACCTTCAATAAAGGCATGGCCGCAAAATATCACGCGAGCCGCCCTGAAACATGGTTAAAATAATAGTTTCACTTTATGATTCTCCGCTTCAGTTCCTCAAGGCACGCGGCGCGGGAGGACTTGAAATCGCCCTTTCGCCAAAAGGCCTCTACAGCCTTCAAAAGCCGCCCCACGCGCGGCCCCGGCGCCACGCCGAGCGCAAGGACATCTTTTCCTTCGAGCGGGAAGATGGGATTTTCCCACGCCTTGATCTCCGGCCAGAGCGAAGCGGCGCGCGACGAACCTTCGGCCATGGCGAGCAGCAGAGCGTCCTGCGCCTTTTCCTTTCCGTGATCGTAAAGAAACTGGCGCAGCGTTTCCCCCGAAAGGCTCGCGTCCAGACGGCGGCACCCCATCGCGACCAGACGTTCCGCGTCTTTGCGCGACAGGCGCAGACGCTCCGCGACTTCTTTATGTCCCGCCTTCAAAAACGCGCCGAAACGGCGGACGGCGTCCGGCTCGGCGTGGAATCTTTCCGCCTCGATCAGAGCGGCCAGTCTTTCGAAAGATAAAGGTTCGGCAAAAAGGGTGGATAAAACGCCTTCCCGCTCCATCAGGCGCAGGGCAGCAGCGGGATCTTTCGCTGCCAGAAGTCGGGCAAGCTCTTTCCACACCCGTTCGGGAGAAAGGTTTTTGAGAAGCGCCGCCGCTTCGCGGCAAGCTTCTAAAGCCTTCGGGTCGGGAACAAACGGCTTATCCGGATCGGCCATCTGCGCCAGAAAACGAAAGAACCGCAGAATGCGTAAAACATCCTCGCGAATTCGCTCGCGCGGATCGCCGATAAAGCGCACGCGTCGCGCCGCCAGATCCTCAAGCCCGCCTTCATAATCTTCGATCCGCCCGGCGGCATCGAGATAAAGCGCGTTGAAGGTGAAATCCCGCCTCGCCGCATCCGCCCGCCAATCGTCGGTAAAGGACACCTTGGCCCGCCGCCCGTCCGTTTCGACGTCGCGGCGCAGGGTGGTTATTTCGTAGCCCTTGCCGTCAGCCACCGCCGTCACGGTCCCGTGGGCGATACCTGTGGGAACGGCCTTCAGCCCCGCTTTCTCAAGCGCTTCGATGACTTGCTCCGGCGGCAGATCGCAGGCCAGATCGACATCCTTAACCGACTTGCCCAAAAGGGCGTCGCGCACCGCGCCGCCGACAATACGCGCCCGCCCGCCCGCCGCCTCCAAAGCGGCCCAAACGGCCCGAAGGCCCGGCCGGGAAAGCCAATCCTGCTTTTCAGGATCGAGAGAGGCGGGAAAAGTCATGGAAGTTTCCGTTTTCTTCACTTTTTCGAGACTACTCTTTCGCCACTTGTTTGAAAAGCGAGGCCTGTAAAAATGAACGAAAACAACCTTTCCGCCTCTCTTGAAGCCGCCGGGGCCAAACTTCGCGCCGTCAAAGGCGAGGTGACCCAGGCCATCTTCGGACAGGACGAAGTGGTCGAGCAGGCTTTAACCGTCCTGCTCTCCGGCGGCCATATGCTGCTTGTCGGCCTGCCGGGCCTGGCCAAGACGCGGCTCGTCACGGCTTTGTCCAAGGCCATGGGCCTCGACACCAAGCGCGTTCAATGTACGCCCGACCTCATGCCCGGCGACATTATCGGCGCTGAGATTTTAGAGGAAGTCGATTACGGACGGCGGAACTTCCGCTTCATCCAAGGCCCCATCTTCTGCCAGTTCCTGATGGTGGACGAGATCAATCGCGCCAGCCCGCGCACGCAATCGGCGCTGCTCCAAGCGATGGAAGAATTGCACGTGACCGTCACGGGCCGAGAGCACGCTTTGCCGACGCCGTTTCATGTTCTGGCGACGCAGAACCCGCTGGAGCAGGAGGGCACCTATCCGCTTCCGGAAGCACAACTCGACCGCTTTCTTTTGCAGATCGACATCGGCTATCCGGCGCTGGAGGCCGAGCGGCGGATTATCGAAAGCACGCTCGACGACACGCAACTCCAGCTCCGCGCGATCCTTTACGCGAAGGATTTGCTGGAGATTCAATCTCTCGTGCGCCGAATGCCGCTGCCCGATCCTCTGATCGGCGCGATCCTCTCGCTGGTCCGAGCCGCGCGGCCCGAAACCTCTTCTCTGGAGGCCGTGCGCAAATACGTCGCGTGGGGGCCGAGTCCGCGCGCCAGCCGCGCCCTGGGCCTGGCGGTTCGCGCCCGCGCCTTGTTACAAGGACGGGTCCTGCCTTCGATGGACGATGTGAAAGGCCTGCTGCGTCCCGCCTTACGGCACCGCATGGCCCTTAACTACCTCGCCCGCGCGGAAGGCGTGAAAATGGACGACGTTCTGACGCCGCTCATCCGCTCGGTTTGCGACGGGTGATATGTCCGGAACTGCTTCTCTCCCCCTCCTCCTTAAGGCCGAAAGGCTGGCGGGAGAGGCGTCTCTTCTGCCCGATGCGCGGCGGCGGCTGAACCGGACCGAGCGGGTCTGGCGCTATCGATCCTATGAAGGAGGCGAGCCCATCGGCATGATCGACTGGCGGCAATCGGCGCGGGGCGACAGGCTTCTTGTGCGCGAGGCGGAACCTCTCAGGCAGCTCCCCGTTTTCCTGTTTCCCGGCGCGACGGAAGGCGACCGGGCGGCGCTGCTGCTGGCGGCGCTGGGATTCATGCTCGTCAAGGTCGAGCGAAAGGTGGGCTGGCTTTCGCCTAGCCCCCGCGCCTGCCGCGCCGCAGGCGCGTTCAGGGAACTGACTTCTCTCGCTCTGGCCGCGCCGAAAGAATCTCTACCGCCCGACGCGCCGGGGTTGCCGCCCGCCAGTATCGTTCTGGCGAACGACGTGCCGAGCCTCCCGCCCGCCTGGCGCGAGCGCGTCCAGGGCTTCGCGGCGCGGGGCCATAGCATCCTTATTCTGGATTTTTCGGAAGCGTCCGCGCCCCTTCCCTGGCCTCGCGTGCCCGCCGCCGGACGCGACGAGGCGGAAACCCTCCTCGCCCTTTTCGCCAAAACGATCGAGGAGACAATGGAGGGCAGCGCCCTTTTGCCTCGTGCCTTCCTGTGATAGCCTGAGGGCGAATCTCTAACCCCACGGCCTGCCATGACTTTTCGTCTTCATCATCATCCGCTCGACCCGCCCTCGCGGCGCGTGCGGCTGGCCTTGGGCGAAAAGAGCCTTCCCTTTGAAACCGTTATGGAAAAGCCCTGGGACCCAAGGCCCGATTATCTGGCCCTTTCGCCTGCGGGCGACGTGCCGACCCTTTTGATCGAGGACGAGGAAGGCGAGATCCTTCTGGGCGACGCTTCGGCCATTTGCGAATATCTGGAAGAAACCGAGGACGGCCCCTCCCTTTTGGGCGAGGATCCGGTTTTCCGGGCGGAAGTCCGGCGGCTGGTCCATTGGTTCGAAGACAAGATGTTTCGGGAATCCACCGCGCTGATCGTGGGCGAGAAAGCCCTGAAGCGCCTGCAGGGCGGCGGCGAGCCGGACAGCGTTCTTTTGCGCACGGGCCTGCACAACATTCACGGCCACATGGATTACATCGGCTGGCTGGCCGCGCGGCGGAACTGGCTGGCGGGCGAAAATCTCACGCTGGCCGATCTGGCCGCCGCCGCCCAACTTTCAGCCATTGACTATCTGGGCGACGTGCCGTGGAATAAGCATCCCGAAGCCAAGGAATGGTACGCTCGAATCAAATCCCGCCCCTCCTTCCGCCCTCTTCTGGGCGACCACATCCCCGGTCTTTTGCCCGCCAAGCACTACGCCAATCTCGATTTCTGAAAACAAAAGGAGAAACCCTATGAAAACCCGCTTCCTCGCCCTTTGCCTCGCGGCGGCCCTGCTCGCCGCTTCGGCCCTTCCCGTCCGCGCCGAAAGCGAAGACAAGCCGGATGACGCCGTTACGCTCGACCTCATGGCCGAAAGCTGGGTCACGACCCAGACGGCCCGCGTGATTTTGAACGTCGAAGCCGCCGTTTCCGAAGAAACCTCCGGCGAAATGAGAGCCAACATGGCCAAAGCCGTTTCGGGAATCGTCAAGGCCGATTGGCGGCTGACCGGCTTTTCGCGCAGCCAGGACCAAACGGGCATGGAGCGCTGGAGCGCCCAATACGAAGCCCGCGTGCCGGAAAGCGAGCTGAACGACCTGGCCGACAAGGCGAAGAAGAACAGCAAGACAGGTATGCAGATCACCGTCGCCGCCATCGACTTCACGCCGACCTTGGAGGAGAGGCAGGGGGCGCTCAGCCAGACGCGCGAGCAAATCTATAAGCAGGCCGCCCAGCAGCTTGAGATTCTCAACAAGGCCTTTCCGGGCCGCGCCTACCGCATCGCGAATATCGATTTCTCGAACGGACCCGTCTTCTCCCCGCCCCGCCCCGCGTATATGAAGAACCGCGCGATGGGCGAAATGGCCCTCGCCGCAAGCGCGGATATGGCGGAATCGGGGGGCAGCGCGGAAAAATCCGAAAAGATCGTCGTCTCGGCCCGCCTCACCATGGCCTCAAGCCCCGGCGCCGCGACCGAGATTCAAGCCCCCTCTTCCAAGGAATAAGGCGCGCCCTTCATGTTGAACGACGTTTTTATCGAACCCGAAGGCGGGAAAGCGAGCCGCGCGGTCATCATCCTTCACGGTCTGGGCGACAGCGCGTCCGGGATCATCGAGCTGGGCCAGGCCATGCGTTCCGGTCTGCCGGAAACGGTCTTCCTCGCGCCCGACGCGCCCGCGCCCTGCGATTTTTCGCCCTTCGGCTATCAATGGTTCAGTTCGGGAAACTGGACGCCTTCGGTCGTTTTGGAAGGCGTGAAGAAAGCCGCGCCGCTTCTCAACGAATACATCGATCATGCGATGGAAGCGCGCGGCCTGACTCCCGACAAAGTGGCGCTGGTCGGCTTTTCGCAAGGCACGATGATGGCCCTTTACGTCGCGCCGCGCCGCGCCCCGGCGCTGGCGGGCGTGCTCGGCTATTCGGGCGCGCTGATCGGCGGCGAGGATTTGCCGAAAGAGAGGAAATCCGCGCCGCCCATTTTCCTGGCGCACGGCATGAACGACGAAGTTGTGCCCTTCGCGGCGATGGAGCAGGCGCGCGCAGGCCTGCACCGCGCGAACCTGAACGTCGGCACCCTCGCCTGCCCCGGCCTTGGGCACAGCGTGGACGACGAAGGCCTGCGGCAGGGGGTGATCTTTTTGAGGCGGGTGTTTAAGCTGTAAAAACCGCCCCCTTGCCAGAATCGCCGCGCTCCTTTAGACCGGAAGGCCGGAAGGAGGGTCGTCTTGTCGCCATCGCCTGAAAGTTGTCCGGCCCTTGTCCTGAACGCGGACTTTCGTCCGCTGAGCTACTTCCCGCTTTCCCTCTGGTCGTGGCAGGACACCGTCAAGGCCGTCTTTCTGGGCCGCGTCACGATCTTATCCGAATATGACCGGATGGTGCGCTCGCCGAGCTTCGAGATGAAGCTGCCCAGCGTCATCGCCCTTAAGGAATACATCGAAGCCTCGCGCCATCCCGCTTTCACGCGGTTCAACGTTTTTCTGCGCGACCGTTTCCAATGCCAATATTGCGGTACGCCTCACCCGACGCAGGAACTCACCTTCGATCACGTTATGCCCCGCTCGCGGGGCGGCAGGACCTCGTGGGAGAACGTCGTCACGGCCTGCACGTCGTGCAATCTGCGCAAGGGCAGCCGGAGTCTCAAGGAAGCGGGCTTACGATTGAGCCGCCTGCCCTGGCGGCCCTCCAGCCATGAGCTTCAGGAAAACGGGCGGGCCTTTCCGCCCGGCTATCTGCACGAAAGTTGGCGCGACTTCCTTTACTGGGACGCCGTGCTGGAGCCGGGTTAATCGTCCTTCAAAAACGTCACATGGCCCATTTTACGGCCTTGGCGGGATTCCTTTTTGCCGTAGAGGTGCAGGCAGGCGGAAGGGTCGGCAAGGTATTTCTCCCAGTCGTCGGCCTCCCGTCCCAGCAGGTTGCGCATCACGGCCCGGCTATGCGCCTCGAAGGAACCGAGCGGCAGGCCGCAGATAGCCCGGACGAGCTGCTCGAACTGGCTGCACGCGCAGGCGTCGATGGTCCAATGGCCGGAATTGTGCGGACGCGGCGCGATCTCGTTCAAAAGAACCCGCCGCCCCTTTGCGTCCGGCGCTTTCAAGACAAACAACTCCACCGCCAGAAGGCCGACGACTTTAAGCGCTTCGGCTATCTTGAGCGCGGCTTCCCGCGCCTCATGGGCCACGTCCGGCGCGAGGCCTGCGGGCGCATGGGTCTCGAACAAAATGTGATCGCGGTGGACGTTGCGTACGACAGGATAGGCCCCGCTTGTTCCGTCTTCGCGCCGCGCGACGATGACGGAAACTTCGCTTTCGAAATCGACGAAGGATTCGAGAATCCCCTCCTCGCCCCCCATCGCGGCCCAAGCCTGCGCGGCGGACGTTTCCGTTCCGATCAGGACCTGCCCTTTGCCGTCGTAACCCATGCGGCAGGATTTCAAAACGCAGGGCCGCGAGAATTCCTCAAGCGCCGCTTCCAGTTCCGCCGCGCCGGAAACGAGGACGAAGTCCGGCGTTCCGATTCCGGCGGTTTGCGCGAAGCTTTTTTCAAGCCCGCGATCCTGCGCGATACGTAAAACGTCCGGCCCCGGAAAAACGCGCGTTTGAAGCCCCGTGATCTCCAGCGCCGCCGTCGGCACGTTTTCCCACTCGACCGTCACGACGTCGCAGCTTTTGGCGAACCGGACCAACGCCTCCGCGTCTTCGAACGAGGCCCGCGTGTGGCAAGCGCAAACCTCCACGGCCGGCTCGTCTTCACTTGGGCAAAAAACGTGGACGTGATACCCCAGCCGCGCGGCAGCCAAAGCCGTCATGCGACCAAGCTGCCCGCCGCCCAAAAGGCCTATCGTCGAACCGGGAGGAAGCGTTTTCATGATGAACCTCAAAGGGCCAAACACATCGTCATTGCGAGGAGCCGTAGGCGACGAAGCAATCCAGAGTCATAAGAAACCAAGGCTGTCCTGTTTGACTCTGGATTGCCGCGCCTGCCTCTTGCAGACTGATCTATCGTTGTTCATGGCACGCCCTTCTCTGTCTGCAAGAGGCAGGCGCGCAATGACGGTTTTCTTAGTTATTTTCTCGTTTTCTTCTTTCCCTTCGCCTTCGCCTTCGTCCCACCCTTGGGATCCAGCGCCACGGACGCCGTTTGCGCGTCGCGCCATTCCCTATAAAGCGCGGCAAGGCGGGGATCGCTTAAAGCCAGAATCGAAACGGCCAGCAAGGCGGCGTTGATCGCCCCGGCGTTGCCGACGGCCAACGTCCCCACGGGCACGCCGCCCGGCATCTGGGCGATGGAAAGAAGACTGTCGAGGCCGTCGAGCGAACGGCTCTGCACCGGAACGCCCAGAACCGGCAAAGGCGTCAAAGAGGCCGTCATGCCCGGCAAATGCGCCGCGCCGCCCGCGCCCGCGATGATGACCTGAAGGCCGCGCTCCGCCGCGCTGACCGCATATTCGAACAGGCGGCGGGGCGTCCGGTGCGCGGAAACGACCGTCGCTTCAAAGGAAACCCCGAAGCTATCCAACACATTGGCCGCGTGTTCCATCGTGGCCCAGTCCGACCGGCTGCCCATAATGATCCCGACCGAGGGACGGCTTTTAACCTTTTTGGCTTTAATCGTCTTGGCGGCTTTGCGTTTCATCAGGCGGTCTCCCCCGAAAAGAAAGGGCTAAATTAATGACTTTTTCAGGAAATTCCTAGAGAGTTGTGAGATATTTTCCTCTTGGATCGGTGTTTTATCTTGCCCTCCATGCTCGATCTTTTGACCAGCCAGCTTGCGGACGCGCCCCTGACGCCCCGCCAGCACGCCGTTTGGCGGAACCTGTGCCAGGAAGTCATCCATTCCCGCCAAAGGATAAGGGACTTGGAAACCCGTCTTGAGGCCCTGGAAACGAAGCCCGCCGAAGATGAAGGAATCCAGACCGTCCTCACCCGGCCTGAATTCAACCGCGAGGTCGCCCGAATGCTGGCTTTCGACGAACGCTACGGCGGTCTTTCGAGCGTCCTTTATTTCGACGTGGAGAATCTGGACCATATCGTCTCGGCCTGCGGTCGAACGGTCGCGGAGGCCGTCATAAGGTGCGTTTCCGACGCCTTGGCGGAAAGCATACGAAAAACCGACATTCTGGGCCGTCTGGCCCCGGACGAGTTCGGTATCTTGCTCCCCCGATGCGACAACGCCAACGCCTGGAAAAAGGGCGAGCAAATCGCCGGAGCCGTCTTCGAAGCCCTCGACCGGATGGGGGTTTTCCCCATCCGGCCCAACGTCACCTATGGGGCCTATACGTTTCAGGAAAAAGAGGACCTCGCCACCGGCCTCAAGCAAGCGGCCCAAAACGTCACCAAAGGCGAAAAAGTTAGGCGATAATATCCGGCAAAAGCTGGCTTTCGATGCGGATGATGTCGTCCCTGAGCTGAAGCTTCTTTTTTTTCAGGCGGGCAAGCTGAATCATGTCCGGCATGGGCCTTTGGGCCAGGGCCGAAATGGCGTCGTCCAAATCCCGGTGCTCGGCTTTAAGCAGCTCCAGCCGCTCTCTCAGTTTTTCCTGATTGTTCATAATCCGATGATTCAAAGAACGAAAGGCGGGGCATTCTAGCAGAAAATCCCGGTTAAATCCACGGTTCCTTTGGCCATTTTTTCCTGCTAAACAGCGGATGCAGCCATTCTTTTAGGGATTCTCCCATGTCCACCCCCAAAAAACGCATTGCCATTCTCACCAGCGGCGGCGACTGCGCCGGTCTGAACGCCGTCATCCGTTCGGTCGTTCTGCACGCCTCGCAACTGGACTGGGAGGTCTATGGAATTGAAGACGGCACCCACGGCCTGATCGAGCGGCCCATCCGCGCGCGCAAACTGGCCGTTTCGGACGTGGACACCATCATGCTGCGCCAGGGCGGCACCATTTTGGGCACAACAAACAAAGGCAATCCTTTCGCCTATCCCATGCCCGACGGCACAACGAAAGATATGTCGGAAACCATTCTTGAGGGCTTTCGCATGATCGGCTGCGAGGCCGTCATCGGCGTCGGCGGCGACGGCAGTCTGGCCATCCTGAGCCGTCTGGCGCGACAGGGCGGACTGCCCCTCGTGGGCGTGCCGAAAACCATCGACAACGATCTCGGCCTGACAGAAACCTCCATCGGCTTCGATACCGCCGTTTCCGTCGCGACCGAAGCGCTGGACCGGCTGCAACCCACGGCGGCGAGCCACGACAGGATCATGGTCCTTGAAGTCATGGGGCGCGACGCGGGCCATATCGCGCTGGCGGCGGGCATAGCGGGCGGCGCGGACGTCATTCTCATCCCCGAAATCCCCTATTCTCTGGAAAGCGTCGCCGCGCACATCCAAAAGATTCACGCGAGCGGCCGCACCTTTGCCCTTATCGTCGTCTCGGAAGCCGTCAAGACGAAAGGCGGCGAAAACCTCATGGTTTCCTTTCACGACGGTCAAAAACGCTTCGGCGGCATCGGCCACTACATCGGCGCGGAAATCGCGGATTTGTGCCAGGCCGAAACGCGCGTGACGGTTCTGGGCCACGTTCAGCGCGGCGGCCAGCCTTCCGCACAGGACCGGCTCCTCGCCTCGGCCTTCGGCGTTTATGCGGTCGAATTGATTCGCCAAGGTAGATATGACCGCATGGTCGCCTGGTCGAACCGCGCCGTAATCGACGTGCCCATCGATCAGGCTATCGCCCGTTGCCAGGAGGTCGATCCGAACGGCGCGCTCGTTAAAACCGCCCGCGCCTTGGGCATTTCGATGGGAGATTAAACTTTATAGAATCTTAATCTAAATGCGATAGAATGAGCGTTTGGGTCTTCCTGTTTTTGCCACGAAAATTTCTAAAATTTAGGGTATAATGGGAAATCAGCAACGGATCGTAAGGGAGGTAAGCCTATGGCTCTAGCGCAACGTATTGAATCGTTAAAAGCCCGCCATGCGGAAATCGAGGCCCAACTTCACATAGAGGAAACAAGACCCGCCAAAGACGAAACCAAGATTCAAAGCCTCAAAAAGGAAAAACTGACGATCAAGGACGAGATCGCGCGACTGGAAGAGGAAAAAGCGGCCTAAGGGCGTTCCTTTTGCAAAAGAACAAGGCCGGGGCCTTAAAGGTCCCGGCCTTTGCTTATCCACCCACGTAAAGATTCAGCCTCTGTCCGCCTCGGTTCAGAACCAACCGCCAGCCGCGTCCGGCAGGCTGCTCCAAAGCGGCACGAACCTCCTTTACGCTAGCCGTCTTGGCCGCACCGACGGCTTCAACCCTGTCGCCCTTATCCAGGCCGAGACGCGCGGCGGGCGAGCCGGGCCTGACCGAAACGATCACGACGCCTCTTTCCGCATCGCGCAAACCGTATTCTTCGGCCACGGCGGGAGAAAGATTGGCGATCTTCGCGCCGGAAAGCGGATTTCGCCCTTCGATCAGCGTTTCCTCCCGCGCGGGCACTTCCGGCGGCGCGATCAGCGGCAGGATTATCCGTATCTTCTGCCCGGAGCGGAAAACTTCCACCTCCGTTTGCGTGCCCGGCGTCATGGTCGCGACTCGATAGGCAAAGGCCGCCGAATCCTCCACCGGCCTGCCGCCGACGCCCACAATCACATCGCCGACCTTCAGCCCCGCCTTAACCGCCGGGCTGGCGCCGTGCAGTTTGTTCACCAGGAACCCCGTAGGCTTTTCCAGGCCTAAAGACGAGGCGACCTCCTGCGTTACCTCCTGCCCCTCAATGCCTGTCCAGGGCCTCGCGATCTTCCTGCCGCCGCTTTCCACGCCGGCCAAAATCGCGCGGACCATGTTCGAGGGCACGGCGAAGCCCAATCCCATATGTCCGCCGCTTTTCGAGAAAATGGCCGTGTTGATGCCGACGAGCTTTCCGTCCATCGTGACAAGCGCCCCGCCCGAATTGCCGGGATTGATCGCGGCGTCGGTCTGGATAAAGTAATTCAGATCGTTGATGTCGAGCCCCGTCCGCGCCGTGGCCGAGACGATGCCGCTCGTCACCGTCTGGCCGACACCGAACGGATTGCCGATGGCCAGAACGATGTCGCCGACTTCGGCCTCGTCGGAATCCTTGAGAGGCACGAAAGGCAGCGCCTCGCCCTTTGTCTTGATCCGCAAGACGGCCAGATCGGAACGTTCGTCCGCCGTGACGACCGAAGCCTCGAATTCGCGGCGGTCGGCCAGGACGACGGTAATCTCGTCCGCGCCCGCAATGACGTGGCGGCTGGTGACGATCAGACCTTCCGGCCTCACGATGACGCCCGAACCGAGAGCGTTTTCAAGCCTCTCGCGGGTCATGCCCTGCGGCAGGCCGCCGCCGAAAAAATGCTGGAAAAACGGATCGTCCATGAAGGGCGAAAAAGCCCGCTCTTTCACGACTTTGCGCGTATAGATGTTCACGACCGCAGGCGCGGCGCTTTTCACGATGGGCGCATAGCTGAACTGAACCTGCGCGCGCGAGGTTGGTATCTCGCGAAATGTTTCGGCTTGGACAGCAGGCGCGAGAAAGAAAGAAAAGAACAAAAAGAACAGGACAGATAGAACCTTAGCTTTTTTCATACCCCCTCCTCTCGCGTCATCCAACCCCGAATTTAGGGCGAAAATGCGGACAAACAAGAGGCAAAAAATCAGGGCTCCACAGCAACCGTCGCCGCCAGCTTTTTCCGGTCCCTCCGACGCATAGAAACCTGATAAAACGCAAGACTTCCGACGACGAGAACGATGCCTAAATATTGCGGGGTTTTGAGATATTCACGCGCCAGAAGCGCTGAGAAAAGACAGGTGAAAATCGGCTCGATCTTGCTGAAAAGGCTCCAGCGGAACGAATCCAAAAGAGCGAGCCCGTAAAGCATACCGAAACTGCCCAGAAGCGTGGAGGCGAAGGCGAAAAGAGCGCAAATCCACCCTGCTTCCGTGCCCGGCGGAACCAGCCCGTGCCAGAAAATAAACGGCAAGGCCAGAAAGAAGGCGACCGAAAAATTCTCGCCCCCCACGGCAGCGGGATGGCACGTCTTCGTCTGTTTTCCGTAAACGTAAATGCGGCTCATCGTGGCCACCGCGCCCAGAAAAGCGAACCCGAACCCGATCCAATTCGCCGTCGGCTGGACCTCCCAGATGTCCAAAACGAGCGTGAGACCGGCCAGCGCCCCTATCGTCGAAAAAATGCTGGAAACGTCGAGCCTGATCTCCCTCTTCCACGCCATGAAGAACAGCAGCATGAGCGTGTAGGTGAAAACGATGATGATGACGAGAGGCGCGGGAAGAAAGGTCAAAGCGGTGATAACGCTCGTGGCCGAGACGGCCTGCCAAGCGCCGCCCGTCAAGGCCCATTTCGCCCGCTCTTTTGTCCTAAGAAACCCTTCGCCGCGAACAAGGCAAAAAAGGTCGAATCCCAAAGCCCGGACAAGAAGCGTGAAGAAAAGAATGAACGCGGCGTTTGCGCCGTCTTTATAAGCCACGCGCGTCGCCACGGGATAAAGCCCGTAGACAATGCTTGTCACGACAAGGACCAGAAAACCGAGCGCGTCGTTCTTTTGGACAAGACGGGACATGAAAAAAGAGAACGCCTACCGCGCCTTGCAAGAGGAAAGGCAGCTCTTAAGGTCGGCCTTGCAATCGGCAGCGCCACCGAAAACGCCCGTCATCTGGCCGCGCCCGACCTGCTCCCCGGCAGCCCTTGTATCGCCGCAACGATCATAATCGGCATTGCAGGAACGAACGCAGGCCTCGCGGTCGTTTTCGATAAAGACGACGTCGCCGCTGCCGCTCGTGTAGGTGTCCGTCCTTTGCGGCGCGGGTGTGCAGGCCGCCGCCAGGACGAGCAGGCATAAAGAAAGGGCCTTCATCATTCCGTCGGTCAGCATAACGAAGGCCCTCCCCTGATTTGTTGATAACGGTTTAAGTTTAGGCTTTCTCCGCCTCGGCGGGGGTCGCCTCTTCCTTGATTTCCACGGGGCCGCTGTCCTTGCCTTTGGCTTCGGGGTCGCGGTCCACAAGCTCGACGATGGCCATCGAAGTCGCGTCGCCGTAACGGATTCCGGCTTTCAAGACGCGCGTGTAACCGCCTGCACGATCCTTGTAACGCTCGGCCAGAGGACCGAAGAGCTTGGCGACCTGGACTTCGTCGCGCAGTTCGGCAAGCGCCTTACGACGGTTCGCCAGCCCGCCCTTTTTGCCGAGCGTGATGAGCTTTTCGACGATGGGGCGAAGGTCCTTCGCCTTGGGCAGCGTGGTTTTGATCTGCTCGTGCTTGATCAGCGCGCAGGCCATGTTGGCGAACATCGCTTTGCGATGGCTGCTGGTGATATTGAGCTTACGGCCTGACATTTTGTGACGCATCGCTTTGTCCTCCCTTTATGGTTTGGCCTCTGTGAGGGTTCAACCGCGAACGCTCTTGCAGAAACCGCCTGCTTGATCCCCCGGCCTGCCCACAGCACCGGCGGAGACGAAGAACCTTAGAAAGGTTCCTCTAACTTCTTGGCCAGATCCTCGATGTTTTCCGGCGGCCAATTCGGAATCTGCATACCGAGCGACAGGCCCATCTGTTGCAGAACTTCCTTGATCTCGTTCAGGCTCTTGCGCCCGAAGTTCGGCGTGCGAAGCATTTCGCCTTCGGACTTTTGAACCAGGTCGCCGATATAGACGATGTTGTCGTTCTTGAGGCAGTTGGCCGAACGGACCGAAAGCTCCAGCTCGTCCACTTTCCGCAACAGGTTCTTGTTGAACGGCAGCTCGCCGATTTCCTGTTCCTGCGGCTGCGCGGCGCGCGGCTCTTCGAAATTGATGAAAAGCTGAAGCTGGTCCTGCAGAATGCGGGCGGCGACGGCCACGGCGTCCTCCGGCGAGATGGAACCGTCCGTCTCGACCGAAAGAATGAGCTTGTCATAGTCGGTGACCTGTCCGACGCGGCTGTTTTCGACCTGATAGGAGACCTTGCGCACGGGGCTGAACAGAGCGTCCACGGGCATAAGGCCGATGGGCGTGTCTTCCTTGCGAAGCGCGGAGGCCGGGATATAGCCCTTGCCGCCGTCCACGGTCATTTCCATGTTCAGCTTGGCGTCGCGGTCCAACGTGCAGATGACAAGATCGGGGTTCATGATCTCGATATCCGCCCCCGTTTCGATCTGTCCGGCCAGAACTTCGCCCGGACCCTGGGCGCGCAGGCGAATCTTGCGCGGGCCTTCCGTGTGCATACGCAGCGCCAGGCTCTTGACGTTCAGGATGATGTCGGTGACGTCCTCGCGCACGCCGGGAACGGACGAAAACTCGTGCAGCACGCCCTCGATCTGGATGGAGGTGACGGCGGCGCCCTGAAGCGACGACAGCAGAACGCGGCGCAGCGCGTTGCCGAGAGTCAGGCCGAAGCCTCTCTCAAGCGGCTCGACCGTAAGCGTCGCGAAACGCTTCGGATCGTTGGACGCCTGAACCTGCTTGCCTGCCTGAATGAGCGATTTCCAATTCTTTTGCAACACGGATCGACCTCATTGGTTCGAGAAAAGAGACGGCGTTTCCGCCGAAAAAACTTACACGCGCCGCTTCTTGCGGGGACGCACGCCGTTATGGGGGATCGGCGTCACGTCGCGGATGGTCGTTACGTTGAAACCGACAGACTGAAGCGCTCGCAGGGCCGACTCGCGACCCGAACCGGGGCCCTTGACCTCGACCTCGACGGTCCGCACGCCATGCTCCATCGCCTTGCGGCCCGCGTCTTCCGCCGCCATCTGCGCGGCATACGGCGTCGATTTGCGCGAGCCCTTGAAGCCCATAAGACCCGAAGACGACCAGGCGATCGTGTTGCCCTGCGCGTCGGCGATCGTGATGATGGTGTTGTTGAAAGAGGCGTTGACGTGCGCGATGCCGCTCGCGATGTTCTTGCGTTCCCTGCGGCGCGTACGAGGCGCGGCCTTTCCCGCCTTCTGTTGTTCTTTAGCTGCCATGACTTATTTACTCCGCGTTCAAACTCGTTTGGGCCTTTTTGAAAAGGCCGTTCAATTCCATCGCCGGTCCGGCTTATTTCCGAGTGGCTATCTTCTTGCCAGCGATCGGCTTGGCGGGTCCCTTGCGGGTGCGCGCGTTGGTGTGCGTGCGCTGGCCCCGAACAGGCAGGCCCTTGCGGTGACGCAGGCCGCGATAGCTGCCGAGGTCCATCAGACGCTTGATGTTCATCGACACGTCGCGGCGCAGATCGCCTTCGACCTTGTAATTCTTGTCGATGTCTTCGCGGATGCGCAGAAGTTCGGCCTCGGTGAGCTGGTTCACGCGCTTCATCGGCTCGATGCCGACGCGCGAGCAAATCTCAAGCGAATTGGTGGGGCCGATACCGTAAATGTAACGCAAAGCAATGTGCAGAGGCTTTCCTGCCGGAATGTTGACGCCTGCAATACGGGCCACGTGGCTCTCCTTTTGTTTTGGCGACCGGTCCGAACGCACCCAAATAGGCGGATGCTCCCAGTCTTTAGGATTCTTCCTCGCGAAAAAATCCGCTTAACGTGGTTCTTCTCCTGCCAAAACGAAAACGCCCGGACATCCGGATGAGCAGGATGCCGAGACGGTCAGACGCCTGCGCCAGGGCGCAAAAGCAGGAACCCGGCCCCCCACGCGGGACCGAGGCGCGCAGTATAGGCAACGGCACAGGCAAGTCAAGCCTTGGAAAGGATTTTTTTCAGACCGGAACGGCTTTTAATATTTCTTTTGTTTTCAATAAGTTAGTCAACGCCCTTCAGGCTCATAAGGTGGGGAAGGCGTATCTCGAAACGCGCGCCCTTGTAAAGCTCGGACGTCACGGTGATCGAACCGCCCAGGCGCTTGACCTCCCTGTCCACGGCTTCCAGGCCGACGCCCCGCCCGGATAGGGAGGTGACCTTCTCGGTCGTCGTGAAGCCCCAGGAGAAAATGCGCTGGATCACCGCCGCGTCGTCCTCAAAGCGCCAATCGCCATCTGGATCGATGGCGCTAAGGCGGGCGCGCACGCGCGAGGGGTCGATCCCGCCTCCGTCGTCGCTGATGACGATCTTGATGATTTCCCTTTCCCCGCCCTCGACGGGCAAAACTTCGCATGAAATCGTCACCTGTCCCGCCGCGTCCTTGCCGCGAGCCATGCGCGTGATCGGCGCTTCGATCCCGTGGTCGATAGCGTTGCGGCAAATATGGGTGAGCGAGAAAAAGAACTCCTGCAACGGACGCGCGAGGATCCTCGGGTTCTCTCCCTCAAACCGGACGGGCTTGACCTGCTTGTCCATAAAGCGCGCCAGCTCGTAAAGCTCGCGCTCGAACGAACGAAAACAATCGCGGATCGGCACGGCGACAATAGTCGTCAGAAAAGAACGGACCAGGGCCGGAGCGGCGCCGTTCCTTTCCATCTCTTTCGAAAATTCGTAAAGAGCGTCTTCCGCGATTTCTCGGATGTTGCCGCGCCACTCGTATTCGGTGCCGATCAGGCTGCTGACTTCGTTCGTGACGCGCAGCAAGGCGGCGCCGATCCTTTGGCCTCCCTCCTGAAGACGGGCGCGAAACGAGGCGTCGTCCACGACGTCCGGCATTCTCAGGGCGTTTTCGACCGCATGAATCTCTTCGCCGAACTCGGTCAGGTTGAATTGCTTGACCGCCGCCTTAAGCGTGTGAAGCTGGCGCAGGATCTTCGGCGAATCCTTGATGGAAGCGGCGGGGTCCCTTGAGGATTCCAAAAAATCGCGCACATGGGCGAGGGTCGTCTGGAACTGGTTCCTGTCCCGGAAGATGTGGCAGATCATCTCGGCGAAATTCTGCTGTTTCTTCGCGGCCTGGCGCGCGGCGTATTCCTCCGTCAGGTCGGTCGCGATGACGACGGCCTTCACGAGATTTTTCGACCCGTCGAAAATGGGCCGATAGACGAGCGATATGCGCCGCGACGCGCTATGGGGAAAAACCTTGGGGAAAAAACGAACAATGTCCTCAAACGCCAACGCGTGGTCCCTTTTGAAGAGAATCGCGAGCCATTCCTCGAAATCGCCGCGCTCTTTTTCGGGAACGGCCAAAACGTCGGCGATGGGCTTCCCGGCGGGCACCGTCTCCAAAAGGTCGAGGCAGGCCTGCGAATAAACGCTTTCGCAAATACCGTCGCGCCCGAAAACCACGAACCCCTGCCCCAGGGAATTGACGAGAACCTCCGTCAGGCGCGCCTGGTTCGTGACGTGCCAATGGACCCGGTAGTTCAAAAGGTAAAGTCCAGCGATTCCGATGAACGAGGCCAGGACCATCACGCCGAAGGCCAAAGGGTCCACCACCGGGCCGCGCCCGAAAATCGGCAAGGCGACGGCGGCCAGAAGCATCAAGACGATGGCCGTCATGCCCGCAAGAGAGGTATGCACGACGTCAATCTGCCGCGCGGCCTCGGCAGCGCCCGGATTCTCGCAGCGGCCCTGGAACAAGAGAGGCGGCTCTATGGGCATTGGACTGTCGGGCATAGAATCCCTTTGGCCTTTACGTTTTCGAACTTTCTTTTTCTCCGCCGTAAACGGCAATGTGGACCTGGAACAATTGGCCTTCGAGATAGAAGGGGATAATCATGTACTGGCCGCGATGAAACTGGCTGACGAAATGGCCCCTTCCCGTCACGACGCTGGGTATGCCGAGCTTCAGGCCGTAGCCGCGCCCGTTCAGGTCCGTCTTGATCTGGCCGAAGATCATGTTCGTGATCTCGCCCACGGCGTCCACCGTCATCTCGTGCGTGACGGAAATGGAGGGGCCGACGACGCGCGGCAGAATGTCGCGAACGGTCTCGAACGTCAGGCAGAGGGTCATCGTGCCTTCAAGCTCTTCCTGCACAAGCGCGATGACGCCCGAAACGTCGCCCACGAGCGAAACCATCCCGTTGCCTATCTCGAACGGCCCCGGCGTGACGCTTACGCCGAACGTCGTTTGAAGGCACGAACAGACGGCTTGCGAAATCTCCTGCGACAGCCGCTCGTCAAGGCAAAGGCGTTGTCCGACCTGACCCATTTCCGCACCTCAATTTTTCTGCCGCTTACGCTTGATCCACTCGTGAATCTCGAACAGTTTCTTACTGAGATCCGACGGCGAGACGGGCTTGATGATGTAAGAGGTCGCGCCCGCCTTGATGGCCTTCATAATATTCTGCTGCTCCGATTCCGCCGTCAGCATGACGAAGGCGGTCTCGGCGTATTCGGGCCGCGCGCGAAAATAATTCAGCACTTCAAGACCGGAAATGGTCGGCATATTCCAATCGAGAAAAACGATGTCGTAAGGCTGCTCGACGGCGGCGGCTTTTTGGATCAGGTCGATGGCTTCGTTGCCGTCCGCAGCCGTCTGTATGTTCGTGACCTTCGCGTCCTGGAGCGTGTTGCGAACGAACTGCCGGACGAGAAAATGATCGTCGGCGACCAGGACCTTAAGCTGCGCCAGCTGGCTCACGTTTTTTCTCCCTGCCTGATGATAAGCGCGGACGAACGAAACCGCCCGCCCTTAAAGCGGAATCCAACCCCGGATTTTTCGCATAAAAGTCTTGCCTTATCGTTAAGACTGGCCACCGCAGAAGGCCGGGCGATCAGGCCTTCAGCTTGAAAAACCTAGGACTTTTTCAAGAGCGTTGAAAACCTCTCCCATCGGGGCCATGCCGTCCACGCTCTTGAGCATTCCTTTGTCTCTGTAATAAGGCAGAATCGGCGCGGTCTGGTCGTTATAGGCCTTAAGCCGGGCTTTCATGGTTTCGGCGTTATCGTCCGGACGGCGGGTAAAATCCGCGCCGCCGCAGGAATCGCAAACGCCCGGCTTTTTCGTGGGCTTGAAGGTATCGTGGTAACCCTCCCCGCACTTGGCGCAGGTGAAGCGGCCCGAAACGCGCGCCACCAGCGCGCTTTCATCGACCTTCATCTCGACGACGAAATCGAGCTTTTTGCCCTTGGCGGCGAGCATGGCGTCAAGCGCCTCGGCCTGGGGCACCGTGCGGGGAAAACCGTCGAGAATAAATCCCCTGGCGCAATCCGGCTGGCCGATGCGGCTGTCGATCAGGCGGATCATAAGCTCGTCGGGAACCAGCTTGCCCGCGTCCATGATGGCCTTGGCTTCTTTGCCCAGAGGTTCGCCGTTCTTGATCGAAGCGCGCAGCATATCGCCTGTGGAAAGCTGAATCAGACCGTATTTTTCCTCAAGCTGACGCGCCTGCGTGCCCTTGCCCGCCCCCGGCGGGCCGAGAAGAATGATGTTCATCGCCCTATTTCCCTAATTTGGATTTTTTGATCAACCCTTCGTACTGATGGGCGATCAGATGCGTCTGCACGCGCGAGATCGTGTCGATCGTCACGCTCACGACGATGAGAAGCGAGGTGCCCCCCAGATAGAACGGCACGCCGCCCCGGCCCATCAGAAACTCAGGCAGCAGGCAGACGGCGACCAGATAGGCCGCGCCAAGAACCGTCAGGCGCGTCAGGACGTAATCGAAATATTCCGCCGTGTTCGCGCCGGGCCGGATGCCGGGAACGAACCCGCCGTATTTACGTAAGTTCTCCGCCGTCTCGATCGGGTTGAACACGACCGCCGTGTAAAAGAACGAGAAAAACACGATCAAAAGAGCATAAAGAACCATGAACAAGGGCTTACCGTGGCCCAGCGCCGCGACGAAATCCGCAAGCCAGCCGCCCTTTTGCTGCACATCGGAAAAGTTCGCGAGCGTCAGCGGGAACAAAAGCAGAGAGCTGGCGAAAATCGGCGGAATGACGCCCGACGTGTTGAGCTTGAGGGGCATATGCGAAGCCTCGCCGCCGTATATTTTGTTGCCGACCTGGCGCTTGGGATAATTGACAAGGATGCGGCGCTGGGCGCGTTCGAAAAAGACGCACGCCGCCAAAACGGCGACGATCAACGCCAGGATGAACAGGATGAACCAGGTCGAAAGCGCGCCTGTGCGACCAAGTTCGAACGTCTGGGCCATCGCGCGGGGCAACCCCGCGACGATACCGGCATAGATAATCATCGAAACCCCGTTGCCGATTCCGCGAGCCGTTATCTGCTCGCCCAGCCACATCAGGAAAACGGTGCCGCCCGTAAGCGTGACAACCGCCGTCAAGCGGAAGAAAAAACCGCCCGCGACGACGGCGGAACCGACGCCCGCCGTCATGTTCTCAAGCCCCACCGCCAGCGCGTAAGACTGAACGGCGGCGAAAAGAACGGTCATGGTGCGGGAATATTGGCTGAGTTTCTGCTGGCCCGAAGCTCCCTCTTTCTTAAGCGCCTCGAAAGCGGGCAGGATGGCCGTGAGAAGCTGGACGATGATCGAGGCCGTGATATAGGGCATGACGCCGAGCGCGAAGATCGTCATGCGGCCCAGGGCGCCGCCCGAAAACATATTGAACATATCCAAAATGCCGCCGCCGTGCGCCTTGAACAGACTGGCCAGCGCCACGGGGTCGATGCCCGGCACAGGAATATAGGTGCCCAGGCGATAGACGATCAGCGCCAAAAGCGTGAACCAGATGCGGTTCTTAAGATCTGTCGCCTTGCCGAAGGCGGAAAGGTTGATGCTGGCGGCAAGCTGTTCGGCGGGGGAAGTCATGGCGGCTTTGCTGTCCTGATGGAAACGAAAAGATAAGGTCTTCCGAGCCAAACGGCCCCAGAATCCAAACCGGGCCGGACTGTAGCACCCCTTTTTCCCGATGGCAAAGCAGGAAAAAACGAGGGAAAAGAGCTATAACCCTTTGCGTCATCCCGGCTTGGTTTATATTGGGCCCTATGAAACGCCTCCCTCAAGACCTCCTCGCCCAGGCGGCGCTTGTTCTGCTGGCCGAAACGCCGGACGCCCTGCCCTCGCCCGAGGCGCTGGCACGGCGGGCGGGACTGCCTCTTAAAAAAGTCCGGACCCTGTGTCCGGACGAGGCTTCGCTTGTCGCCCTTGTCGTAGGCTTCATCGACAGAGCCGTAAAAAAGTCTCTTGCGCCGAGCGAGCCGGACGCGACGGAAAAAGACCGCCTGTTCGATTTCTTCATCACCCGTTTCGAGGCGATGGCCCCTTTTCGCGACGGCATTCTCGCGCTGGCCGCGCGGGGAAGAAAAACGCCCGCGCTCGCTTTCGCGTTTTATAAAGCGCAGAGCGAATCCATCGGAAA
>CAZZDK010000007.1:56330-60458 GCA_964652235.1 uncultured Rhodospirillaceae bacterium
CGAAAAAACATCCCCCCTGGACAGGCTGCCTCTCCTGGCCGCCTATCATTGGGCCTTTTGCGCCTGGGAGCGGGAGGACAATCCCGCTCTGCCGCTGACTATGGCCGCGCTGAACGCAACGCTCCGGGCGGTCCTTCGCCTGATGACCTAGACGGTAATCTGCGCTGCCTTCGGCGTTGCTCCGGTCCCGACGCCTAACCGCTCCCGAAGAGCCTGATCGACCGGTCGTTTCGCCACATCTTGACGTCGCTTAAGAACCTGCTTCCATGACCTCGACGTAACGCGACGATTCAAGCGCGCTTCGTATAGTCGCCCGCCGTCCTAGGCGATGTCGCGCAGGCACCGCAACAAGAACCTCTTGTTTATCGGGGCTATGCTTAACGGCAAAGGCACACTTAAAAGGTGAAAAAGAAGTGCCTTCCTCGCTCTTAAAAAAGAACCTCTCCGGTACCATTATGAAAAAAATCGACTTTTTCAGCCGTTAATTATGGTAAAAAAAGCGTGACAAACCGATTCAGAATCGGCATATTCACGCTCGTTAACCATACCTTTTTCCGTTTGGTTGATTCTTTACCAAGCGGATCCCTCCTTAACGTTAACGCCTGAACGAGGATCGAATGTCAAAAACGCCATCCAATCCGTTCTTCGAGACGGACTTCTCGAAGTTCATGGACCTTTCGAAATTTATGGACGTCAGCAAGCTTATGGACTTTTCGAATATGCCTTGCATGATGGACGTCAGCAAAATGATGGGGGAATACAAGGTCCCCAATTTCGACGTCGAGGCCTTGATGGCCGCGCAGCGCAAGAACATCGAGACCATGGCCAGCGCCAATCAGAAGGCCTTCGAGAGTATGCAGGCCTTCATGCAGCGCCAGGCCGAGCTGGCCCGCCAGAGCTTCGAGGCCACATCCTCCCTCGTTCAGGCCGTCATGGCCGCGCCGACGCCCGAGGAAAAGATTGCCAAGCAGGTCGAAGCGACCAAGCAGACGATCGAGCGTTGTGTCTCCAGCCTCCGGGAACTCGGCGAGATGCTCTCGCAAAGCCAAATGCAGGCCGTTCAGACCGTCAGCGATCGCGTATGCGAAAGCATGGACGAAATGCAAGGACTTATGAAGAACGTCCGGGAATAAGCTCCGGCCTTTCCGTTCAGGCGATAAAGAGCGCGGTGGTTCCTCCCCACCGCGCTTTTTTTTGCGGCCGTGCGGGAAAGTAAAGAGCCTGTTCAGAATCTCACACCGGCAGCCAAACCCGCGCCCTCAGCCCCCCCATCGGACTGGCCTCAAGCACGATGTCGCCGCCGTGCGCGCGGATAATATCCCGCGCGATGGTCAGGCCGAGGCCCACGCCTCCCGTGTCCTGGTTGCGGGATTCGTCGAGCCGAAGAAAGGGTTTGAAAACGTCTTCCCTTTTTTCCTCAGGAATGCCGGGACCATCGTCGTCGATGAGGATGTCCACAGCGTAGTCGCGCACGGTCAGCGTCACATTGGCCCGCTTGCCGTAGCGCAAGGCGTTGCCGATCAGGTTGCCCAGACACCTTTTCATGGCGTT
Organism: uncultured Rhodospirillaceae bacterium; assembly: GCA_964652235.1. Taxonomy (GTDB): domain Bacteria; phylum Pseudomonadota; class Alphaproteobacteria; order UBA9219; family UBA9219; genus CAZZDK01. Next base: position 57,882 of record CAZZDK010000007.1, read on the forward strand.
CGGGCGAATCCTGATGGTGATCTGCTCTTCGACCTCAAGGCCTATATCCGGTCTCTCGCGCCGCGCGGCCTCCACGACCTCCCTTAAAAGCGGCCCCAGCTCGACGAGCGAGGAGGCTTCCGCTTCCTCTCCCCGCGCGAAGGCGAGATAGGCCTCCAGCATATTTTCCATCTCGGTGATGTCGGCGTGGAAGCCGCGCGTATGGGCGCTTTCCGGCATCATGGCGAGTTCCAGCTTCATGCGCGTCAAGGGAGTCCGCAAATCGTGCGAAACGCCCGCAAGCATCGTCGTGCGCTGAGCCATGGCGCGCCTTAACCGGTCTTTCATCACAAGCAGGGCCGAGGCCGCCTGCCGCACCTCGGTCGCGCCTTCGGGCTTAAACCATGGAACTTCATGCCCCTTGCCGATGGCTTCCGCCGCCTGCGCCAAACGGCGCACGGGCCGCACCTGGTTGCGCATGAACAAAAGCGCGATGACGGAAAGAAGAATGGAGCTGCCGATCATCCAGCCGATGAACACTTCGGTCGTCGGCGTGTAAATGCGCCGCTCCGGTACCTGGGCGATATAGAGGCCGCGAGGCACTTCCACGAGAATGATCACCGCGCCCGGATCGCTTTTCAGGTCGATGAAATGGGGATAGGGCACGCGCTCGTCCAGCGCCTTGCGAAGCATCTCGCGCAAGGGCGTAGGATAGCGCTTGACGTATTTGGGAAGTTTTTTCCCCGGTTCGAACGATAAAAAAAGATCAAGTTTTCTTTCGGCGGCGCGTAAAATGCTCTCGCGCTCGGACTCGCTTTTGACTTCCGCCAGTATTTCCAACATCACGCCTATCTCGCCCGCCACGGCGTGCGTCATACGGTGCGTCACCGTGTACCAATGGCGGTCGAAAAAGACGAACGTCGCCACGCCCAGGGCCAAAAACGTGGGCAGAACGATGATCAGGATCGTGCGCCCGAAAAGCCCCTTGGGCAAAAGCCGTTTGACCCCTAATGTCAAAAGCGGAAGCCTTAAACGAAACATACGCCTTTTCCCCTTCGTTACGTTTCCACTTCGGGCATCAGCATATATCCCTCGCCCCGCACGGTTATAAGATAGCGCGGATTGCGGGGATCGTCTTCTATTTTACGTCGCAGGCGCGTCACCTGCACGTCGATGGTCCGGTCGTTGATCGCGCCTTTGCTCCGCTCGGCCAGCGTCTCTCGGGAAACCGGCGCGCCCGGCTCAGCAGCCAAAACCTGCATCAGGCCCGCTTCCATGCCCGTCAGCCGCACCGTTTCGTCCGGACAGCGAAGCTCGTCGCGTCCGGCGTCGTAAACCCAGCGGCCAAGCTTCAAAAGAGGAACGGAATCCGCCGCCCTATTCCGCACGCGCCGAAGCACGGCGTGGATGCGAAGCAAAAGTTCCTTTGGCTCAAAGGGCTTGGAGAGATAATCGTCCGCGCCCGTCTCCAGCCCCTCAATCCGTTCGTCCGGCTCTGCCTTGGCCGTCAGGAGAAGGATAGGCAATTGCCGCGCCCGGCTTTCCGCCTGAGCCCGGAAGGATCGCGCCAGTTCCAGACCGCTTTCGCCCGGCATCATGACATCCAGAACCATCAGATCGAAGGCCATGGAGCGGAAGGCCTCTCGCGCCTCTGCCGCGCCCGAGGCCGTGGTCACGATAAACCCGTTTTCGGACAGATATTGGCGCAAAAGGCCGCGAAGCCTGTCGTCGTCGTCCACGACAAGGATATGGGGTTTCAGGGCTGGCGAAAGAGGTTGAGACATAATTCCCAATAGGTTAACAGGCTAGGGGCCAAACTCCATTAGAACGGGGGTTCTGCGCGAGTCTAAAATCCATTTCGGCTACGAAAAAAGCGAAGCGTGCATTGGACATACGAGCGAGCTTTTTGAGGACGCCTAAACGGATTTTAGCCGCGCCCTTCGGGTTTGCATAGGCCTTCGAACGGGCTATGTCAAAAACGCTCGGTATGGGTCCTTCCACACTCTCGGGCTTTTTCCTTGCCGTTCAAAGGCCTATGCAAACAGAACCCTCGTCCCAATGGAGTTTGGCCCCTAGAGCTTGACAGGAAAGGGCGGAATCCTCTTAATGGCGGCCCGGTTGGAGGGGCCGTGTAAGTTGGTCCTCTAAAACATGGGTGCGTAGCTCAGCGGGAGGGCACTTCCTTCACACGGGCACGGTTGCCACAGGTGCATAGCCTTTGAAAGGCTTTTGTTTTAGGAAGTAAGAAGTAAAGTTAGGTTCTAGGTTCGGGTGCGTAGCTCAGCGGGAGAGCACTTCCTTCACACGGAAGGGGCCACAGGTTCAATCCCTGTCGCACCCACCACTTTGCCTTTCTTTGTCTTTTGCGCCGCTCCGGCGCTTTCGCGCCTGCGCGGTCGCGGGCCCTGTCGCACCCACCACTTTGCCTTTCTTTGTCTTTTGCGCCGCTCCGGCGCTTTCGCGCCTGCGCGGTCGCGGGCCCTGTCGCACCCACCACTTTACCTTTCTTTGTCTTTTGCGCCGCTCCGGCGCTTTCGCGCCTGCGCGGTCGCGGGCCCTGTCGCACCCACCACTTTACCTTTCTTTGTCTTTTGCGCC
>CAZZDK010000007.1:60558-82202 GCA_964652235.1 uncultured Rhodospirillaceae bacterium
CGCTCCGGCGCTTTCGCGCCTGCGCGGTCGCGGGCCCTGTCGCACCCACCACTTTTTGCGCTTCGCCCCAAAAGTGCCGCGCCATAACCCAGCGGGCGAAGGCGGACGGCTCAACGATAGGGATTTCCCCCCTTTTTTTGCTCGCCGTCGCCTCGCGGCAGAAGGCTTGAACCCGTCGCTTTTATGCGATAGCAAAATCCATGAACACTTTCCCCCCTTTTCCCGACGAATTGCCTTCCCCAGGCAATAATTTTCACAGTTCGTTCCCTGTTCGCGCCCTGGGGGCGCAAACGTTGCATCCGCGACCCGTCTCGCCGGAAACTAAGGCGTTTGTCCTCCAACAGATCGCTCTCGCTAAGTTTCCAAGGATCGTCGATATCGGCTGCGGCGACGGAACCTTTTTGAAAGAAATAGCGAAAAATTCCGGCGCAAAGACAATCGGGCTGGACTTGCCCGTTCATAGAAAAAGCTTTCGAAAGCGTCTGACCAAGAGTGTCTTTCGCCCTTGTTTTCTGGACTCGGCCCCTTCTCTTTTCGAATCGCTAGCTCCTCTAAAGGGGAAGGGTCGAACCCTTTTCCTCATGAACGACGTTCTGGGACGCATAACCGATCCGCGTCCTTTGCTCAGACGGCTGCGATCGTTGCTCAAAGACCATTCCGACAACCGGTTGGTCGTCTCCTTTCCCGTAAAAAGGGAAGAAACGGAGGCGTTGGCGCAACCTTTCCGGCGATGGACGGAGAAAGAATTCGAGTCGTTTATCCTGTCGTCCGGTTTCTCGATAGAAGCTCGTCAGCGTGGAGAGGAAACGACGATATGGAGCCTTTCTTCTTCCGAAGAAACGCACTCTAAATTTCTGGCCTTGAGAGGGCTGCCGCCCTCAAGCCCCGTTCTCGCCATAACGACGGAAACGATCCTTCATAAGAACTTTGGGGGCATCGCGTCCTATCTTTTCTGCCTGTGGGATCTTCTGCCTCAAAAACCTTTGATCTACGCGACCTTTCCTCTTCCCCTTGAGCAAAAAGAGGGAACGGGTCTTCGCAATTGGGTTTTCGACAGAAGCTTTTTATTCCCGCGCGAAGGCGTCGTTGACGTTTCCGCCGGCGATTCGTCGCTCGGCGTGTTTGAGGAAATTCAGCAGATCCTTTTTCTCTACGACTCTATCGAGGTCATAGAGATACAGGATTTCATAGGCGACGCCTGCCGCGTCGCCCAGGCGAAACGCAACGGTCTGCTTCCGCCGGATGTCGCCGTCGTCTGCCGGGGCCATGGGGGCCACGTTTATCTCGAACGCGCGGGACGCGAGTGGTTCGATCCGTCTTTCGAAAAAACCATGCTGAACGAGAAGGTAGCCGTCGAGAACGCGGACCTTTTCCTTCCGGCGTCCGGTTATCTGAACGCCTTATACAAAGAAGTCGGCATCGCGCCGCCGTCCGGCACGAAACCGATGGCCCTGCCCCATCACGTCTCTGCCTGCGAACCGGACGACAATCCTCTCGACACCGTTGTTTTCTTCGGAAAACCGATCGAGGCGAAGGGCTTTCCGGACTTCATGGCGGCGATCCGTCTTTTGGAAGGATCCGAACCTTTCCAAAAACACGTCCGGAAAATCGTCGTGTTGGGCGGCGCCCTGTCGGAACCGGACAGAGAAAAACTCGAAGCTCTTTTCCCTTCCGTCGAACTATCCGGTCGTTTCCTGCCGCGCGGAGAGGCCGTTCAGTTTCTTCGATCCCTCGGTTCGCGCGCGCTGGTTCTTATGCCCTACCGCGACGACAATTGGCCGATGTCGGTTCTTGAAACGATTGACGCGGGGTGCCAACCTTTGGCCTATGCGCGCGGCGGCATCCCGGAAATGTTTCCAAAGCCCTTTCAGGAGATCGCGCTGTGCCGGGCCTTTCCGAAAGCTCTGGCGCAAGGCATCGAAAAAATCCTTCGTATGGACAGGAAGAAGCGCGTTCATAAGGCGCGTGAATTACGGAAAGCTTGGGCAAAAAAACAACAGGAAACGAATGCCGCGACCGTGCGGTTCTATAAAAAAATCTCCGCGCGAGTCTTGGGGCGAAAAGCGCCTTGGCGAGCCGAAAACGTGGCTCTGTCCGTCTCCCTGCCTGTCAGCGATTCGACGTTTCCTTTTCTCAAAGACGTGATGGCAGGTCTCAACGCGCAAACTTTCCCGCCGAAGGAAATCCTGCTCATCGACGGCGGCCTCGAAAAGACGCGCAGGGCACAATTGAGAACCCTTTTCAAACGTTCCCTTCCCTGTCCGGTCAGGTTCGTGTCGGTCAGCAAAGAGGGCCGAGCGGCCGAAAGCCGAAACGCCGCCCTGAAAGCCTGCCGGACTCCCTTTCTTGTCCATCTTGTCTCGCGCGACGTTCCTTTGCCGAATTTTCTTATGGATATCGCGTTCGCTTTCGCCTCCGACCCCGAAGCGTCGGTGGCGATGGGCCTGCAGCGGCAATTCTTGGATGGCGATCATTGGGCTTCCCTGACTTCCGGGGTCGTTCTTCCCCTCACCGGCTGCGCCGGCCTCATAAGCCAGAGAGAAAATAATCTCGGCCATGCCAATGCGGGTTTTAACGTAAAAAAACTAAAAAACCTAAAGGACTGGGAGTCGGCCTCTTTCTTCGAGGACAACTGGGACCTTTATCTGCGCCTCACGGACTCAGGCGGACGCGTGGCCGTCGTCCCCCGCGTAGGCAGCCTGAAGCGAACGCCGGAAAGCGCGGCGACGGACGCTCCTCCCGCCTTTTTGACCGAAAGCCGTCTCGCACAGGCGACAAGGCCGCTCTGGAAAAGCCACCGCCTGCAAGCCTTGTCCCACCTTCATTTTGGCCACCAAACCGATCAAGCCGCTTCCTCTTTATCCGCTCTCGTAGCCTCGGATTTCGACCCGTTCCTTGAAGCGATACGGCGCGCGCGGCTGGGGCGCCTCCCTCCGGCCGTCTGCCCGCTTGACGAAAAAACCGATAGGGTTTGGAAAAAGAGGCCCGCTTTGCTTTTGTCGTTGCCTGATTCCGTCGCTACGGCCCAGGAAGAAACCCTTTCCATCCGATTCGTCCTGAACCAGCGGCCTCAAAAATGGATAGAGCTTTTACAGCATGGAAACTCGCCGAATTTCTTCCGCATCAGGATCTTTGTCGGTCCTACCGACGGCATACGCATAGAAATGGGATCGAGTCTGCCTGAGAAAAGCGCCTTCTTACTCGCCGTTCCGTTCCCTATCAGCCTCAACGTCCCCGTACACGTGGTTGTAAGCCTGTCGGCCGCTGTCGGTTGCACGTCCGTATGGATTAACGGAACGCGCCTGGCGGCAAAATGGGGAATGGCTTGGGAAATGCCTTCCTCGACGAAACTTTGGCTGGGAAGCAGGCGGCTTGAGGCAAAGATCGAGGACGTCCGCCTTTACGAAGGCCTCCTGGCGGAAGAAGACGTCAAAGAGATGAGAGAATGAAGGCCTCCCCAGTCAACGAAGCTCCCGTTTGCCGTTCGCCGGAAGACATCGACGAGATTCTTGACGAGTTCTCCCTGTGGCTCGACAAAATTCATCAGGAGATTTTCGACCTCTCGGAAGAGCTTGAAAAAATAGCGGAAACAAAGAGACTGGATTGTCTAAGCAAAACGCTTGCGCGATGCCATTGCCTGACAACTTCGCCCGCCCGGCTTCTGAGGCGAAAACCTCTCGATGAAAAAAGAGCCTGTTATTACAGGAATCGCCTAAAGGCCGTGACGGCTAGAGAAGATCCTCTTCTCTACTCCATAGCCTTGACCCAGGCCCTTCTTTTTAACGAAGTATCGAGCCTCGGTCCCGTCAGCCTCGATCTTTTGCCGCCTCCTTTTCTGAAGTTGTATCTGAATGCGGTCGCCTTCTTCCTTCCTTCGCCTCTGGAGGAAGAAAGAGCTCTCACGCGCGACACTTGGTTCTTCTGCCACTTCTTCGCCTCTCTCTTGAACCAGAAGAAAGCCCTGGCTCCGCTTCACCGCGAATGGGCCAGGAAAAGGCTTCTGCCCGATTTCGCGACGCTTTTCTTTTTAGGCGGAAGAACGCCTATGAGAAATTTGCGAAACGCGCTTAACGTTCTGACGGGCGAGCTTTACGCGGAAAACGGCCTTTCTTTCTCTCACGTTTTTCCCAAACGAAACCCAAAGGCCCGCCCGCGCATCGGGTTCCTTTCCTATGGGAACTCGTCCGGCCACGGCTGGCCGAGCTTAAGGCTTATTTCCAACGAACTGAAAAAGGAGAAAGCGGATCTGTTTCTTATAACCTGGCCGGAAGATCCCTGCCTGAGCGAAGGAAACATCGAAGAGATTCTTGTCTCAGATAACAAGAAAGCCGTCCGGGACATCAGGAATCTCAACCTGGACGTTCTGTTCTTCAGCACGCCGCTCGATAGAAATCTTCTCAAGCCTTTCATGGAAATGGCTCATTACAGGCTCGCGCGCCTGCACGCGACGGCCTTTTTCAACAACACGACGACGGCCTTTCCCTTTATGGACGTCATGATCACGTCTCCCTCGATGGACGATCCGAACGAATTCGACCGGCTTTTTTACGAACCGCGCGTCGTTTCGATGAAGAATCTGCCTTTCGCCTTCGATCCAGAAACTTATTTCCCCGACAAGATGGAGAAACTCTCCCGCGAGGATATCGGCGTTCCGGAAGACGCTAAGATCGTCGTGTGCGGAAACAGCCTGCCTATTAAAGCGCGCGCTGAGTTTATCCGGTTCATGGCCCGTTTTCTCGCCAAAAACGAAACGTGCTATTTTGTTCTCACTCCTTATTACACGGATGAGAAAATTCTGTTCTTCAAGATACGGAAAATCTTCGCGGAAGAAGGAATCAGGGAAGACCGCGTGCGCGTCATCGACCAGCCCACAAGGGAACGCCAATACGGCCTTTTGAGACTCGCCGATCTGTATATGGATTTCTTTCCTTTTTCGGGAGCGAACAGCCTGTTCGACCCTTTGTGGATGAAGGTGCCTGTTCTCACCCTTGAAACGGAACACGCGATGAGATTCCGCCAGGGCGCGGCGATCTTGCGCGACATGGGGCTTGAGGAATGCGTGGCCACCGATCTTGACGATCTTGAAGCGAAAGGCAGCCGTTTCCTCGGAAAGGAAGGTCGTTCCCTCAGGAAAAAGCTAGGCCCAAAGTGTATCCTGTCCTGCAGCGCCTTCGACGGGCGTTCGGCGCGCGAGATAGCCGACAAGCTGATGGAGCTAACCGCAGACTTGGGGTGATCCCGTTTCCCGAAAATCATAGGGAACCCTGTCAAGACGCAGGTTCACGACGTCGAAATCGCCTGAACGCGGCGCGAACGAAAAGGGCCCCATGTCAACGCTCTGTCCTTCGTTCATGTCGAGATGCGCTTCCGCCCCGCCGGACAGACGAACCCGGAAAGCGACGCGCCTGTACGCGCCGCACGTCTCGATCGAAACCGGCAGGCTGTCGTTATAAGGCATCCTGTGGTAGGACCAATAATCCACGGGAACGCCGCTGAAGAACGTCAGTCTTTCGCTTCGCGTATCTATAGCGACGCCCCGAAAAACAACAGGAAAAGCAGGAGAGATTTGCCTTATGCGCAAGAGAGCCGTCGTCGGGATTGAAGTTCGGAAAAGAACTTCGGCTGTATAAAGGCCCTCTTCGGAAATGAAGCGCCTTACATGATTGGGCAGCAAAGGCTTTTCTTCCCCGTTCTCTGGGAAAGGCTTCTGCGCAAGAGGGGTCCACCCCTCTTCGACTTCCTTCGGAACGCAGACCAGTAAAGAAACGTCCTTTCCTCCCTCGAACCATATCCTATGGGATAAGCGCAATCCTTCGATAAACCGCGCGAAAGCGCCGTTCGGATCGAAAGAAAAACCGGAACGGCAAACGAAAACGTGGACGATTGTCGGATATTCCTTTTCGGGAATTTCGGAAAAAACGCCCTCCTCCTTTTCGCCGTGGAGTCTGAAATCCAAGGGGCCGGGCCTGGCGTCCGCCAATTCGTTGAGTTGCGCCGCGACCGGCGTCAGTTCCGGCGCGTCGACCGTCAACTTCCCGCGCGAAAGAAGCGCAAACAACGTCGAGTGGCGATGAATCCTCCAAAGCGTTTCCGCCGCATCGCAGGCCAATCGTTTGACGAAAAGGTCGTTCATGCGTTCCCTTTGCTCGGACAAAACTCAAGCGCCGCCCGAAGAAGGATATAAAGATGCGCGGCGACCGTGAAATGCCTGATCTTATCCTGCTGGAACCGCGTCAGCTCGGCGGCCTCGCGCGGGGAAACGCTTAAGGCCTTGTCGAGCATATTTTCGATCCTGGAATCATAGATGGCGGTGCCGTCCAGAATCTCGTTCGCCCTGGGCACGTTCGAGACGCAGAACTGCCCGTAAGAGATGTTCTTGAAGAACCGGCAGGCGAGATAATTCGCCTCGACCTGGCCGCGCCCGCCGATCGCGGGGGCTATGCGCGAGTTGCGGACGAAAAGGGCATTGCGCGGCTGGTCGCAATCTTGAAACAAAACAAGATCCATTCCCTTGGACAAGGCCCAGTCCCTCATGCCGGCGATTTCCTCCAGATTGCCCCAATCTTCGCCCTGCCACCAACTTCCCATCCAATAAATTTTTCGGGAGAAAAAACTGTCTGCAGGCGCGAGAAAGGCGTCGCCTAGAAGGTCGCTTCCCCAAGGCTGCATGAGAACGCGCAAATCCCGGTTATAGAACGTCAGCGAATCCCATTGCTCGGTCTCGCCTTCTAAGGGCATTCGGCGCTCGCGTTCCGTAATGCGCCTTTCGTACTGCATGATGCGCTTATAATTCTCTCCAAGAACTTTCTCGCAGATGTCGGTATGAAAATCGACGATGACAGGCCTCGCATTCAAAACCGAGGACAGGTTGAGGTTCGTTCCGTGGATAAAGACGATGTCGTCGCTTGAAATATCGTCGCTTGCCCGTTGATCGGTCAACCAGACCGCCGACAAATCCAGCTTACGGCACGCGTCGAAATAAGCCTGAAAGACGTGCCGGTGCGTGTGCGTGCCCCGCAACCCTTCCTTCAGCCCCCAAAAAACGATTCGACGGAAAGACGCGGCGACCTTTCTGAAAGCCTGCTCCGAATATGTATCCCTCACGCCGACAAGCGACATCTTTCCCGCTTCCTAGGGTTCCTGTTTATTTCGGATTCTCCGGAAGATATCCGTTTTTTTCGAGTATTTTCCGCCCCTCGTCCGAACGAATAAAATCGATAAAGGCCTTCGCCTCTTTCGGCAACTGCGCCGGTTTGTAAAGAAGAAAAAGCGCGCGGTCGAGCGGATAACGCCCGGCGCGGAGGTTTTCCACGCTCGGCTCGACGCCGTCCAGCTTGAGCGGCTTGATGGCGAGCTTTTCGGTCGCGATCATGCCGAGGTCCGTAAATCCGAGAGCGTGGGGAGTCTTGGCGACGGCCTGGTTGGAATCCTGGTCGGTGAAAAAGACGAACCAACGTTTTTGCGCGTAGCTTTCGTCGAAGGCCGCCTTGAATCCCGGTATCTTCTCCATCAGGACGAGGACGCCGCTGTCCGTCGGCTCGCGCGTATAAACGACGATGTCGCTGCCGTCGGCCCATTTCTTTTTCTTTGCGTCATAGATATCCACCAATTCGCGCGAGGAAAGGTTGTCGTCGGGCACGCTTTGATGAACGCCCAGAACGACGGGCGAACGGGCATAGACCTCTTCGACGACATCCGGCCTTTTTTCGGATTCTTTAAGCGGCCTCGACGTCAGGCCTAACGTAACGGCCCCGTCGCCGACGGCGGTGATCGCGCCCTTTGTGCCTATGCTGCCGGGCACTTCGATCCTTACGTCCGGCCTGGTTTTCATAAACCCTTCGGCCAAAAGCCGCGTGATTCCCAGATTGACGCCCGACCCGGCGGCGACGAGATTGACTGTCTTGCCCGTCTCCTGCGCGCGCGCCGCGCCGCAGAAGAGAGCAAGGATCGAGAGAAAAAGCGCGAGAGTTTTTGTTCTTTTCATTTTCGCCTCCGTCAAGTCTGGGGTTTCTTTTCCGGCAACCAACGCTCCAGCATAGAGACCAGTTCCTCAAGGGTGAAGGGTTTTTTGAGATAATCGTCCATTCCGGCGCCAAGACACCGCTCTCTGTCGCCCTGCATGGCGTGGGCGGTCACGGCGATGACGTTTGTCCGCGGAGAACGTTTCCCCTCCCTTTCCTCCTTGCGAAGAATCCTCGTCGCCTCCCAACCGTCGAGGACGGGCATCTGACAATCCATGAAAACGAGGTCGAAAGGCTCTCGGCTCAAAGCGCTGAGGGCCTCTCTCCCGTTCAGGACGACATAGACGCGGCAGCCAAGCGCCTCCAGCATTTTCTGCGCGACCATCCTGTTGACGGGGCTGTCTTCGGCGAGAAGAACGCTGGCTCCCTTGAATCTCCGGCGCGGGCCGGAAAGCTCCTCTCCCGGAAGACGGGCCGTCTGAACGTTCAGGCCCGGCGTTTCCTCGCCCGCTTGCGGCGCGTCGGCAAGCCGATAGGGAAGCGTAAAGCCGAAGGTCGAGCCGTTTTTCGAGGAATCCACAAGGACAAGCTCGCCGCCCATCATGTCGACGAGCTGTCTGCTGATGGCAAGGCCGAGACCGGTCCCGCCGTACTTCCGGGTGGAGGTTTCGTCGGCCTGCGAAAACGCCTTAAAGATCGTCTCCTGGTCCTCGGGCGCGATCCCGATTCCCGTATCCCGCACCTCGAACCGCAAAAGAACCGTGTCCTCGCCCGCTCTTCCGGCGAGCGTGACCAGCATGAAAATCTCTCCCCTTTCCGTGAATTTCACGGCGTTACCGACCAGGTTCGAGAGAACCTGGCGCAGGCGCCCCGGATCGCCGCGCACCAAAGAAGGCATATCGGTCGCCACATGACAGAGCATCTCAATGCCCTTTTTGCGGGCGCTCCCGGCGAAAAGCTGCGCGACTTCCTCTATGCACTCGCGCGGGCTGAAGGGAACGTTTTGAAGATTCAGCTTTCCGGCCTCGATCTTCGAATAATCCAGAATGTCGTTAAGCACGCTCAAAAGAAGCTCGCCGGAATGAAAGGCCGTCTTGGCGTAATCGCGCTGTTCTTGAGTCAGATCGGTCATGAGCAAAAGCTCCGTCATCCCCAGAACGCCGTTCATGGGCGTGCGGATTTCGTGGCTCATGTTGGCGAGAAACTGGGATTTGGCGCGGCTGGCCGCCTGCGCTTCCTGAGAAAGCCTTTCGGCCCTTTCCGTGGTTTCCCTGAGCGCGGCGGTCCGTTCCTCCACCTTTTTCTCTAACGTCCTTTGATAATCGAGATTCTCGGCCTCAAGCCCAGAGACGACCCTCAAAGGAAACCGATAGGCGACGACAGACAGGAAAAGACCGAGAAACGGGAAAAGGACAAGCGCGAGAAACGCCTTGACGACCACGGAAAGAGCGGAAATGGAAACAAAGACTTCGCCGATTTTTTTATTATTGAAAAGGATCGGGGCGGGCTCGCCCTGAATATGAAGCGCCCGGCGCAGACCCGTCTCGTTCGGAATATGCTCAAAACGAAGGACTTCGCTCCCCTTGTCGTCGAAAATCAAGACCTGCGCCAGGTTTTCGTCCGAGCCGAAGGCGTCCACCATCTGCCCGTATTTTCGCGTCTGATAGCGCCACAAAGGCCCCGCCTCGGCCGCCAGCACTCGCACATCGTGGGCGATTCTTTCGGCGTAAACGCCCGCCTCGTGAACAATCCTCTGCTTTTCCAGGAAAATGTAAGTTCCCGGAACGACGAACGCGATCAAAAACCCGATGGCGATCACCAAAGGCAAAAGCCTTTGGGCCAATTGCTCTGAAAGGGATTCCCTTTGGGGGGGAAGGGTCGTCATGAAAGGCGGCTCCGAGGGACTTGGGCAAGGCTACGATTAAGAAGCCTTGGGTTCAAGGAAAGGTTTGGAAAGCGAAAGAATTGCCTTTTCGGCTTTTTTCGGCCTAAAATCCCCCCAAACTCCCTTTGGACAAGAGGCATATCCTATGGCAATCATTCTTCAAGTCCCCGGTCTTCGCGGCAAAAGAATATCTTTGACCATTCATCACCGGGCTTTTTTTGAACTCATTCAAGCCGATCCTTCCGGCACCCCCAGGGGAACGCGTCTGGTCAACGCGGCAGACCAGAGCATGGTCCAAAAACTGGCCGAGAGGATTGTTCCAAAGGGTTTTTCTTTCATCGTCCGCCCCTTAACGAACCTCAACTCTTTCCAAGGCGGTCCCTATAAACCCTACATGAGCGCCTTTTTTCTGAATTCGAAGGGAAAGTACCAGCCGCCGATTGTTGACGCCAAGGGACTGGAGGCTATTGCCCTTTATCTTTGCGATCATCTGGAACGGCAGGAAGACGGCTCGCTTGCCCTTCCGTCCGAACGCCCAGAACCGGAACCAAAACCCGCCTCAGCCCCCGCGCTTCGCCCTTAAAGCGGTCCAGTAATCAAGGCGTTTTTTGACCTCGCGCTCGAAGCCGCGCTCGGCGGGGCGATAGTAATTTTCGCGCCTCATGCCGTCCGGGAAATAGTTCTGCCCCGAAAAGCCTTCGGGCGTATCGTGATCATAGGCGTAGCCTTCGCCGTAGCCCTGTTCTTTCATCATTTTCGTCGGCGCGTTCAAAATGTGCTTGGGCGGCATGAGTGAGCCGTATTGCGCGGCGGAACAAACCGCCCGGTTGTAGGCGATATAAGTCGCGTTCGATTTCGGCGCGGTGGCGAGATAGATGACCGCCTCGGCCAGGGCCAATTCACCTTCCGGACTTCCCATACGTTCGTAGGCTTCCCATGCGGCCAACGTCAGCGGCAGGGCCTGCGGATCGGCCAGGCCGACATCCTCGGCGGCGAAACGCAAGAGGCGCCGGGCGATATAGCGCGGGTCCTCGCCGCCCGCCAGCATACGCGCGAACCAGTAAAGCGCCGCGTCGCAATCAGAGCCGCGCAGGGATTTGTGCAACGCGCTGATGAGGTTGTAATGGCTTTCCTGCGCCTTGTCGTAAAGGGGGCGCCTTTTCTGCACAAAGGCGGCCAGAGCCTCTGGGTCGAGCGGCTCGCCGGGCGGCCTTCTCAAAAGCTCTTCGGCCATGCCGAGCAGATAGCGCCCGTCGCCGTCCGCCATGTTCTTAAGCGCCTCGCGGGCCTCCGGCGTCAAGGGGAGGCCCCGGCCTTCCGCCTTTTCCGCGCGGTCGAGCAAAAGCTCAAGCGCCGGGTCCTCAAGCCTTTTAAGAACAAGGACCTGGCAGCGCGAAAGCAAGGCGCCGTTCAATTCAAAAGACGGATTTTCCGTCGTCGCGCCGACAAGCGTTACGCTGCCGTCCTCGACAAAGGGCAGCAAAACGTCCTGCTGCGCCCGGTTAAAGCGATGAATCTCATCGACAAAAAGCAGCGTGCCGCGCCCAGTTTCTTGTCTTTGTTCGGCGGCCTCGAAAATCTTGCGTAAATCGGCGACGCCCGAAGACACGGCGGAAACCGGCTCGAAATAAAGGTCGGCGTCTTTAGCCAGCAGCCGGGCGATGGTCGTCTTGCCGCAGCCCGGCGGCCCCCACAAGATCATGGAGGCCAGCCGCCCGTCCGCGACCATGCGCCCGATGGGCGCGCCCTCAGACAACAAATGGTCCTGTCCCACCACGTCCGAAAGCGCGGCGGGCCGCAGGCGATCAGCCAGGGGCCGCCTCTCGGCCACGCGGGAGAAAAGCGTTTTTTTCGCGGTCATGGAGGAAAGCCTAGCGCCCTTCCGTTTTTCTCACAATACGCCGCCGTATGTTTCTTTTTTCCTCTATACAGAATCGGGGCATTAACTTTATTATCGTGTTCCCTCCTTATGATTCCTTTCTTTCTTTTTTTTACGAGCCGCCATGTCGGAAACCCAAGCCAACCCGCTGCAAGAGCGCCTGTCCTTCATGGGCGTTACGCCCGAGACGTCCCAACTCCTGCAGGAAGCCTGGACCACCGTCGAACCAGCGCTTAAAGGAATTCTCGACGGCTTTTACGACCACGTCTCCGCCGTTCCGTCCTTGAAGAAAATGCTCGGCGAACAGATTCCACGTCTTAAAGAAGCGCAGCGGAAACATTGGGGAAACCTGTTTTCGGGCCGCTTCGACGACGTTTATTTCCAAAGCGTCCGCAGGATCGGACTCATTCACAATAAAATCGGGCTCGAGCCGCGCTGGTACATCGGCGGCTATAATTTCGTGATGAACGAGTTGTTTCGCCTGATCGTCAGGAAATATAAATGGAAAACAGCCCGGCAGACCGCCGTCTTGAACGCCGTCGAAACCGCCGTCATGCTCGACATGGACATCGCCATTTCGACCTATCAGGACGCGCTTTTGGAAGACCGGGCCAGGCGTTCGCGCAAGCTCGATGAGCTTATGGCGGCTTTCGAGGCCAAAACGACGATGCTGATCGAGATCGTGGCCTCGGCGGCCCACACGCTCGATTCCACGGCGCAGACGATGGACCAGATCGCCAAATCGACGATCGAAAAATCGACGAGCGTGGCGGCGGCCTCGGAACAAGCCAGCGTCAACGTGCAGACGGTCGCTTCGGCGGCGGAGGAGCTCTCGGCCTCCGTTTCCGAGATCGCCCGCCAGGCGGCGCAGTCCTCGAAGATCGCCGGGCAGGCCGTGGAAGACGCGCGGCACACGAACGAAGTGGTGGACAGGCTGGCTTCGACGGCCCAGAAAATCGGCGACATCGTGGAGATGATCACCGACATCGCCAGCCAGACCAATCTGCTCGCCCTCAACGCGGCGATCGAAGCGGCCCGCGCGGGCGAAGCGGGCAAAGGCTTCGCCGTCGTGGCCGGGGAAGTTAAAAATCTCGCGGGCCAGACGTCGAAAGCGACCGGCGAGATCACCCAGCAGATCGGCGAGATTCAGGCCGCAACGAAGGAGGCCGTTTCTGCCATTCAAAGCATTTCCCTGACCATCTCGGAAATCAGCCAGATCGCAGCCGCTATCTCGACGGCGGTCGAGGAACAGGGCGCGGCCACGCAGGAAATAGCCCGCAACGTCCAAGAAGCCTCGCAAGGCACGCGCCTTGTGACCGTCAGCATTTCGAGCGTCAGCCAGGGCGCAAGCGAAACGGGCGACGCGGCTCGGCGCGTGGCGGAATCTTCCTCTACCCTCTCGCGCGAATCCGAAAACCTGAGCAAGGAAGTCCAGACGTTCCTGCTGAGCGCCAAGGCGATCTGACGGACTTTTTGGTTAACGTTCCTTTATGGCTTGCCTTTCGCCCCGCCGCCCGGTTATCCGTAACGGGAAAAACCGGAGATGTTCATGCGCCCTTGTCTTCTCGTCGCCTCCCCGCGCCTGCAGAACCCCTTCTTTAAGGAGTCCGTCATTCTCCTGACGAAAGGAGACGGAAAGGACGTGAAAGGCGTCACGCTCAACGGCCCGGTCCTGGCGACCTCCCACGAAATCCTGCTCAGGATAAGCCCGCCGGAGGATCTGGTCCGTTCGATGGCGCTTTTCCCTGCTTTGTCCATTCGTTCTTTCATGCCGCGAGGATTTTCGATGGCGATGGACCATGAGCACGTCGCAAGCCGCCTTACGGAAAGCCTCCTGTCCCCGGCTCCTTCCTTCCTGTCTCTCCTGCACGATGCGGCCTATGAAACGACCTCGCCGCAAGCCCTTCGTCTGACGGACGCTCTTTTCTTAAAACCGCTTGAGCAATTGGATCTTTACCCGCCGCTTTCCCCCGCCTCGTTCCTTGCAGGATACGGTTTTTGTTCGTGGGCGATTCCCGAGCTGGTTGGCGAGTTGAAAAGGGGCGTCTGGGGCGTTCTGCCCGTCGAACCAGAGCTTGTCTTCACGAACGACTGCGCGGGTCTTTGGAGAGAATGCAACGCCCGCGTGGAGGCGCGCGGCACGGTTCGCCCTTTCTCGGATAATACCGCGAACAACGTCATCTGCCTGGGCTCTTATCGAAGACGGAAGTGGCTTCAAAAGGGCTTCGTCGCCTGAGCTTCAATATCCCGTGCAAATCCGTTCGACGAGTTGCTTGACCGTGGGCGTGAACCCGTCCTTGTAGAACGGGTCCTCGCCGAAGCGGTAGCCCTGCGTGCCGCAAAAGACGAGATAGTTCTCCACGTCTCCTTCGTGCGCGACGTTCTGAAGCGATTTCTGGATGCAGAACGAACGTGGGTCCGGCATACGTCCGGTGCTGTTGCCCTCGCCGTGCTGCGACCAGTTCGAAAACGCGCATTGCGAAAGGCAGCCGACGCATTCGGCCTGGCTCGTTTGAATCTTGCGCGCCTTTTCCGGCGTCACGAAAACGAGCGTGCTGTCGGGCGTCCGCAGAGGTTTGCTCTCCCCCGCCGCGATCCACGCCTTCGCCTTTTCAAGATCGCGGGGCCGCACATAAACGGGATCGCCCACGGGGCCGGTCTTAAAGGCTTCCGTCAGATCGTCCTTCGGCTGCGTCGCGTAGTCGATTTGCCGTTCGGACCGTTCGTACAAATCCTGCAGGAAGGGGTTGCGGATGGCCGAGGAGTAAAAGCCCGTCGGCGAAAAGCGATTAAGCGCCACGTCGCCCTTTTTGATCGTGCGGAGCTTGTCCTTCCAGCTTTGCGGAATGGGGCTTTCCTTGGTCAAAAGGGGCCGCGTGCCGAATTGGAACACGACGGGGCCGAGTTCGGGATTGTCGATCCAGTCCTGCCATTCGGACAGCCACCAGACACCGCCCGCCATGACGATAGGCGTCCGGTCGAGACCGTACTCGCGCATTTGCTGGCGCAGGGCCAGAACGCGCGGATAGGGGTCTTCAGGCTTCAGGGGGTCTTCGCTGTTGGACAGGCCGTTATGCCCGCCCGCCCGCCAGGGGTCTTCATAGACCACGCCGCCCAGAAGCTCGCCGGCTTTATGAAACGAGCGCAGCCAAAGGGCGCGAAACGCTCGCGCTGAGGAGACGATGGGATAATAGAAAATATTGTATTTCTTAGCGATTTCCGACACGCGATACGGCATTCCGGCCCCGCAGGTCACGCCGTGAATAAGGCCCTTGGCGCCTTCCAAAACGCCGTGCAGAACGCGCTCAGCCCCGCCCATTTCCCATAGAATATTGATGTGCAAAGCGCCCTTGCCGCCCGCGATGTCGTGGGCCTTTTTGACCTGCGCGATGCCGCCCGCAATGCCGTAAGCAACGAGTTCTTCGTGCCGCTCGGCGCGGGTTTTTCCCTTATAAATCTGTGGAATTCGAATACCTTTGTCGTCATAGCTATCGGCGTTCACGCACGAAACGGTGCCGATCCCGCCCGCGGCCGCCCAAGCGCCCGAGCTGTCGCCGTTGGTGGCGGAAACGCCCTTGCCGCCTTCGATCAGGGGCAAAACTTCGCGACCGGACAAACGGACGGCATTAAGAGATTTCACGATGGCTCTGTCCTTTCAATTTCCTATAGCGCCTTCAAAATCGCGCGCGGGCTACGAACATAGACAGCCGTCACGCCCCAGGCCAGAAGTTCCTTCGCCCGGACAGGATCGTTAACAGGATAAGCCAAAAGAGGCAAGCGCATGGACTTAAGTTCCGCAACCCGTTCTTGGGTGAGGATATCTTCCTTGATCGTCATCACGCAGGCCCCGACCTGAGCCATTTTAAGCTGCCAGTCGGGATCCCACTCGTCGAAAATCAAGCAGCGCGGCCAATGCGGCTCGAGCTGAGCGGCCATTTCCAGGCTTTCCGTATCGAAACTTGAAATAACGGGATAATTCTCGCCTTCCGGCCAAATCTTGGCCAGTTCGATCATCGCGACCATCGTCGTGGCCTTGGCGCGGCCCGGGCTGGGCTTCAACTCTAAAATCAGGGAAAGGTTGTTTTGCAAAAGAAGATTCACGGCGTCCGATAAATGAGGGATGCCCTCGCCCCTGAAAGGAGGGGGATAAGAGAAAGCGGCATCCAACCGCGAAAGCTCGGTCCAGGACGCCTCGGCGACAAAGCCGGTGCCGTCGGTCGTCCGCTCCAGCGTTTCGTCGTGCATGAGGAAGGGCACGCCGTCGTAAGAGATTTTAACGTCGAGCTCGACCCAGTTCGCGCCCTCTTCCCGCGCCTGACGGATCGCGGCAAGCGTATTTTCCGGCGCGGAAAGACTTGCGCCCCGGTGAGCGATCACGGGCGGCTTGAAGGAAAGAAAAGGAATCATCTGGCAGGGATTGTTAGCTGAAATGGTTAAGATTTTCAAACAGGGCCTTTCTCGGAAGCCCTCAGAATCGCACCAAGGCCGCACCCCACGTAAACCCGCCCCCCATCGCGTCCAGCATGAGAAGCTGACCGCGCTTGATGCGTCCGTCGGAAACGGCCTCGCTCAGAGCAAGGGGGATCGAAGCCGCCGAGGTGTTGGCGTGCCGCGCGATGGTCGTGACGACCCTGTCCGGCGGCAATTTAAGCTTTTTGGCGATCCCGTCGATAATGCGCTGGTTGGCCTGGTGCGGAACCAGCCAGTCCACCGCTTCAGGCGGCAGATGGTTGGCCGAAAGGGCCTCGTCCACCACTTCGGCCAGGCGCGTGACGGCGTGGCGAAACACTTCCTTGCCGTCCATCCGCATATGCCCGCAGGAAGCGTTCGATCCCGGCCCGCCGTCCACATAAAGATGGTCGTATTGAAACCCGTCCGCGTGCAGATGGGTGGAGATAATCCCCCTGTCCGACGTGTCGCCTTTTCCCTCCGCCGAGCGCAAAACCACCGCGCCCG
Source organism: uncultured Rhodospirillaceae bacterium (assembly GCA_964652235.1). Taxonomy (GTDB): domain Bacteria; phylum Pseudomonadota; class Alphaproteobacteria; order UBA9219; family UBA9219; genus CAZZDK01. Next base: position 77,240 of record CAZZDK010000007.1, read on the forward strand.
CGCCGTCGCCGAAAAGAAAGCAAGTCGTCCGGTCGTCCCAGTCGATCAGGCGGGAGAGCGTTTCCGCCCCGATCACCAGCGCCGTTTTGACCTGTCCCAGGCGGATACAATTATCCGCCATCGCCAGCGCATAGACGAAGCCGGAACAGACGGCCTGCACGTCGAAAGCGAAACCGCGCCTCACGCCAAGCTTGGCCTGCACCCGCGCGGCGGTGGAGGGAAAAATATTGTCCGGCGTCGTGGTGGCCACGACGATCATGTCGATTTCTTCGGCGCCCACGCCCGCGTTTGTCAAGGCCGCCCGCGACGCCTGGGCCGCAAGATCGGAGGTCAACTCGCCCTCTTTCGCTATGTGGCGCTGCTTGATGCCCGTGCGCTGGACGATCCATTCGTCGGACGTTTCGATCCCCCGCGCGACAAGATCGTCGTTCGTGACGACTTGCGCGGGCAGAAAACCGCCGCAGCCTTCGATAACCGAACGAAGGGGCATTTACGCTTCCTCCCCGGCTTCGGCTTCGATTTCCGCCGGATCGACAGCCCCGTAATGACGGGCGATTTCTTCGCCGATCCGTTCGTTGAAGCGGCGCTCCACAAGGTCGAAGGCCACGCCGAGAGCGTTGGCGAAGCCCTCGGGGTCCGTGCCACCGTGGCTTTTCACGCACACCCCGCGCAGCCCCAAAAACATCGCGCCGTTATAGCGGCGCGGATCGGCCCGCAATTTCATCTTGTACAAAGCCCGCCGCGCGAAAAGGTACCCGATTTTCGCCAGAAGCGAGCTGGAAAAGGTCTGGCGTAGGAAATGGGCCATCAGCTTGGCGGTGCCTTCCGCCGTTTTAAGCGCGATGTTGCCCGAAAAGCCGTCGGTCACGACGACGTCCACCGTCCCGGCCATGATGTCGTTGCCTTCGACGAAGCCGTAAAACGCGCCGGGCAAAGGACGCTCGCGCAAAATGGAAGCGGCGGTTCTGACTTCGCCGTGTCCCTTCATCTCCTCCACGCCGATGTTGAGAAGACCGATGGAAGGCTCGCTCACGCCCAAAACGGCGTTGCAGAAAATCGCGCCCATCAGGGCGAATTGCACCAGATTCTCGGCGTCGCACTCAAGGTTCGCGCCCAGATCCAAAACGACGCATTCGCCGCATTGGGTCGGAAAAACCGTCGCGATGGCGGGGCGGTCGATGCCCGGCATGGTTCTGAGAACAAACTTGGCCATCGCCATCAGCGCGCCGGTATTGCCCGCCGAGACGACGCTTGAGGCCTCTCCCTTCGCCACGGCGTTGATCGCCAACCGCATAGAGGATTGCCGCCCCTGCCGCAGGGCCAAAGACGGCTTCATGTCCGAAGGGATGTAATCGGGCGCGTGGCGCAGCTCGCTGACCGACGCCAGCAAGGGATAGCGATCCAAGATGGGCCGCACCTTCGCTTCGTCGCCGAAGATCAGGAAAGAAGCCTTAGGGTAACGCTCGTGCGCCATGTCGGCCCCGGCCAGGACCATTTCAGGCCCGGCGTCGCCGCCCATGGCGTCAATCGCGATTACGATGTTGTTCGTCAAAGGACCCGCCCTTGCCCTCAAGGCGCTTACGACGATTTCTTGCTCTTCACGACGCTCCGCCCGTCGTAATGGCCGCAGGCGGCGCAAACGTTGTGCGACAATTTCGGCTCGCCGCAATTCTTGCACTCGGCCACGCCCGCGCCTTTGAGGGCGTGGTGCGAACGGCGCATATTCCGGACGGACTTGGAGGTTTTTCTTTTAGGGACTGCCATGGCTTCCAACTCGCGAAAAATAAGGCGCGTCCCGACCGACTTTGGCCGAAAACCGCGCGAAGGCTTCTTTTTAAGGATTTGGCGGCAAAATGCAAGGAAAAAGGCGGCCTGTCCCTATGTTTGAAGGAAAGTCATCCTGTTGAAATGATTAACTTTTGCCTAATAGACCCCCTAAGATTCCGGATAGGAAAAGAAATCGACGCCCCTCACTTCCCCTTCTTCTCCGCCAGTTTGGCGAAGGGGCTGACGGCAGCGCCTTTTTTTCCGCCGCCGTTGCCTTTGGCCTCATAGGCGCCGAGCAAGGCGCCTTTTTTGCGCGGGTAAGGGTCCAGCGCCATGGCGAGGTGCTGCGCGACAAGTTCGCCCAGATCGATCACGCCGCCCTCGATCGGCTCCGGCGGTTCGGCATCGCCCAGGTCCATGAGCGCGCCGTCACGGTCGTTTTGCGCCAAATGCGGCGGCGCAAAAAGAACGTCGATGGTGTCGGACACGTGGGCTTCGACAGGCTCCAAAGTCACAACGCAGGCCTGCGAAACGTCCGCGAACAATTTGCCCGTCACATTGAACATTTTGCCTTCGGCGCGGTCCACGTCCAGCTTGGCTTCAAGCCTGGGCAAAGCCAAAAGGCCGAAACGCCTGGCCAAGGCGGCGCGCTCTTCCGGCGAGGCGACGATATGCTCGCTGACGCCGCCTGTCGGCACGCGGTCCACCTGGAGCGGGCGAGAAAGTTCATGATTGGTATGTTTGTTCTTCACGTTAGCCTTCCTTGACTTTCCGTCCGCCTCGTGAGATTCAGATTCTGCGTTATATCAAACAACGGTCCGCGAAAGCCATGTTTTTCAGCCGCTTTTCCTGCCTCCTCCCTGCGGTCTGCGCCCTGGCGCTGGGCGCGTGCGAGCCGGTCCACGCCACGCGCGGCCACATCGTCGATCCCGACAGGCTGGCGCAGATCGAGATCGGCCAAAGCACGCGCGAGGACGTGGCCAATATCCTCGGCTCGCCCACCCAAATCGCCACGTTCGATGAGAACGTCTGGTACTATATCGGGCGCAATACGCAGCAATATTCCTTTCTGGACCCCGAGGTCTTGAACCAGAAAGCCGTGGAAGTCCGCTTTAACGACGAAGGAATCGTGACGGCCCTGAAAACATTCGACCCCTCGCTGGCCGAAGACGTCTCGCCCGTCCGCCGCAAAACCCCCACCTACGGACACGAAACGACGGTGCTTGAGCAATTGGTGGGAAATCTGGGCCGCGCCGGAGGCATCGGCAAAAAAGAAACCAAAAAATAGGACTTCACCTCTCTTCCAAGTCCTGCTTTTCCAGCCGCCTGATCTCGTCGCGCAGGCGGGCGGCTTCTTCGAACTCCAAATTGCCCGCCGCTTCCTTCATGCGCTTTTCAAGCTGCCTGATCTGCTTTTGCAGCGCGGGGCCGGAAAGGCCAGGTTCTTTCGTCTCCACCGTCACGTGATCGCCGCGTTCAAAGACCGAGGCCAGAATATCGCCGATATGTTTTTTGACGCTTTCGGGCGTGATGCCGTTTTCCGCGTTGTAGGCTTGTTGCTTCTCGCGCCTGCGTTCCGTCTCCTCAAGCGCCGCCTTCATGCTGCCCGTGACTTTATCGGCATAAAGGATCGCGCGGCCTTCGATATTGCGCGCCGCGCGGCCTATCGTTTGGATCAGCGCGGTGCGCGAGCGCAAATAGCCTTCCTTGTCCGCGTCCAAAATCGCCACAAGCCCGCATTCCGGAATGTCGAGGCCCTCGCGCAACAAATTGATGCCGATCAAAACGTCCACTTTGCCGAGACGCAAATCGCGGATGATCTCGATCCTCTCCAGCGTGTCCACGTCCGAATGGATGTAGGAAACCTTGATTCCGGCTTCCTTCATATATTCGGTCAGCGCCTCGGCCATTTTTTTGGTGAGCGTCGTGACAAGAACCCGCATTCCTCTTTGCGTCACCTCGCGCACTTCGGCGAGCAGGTCGTCCACTTGCTTGTCCGTCGGACGAATAACGACCGGCGGATCGATAAGGCCCGTGGGCCGCACGATCTGCTCGGTAAAGACGCCGCCCGTCCGCTCCAGCTCCCACGGACCCGGCGTGGCCGAAACGAAAACGCTCTGCGGGCGCATGGCGTCCCACTCCTCGAACTTAAGCGGGCGATTGTCCACGCAAGACGGCAGGCGAAAGCCGTATTGCGCGAGCGTCGACTTGCGCTGAAAGTCGCCGCGAGACATGGCGTGAAGCTGCGGGACCATGTTATGGCTTTCGTCCACGAACAGGATCGCGTTCTCCGGCAGATATTCGAACAAGGTCGGCGGCGGCTCGCCAGGCGCGCGGCCCGTGAGATAGCGCGAATAATTCTCGATCCCCGAACAGGAACCCGTCGCCAGCATCATTTCCAGGTCGAACGTCACGCGCTCGCGCAGGCGTTGCTCTTCAAGCAACTTGCCCTGCGCCGTAAGTTCCGCAAGACGTTCTTTCAAGTCGATCTTAATCTGCTCGGCGGCCTGCGCCAGCGTCGGTTTGGGCGTGACGTAATGGCTGTTGGCGTAGAGTTTGACGCCTTCTAAATTTGAGCCTTTTTCGCCTGTTAACGGGTCAACTTCAACTATTTTCTCAACTTCGTCCCCGAAGAAAGACAACCGCCAGGCGCGGTCCTCAAGATGCGCGGGGAAAATCTCGATCACATCGCCGCGCACGCGAAAATCGCCGCGTCCGAAGCCGACGTCGTTGCGGCGATATTGAAGTTCGACCAAAGCCGCGAGTAACGTTTCGCGCGGCAGGCTCTGCCCCGCCTGCAACGGCAGCACCATTTCCTGATACGTCTCCACCGAGCCGATGCCGTAGATGCAGGAGACCGAGGCGACGATGATCGCATCGTCGCGCTCGAGCAGCGCGCGCGTCGCGCTGTGGCGCATACGGTCGATCTGCTCGTTAATCATGGATTCCTTTTCGATATAGGTGTCCGTCTTGGGCACATAGGCTTCGGGCTGGTAGTAATCGTAATAGCTCACGAAATACTCGACCGCGTTATCGGGGAAAAAACCCTTCATCTCGGCGTAAAGCTGCGCGGCGAGCGTTTTGTTCGGCGCGAGGATCAGCGCGGGACGCTGCAAGCGCTCGATGCATTTGGCCATCGTGAAGGTTTTGCCCGACCCCGTGACGCCGAGCAGGACCTGATCCCGCCTGCCCGCCT
>CAZZDK010000008.1:0-7768 GCA_964652235.1 uncultured Rhodospirillaceae bacterium
CGGGGCCGCCGCTGCCGCGTCGCCGCCGACCGCCTGGGCCGCCGCCGCATCAGCCGCTTCGGAGCGGATGGCCGAGGGCACCGCGATCGAAGCGATCGTGAAGTCCTTCTCATGGGCCGTGAAGCTGACGCCCTTGGGCAGCTCGACGGCGCTGAGATGGATCGCCATGCCGAGCTGGTAAGGTTCGAGGTTGATCTCGAACCTGTCCGGTATCTGATTGGGCGCGCAAAGCACTTCGAGCTCGTGATGCACGATGTTGAGGGCGCCGCCGCGCTTCAGGCCGGGGCACTTGTCCTGGTTCGTGAAATGGACCGGGACCATGACGCGCACCTTGGTGTTGGCCGAAACGCGCAGAAAATCCACATGAAGCGGACGATCCGTCACGGGGTCGAACTGCGCGTCGCGCGGCAGAACGCGATGCTTCTTGCCCTTGATCTCGATATCGAAAAGGCTGGTGAAAAAACCCGCCTTTCCGACATAACGCGCCAGAAGATTGGCGTCGATGCCGATGGCGAGCGGATCTTTATTGTCGCCGTAAATGACGGCGGGAACTTGTCCCTTGCGACGGAGAGCGCGCGCGGTCCCCTTGCCGACACTTTCGCGCGTTTCAGCCGCAAGCGTGGTGACGTCTTGAGTCATAGCTTGCTTCCTTCCTTCTTTGTTGGGTTGCGACTGCTCTGCGGAGCGCCTTCGGCTCCCCGCAACCGCGACTGCAACCGAACAGAGGCAGCGGCGACAGCGCAACGCGATTAACCGGCCTCCAGGGGTGCCGGGGCGGCCATCATGGCCTTGTTTCAGGCTCGTTTTAAGAGAACAGGCTTGAAACGGAACGCTCTTGACCGATACGGGCGATCGCTTCCGCCAAAAGAGGCGCGACGGTCAGCCGCTTGATTTTGGTGGAAGCCGCCACCTCTGCCGTCGCAGCGATGGTGTCCGTAATGGTCAACGCGGAAAACGCGGATCTCTCCACCCTTTCCACGGCGCGGTCGGACAATACGCCATGCGTGACATAAGCCGCAACTGTTTTCGCGCCCGCATCCATGATGGCCCCGGCCGCATTGCACAGGGTTCCGGCGGTGTCCACGATGTCGTCAACCATAATGCAATGGCGGTCCTTAACGTCGCCGATGATGTTCATCACTTCGGATTCCCCGGCCTTTTCCCGGCGCTTATCGATGATGGCCAGATCGGCGCCCAAGCGCTTGGCCAGCGAGCGGGCGCGAACCACGCCGCCGACGTCCGGCGAAATAATGGTTAATTCGCCTGGCAATTCGCCGCGAACGGACATCTTCTCTTTGATGTCGTTAACGAAGACGGGCGCGGCATAAAGGTTGTCGAGCGGAATGTCGAAAAAGCCCTGAATCTGTCCGGCGTGCAAATCCATGGTTAAAACGCGGTTCGCGCCCGCGACGGTGATAAGATTGGCCACCAGTTTGGCGGTGATCGGCGAGCGCGGAGAGGATTTGCGGTCCTGGCGGCTGTAACCGTAATAAGGAAGAACCGCCGTGATGCGCCGCGCCGAAGAACGTCGCAAGGTGTCGATGGTGATCAGAAGCTCCATCAGGCTGTCGTTGGCGGGGAAGGAAGTCGGCTGGATGATAAAGACGTCCTCGCCGCGCACGTTCTCAAGGATCTCGACGAAAACCTCCATATCCGCGAAACGCTTAATATTGCTTTGCGCGAGGGGGAGGCCCAGATATTGCGCGATGGCCTCGCAAAGGGGTCTGTTGCTGTTGCCCGCGATGAGTTTCATGGTGTGCCGCCTTTTCGGGAAGGAAACGGCGTTCCTATAGCAGCCCCCTGGGCGGGTGTAAATCATTGCGTCAGGAAAAAGGCGTTAAAAAAGGCGCGGGGGCATCCGCGCCTTTTTAATAAAGATGAAGATCAAACAGGTTCCAAAACGCGGGTTCTCTGAGGGCCTCGAGGCGTGGCCCTGGGCCTCATTTGGGGGCGTTTGTGTTCCTGCCAAGCCGCATTCAGCGAGGCGTAGCGTTTGGGGCCCATCATGCGCATCGGCCCTCTGCGCAGTCTTCTGGAGGGCTTCGCCGCCGTTTCGGGCGCCAACGCCGGGTCCACGGGGCGACTGGACATGTCGAGTTCTTCGGTTCTTTTTTGTCCGGTTATATAGACGGTCCGCGTTCTCTTTCCCGATGGGACCGGGCGCAGAAGGCCGTTCAGATCGTTATACAGGCCCAGCGGACGGCGGCGCCGTCCGCGGAAAGGACCCGACGACAGGAGCCGGTGCATAAAGCCCGTGCCCTTGCCCGTAAGTTTGGCATAGACGGCCATATCTTCTTTGCGGATGTTGAGCTTCTGCAAAACGCCCCGGCGGTCCATAAGGGCGAAAAGAGCCAGCATTTCGCGAAGCCCGCCGGTGGTCAGTTTCGGCGCGTTCGGATTCAGTTCCCGTCCCTGCGAAATGCGCGCGACCTTTGCGCTTTCCTGATTGTTGAAAAGGCGCGATTTCTGGGAAGGGCTGTTCGCCATTCCTGTGTTCGCCTGTATAATTCTGTTATACATGAAGACAAGAGCTTTCATAGCCGCCGGGGTAATCAACGCGCCGCTGACGGTTGTCGCCGGAGCGGGCGCCGTCTCTTCGACGGAGACAGCGGTTACGTCGTCGCCAAGGGCGGTTGCGTTGCCCAGAGCCACGCCGTCCAGGCCCTTTTCATGGGGGGTGAGGGCGGCATTGGCGACGCCAGCGGGGACATCAAGACGATCAGCCATGAAACGCTCCTTTCGATACGCTCCTATGTCATCATTTTTTCAATAAAAGCTCAAGCGCAATCGGATTTTAGCGCCATCACAAATTGTTTCGGGCCATTAACCATGCCTGGTTTGCAAGGGGGTCAACGTCCGGGAAAAGCCGGAGAAAACCTGCCGTTTCCCTCTTGACCTGAAAGAAGCGGGCGCGTATGACTTCGCCCTCTCACGGTAAAGAAAGAATTAAGGAACGCCCTATGGCCAATCACAAATCCGCCATTAAACGCAGCCGCCAGACCGTCAAACGGAACGCGATCAACCGCGCGCGTCGCTCGAAGGTGCGTTCGCTTGCCAAGGCCGTCGAGAAGGCCATCGCAATGGACGATGAAAAAGCTGTAAAGGCGGCTCTTCGCGCGGCGGAATCCGCTCTGGCCCGCGCGGCAGGGCGCGGCACGCTGCACAAAAAGACGGCAGCTCGCAAAACCTCGCGTTTGGCAAAGAGGGCCAAGAAGGCCGCGATTAAATCTTAAAAAAGAGGTTTTACGAAACGATCCGTTGCGGTTTTCGCCGCGTCGGTTCGTTCATTTGGTGTTTAACCAAAACGCGGCGCTTTTATGAGACGCCGCGTTTTATTTTTCGGACGAAAGAGGAAAATTTTCTTCACGCGGCGCGAATCCTGAAGCGCAAAAAAAGCAAGAAGTTTTTTTCAATTTTTTTTGGCGTTCTCTCTTCGGACCCATTGTAAAACGAATCGCTTTCGGTCTATCTTGCCCTCCCGCGCAAACGGACGGACGCGAAGAAAACGGGCCCTTTGAAAACCGCGTTTTTCGCTTCTTTGAACTACCCTCCTTTGCTCGGAAACGGTGGGCTTTCTCTTTTGTCGTTTTATGGGCCCCTCTTTTCGGGCCTTACCCTTGGTTGAAAACGCGGCGCCGCAAAGCATCTTCGCCCGTGCGCTTTGTCTGAACGTATGAGGACGTCAATGGTATCGAAAACGAATATCTCCTCGGCGCAAGCTTCATCGAAAAAGGCTGAGGGGATTCCGGATACGGGCGTTTCTTGCGAGGCGGGCGGCCCCGGCGTGACGTGGGGAGCCCTGCGCGATCTTTTGCGCGGCCATTTGGGCGAGACCGCATACCGCCGCTGGATCGAGCCGGTAGGCGGTTCCGTTTCCGCAGGCGCAGACGGCGGCAGCGTTTTGACGCTCGCCGTTCCCACGCGCTTCATGCGCGATTGGATCGAAGCGCATTACGGCGACATCGTTCGCACGATGTGGACGCGCCTTGTCAAAAAGGGAAGCGTCGTTTTTACGGTCGTTTCGCCTCTCGTCAAGAGCGCGCCTGAGGCGCCCGGCGAGACTAGGACCGCCGCGCCGCAAGAGATGGCTTTGAAGGCGGCTTCCGGCCCGGCCTCCAGCGCGGACGAAGCCCCGCTCGATCCGCGCTTCACGTTCGAGAATTTCGTCGTCGGCAAACCCAACGAGCTGGCCTATGCCGCCGCCATGCGCGTGGCCGATACGGAAACGCCGACGTTTAACCCCCTTTTCCTTTACGGCGGATCGGGCCTTGGGAAGACGCATTTGATGCACGCCATCGCCTGGCACATTCGCCAGAATTATCCGAACCGGCGCGTCATCTATATGTCCGCCGAAAAGTTCATGTACCAGTTCGTGCGCGCGCTGCGTTACAAGGACACGGTTTCGTTCAAGGAGCAGTTCCGCTCGGTGGACGTCCTGATGATCGACGACGTGCAGTTCATCGGCGGCAAGGACACGACGCAGGAAGAGTTCTTCCACACCTTCAACGCGCTGGTGGACCGCAACCGGCAAGTGATCGTCTCGGCCGACAAATCGCCGCAGGATCTCGATAGAATGGAAGAGCGTCTGCGCTCGCGCCTCGGCTGGGGGCTTGTCGCCGATCTGCATCCGGCGAATTACGAACTGCGCCTGGGCATTCTGCACGCCAAGGCGGAAAAGCTGGGCTGCCTCGTCCCGGACAAGGTGATCGAGTTTTTGGCGCATAAGATCGCCTCGAACGTGCGCGAGTTGGAAGGCGCGCTGAACCGCATCGTCGCGCACGCGCAGCTTGTGGGCCGAACCATTTCGCTTGAGATGACGCAGGAAGTCCTGGCCGACGTTCTGCGCGTGAGCGAGCGCCGCGTGACGATCGACGAGATTCAAAAGAAAGTGGCCGAGCATTTCAACATCCGCGTGGCCGATATGCACTCGGCCCGCCGCGCCCGCGCCGTGGCGCGTCCGCGTCAGGTCGCGATGTATCTGGCCAAGCAGCTTACGCCGCGCAGCTTGCCTGAGATCGGGCGCAAGTTCGGCGGGCGGGATCACACGACAGTGATCCACGCCGTGCGCAAGATCGAAGAGCTTTCGGCCTACGATCCGACCTTTAAGGAAGATGTGGAGCTTTTAAGGCGCTTACTTCAGGGATAGTCCCTGTTTATCGGCGTATCCGGCTTCCGGCTCTTTCAGATTGTATCTGGCCGGATTTTTCTCGCAATTTTTCTTGAGCGTTCTTTTGGTGTCCTCCAGGATTCTCTGGATTTCCTTAAAATTGGCTTCCTGGCCCTTCGGCGGACGGGTTAGCTTTGCGGCGGTGTCGGAAAACTTGGCGTCGATCTCCTGTTTGCATTTATCGCAATCCGATTGCGGCGGGCAGGGAGATTGAGCGAAGCCGAGCGAAGCCGCCAAAAGTTGTGCGGCAAGAACGGGAGTAAAAACGGAGACTTTTTTGAGCGACATGGAAAAACCTTTGGTCAGTGAAAGCGGCCCCGCCAGGTTATCAGAAAAAGCGTGAAAATAAAAACATCTTACTTGTTGAATTATAAGGAAAATTTTCTAGCCTCATAGGCAAGGATTTCCAGGCCCTCTTTGACATCGAAAACCAAATCTTCGTTCATACGGGCAAAAACGGCAAAACCGAAATGCCTTTCGTGCAAAAGACCTGTCCAGCGCAGAAAGCGGAAGGCCGTTTCAAGCAGCCGGACGGGAAGCAAGAGGGGGCAGGGGAGAAAACAAAACGGGATGCCCGCCAAGGCCCGTCCCGTGCCCCGACACGGGGCGGGCATGACGGCCTGTTTTATTCTTTGGACCATCTCCCGATACGTTAGAATCTCGCCGCCTGCGATGTTGAAGGCGCGGCCTGCCGCGCGGGGATTGTCCAAAGCGCCCATGATCGCGCCCGCCACGTCGTCGGCATGAATCGGTTGCCGCAGGCCTTTGCCGGGCGCGGCGACAGGAAAGGTGCCGAAGCGACGGATGGTCCGCGCGATACGCGCGACGTTTTGATCGCTCGCGCCGTCATAGATAAGCGTGGGGCGCAGGATCGTGAAAATAATGCCTTTCTCTTGCGCCCATTTTTCGAGCTTTTCTTCGCCTTCCGCCAGTTTGCGGGCGACTTTCTGTTCGTGAGGGTCCTGGCTGCCCGCCTTGCCGTAGCGGCTTGTGGAACTGACGGCGATGACGGCTTTAACCTTATCGAAAAGAGAAAGGCGCTCCGTTAAAACCCACAAAGGAAGAAGGCTGATGATCGTGGTTCCCTCCGGCGCCCGCCAGCCTCCGGGGGCCTCCAGATCGAGTTTGATGGCTTCGAAACCAGGCGGCAGGGCGACATCCCGGCGGGAAGCGACTTGCGCCGTTTTTCCGGTCAGGGCCAGGCGGGCCATGAGAAAAGGCGCAGGCAGGCTGCGTCCGCCGAGAATGAGGAGAGGGGCGTTTTTCATGAAAGAACCTTACCCTTAACGTTTACGGCGCCGCAACAGCGTGTTATAGGCTTGAGTTTCGTTTCCTAACAAAGCCGAGCAACAGGAAAGCCCATGTCCAAGCCCGAAACCAGCCTTATGAACCGTCTCGTTTCTCTCGCCAAGCGCCGGGGCTTTATCTATCAAGCCTCCGAGATTTACGGCGGTCTCAACGGTTTCTGGGATTTCGGCCCTTTAGGCAGCCAGCTTAAGAACAACCTGCGCGATCATTGGTGGCACGACATGGTCGAATGTCCGCCGCTCGGCCCGGACGGCAAGCCGCTTTCTATCGTCGGCCTTGACAGCTCGATCATCCAGCATCCGCGCACCTGGCACGCTTCGGGCCATGTCGGCGGCTTTGCCGATCTGATGGTCGATTGCCGCGAGACGAAGTTGCGCTACCGTGCGGATCATGTGATTTGCGTCGAGGTCGCCTACGAGAAAGGCGGCAACGTTAAAACCATCGGCCTTATGTCGGTTCTGGAAGGCGACGATGCGACGGAACTTCTGGCCAAGAAGGCCAAGAAGATGATCCAGAAGATGGGCGGCGGCGAGCTGGTGCCCTTCGATCTCAGACAGGGCATACCACTCACCGAGCTTTCCGAAGCGCAACGCGCCGTCGTGATCGGTCCGGACGCCGAGAATCCGGGCACGCTCACCGAGCCGCGCGCGTTCAATCTTATGTTCGAATCCCATGTCGGCGTGTTCCAGGACGAGGATTCCAAGGTCTATCTGCGCCCCGAGACCGCGCAAGGCATCTTCCTTCAGTATAAAAACATCGTCGATACGTCGCGCGTGAAGATTCCGTTCGGCGTCGCGCAGATCGGCAAGTCCTTCCGCAACGAAGTCACGCCGCGCAACTTCATTTTCCGCTCGCGCGAGTTCGAGCAGATGGAGATGGAATTCTTCTGCGCGCCCGAAGACGGCCTTATGTGGTACGAGTTCTGGGTGGCCGAGCGTATGCGCTGGTGGGAAAGCGTCGGCTGCAAAAAGGAAAACCTGTTCCGCCACATCATTCCCGAAAACGAGTTGGCGCATTATTCCAAGGGGACGTCGGACATCGAATATCGCTGGCCCTTCACGGCGCCGGGCTTCGGCGAGCTGGAGGGCGTCGCCTACCGCACGGACTACGATCTCAAGCAGCACGCGGCGTTCAGCAAGGTGAACCTCGATTATATCGACCAGGAAGGCGGGCGGCGCTATGTCCCGCACGTCGTGGAGCCTGCCAGCGGCCTCACGCGCGGCGTTCTGCTGCTTTTGGCGGAAGGCTATCAGTACGACGAAAGCCGCGCTTCGCCCGAATGGCTCAAGCTCA
>CAZZDK010000008.1:7820-42207 GCA_964652235.1 uncultured Rhodospirillaceae bacterium
CGAAGTGGCCGAAAAGCTTTATATGGACCTGCGCGGCACTTATGTCTGCCAGTACGACGCCAAGCAATCCATCGGCAAGCGCTATGCCCGCATGGACGAGGCCGGGACGCCCTATTGCGTCACGGTGGACGGCGAAACGCTCAAGGATCAAAAGGTTACGATCCGCGACCGCGATACGGCCCAGCAGGAGCGCGTTTCGCTCGACAAGGTGAGAGAGTATGTAAGCGGGAAACTCCAGGGCTAAAGCGAAAAGCCAGCCGTTTTCCCCGTGTTCAGGCGTTAACCACTCGGTAACCATTCAGGCCTCATCAAAAAAGCGCGTAAAAACGGCTTGAAGGGGGCTGCCGCTATGTTCGACCTCGATCCCGTTCTTCTGGCGCGGATTCAATTCGCCGCAAACGTCTCTTTTCACATCATCTTTCCGGCGACCACCATCGCGCTGGGGTGGATTTTGTTTTTCTTCAAACGCCGGTATGCCGTGACGGGCCAATCGTTTTGGATGGATTCCTATTTCTTTTGGACAAAGATTTTCGCGTTATGTTTTGCGCTGGGTGTTGTCAGCGGCATCACCATGTCTTTTCAGTTCGGCACCAACTGGCCGGGCTTTATGAACACAGTCGGCAACATCGCCGGGCCGCTTTTGGGATATGAAGTGCTCACGGCTTTCTTCTTGGAGGCGACGTTCCTCGGGATCATGCTGTTCGGCTTCAAACGCGTTTCCCCATTCGTTCACGACCTTTCCACTTTTCTCGTTGCGGCGGGAACGACTCTCTCTTCTTTCTGGATTCTGGCGCTCGACAGCTGGATGCAGACGCCAGACGGGTTCGAGATGATCGCCGGCAAAGCCCACGCGACGGATTGGCTGGCTATTCTGTTCAATCCCTCCATGCCTTACCGCATGGTTCATATGCTTTTGGCTTCGGGGCTGACGGCGGCGTTTCTGGTCGCTGGCGTCTCGGCCTATCGCTGGCTGCGCGGCGACAAAAGCCAGGCCGTGATGGCAGCGCTCAAGACCGGCGTTTATCTGGCGGCCCTTTTGATCCCCGTTCAGATCGTCGCGGGCGATTTGCACGGCCTGAACACTTTGGAATACCAGCCGCAAAAAATCGCGGCGATGGAGGGGCTTTGGAAGACGACCAAAGGTGCGCCGCTTGTTCTTTTCGCCTGGCCGGATGAAAAGACGCAGAGCAATCTTTATGCAATTGAAATTCCCAAGGCTTCCAGTCTGATTCTCACGCACTCCCTGGACGGCGAGGTGAAGGGTTTGGACGCCTTTGAGGGCAAACGCCCGCCCGTTGCGCCCGTTTTCTGGGCGTTTCGTCTTATGGTCGGTCTTGGCGGATTGATGCTCGTCGTTTCTTGGGCGGCGGCCTGGTTTTTGAAGCGCAAGGGCGACATTACGCCGGTTATGGCCAAGATGCTTGTGCCGATGGCTTTTTCCGGCTGGGTTGCGACGATTCTGGGCTGGTATGTCACGGAAATCGGACGCCAGCCCTGGCTCGTTCAAGACTTGCTTTCGACGGCCAGCGCCGCCGCCGATCATCCGCCGCCGATGATCGGTGTGACGCTGCTCCTTTACCTGCTTCTTTATGCGTTCTTGATGACGGCTTTCATCGGCGCGCTGTTTTATATGGCGCGCAAAGGCGGGCCATCCAAGGCGACGGCTTAACGGGGGGACGAAATGGACCTATTTGCAAACGGGCAATGGCTGCCTCTGGTCTTCGCGCTTTTGATGGTCGTGGCGCTTTTCGCCTATGCCGTTCTGGACGGCTATGACATTGGCGTAGGCATCCTGATGAAGGGCGCCGCGCCGCAGGAGCGCGACGTGATGATCGCCTCCATCGGACCGTTCTGGGACGCAAACGAAACCTGGCTCGTTCTGGCCGTAGGCCTTTTGCTCATCGCGTTTCCGGAAGCGAACGGGATCGTCTTGACCAGCCTTTATATGCCCGTCGCGTTGATGTTGATCGGGCTTATTTTGCGCGGCGTTTCCTTCGATTTTCGCGCGAAGGCCAAGATTGACCACAAGAACTTTTGGGACAACGCCTTTTCCGGCGGCTCTTTTCTGATGGCCGCCTCGCAAGGCTATATGCTGGCGTCCTATGTTTTGGGTTTTGAGAAAGGCGTGGGGCCTTTGCTGTTCTGTCTTGCGGTGGCTTTGTGCGTCGCGGCGGCCTATGGGCTTATCGGCGCGTCGTGGCTCATTATGAAAACGGATGGGGCGTTGCAGAAAAAGGCGGTGCGTTGGGCGCGGCTGTGCCTGTGGGGGACGGCGGCGGCCATCGTTCTCGTTTCCGTGGCGACGCCTGCCGTCAGTCCGCGCGTGTTTGAGCGTTGGTTCGCGCAGCCCAACGTCTTTTTTATGTTGCCTATGCCGGTCATTACGATCGGCTTGGTTAGTTGGCTCGAAAGCGTTTTGAGGAAACTGCCGGAAAAGGGCGATAAGGGCTGCTGGAAACCGTTCGTCGGCACGGTCGGCATTTATCTGATGTGTCTCGTCGGTCTGGCCTACAGCTTTTATCCCTACATCATTCCGGGCCGCCTTAAGATTGTGGACGCAGCCTCAGCGCCGGAATCCCTCATGATTATCTTAATCGGCGCGCTGGTTGTTTTGCCGTTTATGGTCGGTTATACCCTTTTCGCCTATAAAGTTTTCCACGGCAAAACGGAAGAATTGAGTTACAACTGACACATGACTTCTTTTAATCTCGACGATGCCCGGCAAAAGCTGGAAGACATCGTGCGCAAGGCCCTTCGCGCGGGGGCAGAGGCTGCAGACGCCCTGTGGGTGGAAGGCGCGTCTCTTTCGGCGGCTTGGCACGGCGGCAAGCTGGAGTCCCTTGAGCAATCGGAGGGCGGCGACGTCGGCTTGCGCGTTCTGATCGGCAAAAGGCAGGCCTGCGTTTCCACGACGGATCGCAGCGAAAGCGCCGTTGCGGAAATGATCGAGCGAGTCGTTGCCATGGCCCGCGCCGCGCCGGAGGATCCTTTTTGCGGCCTGGCTTCGCCGGAAGAGATCACGAAAAGCGTTCCAGAAATCGAGACGGCGGACGCCTACGATATTGACGCGCCGCGCCTGATCGCCATGGCCCGCGAGGCGGAAGAGGCCGCGCTTTCCATCAAAGGCGTTACGAAGACGGAAATCGCCAGCGTGAGCGGCGGACGGACGGACATCGTTCTTTCGGCCAGCAACGGCTTTTCTGGCGCCACAACGCGCACGCGCTATGGCATAGGCGTCGTCGCGCTGGCGGGCGAGGGAACGGCGATGGAGCAGGACAGCGACGACGCTTCCTGCGTTTTCTTTTCGGACCTGCCCTCGGCGGCATCCGTCGGTCAAAAGGCGGGGGAAAGAGCCGTTCGGAACCTCGGTGCGCGTAAAATGCCGAGCTGCCAGGCGCCGGTCGTTTTCGATCCGCGCGAAGCAGGAGGCTTTTTAGGCACTTTCGTCGGCGCGATTCTCGGCCCCGGCGTGGCGCGAGGGACGAGCTTTCTTAAAGATTGCCTCGACCGGAAAGTTTTTGCCGACGCGATCACCATTATCGACGATCCTTTCAAACCGCGCGGCCTGCGGTCCAGGACCTTCGACGCCGAAGGCCTGCGACCCCAAAAACGAAGCGTGATCGAGAAAGGGGTTCTGACGACCTGGCTTTTGGACTTGCGCTCAGCCCGTCAGCTGGGGCTGAAAAGCACGGGCCACGCTCGGCGCGGCACTTCGGGCGCGCCTTCGCCTTCGCCGACGAACTTCTACCTGGCTCCCGGCGAGCTTTCGCCGGAGGCCCTTATAAAGGACATCAGGCAGGGGTTCTATGTGACCGAGACGATGGGCGACGGCGTTAACGACGTGACGGGCGACTATTCGCTTGCGGCGCGGGGTTTTTGGATAGAAAACGGGGTGATAGCGTTTCCCGTTAACGAAATGACGATTGCCGGGAACCTTAAGGAAATGTTTCTCAACCTGACGGCCGCAAACGACCTCGTTTTCCGCCATGGAATCGACGCCCCGACGGTGCGGATCGAAGGGATGACGATTGCTGGTTTGTAGGGGTTTTGGGCCATTTTTACCCCCAAAACAAGGAAGAGTTGACGTTCGTCCTCGAAGCCGTTAAGAGCATCCTCTCCTGCTTGCGCGGGTTGGGTGCCGTTGTAGCTCAGCGGTAGAGCAGGGCTTTCGTAAAGCCAAGGTCGGGGGTTCAAATCCCTCCAACGGCACCATAAAACCGCAGAAAACCGCCATCTCGGCGGTTTTTCTTTGCCCAAAATCCTTTGTGCTTACCGTGTGCTTACCGACAGCCCCGTCACAAGGCGACACGGCACGTCCTGCAAATCCAATCATTGACCGAAATATGCTTCCCGTGCTTTCCTGTCTGGGAAGGCAGGGAATCCCTTGTCTTTGGGGTGTCAAGACCTCGTCATAGACGGTAATAGCGTTGCCGATACAAACGCTGCCTCCGGCCCATGCGGCTGGGAGGCGGCGGCAGTTCGTGCGAAGGCACGATCCTCGATGTCCAAGCCTCACGGCCAAAGGTCGTCGCAATCGTTCTATGACGATTCTTGAACTCCCAGCCACCAGAGGAGGACACCTCTGGTTGGCTTCTTTCTGGAATATGACAGAGGGGGTTGTGCTGTGAGGGGAATTGCAAAAGAATTTTTCGGAAAAGTTTTTGCGAAGTGTGGCCGCGCCGCGTTGGCCGTTCTAGCGTTACTTTGGGTCTTGCTTGTAGTTCTAACCCTTGTCGGCTCTTTCTGCGGAATTCCAAAACTCGTTATCGTCGGCTTTTATGGCCAAGATGTTCTGCGGCTCGGCATAGCGGCAATCATTGCGCTGTCTCCCATCCTTCTCTTCTTCCACAAGAAAATTGCCAAACATATGAACATAAAAATCGCCGCCACCGTTGCGGCATTTTTTATGGTTGCAGCTTATGGCGTGGATATCTCCTCTATAACGCCGAGCAATAAGAACATGGAGTTTTTTGAGGAAGTCAACAAGGCAATGGCGGTGTCTGCAACGTGTTGGGAATACGACAAGCGGGAGTGTGTTGACTACTCTTTCCCAAACTTTCTTGAGCCGAACGTATTTGAGGTCGGACAGACGTTCAAAGTTGGTAGCGCGATCTTCAAGATCAAGTCGATTTCTATCAGGAAAAAGGTTGTGCAAAGGAAAGACAACCTTTGGCGCACGGATATAACGGAGGAGGACTGCGGTATGGAAGCCGTCGAGGATTCTGTTCCAAAGGCAAATGAAGACAAGGCACGTCGCGTGAGGCTCTCATCGAAATACTGTTTTTCAATCAACTAACCCCAACCACAAGGAGATGTGAAAATGAAAAAGCCCGTTGTTCTTGCCATTTCTGCCGCCGCGATCCTGTTTGGCTTACATGGAGAAGCCTTTGCTGGATGCGAGTTTTCATCCGGCCCATGCTCGACGGACAGCAGCGGTCACACCTACAGAACCGAACAAGGCCTCGGCGGCGGATATAAGACGACCCGCGACGGGAGCGATTATTCTCACACCAATCAGACCTTGGGCGGTGGATACCGAACGGACTACAACGACGGGCGGTCTGAAACGCATAACTATGATCCGTATAAGTCGGATAGTTCATCCCGCTCCGGCTATGGCTCCGGCGGGTATGATGGTGGCGGTCTATATTCCTCTGACCGGAAGAGATAAAGGCGATACGGCGAGGGCGCGGCAGAGCATCCCCTCGCCGTATGGGTGCCTTCTTCTCTTAACCCATTAACTTTGCTGCGCCTTTCCGGTTTGGTTAAAATCTTGTTAACTATCTGATTTCATTATTACTTTCGCCGTTTTTAGGTTATTATATCCTCACAGATTGAGCGCGCTATGCAAGGGCGTGATAGTTAATAAAGTATGAAACAATTTTGAAAAACCATAAGGAGGCGTTATGCTTCAATTCGTTAGCTCAGCTTTCCAATCGTTCGTGGATTTATTCGTTGTGACTGCGCCAAGCATCAAAGTCGAGGAGTTGCCGGACACGTCCGATGCGGGCGGGTGTGTGCATCGCTTGACAGAAGCGTCTGGCGAATACCGAGACATATATGTACTAAGCCGTGTCACCAAAAATCCGGTTAGCGGTGAGAAGGTAGCGGTTATCGACTTAGCGTCCCCCGCTACGAACTATGTCAACATTCTTAAAATCGACCATGAGAACACAAACCTCAGGGGCCGCCCCAGAGTGTCGATGGAACGGTTAGCTGATCCTCTCTCATTTGAAGACCATGAGGCTCTCGTCGCATTCGAAGAAAGCAACCGAGAAAAATTTCAAAAGGCAGGCATTAAGCTTGAAATCGTTCGCCTCTATCCGGCGACACCGCCCAAAGAAGGGTCGGCAGAGAACGACACAAAAAAATTCCCTGAACTGAAACTCTAAGACCTGAAACACGGACTGGAGATTTTATGTTCAAGGGCGACGAAACACCCGACGAAATTATTCGTCTTGTCTTAGACAAGATTGCCGCGATGCCGGATGGCCTTCGCGAGGCTTTTGCACATGACGGACGCATCCAGCTCTATACAGGCCCTAACAGCGAATATGCAAATCTCCTAATTGGCCCGAGCCCTGACAATTACCGGAATGGTGACCGTGCCGAGAAACAAGCAAGAGAGTGGAATGCAAAACTTCTTGATGATACCAGTATCGGCAAATTCCTTTTCATTGAAAATAACATCTACAAGCATTTTTGGGGTATCTATAACAAGCGCGAACTTGTCGATGAGGCCGCTAAAGAGGTCATGACTTTTGTCTCTGCGCTGTGGATTCGCGCAGCGCATGGAGACGTCAAGACCGCTGTTTGCGGTGCTGACCGAGAGCGCGTCTTCTGCGAAACGGAAGTTGAAGGACTGTGCGACAGAAAATCTTATCCATCGGAAGCCGAGTTTCTTGTTGATCGTTTGCTCGACAATAAGGATATCACCTCTATCAACGGGACGCCCATCGCTGTTTTCCGCGCCTTACGAAAGAGCAAGGGAGCCGAGGCCGTCTATGACCGGATTTGTTTGGCCGAGCTGCGTGAACGCAAGGAACACGCCCTCAAAACAGGCGACAAGGCGGATTTTGAGGATTATTTGGATCGCTTGGAACTTTACCGCGTCGATAAAGCCGAGCGCGTGTATAAGGCAACACCCGTCGCGGCACGTCCTACCGTTTATCAGGAACTGGCACAGCCGAAGCCGGAGCGTTTGCTTCTCAAGCAAAAGCGGATTGAGGATTTCGAGGCGGCTGCCAAAGCGACAACAGCAAGAACAACAGGGCCGACAGTTCCAACAACAGGTGCAGCAGGGCCGACGCTGCACAAGCCTCACCCCTGATAAAATCGAGTGCAGCGTCCTTTCTGCACATCTGCTATATTGCAAGATATTCGGAACTCCCGATCATCGTGAGCATAAGTTAACTCGCTCCTATGGGTACTGGGGGCTTGCCAAAAATGCCGTCGTGCCGCCACGCTCGTGGGTCCCTTCTGTTTTTCTCTTGAGGCGGGACGGGCATGAGGGGCTGGCGGCTATGGTGGTAGCGGCTGTCCTACCGACATGACTCCGTGATGCCTCCCGTGCGGCGGGGCGGGTGTATCGCCCTCGCATGAAAGAGCAGCGCGGTGCGCGGGGGAATAAAAGTTTGCGGCTGGATATGGGGAGGGGGTATCCAGATGCGTCAGGATGGCCAAACAAGGGGGCGTCACCGTCACGCTGTCACGGCCTCGAAACCCGCTTCTCGACCCCAAACTGTAAGCACAACGGTAAACACAAAGCCTTTACGGTTCCAAACACGGCCTCGAAGGCCGCGTTTAGTGGGTTTGAACTCCCGACTCCACAGCGGCGGCGGTTTCGTTGAGGCCATAAGCGGCATTCAGGTTGTTCATCACGTCGGGGTCTTCGCGCACGGCATGGGTGTAGTATTTGAGGGTGATCTCCGGCGACGAGTGGCCCGCGATCTTGGCGACCAAGCCGACCTCAACGCCCTGCGCTTGTAGGTAGGATATGGCCATGTGGCGCGTGGCGTAAAGCGAGACCTTGGGCAGACTGACACGCAAGAGCGTCGGATACCACACGCGCATGCGGAAATTGTTGAGGGTCAGGCCCCCATCGGCCTCGGCGGTAGCCTTGCGCCCCTTATGGAACTCGTTGCCCTGCGCCGGAAAGACGCGGTGCAGCTTGCCATCGTGCGTGGGGCAGCGTTTCTGCCAGTCAATCAGCATCTTCCAAAGAAGGCTGTTGAGCGGAATCTCGCGCATACCCGCATCTGTTTTTGTAAACTCCTTTAGCTCGGCATTCTCGGTTTGCGACCCGAAGATATAGACGCGCCCTCGTTCGAGATCGACGTTTTTCCAGAGGAGGCCCAACATCTCGCTTGGTCGTACAGCGGTTAAAAGGAGGAAGGCATAATAGACGCCCCACTTTTTGTCGCGCTGGGCTTCTTCGACCAGCAGCTTGACTTGATCCTCGGACAGGAGTTCGCGCCGCTTGCGGCGATAGTTTGCGCCAAGGCGAGATGGCATCCGCGCAAGCCGAAAGTCAAAGTCTTCTTCAATCATACGAAAGATGGTTGCAAGGTGCTTGCGGGCGACGCGGGCGCAATAGGGCGTCGAGACGTCATGGACGCGCTTGTACCATTGCCGGATTTCCGAGGTTGTGATCTGGTCGATGAGTGTTTCGCCGCCCAGCATGTCGATAAACAAGCTCTTGTCCGCCTTCTTGCAACCCATTGCGATGCGCCGCCGCTCGTCGCTGGTTCCAATATAGGCTGGGCCGATGATATAGTCATGCGCCATCTGCCTGTAGGATTTTAGCGTGTGCGGCGTTATCGCGCCTTCTTTGCTCTTGAGCCAATATTCCACGGCGTCTTTCAGCTTAGGCGGCTCCGTCTTGCGCCGCGCCAGTTCTTCGGCTTGCCGGATAAGGCGGTTCTGTTCCACCTCCGCTTCCTTGCGCGTGTCGTAGCGGCGCATGGTGCGCTTGCCCGTTGCGGGGTCGCGGTAGTGCAGGACATAGCGGTCATAGGTAAAGACCTGTCCCTCGCGGTTCTTCTGCCGAACGCGGCGTTTGGTGATATTGGTATGAAGGTTTTGCATAGCAGGTCACCTTTGTAATACAAAGAATCCAGAAAAGCACGGGAAGGCATAAGCCAACAAGATATCGGTGACGAGGTGACGTGACGCTGGGCCTCTGTCGGCTCCCTGCGCTCGGCATATCCCCCCCCTCCCCATATATAGGGGGAGGGGGGGATATCGAGTGCCTCCGAAGGGCAGATGGAGGGATCGTCACGTCACGCGTCATGGGTTAGAACGGTTTTGGCCAAGGTAATTTCACCTCACTAAAGTCGGGGAAAGGGATGAAGGTGCAGCGCGTAAGTGACCCACCGGAAAACTTAACTCTAAACTCATTTCCGGTTTTTGCGCCAACGATCCGCCTTAATGCTGACGCCCACGATCCACCCGCCCATATTGTATCCCGAAACACAACGTCAAGTCCGGCATGATTGTTGGCAACAAGGAACCCATCGCCCACAATTTTAATGCCTACACGTTCCAAAGTTTTGTCTATAAATATATCTACATCTTTGTCCGATCCTGACCTTTCACACAAAGAACGTGCTAGAATGTCACCGATGGATTCATTATCTTCGATCTGGTGTGTCAAAAGACGATTTAGGCAGTCGTCGGCGTCGTTCTCGTCATGAGCTAGCGCGAGATGATCGAGCAGGGCTTTGTGTTCCGCAATCACTTCGTCGGCTTCCGCCTCACTTGGAACGTGTTCATGAAGCGCAGCAAACGCACCACCAAACAAGACAGCCATGTTGGCACGATGGCGGCTTTCCCCGTCCAGCCGCCCTTCGAAAACGTCTATCGCGTCAAGGATCATGTGAACCAAGGACAACATCCGGTGCGCCCACGCACTTTTTGTTGCTCGTATGCGGCGCAAGCCATTGTCGATCTGCTCTTTCTTCTCGCGGTCGCCTTCGTGCGGCTGTAGTTCGATTTCGACGATACGTGACTGGTCTGCGTTTGATCCCTTGATCGGGATGATCGCGCCGAGCAAGAAGGTGGCGTACACTTGAAACTGCATCGCTTTGCCTTCCGTCGTTCCTCGTGCGACCGTGCCTTTGGCCGACGACGAACTGCGGATCAACCGTAAGACGGATTGCATGCGCCCACGGTTATTGTCGCTTTCAAACTCGTCAATGAGGCAGGCCTTGCTGTCTGCACCGATCAACTGGCGGATGCCTGCTTCCGTGCTGCTGCCTTGAACATCAACGCACAAAGGTGACAGCAACTCAGAGAGTCCATCAATCAGGGTTGATTTGCCCGTGTTCTTTGGTCCGTTGAGGAATATGTGGACGCGCCATTTCAGCGCACCGCATAACGGGGCGGTTGCAAGCCAGCCAAGAAGAAGATAGGAGAGACTTGAGTTCGTCCAGTTAAACAAATCGAGCCACGCTTTGATTTCTTTGGCTGTTATCGCGTTATCCTTCTCGAACTCCGGCAGATCGCCAAAGCGGATGTAGGTATAGCTCTTGCTCTGCGGGACGGGGCCGCGAAGGTTCTCAAGAATCCTGTCCCCCTCGCGCCAGATGCCGCTGCCTCGAATCCGGCTTGTTACAAAGGCCCCTGCGTTCCGGCATTCACGCATCAGAAGATCGCCTATTGCCTTGCTGTCAAAACCGACAACCACTTTCCCTTTTCGCTTCGGGCAGACGCCTTCCCAAAACGAAGCGGCGGCCATGCTGCACAATCCTGCTTCTGACATAAGAAAACCCGCCGATGTTGTTGTTAGTAACCTTGTCTTCTGGTCAAGAAAGACAAAGTTCCCACTGTCAGTGTAGCCTTGCGGCACGGGGCCTATGTCTCTTGGGTTATACTCGCTTAGCACCACCTTCTTGTTGCCCATGCCTTTCGCCAAGGCAGAGCGGAACATTTCCGGCAGTTCTGCCAGCGTGTTGCCATTATAGTCGGGCGAGAAAAGTGCGCCCACCATGGAACATGCCAGTTCTTCGTTTTCTGTTACGCCCGCCAGATTGGCCATGAGACCCAGCGCGGATGCGTGGGTTGCTTTGTTTTGTGTTGCGATGTTGGTCATTAGAGTAGCCCTTCATGATTTGAGTTGGTGAGGATTGCGCGCATGATTTCAAACTTCTCCGCCGTGAGGACGGGAAGGTCGTTCAGGTCGCAATCAAGGAGAGGCGTTCCGACCCATTCATAGGGTTGGCTCGTTTCTGGGTGGAATGTCGGCGGCAACACGCAGATGGAACTCCTTGCGAGAACGTCCAAAATACGTGGCCCCGTGGAAGGGATCGCCGCCTTCGGTACGTCAAGCTCTGCGCGGACAAAAATGGTCAAACCTTTTTTGCCTTTCTTTGCCGAGATGACTTTGCCGATCATCCGTGAAATCGGCCCGACATAACGCTCGTCGTCGATGTCGAGACCGACCAGTTTGTGGGCTTCATTGATCTTGCCCCCACAGGCCAAGGCGATGCCGTGGTCCGCGTACCGCTCCAACCATTGTTTGCGGGTCTTCTCCTTTGGGGCTTGGTCGATGTAGTCTTTCCATCCTGTGATGCTGCGTTTTGTACCGCGTGGCACGGGAAGGACTGAATGCCCTGCCTCCCAATAACGCGGCGCGTGTTCCAAGAAGACGTTAGTCATTGGACACCGCCTTGGAGCCGTTGCCGCTCCGCATGATGGAAATGACTTCCGATACTGAAACAAGCATGCGGCTCTTGCGCAGCTTATAGTGTGGGACAAGTTTTTCGTTGACGGCTTCCAGCAACTGACGGTATTGAACCCCGATTGCTTTAGCCGCCTGCCGGATCGGCAAGAGGTCGTTTGGTTGTTGAGACATGATCTGTGTTCCTTTAGGCTACGTTGCTGCCATCGCGTGGCATCGCGCCTATAACGCCCACAGTTTGATCTGATCTTTTATCCCCCAGAGGGTCTGGGGGGGTTGACTTAGTAGTCGCAATCTGCATCAGACGTTTCTGAATACAAGTCGTTTCCCACTGGGGGAAGCCCCTCTGTATCCCTTTGAACGTCTTTTATGAATAACTTGAGACGATCTGAATCTAATTTATCCCTAAACCCAAGCGATAGAGTGAACCATTCAATATCTTTTTCGTTGCTGGCCATATTACGAAGAAGTTTTGTTGTCTGTTTTGAGAATTCTTTGCGTGGGTCGAGCTTGCCAATCCATAGGTCTCGCAGGGATTCTTCGACTTTGTTTGCTATGCTTTCTCTGGACGCATATTGTCCATCCGCTTCTATCTCTGCTTTGTGATGAAGATACCAAAGCGCAAACCACCTTTTTTCATCAAACTTTTCATCTTCATATGATTTCTTTTCAGTTGGAGCGATTTGCTCGTAATAGGGGGTAAGGGCTTCAACGATTGAGACCGCTTCCACAAAGGTACCCCATAGCCAAACGAAATATGCATTGAACTCGCGGGCCTTGATGCCTTCCTGAATCTTTGGCAGAAGATCGAGCGCGACGTTAAGATGGTGTATCAGGTTTTGCTTTAGATCGTTGGTTGGGGGCTCTGCTTTAAGAAACGTTTCTTTCCTCAAGAATGCCCATTTATGTACGTCGAAGAATATCCAACGCGCTTCGTTTAAGAAATCTTCTGCAGCGAATAGCCTTGCCTCGATCCGTTCCCAAGGGTCGGCCTTTTCGAGCATGTAGTTCCGCATCCAATTCGGCGGCTCTGCGGGCAAAGTGGTTGTTGAGCGTTTGTGTTTCATGCGAACCCTTGGATTTGGAAATCTGTATCTTGACGCCAGTATATCTGCTGTGTTTGAATTTTTCCATGCGGCGGCGCAATGTTTTCGCCCGCACTCTTTCCCACCAAAATTGAACGCGCTACGTCCGACCAGACCGAGGGAGGATGGCCTGTGTTTACCGCGTGCTTACCGTTTGCCTCTTCACCTCTGTGCAGGATATGTAAGCACAAGGCACGAGTCGGCAAAATGCTGAAGGTCGAGAACGGCTTTCGAGGGCGCGGAAAAACGTGCCTTGGCGTGCATCAGAATGTCGGTAAACACAGTATCGTGCATCAATGAAATCAAAGGGTTAGAATGGGCCAAGGTCGGGGGTTCAAATCCCTCCAACGGCACCATTAAAAAAAGCGCCCCTTGGGGCGCTTTTTTTAATGGTACTTGCCGTTGTCGGGATTTAAGCGCCGAAAAAACGGGGGTTCACGACGAGCCATTCAAACAGGCGGGCGCGCACGTGTCCGCGCCCGCACAAAATGTAAAAGTTATGGCGAAGGCGCCGTGAGCGCAGCGAACGAAATCCCTCCAACGGCACCATTAAAATCAATATGTTAAGCGCATTTCGAAAGGGATGCGCTTTTTTGTTTGGGACTCGGTGTTTGGGACTTTTCGGCTTTTTTATGCGCCGGGGCCTCTGAAACGACGTCAAAGATAGCCCGTTTCCTGCCGATGGCCTCCACGGCCTCGCGCTGGGCCGTGTCGGCGACGCGGATATAGTTTTGGGTTGTCGCCATGCTTTTATGCCTGGCTAGCTCTTGAACAACCCGCGCCGGTGCGTGCAGCGCCAAAGCCGTCACATAAGCCGCCTTAAGGTCGTGGAAGCGGTGGCGGCCCTCGATTCCAAGTTTCCCCCGCAGCGTTCTCCAGGCCGTTCTGGCGTCTTTTATGGGCCTCGGCGGCGGTTGCGTTCCATCCTTACTCTTTGGCGGCCAGTAGAGGATGAGGCGACGCTCCCCATGCTCCCTTGCCTGCGCGACAAGGCGGGTGAGGATATCCATTGCCGCTTCATTAGCCGGGACAAACTCGTCCCGTTTTCCCTTCGTCCTTTCCCCATCGAGCCAGACGCCGCGTCTTTCGAAATTGACGTTGTCGATCGACAACGCGCAAAAGATTTCAGATTTACGAAACCCCATCAAAATGCTGAGCGCGATGGCGTCGCGGAGGTGCTGCGGCGCGGCGGCCATCATTTTCCCCAAAAGTTCATCTTCCGGCGGCCGGGCCAGACGTTTAACAGTCTGCTGAAAAACGCGAGATTTGGATAAAACTCGCACCGCCGGCATTTTGGCGCGAGGTTTTTTGGGTAATTTTTGTAGTTTTCTTGATCCGCAAGGCCTGTTTTCTAACCTTTGGACGGATTCCGCCCTATGCGGCAAGCAGTTTGGGAATGCGGATCAGGTTGTAGGCGATCAGATTTGTCAGGAAGTCTGCGGCGACGCGGGCGATGCCCCGTTTCCTTGGCTTTGGCTTTCAGCATCTTTTCCGAAGCGCGGCGTTCCGCTGTGCCGGACGCTGTGGTAACGATGCCGCCGACAGCAAGGCCGTTGCGGTTTTCCATCAAGGCATGCCCCATATAACAGAGCCTGGCTTCTTTGCCCAACGCCTTGCGATAAAGGCGGCTGTCGGGATCCGTCGTGCTGGCATGTGTGTCGTTTGTGCGTTTCTGTCCGTGAAAGTCCGAGCCGTCACCATCATCGGAACCGTCTTTGGGCTTGAAGCTCTTATGGCTCGCCCATGCTTCGATCAATGTGCCGTCCACGGAAAAATGTTCGCTTGATAACAAGGGTTCGACTTGCGGATGGCGCAGCAGCGTCGTCATAAATCGCCCGAACACATCGCTTTCCTGTAAGCGTTCGCGGTTTTTGCTGAACGTCGTTGCCGACCACACCGCCGCATCGGGGGCAAGGCCCACAAACCAGCGAAACAACAAGTTGTAATCCAGTTGTTCCATCAACTGCCGTTCCGATCGCACGCCGTAAAAGGCCTGCAACAGCAACGCGCTCAACAACTGTTCCGGCGGTATCGACGGGCGGCCCTCATCGGCATACATCTTCGCAAATGTCCGGTTCATATCCACCAGAACCGCTCGCACAAGTTCTCGTATCTTGCGCAACGGATGATCCGTGGGCACGCGTTCTTCCAGCGATATATACGAAAACAGCCCGCCTTGATCCTGAAACCTCCCGCGCATCGCCTTGCCCCCCCGTTGTTGTCTCAACAACAGAGAATCACATCGCCACGCCTAAATCGAGGAGTTTTTCAGCAGACTGCTAACGAAACGGTTTCAAGCGGTTGTCCGAAAACCAAGAAGAGCTGTGCTGACTGTCCCATAAGGCGCAGTCCTTCCATTATCAACCAACCTCCTGTGTCATCCTTCTGCGCCCCAGTTCCTACAAGTGCACGATGATCCAGATGGTCGGACGCGGACTGGCGTTTTCTTCTTCGGCGGGCGCTGGCATGCCGTGGGCGGCGGCAAGAACATGCCGCCTGCGCTTTTGCGGGTCGGCGAGCGCCTTGTGTGCCTCGCGGCAGCCAACGACTGGCTTGGGATGCAGGGTTGCGAAGCCGTTCAATTTCAGCACGAAGTTGCTCGTTTTCGGCACGAAGCCGCTCATCAGCAGTTGGGGCCGATTCCATCGCTCTTTTTAATAGGCTCATAGCAAATCCTTAATCCAATGTTGCTCTTTTAAATTGAGCCGCTTTTGCTGCTCGCGGCGTACTCAGTACTTTTTGTGTCATACGTTGCCGCAAAGCCTTCAGGCAGGTGAATGGCATCTGATCGAGATCATCAATCCGATGTACACCATAACTGAGGCTCGGGTAGGCCCCTGAAAGGGGGCCTTTTGCTTTATGGTCCTTGCCGTTGACCTATGCCTTTCGCCACTTGCGGGCGAGGTCGTCGATCAGCCAGCCTTGGAATTTCGTAATGCCCATGTCAATTCCGGCGCGGACGGCGGCTTCGGTGTCGCAATGGAAGAACAGCAATTTCTTGCGCGGCGCGGTCGCTATGCCTTCGCGGATGAGCGGATATTTCAGCGCGCCGACGAGGTCCTTGGAGACGTTCACCTTGATCAAATCCACGTCAAAGCGCGTGAAGTTGATATAATTCAGCATATCGGGCGTCACGCCGTCGATGGAAATCCGAAAGCCCTCCTGCCGCAGCGTCGCGATGGCGCCCAGCGTTTGCGTGAAGTCCTGCATCAGGTCGCCGCAATGAATCTCGAACCCTATGCGCTGCCGCGCCGAGCGGGGAACGCGGTGCGTGAATTGCGCGAACTCGGCGCCCAGAACCGTGGGCAGAGTCAGATTCAAGCTTAACGTCATGTCGCCTACGGAATCATAATTCTGGGTCAATGCGCCCAAAAGGCTCCGATCAAGAAGCTGGCAAAGCTCCAGGAAAAGGTGTTTGGGGTGCATGACGTCAAGGTGCGGGAAATAGGCTTGCTTAACTTCGTCCAGGCCAATAAAGGCCTCGTCGAACAATTGTTGCCAGCTTTTATCCGGCTGATAGGCGTAAACGGATTGCGAACGGATGAAGGGACACAGGTCAATGTCCTTCATAAGCCGCTCAATCTGGTTAAGACTCCAGGTGGTAAGCGGGCCCCGCGCGGCCTCCGTCTTCAAAAGATGGAGGGGCGAGTTTTCGTCCTCGACGACGGCGGTGGCGCGCGAAAGATCCACGTAATAATTCGCGCGTTCGCGTAAAAGCGCGTAATCCTCAGGCAAATGGTATAAAAGCGCGTATTTCTCTAAATCGCCTGGCGCGACACCGTTGGGCAAGGTGACCATCATGGCTTGGCTTGGGAAAACCTTGGCCTGCATGGAATCCGTCCAGATGAGAAACACGTCGCCGTTCGTCATCTCGGCATAGGTTCCCTTTTGCGCCAGAGCGAGGGCCTGCAGGCGGCGATGCGCGTCCTCCAGCGAGCCTCGCCCGCTGTAGTCGGCGGGAATAGCGGAAACCTGGATGTTGGCGACGAAGTGAGGCGTGCCCAAACGGTGCAAACGGCGAATGCGCAGGATAAAGTCCTGCTCAAGCACCAGGTTCGTCGGAATGGCGCGGTTATCGTCGAATTCCCACATCCTCATGCGCCTTATCTTGGGCAGAATTAACTAATTTCGACTTAATGAAGACGATGCCTACGTCCGCAAGCCCCCACATTGTTTCGAGATCGTAATATTTACAGGGCGACAGGCCAGAGGAGGTTAACCATCTTGTTTTTGCTTGTCTTTTGGTTCATTCTCTTTTCCGTTCGGTTTCCGGAGGGTCGAAAATGAAGAATCATTCCTTTCTGTATGCATCGATTTTGCTTGGAGGGTTGGTTGTGGTTTTGGCGGCTTTTTTATTTCTTTCCGGCGGCACGCGATCTTCGCCTTCGGGGGATATTTCGTTGATCGAGACGGACAGGCTGGAAGCGGAACTTAAGAATCCAGCGCCGCCTTTCCTTTTGGATGTGCGCGAGCCAAGCGAATTCGAAGAAATTCGGATCGACGGCGCCGTTTTGATTCCGCTTGGCGAGCTTGCGGCGCGTGTAAGCGAGATTCCCAAAGATAGACCGATCATCGTTTATTGCCGCTCAGGAAGACGGAGCGGCATGGCTGCGGAAATTCTGCGGGAAAACGGTTTTGAAAACGTTCGCAATCTTGTGGGCGGAATCAACGCTTGGGCCGCAAGGCGCGGTTGCCGCGTTTCGTCGGGAGTCTGCTAAATTCCTGCAGCCTTCTTATACCGTCGCAAGATGCGGGGACCCAGAGAGGTCAAGAGCTCATAGCAAATGGTGTTCGCTTCGGCGGCGGCCTCGTCGATGGTTCTGTGCGGGCCGATGACGGTCGCCATGGCGCCGACATGGGCGATATTTTCCGGCACGTCCGTCACGTCCACCGTGATCAAATCCATCGAAATGCGGCCGATGATCGGCGCCGAAAAATTTTCGATCCTGACGGCGCCTTTGCCGCCAAGAGTTCGGTGATAACCGTCGGCATAACCGAGGGAAAGAGTCCCCACGCGACCCCGCCGCGTTACGCGATGGGAAGCGGCATAGCCGACGGTCATGCCCGGCTCTACGTCTCTGATTTGAAGGATCGGCGCTTGAATCTCAAGAACGGCCCGCATCGGATTCGGCAGATGGGGCGTCGGGTTTCCGCCGTAAAGCGCGAGGCCGGGGCGGGCGATGTCGAAAAGGTAATCGCTGCCCCAGAAAATTCCGGACGAATTGCAAAGACTCGCGGGCGCGGGCGGCAGGCGGCGCAGCGCCGCAACAAAACGGTTCTTTTGCTCTGGCGTCATGGGGTTGTCGAACAGATCGGCGCAGGCAAAGTGGCTCATCCAGGCTTTGACTTTTATGCCCTCAAGGATCCCCGGATTTTCCGCAAGCCGCTTTTGTTCGTTCTCGGGAAGGCCGAGCCGGTTCATCCCCGTGTCCAGATGAATAAAGGCGGGTAGAATTTTTTCTTGCGCGCGGGCGAAACGTCCCCACGTTTCGACGGCTTCCAGGTGGTTGAGGGCGGGCATAATGTCGCGGGAGGCCGCCTCGACGTAATCCTTTTCGGAAAAGCCGCTTAGGGCGACGATGGAAGCATGGGGAAGAATTTCGCGCAGGGCCAGAGCTTCTGTGAAATGCGCCGTGAAGAACGTTCGGCATCCGGCGGCGTAAAGCGTCCGTGTCACCGGCGCGAGGCCGAGGCCGTAGGCGTTCGCCTTGACGACGCCGCCGATTTCCGTCTTTCCGGCCTTTTCGCGCAGAAAGCGATAGTTCCATGAAAGGGCGTCAAGATCGACGAGCGCCTCAGGAAGCATCGAGCGTCCTCAAGAGGAAGCGAAAGGTTTTAATGCCCGGCGAACGCGTTCGCGCACGGGTTCCCCTGCGGGGGGTATTTCAAAATCCTTGCCCGATATTTTCTCGTAAAGCGCGATATAGCGCGCGCTGAAATCCACAAGCGTTTCATCGGGAATGTCGGGAATAGGCTCGCGGTAGGGATCGCAGCGCGAAGCGATCCACAGTCGCAGAAACTCTTTGTCGAGGCTTTCCGGTTCGCGGCCCGTTTCAAGGCATCTTTCGTATGATTCGGCAATCCAATAACGGCTGCTGTCCGGCGTGTGGATCTCGTCGGCGATCGTGAGCGTTCCCTTTTCGTCAATTCCGAACTCGTATTTCGTATCGACGAGGATAAGGCCGTGTTTGGCCGCTATTTCGCGTCCGTGCGCGAAAAGGCCAAGCGCGGCTTTTTCGACTTCCTGCCATTGCGAGTCGGAAAGAAGCCCCTTTTCCACGATTTCTTCAGGCGTGATCGGCACATCGTGTTCGCCCAGAAATCCCTTGGTCGTCGGCGTCAGGATCGTTTGCGGCAGTTTCTGGTTTTTGCGCATCCCGTCGGGCAAATGAACGCCATAGGGGGTGCGGTTGCCGATTCTGTACATGGACCAAACAGATGTCGAGGTCGATCCCGTCAGGTAATCGCGCACCACGACCTCAACCGGCAACATACGAAGCTTTTTGGCCACGACGACGTTCGGGTCGGGATAAGCGATGACGTGGTTGGGCACGATGTCCGCCGTCGCCTCGAACCAGAAACGCGCGGCGGCGGTCAGGACCTGTCCCTTAAAGGGAACGGCGGCGAGAACCTGGTCAAAGGCGCTTTGCCGATCCGTGGAGACCATGACGATCCGCCCGTCCTGCAAATCGTAGAAGTCGCGCACCTTGCCGCGTCCGAAACCGGGAATTTCCGGAAATTCGGCGTCCACAAGAACGTCGTGGAGCCGGGCGCGAATAATGCTGTAAAGAGCCTTCATGTCAGTCATCAAATCAATCCGTGCTTTGCGTACGCCATTTGTCGGCGTAGCGGTTTGTGATGGGATAACGGCGGTCGCGGCCCAGATGGCGCCGGGTGACTTTGGGTCCCGGCGGTCCCTGGCGGCGCTTGTATTCGGACCGGTCCAACATCGTGTAGACCCGGCGGATCGTGGCGGCGTCGTGTCCCGTGGACGCCGTTTCTGCCAGCCCCAGATCCTGCTCGATCAGGCAGCCCAGAATATCGTCGAGCATTTCGTAAGGCGGCAGCGAGTCCTGGTCTGTCTGGAAAGGCTTCAGTTCCGCGGTTGGGGCCTTGGTGAAAAGGCGCTGCGCAAAGACGGAGCCGCTTGGGCCGAGGGCCTGAGGCGGCTTTTCTTCGTTGCGCCAGCGGGCGAGCTTGTAGATTTCCGTTTTATAGACGTCCTTAAGCGGCGCATAACCTCCGCACATATCGCCGTAAAGCGTGGCGTACCCGACGGCCAGCTCGGACTTGTTTCCGGTCGAAAGGACCATGGCCCCGCCTTTGTTCGACAGGGCCATTAAAACCAGGCCGCGAATCCGGGCTTGGATGTTTTCTTCCGTTTCGTCCGGCGCGCAGCCTACGAAAGACTGGGCCAGCATATGATCGAAAGCCGCCATAGCCTCGGCAATCGGAATAGTTTCCAGGCGGCAGCCCAGCGCCTTGGCGACGAGGCTCGCATCTTCCAGACTTTCGTTCGACGTGTAGGGCGAGGGCATCATCACCGTTCCGACGTTTTCCGCGCCCAGCGCGTCCACGGCGATCGCGGCGACAAGCGCGCTGTCGATTCCGCCCGACAGGCCCAACAAAACGGACTGAAAGCCGTTCTTGCGGACATAATCCCGCACGCCCGTCATCAGGGCCGCATAAACCGAGGCCTCGCCTTCCGGCAGGGAGGTCAATGCGGCAGGCGAGACGGCCAGGCGGGCTCCCTCCATCTGGCAGGCGAGAAAGGCGACTTCTTCTCCCCAGGCCCTCGCTTGCAGAACGAGATCGCCGCGCGCATTCATGGCGAAGGAGGATCCTTCGAAAACAAGATCGTCCTGTCCGCCGACCTGATTGACGTAAAAAAGGGGCAGGTCCGTTTCCACAATGCGCTGCCGCGCGAGATCATAACGCTGGTACTGTTTGCCAACCTCAAAAGGGCTGGCATTAAGCGCAATCAGGACTTCCGCGCCGCGCCGTTTGAGGTTCTCGGAAACTTCGGACTTCCACATATCTTCGCACAAAAGAACGCCGAGCTTACGTTCGCGCCATTCGATGGGTCCCGGCAGGGGTCCCGGCTCGAAAAGCCTTTTTTCGTCGAAAACGCCGTAATTCGGCAGATCGTGCTTGAACGTGCGTCCGGCGACTTTCCCGCCCTCCAAAAAAAGCGCGGCGTTGTAGAGCTTACCGTCCTCTTCCCACGGCGCGCCGAGAAGAACGGCGGGCCCGGAAGCCGTTTCGCGGATCAAGGCCTCCACGGCTTCGCGGATGACCTTATGGATGCGCGGCTTGAGGATGAAATCTTCCGGCGGATAGCCCGTTAGGAAGAGTTCTGGCGCGACGAGAATATCGGCCCCCCGACGGTTGGCCTCGCGCCAGGCGTCCAGAAGACGCGCCAGATTGCCGGAGATGTCGCCTACAACGGGGTTGAGCTGCGCAAACGCGAAAAGCAACCGGTCCGACATAGGCGCAAACCCCCTCCGCGGCGAAGAACGTCAGCGCGTGGCGGGCTTGGCGTTGGCCCTGGCGGCCGAGTCCGCGACGTCTCTTTGTGTTTGATTGATCAAATCCTGCGCCGAGTTCGTGATGAGCTGGCCGAAAGCTTCGGCGTCGTTCTGAGCTTCCTTGCTTACGCAGGCCATATAGGCGTCCGCTGCGGCGACGAAGGCGTTGTGCGCCGTGACGCGGGCGTTCATATCGTTGGCGGGGGTTTCAGGGTCGCCGTTGTTCACAACCGGGGCCTGAAGCGTGCCGCAGGTCGTCGGAACCCACTGACCCTTGCCGTCGGCGTAAGAAACCTTTCCGGCCAGGGCGGGAGCCGAGGCGACCAAACCTACCAGCAGAATCATGGTTAAGGACAACAAGCGCATGAGCAGGGCCTCCTTTTGAAAAAACGGATGGCGCAGCATAGCGCCTTAACGTCCCGCCGCCAACAGCTTATTCCCCACTTTCAGTTCTTAAGCGAGCCTTTTTCAACCGGGCCGCGAGCAAAAAGGCCATCTCAAGCGCCTGCGAGGCGTTGAGGCGGGGGTCGCAATGGGTTTCGTAGCATTCCGCCAGGTCCGTTTCCGTCACGTCCGAGGCGCCGCCCGTGCATTCCGTCACGTCGCGGCCCGTCATTTCCAGGTGAATGCCGCCCGGCCAGACGCCTTCGGCCTCACAGACCGAGAAAAAGCCCGTAACTTCAGCAAGGATTTTTCCGAAATTCCTTGTTTTATAACGACTTGCCGTTTGCTCGGTATTGCCGTGCATAGGATCGCTGCACCAGATGACTTTGCGTCCCGCCTCTTTGACCTTGCGCAGCAGAGGGGGAAGGGCGGCCTCGATCTTATCGGCGCCCATGCGGGCGATGAGAACAAGGCGTCCCTCTTCGTCCTGTGGATTGAGCGTGTCCAAAAGGCGGATAAGAGCGTCCGGATCCATCGTGGGGCCGCATTTGATGCCGAGGGGATTTTTGACGCCCCGCAGGAACTCGACATGGGCGTCGTCGGGATCGCGCGTCCTGTCGCCGAGCCAGAGCATATGGGCCGAGACGTCGTACCAATCGTTCGTGGTGCTGTCCACGCGCGTGAGGGCTTGCTCATAGGGCAAGAGGAGCGCTTCGTGCGAGGTGAAGAACTCTGTCTCGCGGATTTCGGGGATTCTTTCCCCGTCGATGCCGCAGGCTTTCATGAAGGTCAGCGCCTCGCCGATGCGGTCGGACATATCGCGATAGCGTTCGGCCTGCAAATCGCCGTTCACGAAATCAAGATTCCAGCAATGCACCTTGTGCAGGTCGGCATAGCCGCCTTGCGCGAAGGCGCGCAGGAGATTTAGCGTCGAAGCCGATTGGTGGTAAACCTCCATCATTCTTTCGGGATCGGGCGTGCGGGATTCGGCGGTAAATTCGAGACCGTTGATGATGTCGCCGCGATAACTCGGCAGCGTCACGCCGTTTTGGGTTTCCGTATCGCTGGACCGCGGTTTGGCGAATTGCCCCGCCATGCGTCCCACTTTGACGACGGGAAGCCCGCCGCCAAAGGTTAAAACGACGGCCATTTGCAAGATGACGCGGAAGGAATCGCGAATATTCTTCGCGCTGAACTCGGCGAAGCTTTCCGCGCAGTCGCCGCCCTGGAGCAAGAAAGCCTTCCCTGCCGCGACTTTCGCAAGGCCCTTTTTGAGGCGCCTAGCTTCCCCCGCGAAAACCAGAGGCGGTTGTTTGGCCAAGCGCTCTTCGACGGCTTGGGCTGCAGCGGGATCAGGGTAAACGGGTTGTTGCAAAGCCCTTTTCGTACGCCAACTTTGGGGGGTCCACTTTTCCTGAGCCTGAGACATGAGATTCTACCATAAACAAGGGTTCCCGGTTTGACCGGCCGAAAGATTCAGATTGTAGGGTGAGGCAGCGCGTGTTTTCCGGTTTTCACCGGAAATAAAAGTAACCAAAACCATAGCCCCAGGACCAGCCGGAGGCTGCCTGGACGGGGGCTTTCATGTGAAAAGCGCTTTGCATGGAGCGGATTCTATCAAAAGGACGGGATGAAAACAAATGGTTTCTAATCGTTGCGATTCGATCCGTTTCCTGTTCCGTTCACCCCGCGCAAGGCATCCATAAGTTTGGCGTGAAATCGGTAGGGATCGGCCACGTGGTCGATGGGCGAAATGCCGCCGCCCGTTCCCTTAACCATAAGCGTTCCGTAACCGAACAGACGGCCCATGACGCTTTGATCGATGGTCGCGCCCTCGACCTTGGGCATCATAAGCTCATAGCTCGTCGTGGCGATAAAGCCGTGCTTGGCGATGACCCGTTGGTTGGTGATGACAAGTTCCGTCGAAATCTGCCGGATATAAGTGAAGAAAACCTGCAACGCGCCCAAGGCCACGATGCCTATGGCGGCATATTTGACATAAGTTCTAAAAAAGCCTGCCCATTCCGTATCGCCGAAAAGAAACGAAGCCACGTGCGGGCCGAAATGGCCGACCAGGCCCCCGATGAGGAGAATCGTGACCGCCATTCTGTAAATGATCCAATGAAGCTGGGCGGCGTAAAGGACGGTTTCGTCCTTTTGCATGGCGCGTCTGACATAGGAACTCATAAGAAATCTCCGTGGAATCGGGCCGAGGAAGAAAGCATAGGCAGGGTCACTCGAAAGACGCCAGGTATTTTTCGGCCTCCAGCGCCGCCATACAGCCCATCCCCGCCGCTGTGACGGCCTGGCGATAGATCTTATCCTTAACGTCTCCGGCGGCGAAAACGCCCGGAATTTCCGTCGCCGTGGAGTCGGGGCGGGTGAGGAGGTAGCCTTCCTCGTCCATCGGCAGCTTGCCTTTGAAAAGAGCCGTGGCCGGGGCGTGCCCGATGGCGATGAAAACGCCATCCAGGGCGAGAGACGTTATCTCTCCCGTTTTAACATTGCGAACCCTAAGGCCTGTGACGCCCCGAACGGGCGCCTCCTGTCCCTCAATGGATTCCACGACGCTGTTCCATAAGACTTTGATTTTCGGATTCTTGGCTACGCGATCGCGCAATATCTTCTCGCCTCGGAATTCGTCGCGCCTATGGATCATGGTCACTTGTTTGGCGAGGCTTGCGAGATACAGCGCTTCCTCCATCGCCGAATTGCCGCCGCCGACAACGGCCACATCCTTGCCGCGATAGAAAAAGCCGTCGCACGTGGCGCAACCGGAAACGCCGTAACCTTGGAATTTTTTCTCGCTTTCAAGCCCCAGCCAGCGCGCTTGCGCGCCTGTGGCGACGATGACGGCGTCGGCGGTGAATATCTGGCCGGAATCGCACGTTACTTGAAAGGGGCGCTGCGAGAAATCCACGTCCGTGACGACCCCCTGCACAAGCGTCGCGCCGACGCGGGCGGCCTGCAGACCCATTTGCTCCATAAGCCAGGGGCCTTGAATCGGTTCGGCATTGCCGGGCCAGTTTTCGATTTCCGTCGTGATCGTAAGCTGCCCCCCCGGTTGCATACCTTGGATGAGAATCGGATTAAGATTGGCCCGCGCCGCATAGATGGCCGCCGTATAACCCGCCGGGCCGGCGCCTATAATGAGTACTTTCGTGTGAGAGGGTTGCATTCTGAACACATTCCGGTTTGTTGAGGGGGCCTTCCGCTCTTTTCGACCCCGAATCATGCCATAATTCAGGTACGCTGTCACGGCGAGTCGTTTTCCCCGCCTTTGAAGGCCCGCTATGCTGCCCTGCTTTTGCTGCTTTTCCTCGAGATGGACGCACCGGTCTCTTTTGGCGGTTTTGGCGGGGCTTTTCCTTGTTCTGGCTTTAGCTTCGGCTTTTGTTCTGCAGAATTATCACCAGGCTCTTATGAACGAGCGCCAGGACCGCACGCGTAAAATGGTCGATAACGCCTACGCGCTTGTGGCCTATTATAAGAAGAAAGCGGACAAGGGAGAACTGGACGAGGCGAAGGCCAAACATTACGCCCTAGAGACGATCAAACAGATCATGCCGGAACCGAACGGCTATTTTTGGGTCATCGACACCTACCCAAGAGGCGTCATGCATCCCGTAAAAACTCCATGGGAGGGAGTCGATCTTTCGGATTACCGCGACCTGGACGGCAAGAAGCTGTTTACCGAAATGGTTCGCATCGTGCGTACGCAGGGAGAGGGCTTTATTGATTACGCCTGGAGCAAGCCGCACCTTTCCGGGGAGAAACTTTATCCCAAAAAATCTTACATCAAACTTTATGAGCCGTGGGACTGGATTATCGGAACCGGTGTTTATATCGACGATATCAACAAATCTTTCTGGAACGCTGTCATCGTCGCGTGCGGGCTGACGATCGCCGTTTTGATGTTCGCGATGGCGCTTGCGATGACGATTTCCGAAAGCCTTAAAAAAGAGTGATTTTTATTTGCGCACCCATTGCGTGAGCATTCTCGTGATCTGTTCCTGCCGCAGGGGCTTGTTCAGATAATCATCCATGCCGGACTGGAGGCACTTTTCGCGCGTGCCGATCATGGCGTCAGCCGTCAGCGCGACGATGGGCGTATGCCCGCCTGTCCGCAGTTCTTCCTCGCGGATGGCCTTTGTCGCCTCGAATCCGTCCATTTCCGGCATTTGGCAGTCCATGAAGATGATGTCGAACTTTTCATTTCTGAATTTTTCGACCGCATCTTTTCCGTTAACGGCGGAAGAGACCGCGCATCCGTGCTTTTCCAGGATTTTGACGATCAGCATCAGATTAATCATCATGTCTTCGACGACCAGGGCCTTGACGTCCGAAAACATATCAGGCCGAACCGTTTTGCGCAGGCGGCCCGTTTGCGCCAGGCTTGCGACCAAGGGGCGGGTGACCAGCGGCATCTTTTCGCCTTCCGCCGTCACCTCGAGCAAAAGCTGCATACCGCCCTTAAGATCGTCCGGGAAAAACGGTTTGAGAAAATAGCCCGCAAATCCCATCTCGGTGGCGTAGTCCACGCCTGCCGTTTGTCCGAACGCGGTGATCAGGAGGGGAAACGGCCAGGGAATTTGCGAGGCCTCTTTGAGCCAAAGAAGGAGGTTTTTCGCCTCTTCCTCGCCGATGAAGTAATCGCTCAGAACAAAACGGTAGGGATCGTTCGCGAACGCCGCCGTTTCGATCAGGCCCTTCGCCGCGGCGAAGGTAGAGCAGGAATCCGTCCGCAGACCCCATTCCTGGGCGTATTTCTTGAGAATATCCGACGAAACGGCATGGTCGTCGGCGATAAGAACGCGCACGCCTTTCAGGTCGAAATCGGAAACGGAAGGCGGCTTTCTGCTTTCGTCCTGTGCCGGAGATAGGGGAATTTCAAGGGAGAATTTCGAGCCTTTCCCCTGCTGGCTGGAGACATCTATGCTGCCGCCCATCAAGGAAACCAGGCCTTTGGAAATAGCCAGGCCCAGGCCGCTGCCGCCGAATTTTCGCGTGGTCGTCCCTTCGACTTGCGAGAACTTGTCGAAAATAAAATCGAGTTTGTCCGGAGGAATGCCGATGCCCGTATCCTCCACGACGAAGCGGACCCGAAAAGTTCCCGGCGAATCCTGCCGACAGGACAATCGAACAAGAACGTGTCCGGCTGCCGTGAACTTGACGGCGTTGCCGACGAGATTCAAAAGAACCTGCCTTAAACGCCCCGGATCGCCGTTCATAAAACGCGGCGAGCCGAGCGGCAGGTCCGCCAGAAGCTGGATCCCTTTTTCCTGCGCCCGCGTAAGAACGAGATCCGTGACCTCGGAAACGAGGGAGAAAAGGTCAAAGTCCGTCTTTTCCAGTCGTATCTTTCCGGTTTCTATCTTTGAGAGGTCGAGAATGTCGTTGATAAGCTCAAGCAGGCTTTCGCCGGATCGCCGGATGGCTTCGACCCAACCGCGCTGGTCGTAGGAGAGGTCGGTGTCGAGCAAAAGATCCGTCATGCCCAAAACGCCGTTCATGGGCGTCCGTATCTCGTGGCTCATATTCGCGAGAAAGTCGCTTTTCGCCGCCGTCGCGCGTTCCGCGACCTCCTTCGCGGTTCGCAGAGCTTCCCGGGCTTGCGAATCCTCGACGAGTTTTTGCAGGGCCGTCTGTTCGCGCGTTTGGTCCGTGGCGATCAGGACGATTTTAGAAAGGTCGCCGTCCTGGTCGTAAACGGGGCGATAGCGCAGCGTTATATGCAGTCCGTCGCCGTGTTCATAGGAACCGGGAGCCAGCGCGATGACGTCCTCGAAGCTGAGCCTCGTCTTCCTACGATCGAAAAGCATGGAAAGGATTTCGGAAAAAACCCCCCGTTTTTCTCCTTCAAGGCGAAGAACGTCGACGATGTTCTTTCCCGCAGGGTTCGTTTCTAAAAGCGTCAGGCAGGCCTTCGAAAAGACGTCCGAACAGACTCCGGCCCGATCAAAGAACAAAAGCCCTTGGTCCAGGCTGTCGAGCATGGCGTTGATCGCGACATTGAGGTCTTCCAGCCGATAATTGGCCTCGTTCAACTCGCCCGAACTCAGCTCCAGGTTTCGCAGCGCCATTTTAACGCGGCTCTCGTATTCGCCGTAAACGAGATCCACGCTGTCGAAAAAGTCCGGCATATTCTCCAAAAGGGGGCCGTATATATCCGCCAGGACGGGGCTTTTTTCGCGCAAAAGAGCCGCCAGCTCGGAAAGCCTTTTTTCAGCATCCTTGTGCCGGAGGATTTTTTCAAACTGGCGCAGAATTTTTCTGGAGCGGACCGTCATAGGGAATCCATCTCCGTCAGATAGGTAATCGTCATGGTCTGGCTGCGAAGCGACGGACGTTCACCGATGGAAGAGGATATCTGCCCGTAGGAGTAAAAACCGGCGAAAGGCGTTCCGGGAAGAAAGGAGTCCGCAACGGCTTCGATCTCTTCATCCATGTCTATGCCGAGAACTTTGCGGCGGCCCACGCAATCAACGAGAAGAGCGCAACCGTTCCTTTCCGGTCCCGGATGCGTCCGGATGGCCTCTGCCGCCGCCTGGGCCGCGCCTTGAATGAGCGCATCCGTATCCGCGTGCATGAGGCAAACGCGGCTTCCCTGCGGCACGTCGCCCGCCATAACCAGGGCGCCG
Organism: uncultured Rhodospirillaceae bacterium; assembly: GCA_964652235.1. GTDB lineage: Bacteria > Pseudomonadota > Alphaproteobacteria > UBA9219 > UBA9219 > CAZZDK01. The sequence continues at coordinate 36,139 of CAZZDK010000008.1, forward strand.
TTCTCGTGATCAATGCTTAAAGCTGAGCGGATCAGGCCTGACATGGTTCGGTCCTCGCGCAGAATGGCGAAGGGATAAGCCAGTCCGCTGGCCGGAAGATCGCGGGCTTTTTCCCCCAGATATTGCTTATAAAGTTGAAGAGCGGGCTTGCCGTCCAGCTCTTGAAGGATATTGTCTTGCGCTTTGGTCACGCGCCGCGCAGGCCCGAAGGGGCGCCAGCCCCCTTCGCTGCCGCAGCTGACGGCGATGTTTTTGCCGTAAAGGCCGATGGCGACCGCGTAATTTTCGTAAATGTTCTCGCCGCAGATCGTGTGCGTGAGTTTGAAGGACATTTCATCTCCGGCCAGGCCGCCGCTGACGATAACCTGCTTGCCGAGAATGGAGAAAAGGCCGTCGGCAAGGCTGCTTCCGTTCACGTTCGTTCCGGGGCCAAGGACGAAAACGGCGCTGAGGTCTTCGGTTTTGAGTTGCTCGCCGAGCGCCTGGCCCGCGATGATCGAATCCTCGGCCTTGGGGAGGGGACAAGCCGCCAAACGGACAGGCGTTTTATCAAAACGGACGGCAAGGAGAGATATCCCGCCGCTGTGTGCGCCGTCGTTCGCTATTTCTCCCGCCGTCGAGCAGCCGATGATGGCGCGGCCTCTGGTTTTCTCGAGAATGAACGAGCGCAAGGCGTCGTCGCGCAGAACGGGCGGGGTCGCGAAAAGAAAAAAAACCGTGGGATCTATAGCCAAAGCTTCTTCAAAAGCTTGGCCGATTCCTGTTTGATCCTTGGCCGTCGAGAAACTTTTCATAAAAGAGGCCCCTGCGAGGCGGGAGAGGTGAATATTAGAATCAAGAAACCAGGTTACTTTATCGTAAATGTCTTTGAAGGGGGCTTGAGGGGCGGGTAAATACGGTCGTGTTTTCTTACGGACCCTCATTAAAAGCCTGTTAAGGCGTATGCGCCTACGCTTTCCGTGCGCCCTGACGATGAGGGGTTCCTTATGGTCAATGTCCCGTCCTTTCTTTTCGGAGAAGAGCTTTTTCCCCAGGAGGGCTGGCTCCTTTGGGCGACGATGGCCTTCATTGTCGGAATCGTGTCCGTCGTTATCACTATCGCTGTCTCGTTCATCGCCAAACGCAAAGAAAAAGAGGCTTTGGCAAGGGGCGAGACCAGCGCTTTTCCCCGCAGATTGCTTACCATCGCCATGTCCCTCACGCTTTTGGCCATCTTATGGGTGGGCGGCAACAGCTTTAGCATCTACCGTTACGTGAATGGCAGCATTATCGAAGGATTTGACGCAAGCAGGATCGGAAGAAAGCTTCTCTATCTCGACAATGCGATGACCCTTTCCGTCCGGATGGCGGCGGTGACGGGGCAGGCGGATTGGCAAGACGCCTATCTCCGCCATATGGGGAACCTGTTTTTCTCGCTGGGGCAGGTCCGAGACCTTCTCCGCGACGAGTCCTTGCGGGCGGCTCTGGCCGATTCGCAGAAAGGCCTTGAGCAAATCGGAAAAACCGAGAACGAGGTGCTTATTCTGATCCGAAAAGGCCTTTTTGCACAGGCGCTGGAAAGGTTGAACGACGAGAATTATGCGAAAGAAAAGAAAAATTTTTCTGAAAGCCTTTTTACGCTTATGAGCAACGTTCAAAATGAAAATAAAGCCCGTCTGAGGACGCTGTCGGGCAACCTCTATTCGACCTTATATCTCGTCTTTTTTGGCGGCACTTTGCTTTTACTGGCCTGGTTTTACGCCTTGCGGAGCCTTCGCCGCTGGCAAAGGGAACTGGAGGCGACGAAGAACAGTCTGGCGATCAGAATCACGGAAAAGGAATATATGGACCGGCAGCTTGCCGAGTATGTCAGAAGCATGGAGCGCGCGCAGAAAGAAATCGTCGCCGCGCGTAAACAGGCGGAACAAGAAGCCAGGACGACCAACCTTCTCAAAAGCGTGGCGGCGACGGCCAACAGGACGTCAGACGTTCGAACGGCCATCGCCAACATTCTTGAGCTGATTTGTCGTTTTACGGGCTGGCCGATCGGCCACGCCTATGCCGTGGACGAGAAAAACAAGCTCCTTAGGACGACCAGAATTTGGTACCTGTCCGAACCGGACCGGCACCGGGATTTCGTCGAAGCGACCGAGGCGACCACTTTTCTGCGCGGCGAGGGCCTGCCGGGACGCGCGTGGGAGAAGCTTACGCCGTTTTGGATCGGGGATCGGGGCAGCGATTTCATTTCCCCCAGGCTCAGTAAGATTCCCTCTACGGAGATCAGGTCCGGGTTCGCCTTTCCCGTCGTCCACGGCGGCGAAGCGTCTTACGTTCTTGAGTTCTTTTCCACCAGTCCGTCCAAAGTGGACCCCCATTTCCTCGATATTCTGAGAGAAGTCGGCAATCAGTTGGTTTGGGTTATTGAACGGCGACAGAGCGAGGTCGCTCTACAGCAGGCTAAAAACGACGCCGAGAAAGCCAACGCGGCCAAAAGCGAGTTTCTGGCCAATATGAGCCATGAAATACGCACGCCGATGAACGGCCTTTTGGGCATGTTGACCCTCGTTCTCGATACCGAGATGGGTAAGCAGCAGCGGGAGTGGATCGAAATCGCCCGCCAGTCGGCCGAAACGCTTTTGGATATCATCAACGACATTCTCGATATTTCAAAAATAGAGGCCGGTCAGCTCATCATAGAGACCATTTCCTTTCATCTTCGCGCCACTATTGAAGCTATCACCGATCTTCTTTATCCCAAGGCAATGGAGAAAGGGCTGAAGCTTCTCGTCGATGTCGATCCTCAGTTGCCGCTTTGGGCCGTGGGTGATCCGCTTCGCCTGCGGCAGGTGATCCTCAATCTTCTCGGGAATGCGCTTAAATTCACGGACAAAGGCCACGTGATTCTTCGCGCGCGCGGCGAGGCCCAAGAGGACGGGAACCACCGTCTTTACGTCGAGGTCGAAGATACGGGGATTGGAATCGCTAAGGAAAAGCAGGGGTACGTTTTCAACAAATTCAGCCAGGAACACGAATCCATCTCTCGTCGCTTCGGCGGCACAGGACTTGGTCTGGCCATCAGCAAAAAGCTGATCGATCTTATGGGCGGCAAAATCGGCGTGCGTAGTGAACCGGGCAAAGGGTCGACTTTTTGGTTCGAAGTAGCGCTCAAAGCCGACAAAAGCCGTCCTGGTCGCTGGGAAAACGGGCAAACGCTGGCAGGAAAGAGGATTCTTGTTGTCGAACCTTATCCGCTCATGCAGGAAATCCTTATCGGTTCCTTTGGGCCGCTGGATATTCGCGCCGACATCGTTCCCGGCGTCGCGGCGGCTTTAAGGGCTTTCGGCGAAACGGCTGAGGCGGGAAATCCCCCTCACTTTCTTGTCGTCGACGCTGATTTGCCGCGAGAGGAGTGGCGTTTTTTGCTTGAAAGGCTTTTTGCAAATCCTGCGGCAAAAGACGTTATTGCCATTCTCGCGGCGCCTCCGAATCTATCCCTTGATTCCACAGACGGGATAGGCCTTCATGTCGCCGGTTTGGTGCGCAAGCCCGTTTATTCCGGAGCCTTGCTCGATATGATGGCCTTTCTTTGGTTGAATAAGGAAAAACTTCCTTCCCTGGGGACGGTGACAAGCCACGCTCTTGAAGATCAAGGCGTTTTCTGGGGAAAGGAGAAGAGCGCCATTCAAGCGCAGAAAGCGGCTTTTCCGGGTCTGCGGGTTCTTCTTGTCGAAGACCAGCCGGTCAACCAGCTTCTTATGAAAACGGTTCTTGAAAAACTCCTTTGCGAAGTGGAAACGGCGGATAACGGAATTCGCGCCGTCGAAAAGGTGGGGAACGGGGCCTACGACGTCATTTTGATGGACTGTCAGATGCCGGAAATGGATGGTTTTGAGGCCACGCAGAAAATAAGATCCATGGAAATGGCGACGAACCGACACACGCCCATCGTGGCCCTTACGGCCGATGCCATGCAGGGCGACAAAGACCGATGTTTGTCCGTCGGAATGGACGATTACATCAACAAACCGATCCGGCAGGCCAGGATCTTAGAGGTTTTGAACAGGGTGGCTACGGAAAAAGAAAAAGCGAAAAAATAGTCCTTTTCTTTGCCACATTTTCCGGCCAGCATGACCGCTATGCGCACTCTTTTCCTTCTTTCGATTCTTTTCTGTCTGGCTTTCGGCCCCGTGTCCGCAGAGGCCGAGGGGCCAGCGCCAAAACCCGCTCAACTCAGCCAGCGCGAGCAGGCGGATGTGGCGCGGATCGAGGCCTATCTCAACACGCTTAAGAGCGTCAGCGCCAGGTTTCTTCAGGTCAGCGACAGCGGTGGGCTTCGCCACGGCACGATCGCCATTCAGCGTCCGGGCAAGATGCGCGTGACCTACGACGCGCCGGACAAGGATTTTATCGTCGCCGACGGGTCGTTTTTGAATATTTGGGACGGCGAGATGGAGCAGCAGACCTCTATTCCTCTCGGTTCGGGCATTGCCGACTTCATCCTGCGGGAGAAGATTTCCCTTTCGGAAGACGTGGTCGTGACGCGTTTTGCGTATTATCCCGCCAAGATAGAGGTCTCGCTCGTTTCGACAAAAGAACCCGGCGAGGGGGAGCTGACGCTTATTTTCGAAGACAAACCCCTGCGCCTTCGCCAATGGCGCGTTGTCGACGCCCAGGGACGCACGACGGGCGTAAATCTTGAAGACGCTCGCGAGAACACGACCTTTCCCGAAGGAACTTTTAATTTCATGCCGCCCAACATCGGCAAACCGCGCGGGAGCGGCAGGAGATAAAACGTGCGCCTTGCGACCTGGAACATCAATTCGGTGCGTTTGCGTCTGGGTCTTATCGAGCGTTTGGTTCATGAAAAGGCGCCGGACATTCTCTGCCTTCAGGAAACCAAAGTCGTTGACGACGCCTTTCCGCGCGAGGTTTTGCGCGCGCTCGGCTTTTCTTTCCAACACATCCACGGCATGAAGAGCTATAACGGCGTGGCCATTCTTTCCCGGGTCCCGCTGAAGAGAACGGGCCTCAGGCCCTGGCAGGGACGGCAAGACTGCAGGCACATCTTCGCCGAAACGGAAAACGGGACGGAAATCCATTGCGTTTATATCCCGGCGGGCGGGGATGAACCCGACCCGACGCGGAATCCCAAGTTCGCCCATAAACTCGGATTCTTGGACGAGATGACCGCCTGGTGGCGCGAACAGAAAACGACGAAAAAACCTCAAATTCTTCTGGGCGACATGAATATTGCGCCGCTTGAGAACGACGTTTGGTCCCATAAGCAGCTTGTGGACATCGTTTCCCACACGCCGATCGAGGTCGAAAAACTGACCGCCATGCAAAAAGCGCGCGATTGGATCGACGTCGCGCGGCGTTTCGTTCCGCCGGAAGAAAAGCTTTATTCCTGGTGGAGCTATCGTTCGCCGAATTGGGAGGTATCGGACAGGGGCCGCAGGCTGGATCACATCTGGGTTTCGCCGGACATGGCGGGAGCGCTTCGCTCTTTTGAAATCCTCAAGCAAGCCCGCGGCTGGGAACCGAAGCCGAGCGACCATGTTCCGGTGATTGTAGACTTAAAGTAAAGCTACTGCCCCAGCAAGTAAAGCTACTGCCCCAGCGCCTGCATTTCGAGCATAAGCGTAATGGTCTCGCCGAAACGGCCGGGGATCTCCGGTGGATCGCCCATCGCAAAATCGGCCCGTTTCATCGCGCCGCGCAGGGACAGGCCGACGGCGGCGCCTTCCTTGGACCAGAATCCGCCTGCGCGGGGGCTGGTTCCGACTTGATTGAGCGTGGCCTCGAACGTCATGGGCTTGCTTTGTCCGTGGGCCGTGAGCGTTCCTTTAATCTCGGCCTTGCCGTCTTTGAAAGGCGTTTGCGCGGCGGCCACGAACGTGATTTCCGGATGGGCGCGCGGCTCGAAAAGGGATAAAAGGTCCGCAGCGGCGCCGCGATCCGCAACGGTCAGGCTCGCTACGCTTAAAGCCAGGCGCAGATTCCCGATGGTCTTGGTTTCAGGATCGAACGCGAAGCTGGCCGTGGCCTTTTCAAAAAGACCGAAGATATTCGCAAAACCCTGGTCCATGC
>CAZZDK010000008.1:42217-69150 GCA_964652235.1 uncultured Rhodospirillaceae bacterium
GACCTGGAAGGCGGCATTGAATTGGCTGGGGGGAACGTAATACTTCGCGCCTTCCGCGCGCGCCGAAGAAAAAAGAACGACGAAGATAAAGAAGAGAAGGAAGCGCGCCCTCATAAGACACTACTGCCAAAAGCCCGGTACGAAAGCCCACCCGAACTGACGCTTCTCCCATCTGTCCGGCGACCAGGCGGCCGTCGGGTTGGGTTTGGGCATATAGCTTCCGGGAACCCAGTCGAATCGGGCTCCATTATAGGACCAGTAACCGGGCCGCCATATTTGATGAAGCGGTTCCGGGTTGGGAAGACGCTCTTCGAAAACGGGCGCGGGCGGCGGCGAAGGCGAAAGACCTTCGAAAGAGGAGACAACCAGCGGTTCGTCGGGCTGGGCGGGCGATTTCTCGAACCAGCCCGCGCAACCGGCCAGGGCCAGGAAACAAAAGAACGGGAGAAAAAAAACGGGATTTTTCATGTTCGGAAACCCCTTGGAGGAAGAGGACTAGAGAAGCGTGACGCGGAAATCCTCGATCACAAGATTGGCAAGAATTTTTTTTGCCATCTCTTCGGCGGCGGCGGTCGCTTTGGCCGGGTCCGTTTCGTTCATTTCGAGAAGGATGCATTTGCCGACGCGAACATCGCCCACGCCAGCGAAGCCAAGCGTTCCAAGCGCATGGCCGATGGCCTTGCCCTGCGGGTCCAGAACGCCGTTTTTTAGCATGATATCAATGCGGACTTTCATATTAGTTCTTTTCCTTTGGAAGACAAAGAGATAACGTCGTTCGCGGAAGTTTCAGGCAGAATGCCCAAGCGCCGCGCCACTTCCTGATAGGCCTCTTCGACCCGACCCAAATCCTGGCTGAAGCGATCCTGATCCATCTTTTCGTTCGTGCGCACGTCCCACAGGCGGCAATTGTCGGGGCTAAGCTCGTCGGCCAAGACGATGCGCGGGTCTTCATGGTCCCAAAAACGACCGAACTCGACCCTGAAATCCACAAGGCGCAGACCGATCCCAAGAAACAGCCCGGACAGATAATCGTTGATCCGTACCGCAAGCGACATGATTTCGTCGATTTCCTGCGGGTGGGCCCAACCGAAGGCCGTGATGTGCTCCTCGGAAACCAGCGGATTCTGAAGGTCGGCCTTTTTGTAATGAAACTCGATAATCGAACGGGGCAACTGGGTGCCCTCCGGGATGCCGAGCCTTTTCGCAAAAGCGCCTGCCGCGACGTTGCGAACGACAATCTCAAGCGGAATAATCTCAAGCTGGCGAATGAGTTGCTCGCGCATATTAAGGCGCCGCATGAAATGGGTGGGCACGCCGATTTCGTTCAGGCGGCTCATCAGGTATTCGGAAATGCGGTTATTTAGAACGCCCTTGCCCATAATAAGACCGCGCTTCGTTCCGTTGCGCGGGGCGGCGTCGTCTTTGAAATATTGGACAAGCGTACCCGGTTCCGGTCCTTCAAAAAGAACCTTGCCGCGTCCCTCAAAGATTCGCCGTCGTTTGCCGATATGAAAATTCATGTTTTTCAGCCAGTTAAGGGGTCATCGGGGCCAGTTTTCCCGGCTCGCGGACGGGACTATAGCAGCGGGCGGGGAGGCTGACAATCAAGACGAAAAGAGGGGATGTCGCTCTTCCCCCACTATGTCCAAAAATATAGGCCTTTGCGTGTAGTTACTCCTTGCGCTGAAGCCCGTTGTGGTTAAATTCCGCCCGGAGAGGCGTGTCCCCAACTTGCTTTCTTTGGTAGTGAATCCGTTGCACTTTTAGGATCCAAGCGAACTTTGCCGTCGGGTTGAGAAAACGGCGACCCGTCTTTGTGGGCCGAAGCGCCAGTCTCCGGTATGACGCTTTTTGAGTGATTGATGAAAGAAAGCAAAAAACAAAGATACTCCCTAAAACTTCTCTCCTTGTGGCGAGAGATTTTTTTAGCTTTTCTTTTATCGTTTATTTCTTTTCACGCGGCCCAAGCCGCGATATGGACCGGCTCTTCGAGCTCCGATTGGTTTACGATGTCCAACTGGGACACGGGAGCTTTGCCGACAAGCGGCACGTTCGTTTACATAGGAACAGCAACGAATGCCCCCGTTATTTCCGGCGCGGCGGCGAACGGCAATTACGTGAATATCGGCTATACCACAAGCGGAACGCTCACAATCTCTGGCGCGGGAACGTTGACGAGCGCGAACGCCAGTTATCTCGGGGCGACGGCGGGCGCGACGGGGACCGTCACCGTGACGGGAGCGGGCTCTTCCTGGGCCGCAGGAACCGCTCTCACCGTCGCTTCCTCGGCCAATGGAGCGTTGACGATCTCGAACGGCGGTTCCGTGACGACGACAACCACGACCACGCTGGGTAATTTGGCCGGGCTGACCGGAACGGTGACGGTGAAGGGAACCGGATCGACTTGGGGCGCAGGAGACGTTCTTTATGTCGGCAATTATGGGAATGGATACCTCTCTATCGAGGACGGGGCCGTGGCGTCCGGAAACAACGTTCAATTGGGCCGATATGCCGATTCGATAGGCCAGGCGACGATTACCGGCGCCGGAACGGAATGGAACAACGCCGGTTTCATCTATGTCGGCGCTTCGGGCAACGGATCGCTGCTTATCTCGCAAAGCGCGACGGTGACGGCGGCCAGCGCGGACATCGGTTATGCGGTCGGCTCGACCGGCACGGCGACCGTGACGACGAACGGCGTTTGGAATATCGGCGGCATCCTTAACGTCGGGAACAGGGGCCAGGGGACCTTGACGATCTCGTCGGGCGGGATCGTCAAAGACAACTCCGCGCGGGTCGGGTATTATGCCGGATACACGAATACGGTGACGGTAACGGGCGCTGGATCGTTGTGGCAGAACACGGCGCAGACTCAGATAGGCGATTCAGGGACTGCAATCGTCAATATCTTAGAAGGCGGCGAGCTCAGCGACAGCTACGGCGTGATCGGATACGGCACGACCGGCGTCGGAACGGTGACCATTTCCGGTTCGGGATCGGTCTGGAACAACTCCAGCTACGCTATGATAGGCAGATCGGGAACCGGAACGTTGATCGTGGAAAACGGCGGCGTCGTCAACAGCACCGACGGCGAGGTCGGACGAAACGCGACCGGCGTAGGATATGTGACCGTGACGGGAGCGGGCTCGAAATGGTTAATGAGCGGCCTTTTCCGCGTCGGCTATCTTGGCGTCGCGGACGTGACGGTATCGAGCGGCGGTTACATCAGAAATACGGGGACGGGCTATGTCGGTTTCGGTTCCGGCGGGATCGACGGAAAAATAACTGTTACAGGATCGGGGTCGATATGGGAAAACCAGAAAGCCCTCTATATCGGCTATGCGAGTCCGGGAACCGTAACGGTCGCGGATTCCGGATCGGTGACTGCGCCGAGCATCGTTGTCGGGAGCCAATCGGGGGGAAACGGCACGTTGATTCTTCAAAGCGGCGGGACGATTACGCCTACGTCTGGGACGCTGACGCTGGCCAGCGTCGCGGGATCGACGGGGAAACTCGTGATCGGTTCCGCTTCGGGAACGGCGGCGACGGGCGCGGGCTTGCTTTCCGCCGGGACCGTCGCGTTCGGGGCGGGGACGGGATCGATCCTCTTCAATCATACGAGCGCGGGATATGATTTCTCGAAGACGATCACCGGAGCGGGAACGATCACGGCGCTTGCCGGCACGACGTATTTGACGGGCAATCTGGCGGGCTATACGGGCTCGATCCTTGTGGACGGCAGCGCGGGGCTGCGGGTCGGGAACTCGTTTACGGGCAATCTCTATGTCAGCCAAAGCGGGACGTCCGGCGCCCTGACGATTTCAGACGGCGACGATGTTTACGACGCCAACGGATATGTCGGCTATAATGCGGGCGCAAGCGGTTCCGCGACGGTCACGGGCGCAGGTTCTACCTGGATCAATTCCAGCAGCTTAATTATCGGTAATTCGGGAACGGGGTCCCTTAATATTTCGAGCGGTGGTTCGGTTTCCGGCGCAACGGTGTCTTTAGGCGCAAATGCGTCCGGTAACGGTACTGTTACGGTGATGGACAGCGGATCGAGTCTGTCCGCGACGACGTTGAACATCGGCGCCGGCGGCAACGGAACCCTCACGGTTTCAGGCGGCGCCGACGTAACAAGCGGGCCGACTTATATCGCCTGGGATAAGAACGGGTCGGTTTCCGTGACGGGGGCCGGTTCGACGTTAACAAGCGACAACATCTTTTATGTCGGAATCAACGCGACTGGCGTGGGGACTCTGTCCATTGAAAACGGCGGCGTTGTGAGTAACGATTCCATTGGCGTTGTCGGCTATTACGCCGGGGCAAAGGGGACGGTTTCCGTGACGGGCAGCGGATCGGTTTGGACGAACAACGCCGCCTTGACCGTAGGACGAGCCGGGACAGGCACGCTGACGATTTCCAATTCGGGGTCCGTTTCCGCGACGAGCCTGATTGTCGGCGAACAGTCCGGTTCGAACGGCACGCTTGTTCTCTCAGAAGGCGGCGTCGTCACGCCTGCGTCCGGAACGTTGACTCTGGCGAGCCAGGCGGGATCGGTGGGACAATTGGTCTTCGGTTCCGCTTCGGGAACGGCGGCCAGTGCCGTCGGAGTTTTGAACGCGACGACCGTTTCGTTCGGAGCCGGAACAGGATCAATCCTCTTTAACCACACGGATTCGAATTACGATTTCTCAAAAACAGTCACGGGGTCTGGAACGATTACGGCGCTTGCCGGGACGACATATCTGTCGGGAGACTTAAGCGGCTTTACGGGAACGGCTGTCTCGACCGGGAACGCGGCCCTTTACATTACGGGGACCTATGGCGGCAATTTGTCGGTGGCGGATAACGCGTCTCTCACGGTTGACAGCGCGATTGCGGGAACCGTTACGGTCGGCAGCGACGGAATCTTGAACGGAACGGGAACGCTGGGGGGCCTGACCGTTTCAAACGGCGGTACGGTCGCGCCGGGGCATTCGATCGGAACCTTGAACGTTTCGGGCGATGTGAATTTTGCGGCGGGATCGACCTACGAGGTCGAGGTCAACGCGGCGGGGCAAAGCGACTTGATCGTGGCCACCGGCGCGGCGACGATCAGCGGCGGCGCCGTTTCCGTCATCGCCGAACCCGGCGGCACTTACGGGACGAATACGACCTATACGATTTTAACGGCAGCGGGCGGCGTGACGGGAAGCTTCAGTTCGGTGAGCCTCAGCGCGCCGTTCCTGGACGGAGCCGTTTCCATGTCTTACGACTCGACGAACGTTTACGTTACGCTCACGCGCAACGGAACGAGCTTCGATTCGTGGACAACGGCGACGACCCCAAATCAGAAGGCCGTCGCCTCGGCCATAGAGGCCATGGGAAGCGGGGCGTCTCTTTACAACATCATCGCGGGGCAACCCGATGCGCTTTCTGCGCAATCGGCCTTTCGTTCTTTGACGGGCGAGCTTCATGCCGACGTGAAGGGAAGTTTGGCGCAAGGGGCTTCCTTCTTTTCGGATATCGTGGCGGAAAGAACGGGGGCTATCGTCGCCGCATGGGAAGAGGAAGGCGGTCTGAAGTCGTGTCGCGGCCTTTGGACGCAAAGCTATGGCGACTGGCAAAACGCGGAAGGAGACGGACGGAACGCGCGAAACTTTTCCCATGAAGTTAAGGGGATCGTCTTCGGCGGTGACGGATCGCCTTTTGCGGATTCGGATTTGCGGCTGGGGATGGTCTTCGGCTACGAACGGTCGGATTACGATCTGACCGTCGATCCGGAAAACAAAGGACAGGGGACGGCGGATCATTATCGCATCGGCGCCTACGGATCGAAGGGGGTCGGACCTTTTTCGCTGCGCGCCGGGGCGCATTACGGCTTTCATTCGATCCGGACGGATCGTTTCGTCAGATTCGCAGGTTACGCTTCTTCACAAAAAGCCGATTACAATGCCCAAAGTTTCGGCGGATTCGGCGAGATGGCCCTTAGCATGAACCCCATGGCCACCTTGAGGCTTGAACCGTTCGCAGGCCTTTCTTACGGCGTTGCGGCTGTTTCTTCTTTCGTTGAGACGGGAGGGGTCGGCGCTTTGCGCAGCGCAAGGGATACGTCTGGTCAGGGGGCAACAACATTGGGGATTAGGGCGCAGAAGAAAATCGATTTATCTTGGGGGACGGGCGACGAAGGCCGTTTGGGGCAGGGCGTATGGAAGGCCCAACTTGGTTGGAAGCATCTTTTAGGACGCGCCGCCCCGGAAGGGCGTTACAGTTTCGCGGGTTCGCGTTCCTTTGAGACGACAGGGGCCGAAATGTCCCGCGAATCCTTGATCGCGAATATGGGTTTCGGGTACGAGGTCAACGAGAGATTGTCGTTCGATCTCTCCTATGTTGGAAGTCATGCCGGAGATTCGTCTTCGAATGCCGTCAGAGGCGGACTAAGCTGGCGGTGGTAGGGCCTGCCCCAGATTAATGAAAAATATTCCATATTTTTCAAAATGTTATAGAAAAACTGGGTAGAGATAAAGGGGAAGTTAAAGATTTTCATTTATGGTGTGATTGGGCATTTTTTATTTTTTAGAGGAAGATATGGCGGACTCCCCAGAAGAAAAGGCGTTTAAGCCGAACGGGTCTTTTATTGTAAGAGATGACGGCGCTGTCGTCATTACGCTCGACCCCCCTGGAAAAAACAGCGCCGGCGACCAGACGGACGCGATGCTTCTTCTTTATCCGGGCGGCAGTTTCGGCGGCGTGCCCTATGCGAAGTTTATCGAGCGTCCGGGCGGTTCGTTGTATATGGATCCTCGCAGAAGAAGGGCGACGATTTTAGGTGAAGGACAACAGTTAAGAGGGCCGGGATAAGCAAACGGCATCGATTTAATGAGCATCGCTGAAGATTTCTCCTCGGCGCGAAGCGCAACCTTTCCCCGGCGAGACCAATCCATCTCGCGCCGGGAGGGTTTTTTTGAGAGGCATCCCGGCGTTCTTCACGCTTTGGAATTCCGTCTATCTCCCCTTCTTCTTGCCGCTGGAGTGGCGGCCCTTTCTTTTCCGCTTGTTTCTGCGGCGGGGCAAGCCGCGCAGAGTCTTGTGACGTCCGGTTTTGTCCAGTCGGCTTTTTCGCTTACCGCCGCTCAGGTGACGCTGGTCTCAAGGGTGGCCGAGGGGCAGACCTCCATCATTCTCGGTCTTTCGAGCATAGGGATCGGTTTTCTTGCCGTAAAAAAGTTTCTTTCTCCTTTCGTTCGTTCTTTGATCGTTTTGCGCAAGGTGGCCGGAAAGGCCAGGCAGAGCGGGAAGAACGTTCGCACGCATTTAACGGCTATAACGAAGGACGTTTGGGCCGACAGAAAAAATCTTTTCTCCATAGCCGCCGTTCCGCGCGCTTTACGCGATGCGGCGTTCCTCAGGGAGGAAAAAACAAAAGACGTCGTCGTTTCAAAGTCCCTGAGAATAGGAGCCGGATGTTCGAGAGAATTTGCTAGTGAGGTCGAAGAAGCTTGGAACGGACTGCCGGAAAACATTCGTTCTTTTCTAACACTGGCTAAGGTGACCGTTGAGGCGGGTCGAACGGCGCGGGAAATGAGGCTGCCGGAGGAAAAGAACAAGAAAGTGTGGCGCAACGATCCTTATAAGAGAATTTATTACGATCATGTGTGTGGTGTTTACGAAAACATTAAAAGAAAGATTAGCGTTTACGAGTTCACGCTTTGGGAAAACCTTAGTCCGGACGCCGTCGCTGTTCCCAACGTTCAAACGCTTATGGAGGGGGCTTGGCAAAGAAAACCACCGGGGGAATACGCCAAGGTGTTGCGACACGAAGCTGGCCACGCGCTTGATTTTGCTCTCGACAACACAACAAGGAATGGCCTGTGGTCGTGTCTGTCCTCCTGCCCTTCCTTTAAGGAAGCCTACGAAAAAGACGTTGCGGCGCTTGGCGGTATCAAGGCGGCGGCGGAGAAAGGGTATAAATATTTCGTTGTCTATGGAGAGTCCCTGACGAACCCCGAAATCGAGGTTGAAGAAATAAGAGCAAGAAGAGAAATCTTCGCTGAAATGTGGAGCGAGCAGTACGGGGGCTCTGTCTGCGGAAAGAAGGTGGAAAGAGATTTTCCCGCTGTTGCCGCTTGGATGAGATCGTTTAATAAAAATTTTGAGAATTGCCTGAAGGAAGGTCCGCAAAGAGCCCTCGATTTCGCGACCTATCTTCATCGGGGGCACGAAAGCATTGAAGGAATTGCGCGCGTTGTCGATTTCAAAGGAATATCCTACGTGCCGGACTGGGGAAGGCCGCCGCCGGAACGGGTCACCCCGCCCGGAACAACTCCACCGCCGCTTCCTTCTCAAAAAGATAGAGAAGGATTCTCAGGGCCTCCCCACGGGCGGAAGCCAGGGCCTCATCTTTCGAGATAATCAGCTTCGCGTCGTCATGCGCGATTTTAAGAAGATCGCGGTCGCGCACGAGGTCGGCCAGACGAAAGGCGGGAAGGCCGCTTTGTCGCGTGCCGAGAAGCTCGCCGGGGCCGCGCAGGCGTAGATCCTCTTCGGCGATTTGAAAACCGTCTTCGGTTTCGCGCAGCGTTCTAAGCCGTTCTTTGGCGATGTCGCCGAGCGGCCCTTGGTAAGTCAAAAGGCAGGTCGATTTTTCGCCGCCGCGTCCGATGCGGCCGCGCAGCTGGTGAAGTTGAGCGAGTCCGAAACGTTCCGCGTGTTCGACGATCATAAGCGTCGCGGCGGGAACGTCCACGCCGACCTCGATGACCGTCGTGGCGACGAGCAGGCGCGTCGCTCCCGAGACAAAGGCCTCCATGGCGCGGTCTTTCGCATCCGTCTTCATTTGTCCGTGGACAAGTCCGACTTTGTCCGCGCCGAAACGTTTGGCTAAAAGCTCGGCGCGCTCCGCGGCGGCGGCGAGGTCGCTTTTTTCGGATTCTTCGACGAGCGGACAGACCCAATAGGCCTGCGCGCCCCTGGCAAGTTGCCGTCCCACGCCTTCGATCACCTCTTCAAGCCGCGTCATGTCGATCAGGCGCGTGTCGATGGGGTGTCGTCCCGCCGGTTTTTCGAGAATTCTTGAAACGTCCATATCGCCGTAGGCCGTAAGCGTCAGCGTGCGGGGAATAGGCGTGGCCGTCATGACCAGGATGTCCACCCCCTTACCTTTGTTTGAGAGTTGCAAACGCTGTTGCACGCCGAAGCGGTGCTGTTCGTCCACGACGGCCAGGCCCAGGTTGGCAATCTCTACCTCTCCCTGAAACAGGGCGTGCGTCCCGACGACAAGCTTTAAGGAGCCGCTGGCAAGGCCTTCTATAACCTTTTGTCTTTCCTTGCTTTTGCTTTTCCCGATAAGAAGGCCGACCTCTATCCCCAAAGGCTTCAGAAAGCCGTTAAGCCGCCCGGCGTGTTGCTTGGCGAGGACTTCGGTCGGGGCCATCAGGGCGGCTTGGAAACCGGCTTCGACGGCCTGCAGCATGGCCATGAGCGCCACAAGGGTTTTGCCCGATCCGACGTCGCCCTGGAGGAGGCGAAGCATTCGTTTCGGGGCCGTCATGTCCTCGATGATTTCCTGGATGGCTTTTCGCTGGGCTTTAGTCAAAGCGAAGGGAAGAGAGGCTTCCAGCTTTTTTCTCAAAGTTCCCGGCGCGATGATGGCTCGCCCTCCTGCCTGTTTGTGATGGCGTCGAATGATGGCTAGCGCGAGCTGGTCGGCCAGCAGTTCGTCGTAGGCCAGACGGCGACGGGAGAGAGGTTGTTCCGTCGGATCGTGCGCAGAGAGAACGGCCTGTTTCCAGCCGGGCCATTTTTCGCGCGCCATCAGGGAGGGGTCGTTCCATTCCGGCAAAGCGGGCAGACGGGCCAGCGCCTGCTCAACCGTCTTGCGGACCATCTTGCGCGACAGCCCTTCGGTGAGGGGATAGACGGCTTCATAAGGGGGAATCTCGTTCGCACGTTCAGGCGGCAGGGCGTAATCCGGATGGCTCATGTTCCAACCGCGCCCGAAACGCTCCAAAAGGCCGCTTACGACGACGGGTCGGTCGGTCGGGTAAAGCTTGGTAAGGTAATCGCCCTTGGCGTTGAAATAGGTGATCGTGAGGTCGTCCGTGCCGTCGGTGGCCAAAATGCGGTAAGGTTTGCCGCGACGCGCGGGCGGCGCGTGTTCGACGATTTTAAGCTTCAGCGTGGCGACGCGATCTTTTTCGGCGCGGCGAAGCTGCGGCCTATAGGTACGGTCGATAACGCCGAACGGCAGATGCCAGAGCAGATCGACGATTTTCTCGCCGCAAAGCCGCGCGTATAAAGGGGCCATACGCGGTCCGACGCCTTTAAGCGACGTGATCGGGGCGAAAAGCGAAAAAAGGATCTGGGGACGCATAAGAGCAGGCTAGCACCAAAGGCGCCGTTTCTCTATAGTCCGCGCTTTGCGGGGAAAAACGTTAACCAATGTTCGCTTCAAAGTTTGACCTTCACCAAACCGGTCTCCGGCGCATCGGCGGCGCGCCGGAAGGGCATGACGCGCGCGTTCTGGCCGAAATGGCCGGACGCGCAGGGCTGGTCGTCCACGTCGCGCTCGACGATTTCCGGGCCTCTTTTCTGGCCGACGCGCTGGAATTCTTCGCGCCGCAGGTGGAGGTTCTTCCTTTTCCAGCCTGGGACTGTCTGCCCTATGATCGCGTTTCGCCACACGCCGACCTGGCGGGCGAAAGGCTTGCGACGATCAGCCGACTGACGCAAGGGGTCAAAGGACCTTGCGTCTTGCTCACGACCGTGAACGCGTTGGGGCAGAGGGTTTTGCCGCCCGAAGCGCTTAGGGATTATAGCCTTTCGCTCGCCGTCGGCGATTCAATGCCGATCGAGCGGTTGACGAGATTTCTGTCAGGCAGCGGGTATCACAAGACAGGGACGGTGCGCGAAATCGGCGAGTACGCCGTCCGAGGCGGAATCGTGGATCTGTTTCCAGCCAGCGCTGACAAGCCGGTGCGGCTCGATTTTTTCGGCGACGAGATTGAGGCTCTTCGGTCTTTCGATCCCTTGACGCAAACAACGACCGGGAAGCTCGACGCGCTGCGTTTGCAACCCACGTCCGAAGTTCTTTTAGACGAGCAAAGCGTCGCGCGGTTTCGCACGGGGTATCGCGAGCTTTTCGGCGCGGTGACAGACAGCGATCCCCTTTATGAAGCCGTTTCGACGGGGCGGGCTTTTCCGGGCGTTGAGCATTGGCTTCCTCTTTTTTATCCGCGCCTTGTGGGGCTTTTGGATTATGCGCCCGGCGCGCCCGTCTTTTTCGATCACCAAGCCCAGGAGGCCTTATCGGCGCGATACAAACAAATCGTCGATTTTTACGGCGCGCGCCTTTCGCTTCTCGACGCGGCGCGGCGCAGCAGGAAAAAGGACGTCGCCGCCTATAAGCCCATGCCCGTCGAGAGTCTTTATTTCTCGCCTTCCGATATAGAAGCGGCGCTTGCGGATCGTGCGGCAGGCGTTTTTTCGCCGTTTCGGGAAGCGGAAGAAAAGGAAGATGCCGGGGCGCAGCGCGGACGCGATTTTGCGGATGCGCGGATGGCGGAAGGCGAGGCCTTGTATGAATCCGTCAAAGCCTATGCCGCGCAGCACCAGGCGAAGGGGAGGCGCGTCGCTATCGCCTGTGCCAGCGTCGGGTCTGCCGACAGGCTGGCGACGCTTCTGCGCGGCCACGGCGTTGACACATTGACGGGCGTTAAGAGCGCGGAAGGTTGGCGGGGTCTTGATCCCAAGCTGATCCCGCTTGTCATCCTCGGCCTTGAACACGGCTTCGTCGCGCCGGATCTGGTCCTCGTTTCGGAACAGGACCTGCTCGGTGAACGGTTGGTCCGCAAAAGCCGCAAGAAAAGCGCCGCCGCAAAGTTTGCTTTGGAACTCGGCAGCCTCAATCCGGGCGATTTCGTGGTTCATGCGGAACACGGCATTGGCCGCTATGAAGGGCTGGAGACGGTCCATGCCCTCGGTGCCGCGCACGATTGCGTTCGTCTTATCTACGAGGGCGGCGACAAGCTGTTCGTGCCGGTCGAGAATCTCGACGCTCTTTCGCGCTACGCCTCGGCGGAAGCGGGGGCGAGCCTCGACAGGCTCGGTGGAGCGGCCTGGCAGGCTCGCAAGGCGCGGGTCAAAAAGCGATTGCTCGACATGGCGGACGAGCTTCTCAAGATCGCGGCGGCGCGACAAGTGAGACAGGCGGAGGTCATCGCGGTTCAGGACGGCCCCTATCAGGAATTCGCCGCACGCTTTCCCTATCAGGAAACGGAAGATCAGGACCAGACCATCGAGGCTGTTTTCGCCGACCTGGCCAGCGGCAGGCCGATGGATCGTCTGGTTTGCGGCGATGTCGGCTTCGGCAAGACGGAAGTGGCTTTGCGCGCGGCTTTCGCGACGGTTCAGGCGGGGATGCAAGTCGCGCTCGTTGTGCCGACGACGCTTCTCGCGCGGCAGCATACCAATCATTTTGTCGAGCGTTTCAAGGGCTTTCCCGTCCGTATCGCCCAGCTTTCCCGTATGGTTTCTCTGCGCGAGGCCCAGCAAACGAAAAATCTTTTGAAGGAAGGCGCGATCGACATCGTCATCGGCACGCACGCGCTTTTGGGAAAGGAAATCTCTTTCGCCCGGCTCGGCCTTTTGATCGTGGACGAAGAGCAGCATTTTGGCGTGAAGCAGAAAGAGCGCCTCAAAGAACTTCGCGCCGACGTTCACGTCCTGACAATGACCGCCACGCCGATTCCGCGCACTTTGCAATTGGCGTTGACCGGCGTGAGAGAGCTTTCGCTCATCGCGACTCCGCCGGTGGATCGTCTGTCGGTGCGGACGTTCGTTCTGCCCTATGATCCGATGGTGATCCGCGAGGCCTTGATGCGCGAACATTACCGGGGAGGGCAGAGCTTTTACGTCTGTCCGCGCGTGCAGGATTTGGCGGGCGTGGCGGGCGATTTGCGCGAGCTTGTGCCGGAATTGAAAATCGTCACGGCGCACGGGCGCATGGGGGCGGGCGAGCTGGACGACATCATGACCGCTTTCGACGCCGGGAAGTTCGACGTTCTCTTGGCGACCAACATCGTCGAATCCGGCCTGGACGTACCCAACGCTAACACGATCGTTTTGCATCGGGCGGATATGTTCGGCCTTTCGCAACTCTATCAGCTGCGCGGGCGCGTCGGGCGCGCCAAGCAGCGCGGCTACGCCTATTTCACTTATGCGCCCACGGCGGCGCTTTCGCAGACGGCGCAGCAGAGGCTCGAGGTCATCGCCACCCTCGACCAGCTGGGCGCCGGTTTTCAGTTGGCCAGCCACGACATGGATATACGCGGGGCGGGCAATCTGCTCGGCGAAGAGCAATCCGGCCATATTCGCGAAGTGGGGGTGGAGCTTTATCAGCAAATGCTTGAAGATGCCGTCGCCGCCGCGAAAAGCGGTCCTTCCGATGAAAAGAGCGGCTTGGCCGAAGAGCGTTGGACGCCGCAGATCGCTATCGGCCTTTCGGTTCTTATTCCCGAATCTTATGTGCCCGACCTGAACGCGCGGCTCGGTCTTTATCGGCGCTTGGCGGATGTTGACGAGAGCGAGCCGATCGAGGCCATCGCCGCCGAGATGGTGGATCGTTTCGGACCGCTGCCGCAGGAAGTCGAGAACCTGCTGCAGATCGTGGACGTTAAAAGGCTCTGCCGCAAGGCGGGCGTGGCCAGGCTGGATGCCGGGCCTCGCGGCGCCGTTATCGGCTTTCACGAAGATACCTTCGCGCAGCCCGAACGGCTTATGAAATGGATCGTCGATCAAGCCGGAACTGCCAAGGTACGACCCGATCAGAAACTGGTTCTCATGCGGGCCTGGGACGATCCCGCGCAGCGTCTTGAAGGCGTTAAGAAGGCCCTTAGAGAAATGGCGGCGCTGGCAGAAGAGGGAAGACAGGTCCGGCAAAGTCGGTTATAGTTTCGGCTTCCCAACCGAATCAAAGGGATAAAGCGATGACCGAAGATTATGTGGTCTCAAAAATACATGAAGCGCTTAAAGCCACCGGCGACGACAAAAGAGACGCCCAGAAACTTTTGATTACATGGGCCGTCCGGGATCAGACGCTGCTTTTAGGACTGGCCAAACCGCATTTGAGGGCCCTGATATCCGCGCGGATTGAAGAAGTGTGTAGGGCTGGAAGAAAGAAGAAAGGCGAGGGCGGTCCGGATCGCCTGGATGTTTCCATGATCGAACAGACGAAAGGCGAAAAGCGCCATGTCGTCAAGGTGCCGCCGCCGAAGACGTCCGAGCGTCAGGCCTCGGTGATGCACCATCTTGCCGCAGCCTTTAAGAGAAAGAAGGGCTGAGAGAAGCTATTTCTCCATCTTCGCGTCCGTCATATTCGCGTTCGTCAGGATCGCGTTCGTCAGGTCCGCGCCGATGAAATTGGCCGAAGTCAAGTCCGCGCCCGTGAAGTCCACGTCTTTGAGATTGGCGCCCGAAAAATCCGTGTAACGCAGGTTCGCGCCCGCGAAGGACGTCTTAAGCGAACGCTTGCCTTCGAAGTAAAGCGGTTCCAGATGCGCTTTGTGGAATTTCGCGCCCACCATCATGCATTTGGCGAAGTTCGTGCCGCGCAAGTCCGCGTTCATGAAGTTGCAATGCCGGAAATCGCCGTTGCGGACGAAAGCGGCCTGCAGGTTGATTTGCGAGAGATCGCGTCCGTACCAGATGGAGCGTTCGGCGATCAGCATAGTCAGGTTCGCGCCGACAAGCGAGGGGCCGCCGCGCAGATCGTGGTCGGACAGGTCCAGTTTTTTCCCTTCCGCGCCCTGCGTTTTGAGCCAAAGCTGGTGCTGGGCGATCAATTCCTCGAGCGTCAGGGGAAGCTTGTCGAGCGTGTGGCCGACGGCCTTATCCGTCAGGGCGCCTTCCATATCGACATTTTCGAGATTCGAAAAATCCATCATCGTGCCCGCGAGGTTCGCGCCGCGCAGCGTGACGTTCTTAAGCTCGCATTGGCTGAGATCGGCGCCCGCGAGGTTCGCGCCTGTCAGGTTCGCGCCGCTCAGATTGCCGTGCGTGATGACGGATTTGCTGAGATTGGCGTCCTCGAAGTTCGAATTGATGGCGACGGCGCCCGAAAGCTTGACGGAGCCGAGGTTGGCGCCGCGCATATCCACGCCGCCCGTTCCTTCCTTCCAGACGGCGTTGTCGCTCGTGAAGGTCAGGCCTTTTTCCGGATCGAAAGTAGCGTAAGACCCTTCGCGAAGGTCGGCCTCCATCAGGTTCGCGTTCAACATGATCGCGCCGCGCAGACACGCGCCGCGCAAATCCGCCCGGATAAGATTGGCGTTCGAGAAATTGGCCTTTCGCAGATCGCAGGCGTAGAAAACCGAATAGCTGAGGTTCGTTTTCTCGAAATTGGTTTCGACCATGACCGAACCGGTAAAATCGGCGTTCGACATATCCCGGCCCTTGAAGGATAGACCGGAAAGGTCGCAATGCTGCAACACGGCCCGCAGGCCGTTGGCCCGTCCGTTCTTGAACGCTTCGTGCCGGGCGATGATCTCGTCTAGCTCGGCTTGAGAGATAAGCGTTAGCTCTTCGTCTTTGTCTTTAGCCATTTCAGAAACGCAAAAACCTTCTACTTTTTCTCGCCTTTGGCAACGGGGCGAAGCATATCGCAAAGTGTTCCGCTGCATTGAACAAGCAGAGCCTCAACGCTTTGGGGGGAATCGCCGTCCGCGGTCTTAGGCATATTGCATTCAACTCGGTAAACAGTTTGTGAATCAGGACCGACGATTTGGCTGATAACCTCTATCTTTTTAGGGGGGCAGTTGTTCAAACGGGCCACTTCCCGCGCATCCGCCGCTCCGGCAAGGGCTGCACGCGCGGATATGACGCAGAAGAAGAGGAGAACGAGCAGGATTCTCATAGCGTTCACGCGTTAATTTTTCATGCTCTCAAGAACGTCGTTACGGATCCGGACGGGGAAGTCCTTACGAAGAGCAAGGGCGTATTGCTCCAGAAAACCGGCCCGGAAGAGTTCATTCAGCTCATCCACGATCTTAAGACGGGCCGGGCCGGGCCTTTTGGGATCGACGGGAACGATATCGACGAGTTTCATGACGTAGCTTCTCGTCTTTCCCGCCGCCACGATGACGTCACCCTTTTTCATGGCGAAAACCTGGTCCAGAACGCCGGGGGGAAGTTCTTTGTCCGTTTCGCCGAGTTGGGAAATCGGTTTGGAAAGCCGAATGCTCACGCCCGGCTCGGCGGCGAAACGCGTGGCGGGTTCACCCTTCCTCATGCGTTCTGCGATGGCCTCGGCGGCCTTTGCGGCTTCAAGGGATTGCCGAGCCGTCGTCCATAGGGCTTTAACTTTGGGTTCTATCTCTTCGAAGGGGGGGAGGCGGCTCGGTTCGATTTTGTCGGTTCTGACAACGAAATAATTACCTTTCCCGTCTTCAAGAACCTGGCCCGCTTCGTTGACGCCCAAGGAGAACGCCGCCTCAAGGGCGCGGGTCGCTTCCGGGAAAGCTTCCATGGCCTTGCCGTCCGGCGTCTTTCCGGAGGAGTCAACGCTTGCCACGCGCATAAGGCGAAGCTTGAGCGAGTCCGCAATGTCCTCAAGCGCTTTCCCGGCGGCCAGGTCATCGTCGAGGCGATTGACTCCCTGCGTCAGAACGTCGCCGAGCCTTTCGTCCCGAAGGATGGCGCGAAGCTCCTCCTTAACGTTGTCGAAAGAGGGCTTGCCTCCCTCGATGATGTTCTTGACCCACACGACGTGCCAGCCGAGAGCCGTCTGGACAGGTTCGCTTGCTTCGCCTTTTTGAAGGCCGAAGACGGGGGCGTAAAGTTCGGGCAGGATGGTCTTTTCGTCCATTTTTCCAAGAGAAACCGGGGTCAAGCCCTTTGCGCGCGCCGCGTCGGCGAAGGAACTCGCGGTTTTAAGGGAATCGTAAAAGGCTCTGGCCTTCGCTTCGTCCTGAAAAATAAGCTGCACGAGCTCGCGTTGTTCCGGGCGCGTAAAATCGGCGCCGCGCGTCTCGTAGGCCTTTCGAAGGTCGTCGTCCGAAACGGACACGTCCTTTGCCACGTCTTCGGCGAGCAGGCGCGCGACGGTGAATCCGCGATATTCCGGGGTCGTAAACTGCTCTTCGTTTTCCTCGTAGAATTGCTTCAATTCGTCGGCGGTCGGCGGCGGAAAATCCTTTTGGCTGTCGCTGCGCAAGGCGACGACTTCCAAAACGCGCTTGGCGCCGCGCGCCCGGTAGAGATTATCGACAAGAGTCTTAGGAGGCTGCGCGTTCGCGACAAAGGTCTGCAAAAGCAGCTTGCGCAACATATCCTTTTTCTTTTCCTGAATAAAAAACCGCTCGCTCAGGCCGCTTTTGCCGACGACCTGCCGCCAGAGCGCCTCGTTGAACCGGCCTGTCTCGTCGCGCATCTCCGGCATTCTGGCGATTTGCTGGAAGATAAAGGAATCGTTCAGTTTCAGGTCAAGCCGGTTTACTTCCTGGTCGAAAGAAGCTTCCTCCACCAGCATATTCAGGGTGCGGTCGAGAAGGCCCATCTGTTTGGCCTGGGCGGGTGTCAGGTCAGGGCCAAGAGTTTGGCGCGCTTCGGGAAGGGCGACTTGAAAGCGGAAGTCCAGGGCTTGAACCGGGATGCTGATCTCGCCGACGCGGGCTACCTCCCTTTGGCCGGGGTGCGTGCGGAAAATGTCGCCCACGCCCCAAATGGCGAAGCTGACCATCAAAAGGGCCATCAAGCCTTTGAAGATCCACGACTTGGATAAGGTGCGCAGCGACTGAAGCATACGAAAGGTCTCCGGGAAGAGAATAGTGATTCCAGATTAATCGGGAGCGTGCTAAGAATCTTAGCCCACTCTTCTCACGGACATCAAGAAGGCATTTCCCATGGCGAAAAGGCGCAAACTGATCGTTGGCAATTGGAAAATGAACGGACGGCTGACTTCGGGCCTGAATCTGGCCAGAGACGTCGCCGACAGGGCCGAAGCTTCCAAGCCCCTGGACTTCGATTTGGTCATTTGTCCGCCCGCGACCCTTATCTGGCCGATTGCCGAGGCCCTGATGGGATCGCCTGTTTTGCTGGGGGGACAGGATTGCCACTTCGCCAATCACGGCGCCTACACCGGGGACATAAGCGCCGGAATGCTGGCCGATCTGGGCTGCCGCTACGTTATTTTGGGGCATAGCGAACGCCGGACGGCATATGGCGAGACCAGCGAAAAAATCGCCCAAAAGGTTGCCGCCGGACAATTGGCGGGGTTGACGACCATCGTCTGTGTCGGCGAGGCCATCGAGCATCGCGCCAGCGGCCAAGCCGAAGAGGTTATCGTTGAGCAGCTTGCGAAATCGCTGCCGGAAAAAGTCCATCCTTCTCAGCTTGTTGTGGCCTATGAGCCCATCTGGGCCATCGGGTCCGGCGAAACGCCGAGCGTCGATGAAATCCGCGCAGTTCACAAAGCCATTCGCGCATCACTTGGTCCCATGGGCGGCGCGGTTCAGATTCTCTACGGCGGCTCGGTGACCCCGAACAATGCAGGCGAAATTCTGGCCGAGGCCGAGATCGACGGCGTTCTGGTCGGCTCCGCCAGCCTTAACAGCGACGGATTTTGGGGAATCGCTGAAAGGGCCAGATAGTTTTGTCTAAGGACAAACGAGAGAAAAAAGCGCTTTTCGAATGACGTGGGCCGGGTTGTCGCCCGCGAAGCTGTGGCCGCCAGAGCAGGGGAAGAGAGCCCCTCTGTTCGCGGGAAGGGCGCGGACGAACCCGGCAAGGGTTTCGTAAGGAACAGCCCGATCCAGTTCCGCGCCGACGAAAGCCATCCGGGGCATGGACCGCCAAGCGGGAAGCGCGCCGAGCATTTCCGTTGCAGCCAGAACGAATTGCCTCATGCTTTCCTGTTCTTTGGGGGATAAAAGCTCATGGGGCACGCATCCGAGCGTTGAAGGAAGCAGGGGGCCAAGGCATAAAACGCCGACCAACTTTTGGGGGTTAACCTGCTGCGCCGCCGCCAGGGCGACATTCGCCCCGCCGCTGTGTCCGGCAAGGATGGCAGGAGAGGATATTTTCCCAAAGGCAGAGACGGCATTGCGGACCATTTCCTCAAAGGGAATGGCGGGAGCGAAAGGCTTTTCGCCTTCATGATAGCAGATCGCCGAAAAGGGGAGAGGGCGCGAAACGCGCTCAAGCTGTTCCCGCGCCATGTAAAAAAAAGGCTCTCTATAGCCTGGAATAAAAAGAACATGGCAATGATTCATCTGCAAAACCTAACCGCTTAAAATAAGGAAAACGCAGGGTATTATAAGCTTTTCCCCGGCCCTTTTTCCACAGGGCTTTTCTTGTCAGAAAAACCCCGGTGTGTCATAAGGTTAGGCCTTTTCCAGCGACTCGCGGGGGTTCTTTGTCGGCTCTCCTTATTCAGTTTCTTACGGGGCTTTCCACTGCCGCCGTCCTGTTTCTGGTCTCCAGCGGCCTCAGCCTCATTTTCGGCGTGACGCGCATTTTGAATTTCGCGCATGGTGGGCTTTATATGCTCGGCGCCTATATGGCTTACAGCGCGACGCAATGGCTGGGCGCGGAGGGCATGGGTTTCTGGCTCGCGCTTTTGCTGGCTGCTTTGGGAACGGGCGCGATCGGCGCCGTGATCGAAATAGCGGTTTTACGCCGCATTTACCATGTGCCGGAACTTTTGCAACTTCTGGCGACATTCGGCGTCTTGATGATCATTCAAGACGTTGTGCGGTGGCTTTGGGGGGCGGACTCTCTTATGGGGCCGCAGGCGCCGGGTTTGGATGGCGCGGTGACGATTCTGGGCGCGCCCTTTCCGACCTATGATCTTTTCCTGATCGTTCTTGCCCTTTTGGTGATGGGCTCCCTTTATCTTCTCCTTCACAAAACGCGCTTCGGGATTTTGCTTCGCGCCGCGACGGAAGACCGCGAAATGGTCGGCCATCTGGGCGTCAATCAGAAATGGCTCTTTACGGGCGTTTTTGCCCTGGGAAGCTTTCTGGCCGGGCTCGGCGGCGCGCTCCAGCTCCCGCGCGAAGGAGTCACGGCCCTTATGGATTCCAATATGATCATCGACGCCTTCATCATCGTCGTGATCGGCGGCATGGGCAGCCTCTACGGCACGGCTCTGGCCTCCGTCATCGTCGGCGTCGTGCAGGCTTTCGGGCTTCTCGTTTTTCCGGGCATTACGCTCGTCTTGCTGTTTTTGATCATGGCGGTCGTTCTTTTCTTTCGTCCCTATGGACTTCTGGGCCGTCCGGAAGACGCAATTGTTGAAAAGGGGCTCAGCGGCAACGCGCTTCTGCGCAGGCCGGGAAAAGCGGTGCGCGCCGCCTTGCTGGCGCTGGGCCTTTTCCTGTTTGCTCTGCCTTGGATCGCGGACGAATATACGCTCGTCCTCGTGTCCGAGATTTTGATCTTCGGCCTTTTTGCGGCGTCCTTGCATTTCATCATGGGGCCGGGCGGCGTCGGCGTTTTCGGTCACGCGCTTTATTTCGGCGCGGGCGCTTATGCGGTCGCGTTGTTGGTTAAGTTCGCCAGCGTCTCGATGCCGCTGGCCTTGCTGGCCGCGCCCGTCGCCGCCGTGGGGGCCGCCGTTCTTTTCGGCTGGTTTTGCGTGCGAAGCAGCGGCCTTTATCTTTCCATGCTTACGTTCGCGTTTGCCCAGATGGTCTGGGCGGCGGCCTCGCAATGGTACGACGTGACGGGCGGCGATACGGGGATCGCCGGGGTCTGGCCCGCTGCCTGGACCAGCGACAAGGCCGTTTTTTATTATATGGTTCTGGCGCTTTGCGGCGCCTCCTTTCTCTTTTTGCGGTATGAGATTTTTACGCCCTACGGCTCCGCGCTTCGCGCCGTGCGCGACCAGGCGCAGCGGGCCGAAGCCGTCGGTCTGAACGGCAACCGTCTGCGCTGGATCGGTTTTGGCGTTTCGGGCGCGTTCGCGGGCCTGGCGGGGGCTTTGTTCGCCTATAGCAAGGGCAGCGTTTTCCCCACGACCTTGGACGTTCACGCGACTTTGGATGCCCTTATCATGACGCTGCTCGGCGGGATGAACACGCTTTCGGGTCCGCTGGTCGGCAGCGCGGCCTACATCTGGGTTAAGGGCGAGGTCAGCCGCCAGGCCGAAGTCTGGCGCTTCACGATGGGATTGGTTATTCTCTCGATTGTCATTTTCTTTCCCCAGGGGATCGTCGGGGCCTTCAATAGTTGGCTTGAAAAACGCAAAGGAGAAAGCGCATGAAAAAGCGTCTTTTGCTCGCGGCTCTGGGACTGAGCTTTCTTATCGCTCCCTCCTTGGCGGAAGAGGTGAAGGTTCCCATCAGGATCGGCAGTATCGACCTTTTTACAGGCGGCGCTTTTTCTGTCGAACCCTACAGAAAAGGCGTCGAAATGGCGGTGGAAGAGATCAACGCCAAGGGCGGCATTCTGGGGCGGCCTGTAGAAATACTTTTCCGCGACAGCAAGTTTGATCCGAGCGAATCCGTTCGCTTGGCGGAAGAGCTGAAAAGTCGCGACAAGGTCGATATCATCATTAACTGCGACCTCTCACAGGCATCCATTGCGGTGGGATCCTGGGCCAAGCAGAACAAATTTCCATTTGTTGTTACGTCTTCTGAGGCCGATACTGTCATTTGGGATAATGGCAATGAATATATGATACGGACAACGCCCGGCGGTTATGCCTGGGTTTCCGGCTCTCTGCAAAAGGCTATGGAAGTTTACGGCGACAAGCTGAAAAATAAAAAATGGGCGGCCCTTGCGCCGAATCTCGAATTCGGAAAAACGCTTGTCGCGACGGTGAAGGAATTAAGCGCGGCCAGAGGCTTGAATCCTGAATGGGTCGGCGAGCAATGGCCCGCTTACGACAAGATGGCGCCAGGGCCGACCTTGGCGGCGCTTGAGCGCGCCAAGCCGGACGTGGTTTTTGCGGCCCTGTTCGGAACGGACATCGTGAAATTCGTCCGTGAGGCGAAGAAGCGCGGTTTTCTTAAGGACCGCATCTTTATCTTTCCGACGATAGGCCTGCCAGACCATGTGCAAATGTTGGGCGCGGAAATGCCGAAGGGGTGGGTTTCAGTCGGTTATCCCTACGATGAAGTTAAAGAGAAAAAGCCAGAGCTTGCCGCCTTCATGAAGAAGTATCGGGAGAAGTTCAAGGAGGATCCGAAAGTCTATACGGTCATGGGCTATGACGGCGTGAAGGCGGCGGCGGCGGCGATCGAGAAAGCGGGTTCGACCGATCCGGCGAAGATTGTCGCCGCGTTTCCCGGCCTGACGTTCGATTCGCCCTACGGCAAGCAGACGATCCGCCCCATCGACCACCAGGCGACGGTCCTTTACTGGGTCGGCCTGACAGATGTGAAAGACGACAAGGCCGTGATCCGGGATTGGACCGAGTTCAACGTGAACGACAATTCTCCGCCGGACGACGTTATTTTGAAGCTTCGGAGCGGAAAGAAATAACAGGCATGACGAACGGCCATTCGACGCCTCTTCTCACCATAGCATCGCTTCATAAGTCGTTCGGCGGCGTGGAGGCCGTGGGGGGAGTGTCGTTCGACGTCCGTCTGGGGCAGATCGTCGCGCTGATCGGTCCCAACGGCGCGGGCAAAACGACGACCTTCAACTGCATCGGTGGCCAGCTTAGGCCCGATAGCGGCAAAATCATCTATAACCCCGCCGCTCTGACGACCGCCGAGCGCATACGTCTTGAGCAGGAGCATGAGCTGGACAGAACCGAAACGCCCAGGCCGCACGACATAACGGGCCGTCTGCCGCGCCGCATCGCTCGGCTCGGCATCGGGCGCACGTTTCAGATCACGGCGACGTTCGCCAGCATGACGGTTCTGGAAAACGTGCAGATGGTCTTCGTCGCGCTTTTGGGGCGCAACGGCGCGGGTAAATCCACGACGATGAAGGCCATTATCGGTGCGGTTCAGGCGACATCCGGCGCGGTCCTTTATCGCGGCCAGGATTTGCGGAAACTGAGGAGTTACCGACGGGCGCGGCTTGGCCTGGGCTACGTTCCGGAAGACAGGCGGATTTTCAGCAAACTTACCGTTTTGGAAAACTTGCTTACTGCGCAGCGCCATGTGCCCGGAAAGCAGGTGAGATGGACGATTGAGGGCGTCATAAAACTCTTTCCGAAGCTTGAAGAGCTAAAGGACCATCTCGGCGGCCAGCTTTCCGGTGGCGAGCAGCAAATGTTGACCGTCGCGAGGACGCTCATGACCAATCCTGATTGCTTGCTCCTCGATGAGCCGACGGAAGGCCTTGCGCCCGTGGTCGTCGAACAAGTCAACGCGGCGATTGTCGAATTGAAAAAGCAGGGTCTTGCGATTCTTTTGTCCGAGCAAAACCGCCACACGGCGGCGGGTCTGGCCGATCGTGTCGTTGTTCTGGAAAAAGGGCGCGCTATTTACCAGGGTTCCGTCGCCTCCCTCTCGGTCGAAGCCCACAAAGCGTTGGGGTGGTGAGGCGTAAGATGGAGCTTTGCGTTGCGCAGAAAAAGGACCTGCCGGCATTAAGGGTGATGTTTCGAGAAATCACAGAGAATATGTATAAGAACGGGGTCATGATCTGGGATGAGCTTTACCCTTATGAAGATTTCGCAGGCGATATTGAAAACGGAAATTTGTACTTAATAACCGACCGGAATGAGATAACCGCGGCTTTTTGCGCGTGCGATTCCGTGGAGGGAGCGGATTGTTTTGAGTGGAGAAACAAAAGCGCAAAGGCCGTATATTTATGCCGCGTGGGCGTAAACGCCAGGTTTCTAAGGCAGGGCATCGGCACGTTGGCGTTGAGCTATGCGCTCGAAATTGCAAAACGAAGAGACACGGAATTTTTACGGTTGCTTGTCAGCGATGCCAATAAAGCAGCTATGGATTTTTATAAGAAAAATGGCTTTACGCAAGTCGCGGGGACATACAATGAATTTTCGGAAGCGTTAAAAAAACCGATTGTGGAATTCGGTTTTGAATTTGAAAGTCCGTTGATTTTGAAATAAGTCGGCCCTGCCGCGAAATGCCTCCTTGCGGCGGCTACGGGATTGCAGTCCCACCCCCCCCCGCTTTCGCGGGGGCCCTGCCTGTCTGCGCCATGCCTTTTATTTTTATTTTTGTGCGCCCGCGCACACGTGCGCGGGTGCTTTATTGAATGGCTCGTCGTCGAACCCTTTGTCCGGCTTCAAATCTCGTGGGGAGGTTATTGAAATGAAAAAAGCCCCAAAGGGGCTTTTTTCATTTCAATGGCGTCCCCTACGGGATTCGAACCCGTGTTGTCGCCGTGAGAGGGCGGCGTCCTAGGCCTCTAGACGAAGGGGACATGAGGGGGAGGCTTTTAACCCAAAGCCAGGGGCGGGCGCAAGGAAAATGCGATAAACAGCCTTTTTACGGCCGTTCTTCAAGCTTTTCCTTCTCTCTTTTGCCCGTTCAAGAGCGCGGATCAATCGTCCCTGCGCTCTGAAACGGCCCTGTGTAACTCGTCCAAAAGCGCGAGGACTTCGCTCGAAGCTTGATCGAGTTTTTGGGCTTCGGCCAGCGCGGCACCGTAATCGTCGGCCTCGTGCAATTCCAAAACCCGCTTACCTATAGCGTGGACCTTTTCATGCGGCCCGGCCAGTTGGCTGAAGGCCGGCATGGCTTTGAACGCCTCGCTTGCCGAGGATTCATACCACTTGCCGAGACGGCAAGAATGATGATTGGCGAGCGTCGCGCTTTTTTCCTGTCCCATGCCGAGGATCGTATCGATAATGCGTTTCTTGAACGAGGCATGATCGGCCTTGGCGACCATGACGAGCATTTCGGCGTCGAGGGCCTTAGTGGCTTCGGCCAGGCCGTCGCGCACGTGATCGCTGGCTTTTTGCAGGCCGTCCGTCACGCCTTCGACTTTTTGAATCACGTCTTTGCTCATCTGGGCGATGGCGGCCACGTTGCCCGTCACCTCGCTGACGACGACGGATTGTTCCTGCACCGTCGCGGAAACGCTGACCATTTTCTGCGTCACTTCGTCCACGCGCCCGCCGACCTGATGAATTCCGTCGTTTACGGATTGGATGACGGCGGTTCCTTTCTGAACTTTTTGAGCGCCTTCGTTCATTGAGGCGAGAATATCGTTCATGCCGTCTTTAAGCGCCGCGACGCGTTGGCGGATGTCTTCTGTTGCGCCTGCGGTTTGCTTGGCGAGCGTTTTGACCTCGCCCGCCACGACGGCGAATCCTTTGCCCATTTCGCCCGCCCGCGCGGCTTCGATGGTCGCGTTAAGGGCGAGCAGGTTCGTCTGAGCCGCGATTTTCTCAATGGTCTTAAGGATGGCGGCTATTTGTTCGGAAGCGTTGTCGAGCGTTTGCACTTTTTCAGATAAAAGGCTAAAGGCGCCGGAAATCTCGCTCATGGAAACAAGAGCGCTTGTCACCTGTTCGACGCTGGTCGAAAGATCGTGTTTGACGTTTTTGGCCTCGTCCGCCACGAGTTCCGCTGAGCGCGCGACTTCGTTAATGGAGGCCGTCATTTCCTCGGCGGCGGCGGCCATGGTCTGGCTGCGTTTTTCAAGGTCGCGCATATCGCGAAACATTTCCGCGATACCGAGAAGGGGTTTCGTCTGCTCAACCCAGATGTTCACGATGCTTTTGAGCATTTGTCGCGACTTGCCGCGCAAGGCCCGCGCGGCGGGACGAAGCAGAATCCCGATGGGATCGTTTCTGGATAAAAGGGCCAAAGAAGCTTCGTCGGAAGAGAGTTTTTCGATCTCTTCTTTAACAACGGAAATATCAGGGGAATACGATGACCTGTCTTCAGCGGGCGCGACAGGGGCTTCCGAAGCGACGGCACGGGACGAGGAGAACATGGGAACACCAGGGAAGGGGGCGGGAGAAGGGAGGAGATTAAAAGACTATCTGATTCGTTTTCAAAGAAAAACGACTTATTTTTCAGCGCCCATGCTCGAAAAACCCTAAAGACGGCTTGAATACAATGGTGTAAATAAAGGGCGCGAATCGTTTTTCCCAGGCGGTTTGTCCCATCAAGAGGCCCCCATGTCCATGTTTTCTAAATTGAAAATCGGCGTTCGCGTTTTCGTCGGTTTTGGAATCGTTCTAGCTTTTCTCGCCCTGGTCGCCTTTAACGGCGTCGCTTCTCTCGAAAGGACGGGCGACGAGATGAACCGGTATGACCGCGTTGCCGGAAACGCCGCGCGTGTTTCGAAGATCGTCACCGTCGTCAGCGAAATGCGCCGGAACGCGACGCGCTACGCCTACGAGGCGGACGCGAAATCGCTTCAGAGGATCGACGAGGCCCAGGCCGAGTTCAAAACGCTTATCGCCGAGGCCATCAGCACATCCAAAGACCCAAAGCGCCTGGAAAACTTCGGGAAAATGCAGGCGCTTTTCGATTCCTATATGCGTTCTTTTGAGAATCTCAAGAAAGCCGCCGCGGCGGAGGCGGAAACGAAGGAGGCTCTGCGCGCCCGAGCGCTGCAAGAGCTGGCCGACATCGGCGTGGCTTTCAGGGTGATCGCGCTTGAAACGCTCGCGCTTCAGGAAGAAACGATGCGAGGGATCAAGCGGGAGACGTTTGGTTCTATCGAGCGGGCCAAAAAAGAAGCCTTGTTGCTTTCGGTGCTGGCTTTCGCTCTCGGTCTCTTGTTCGCCTTTTTGATAGGCCAGAGCGTTTCGCGGCCCATTTTGGGCATGACGAACGCGATGCGACGCCTGGCCGACGGAGACAGGACGGTTGACGTGCCTTCGCTGGAAAGGCGCGACGAAATCGGCATAATGGCCAAGGCCGTCGAGGTATTTAAGGAAAACGCGATAGAAAATGAACGCCTAGCCCGCGAACACGAAGAACAAAAAAAGCGGGCGGAACAGGACCGCAAGGCCGCCTTGCGCGAAATGGCCGATGCGTTCGAAACGCAAGTGGGCGGCATTGTCCACA
>CAZZDK010000008.1:69230-69504 GCA_964652235.1 uncultured Rhodospirillaceae bacterium
GTCCAGCGCCCAGGCGACGACGGTCGCCGGCGCGGCGGAACAATCGGCCAACAACGTACAAACGGTGGCGGCGGCGGGAGAGCGATTGAGTTCTTCGATACGCGAGATCGCGGGGCAGGTCGATCATACGAAGAAGGTGGCCCAGAAGGCCGAAGACGAGGCCGGCAAGGCGAGAAAGCTTATCCAAACGCTCGCCGAGAACGTCACGGGAATCGGCGAGATTGTTTCGTTGATCGACGATATCGCAAGCCAAACGAACCTGCTTGCGCTCAAC
>CAZZDK010000008.1:69543-79334 GCA_964652235.1 uncultured Rhodospirillaceae bacterium
GGCGAGGCGGGCAAGGGGTTTGCCGTCGTGGCGGGAGAGGTGAAGAATCTCGCGGGCCAGACGTCCAGGGCGACGGAGGAGGTCGGAAAACGGATCGGCGTGATTCAGACCGGCACGGGAGAGGCCGTTTGCGCGATTGAAGCCATCGTCGGCGTGATCGAAGAGATGGGGCGTATCAGCGGCTCTGTCGCGCAGGCTGTCGAGCAGCAGGATGGCGCGACGACGGAAATCTCGCGCAATGTCGAACAGGTCGCCGCCGGAACCGAAGAGGTTTCTTCCAGCATCGCGAAGGTCGAAGCTTCCTCGCGCGAGGCTGGCGAGGCGGCGCGGCAGATCAGCGACGCGGCCAGCGAGCTTTCGCAGCAAGCGACGAAACTCAACGACGAGGTCGGGCGGTTTCTCGACATGGTGCGCGGCGACGAGGAAGAGTACAGGCTTGCCGCGTGGAGCGAGGAGCTTTCTGTCGATAAGGGAACGCTCGATGAGCATCACCAGAAGATCATCAAGCAGATCAATCGGTTTTTTTCGGACATGATGACAGGGCGCGGGCCAAAAGGGGCTCTGGAGATGATCGACACGCTTGGCCGGACGATTGAGCGGCACTTTGTGGACGAAGAAGGTCTTATGGAACTTCATAAATACCCTGACCTTTTGGCGCATCATAAAGCGCATCAGGAAGGCTGGGCGCGTTACCAGTCTCTGCGCGCGGAATTGGAAAAAGGGCGCGGCGAAGCTGCGCGGGAAATTCTGGAGTTTGCGGCCTTTTGGCTCAAGGACCATATTGGAAAGCATGATCGAAAGCTGGCGGATTATATCCGCTCCCGTAGGGGCGACAGGTAGATTTGCTCCTCGTCTTTCTCTGTGCTAAACCCCGCCTATGGCAAATTATCAATACATCTACGTCATGAACGGCGTGACCAAGACTTTTGCGAACGGCAAGGCGGTCTTGAACAATATTCGTCTGTCTTTCTATCCCGACGCCAAGATCGGCATTTTGGGACCGAACGGCGCTGGCAAATCCACCCTTATGAAGATCATGGCCGGTCTGGACCATGACTTCTCGGGTGAAGCCTTTGCAGCCGAAGGCACGACGGTCGGCTATCTGCCGCAGGAGCCGGAGCTGGATCCCAAGCTGACGGTTGAGCAGAACATTCTGGCGGGACTTGGCGAAATCAAAGGCTTGGTTGATCGTTTTGAAGAGGTAAGCAATCGTCTCGGCGAAGTGGAAGACCCGGACGAAATGCAAAAACTGATCGACGAGCAGGCCGAACTTCAGGAAAAGATCGACGCTGCCGACGCCTGGGACCTTTCGCGCCGTGTGGAAATAGCGATGGACGCCCTGCGTTGCCCCTCGGGCGAGGCCGATGTGACGAAGCTGTCTGGCGGCGAAAAACGCCGTGTGGCCCTGTGCCGCCTTTTGATGCAAAAGCCGAACCTACTTTTGCTCGACGAACCGACAAACCATCTGGACGCGGAATCCATCGCCTGGTTGCAGCGGCACTTGGTCGAATATCCCGGCGCGGTCATCCTTGTGACCCACGATCGGTACTTTTTGGATCAGGTCACAGGCTGGATTTTGGAGCTGGATCGCGGCAACGGCATTCCTTACGAGGGCAACTATTCCTCCTGGCTGGAGCAAAAGCAAAAACGGCTGGAGCAGGAAGCCCGCGACGAGGGCGCCAGGCAGCGCACTTTGGCGCGCGAGCTGGAATGGATACGTCAGTCGCCCAAGGCGCGCCACGCCAAAAGCAAAGCGCGTATCGCGGCTTACGAGGATCTTCTCGCGCAGAACGCAAACAAGGCGCCGGAGACGGCGCAGATCATCATTCCCACGCCGCCGAGGCTGGGGCAGGTTGTTGTGGAGGCGGAACATCTGCGCAAGGGTTACGGCGACAGGTTGCTGATCGACGATCTGTCTTTCCGGCTTCCGCCGGGCGGCATCGTGGGCATCGTCGGCGCGAACGGCGCGGGCAAATCGACGCTCTTTAGGATGATCACGGGCACGGAAAAGCCGGACGCCGGTTCGATTAAGATCGGCGACACGGCGGTGCTCGGCTATGTCGATCAAAGCCGCGAAACGCTTTCTCCGAACAAGACGGTGTGGGAAGAAATATCGGGCGGCGCGGACGTGATCGACCTCGGCAAACGTTCCATGCCGTCCCGCGCCTATGTTGCGGCGTTCGGATTTAAGGGGCCGGACCAGCAAAAAGTCGTCGGCAAGCTTTCGGGCGGCGAACGCAACCGCGTGCATATGGCCAAAATGCTCAAATCCGGCGCGAATGTTCTGCTGCTTGACGAGCCTTCCAACGATCTCGACATCGAAACGCTGCGGGCGCTTGAAGACGCGCTCGTCGATTTTCCGGGCTGCGTCGTGGTCATCAGCCATGATCGCTGGTTTTTGGATCGCATCGCGACGCACATCCTGGCTTTTGAGGGCGATAGCCAAGTTGTCTGGTTTGAGGGCAATTATCAGGATTACGAAGCGGACCGCCGCCGCCGCCTCGGCGCCGAGGCCGACCAACCTCACAGGCTTAAATACAAGCCGTTGGAGAGGTGATGGAATATCTCGTTGTCCTCGGTGCGTTTGTCAATTTGGGAGGGGCGTCCATTTATGTTTGGGATACGCTGAAAGGTCGTTCGCAGCCTAACCGTGTCTCCTTCTTTCTTTGGGCTTTAGCCCCGATGATCGCCGTTGTCGCGGCGCTTGTGCAAGGAGTAACGTGGGCAGTTCTCCCCGGTTTTATTGCGGGGTTTGGCCCCCTTCTTGTTTTGTTGGCTTCTTTTAGAAATAAAAACGCCATTTGGAAATTAGGACCTTTCGATTGGGCTTGCGGCGCGTTATCTTTGGCCGCCCTTCTTCTCTGGCTGATAACGAAGAATCCGAACATCGCTATCCTGTTTGCTATTCTAAGCGACGGCGCTGCCTGCGTTCCTACCCTGAAAAAGGGATGGACTCACCCTGAAAGTGAAACCATATGGCTTTACGTTACGGGAATCTTTTCCGCGACGACGGGGATTCTTGTCGCAAAGAACATGGGGTTTTCGGAAATCGCCTTCCCGGTTTACCTTCTTATCATCGATCTTGCCCTTGCCGAATCCATCCTTGCGGGAAGATGGCGGAAGGGAAAACTAAACCAAACGGGATGCCCGCTTTCGCGGGCATGACGGTATGTTCAAGATGACGGCGTTGACCTATTCCTTTTTTCTTTCTTTGTCTGCAGGCAAAAGATTCGGCCTCGCTTTTCTTCTCGGCGCTTTGGCGGGGCTGGCCTTTCCGCCGTTCAACGCGATTCCCGTCCTGTGGCTCTCGTTCCCAGGATTGGTTCTTTTATTGAGAGAAAACAAAAATTTGTCATTGCGAGCGAAGCGAAGCAATCCAGAGTCATTGAGCGCCAGCCTGCAACGGCTCTGGATTGCTTCGGCCCTAAAGGGCCTCGCAATGACGGGAAAGGACGGCAAAGCTTTCCTCACCGGTTGGTTCTTCGCTTTCGGTCTTTTAATTGTCTGCCTGCATTGGATTGCCGGGGCGCTTTTCGTCGACATCGAAACATTCTGGTGGGTTTTACCTTTGGCCGTGGCCGGGCTTCCGGCTTTGTTTGCGATCTATTACGGCCTTGCCGCGCTGGCAGCGGCGCGTTACGGCCTCCATAAAACAAGCGGCGTTTTCTTTTTTGCCTTGTGTTGGTTTCTGGCCGATGTCGCGCGGGGGCATTTGTTTACCGGCTTTCCGTGGGACATGACGGGCTATGTCTGGGGCGACGTTTTGCCCATGCTGCAAATCACGAGCGTCATCGGCATCGAAGGTCTCACGCTATTGACTCTCTTTTGGGCGGTTTTGCCCGCCGCGTTTTTTGTCGCGGAGAAAAAACGTTCCGCCATCCTATGCGCGATTCTCGGTTTTGCCGTTATGATCGGCCTCGGCGTTTGGGGACAGCTAAGACTGAGCGGCGCGGAAACGGCGAATGTTCCGGACGTCCGCCTTCGCCTTGTCCAGCCGAATATCGAGCAAAGCGGCAAGTGGGAGCCGAGTCAGAGATACTTGAATCTTGAAAAACTTCTCGACTTGAGCTTCACGCAAAAGGCCGAAAAGCCCGTCACGCATTTCATCTGGCCGGAAACCGCCACGGCCTTTTATTTGACCGAGGAGCCGGGGGTTCGTCGCGAGATTGCCCAAAAAATGCCGTCCGGCGCTTCTCTTTTGACGGGCGTCGTCCGCCGAGGCCCTGGCGAGGGGGAAAAGCCTCTTTATTACAATTCCCTGATCGTCATGGATTCGAAAGGAAACGTCGTCGGGGGCTACGATAAGCATCATCTCGTTCCATTCGGGGAATATATGCCTTGGCGTTCGGTCATTCCGTTTCGGGTGATCACCGCTTTGGGGACGGATTTTACGCCGGGGCAGGGCGTTCGCTCGTTGCGAGCAGCCGGGTTGCCGCCCTTTAGCCCGCTTGTCTGCTACGAGGCTATTTTCACCGGCGAAGTCGCGGCCCGGGACGATCCTCCCGCCTTTCTTTTGAACGTTACGAACGACGCCTGGTACGAAGGAACCATCGGTCCGGCCCAGCATTTCGCCATTGCTCGCGTTCGCGCGATCGAAGAGGGGCTGCCGCTTGTCAGGGTCGCCAACAAAGGAATCACCGGCGTCGTGGACCCATACGGGCGCGTGACGGCCACTATCGGAGAAAAGGAAACCGGGTTCGTGGACGCGGATTTGCCCCAGGCGATCGCGGGCGGAACGATTCAAGAAAAACAAAAAGACAGGACTTCTTGGTTAATGTTTGCAGTTACGGTCCTCGTTCTTCTGATAAGTCAAATTCCACGAAAGTAATGGGTATATAAAATTCTTCTTTTCATTTGGCCTGAAATTGTCCATACAGGCGCGTGTTCAGAATCTAGAGCGCCATGATAAGAAAAGTAGCACCGATAAAACAAAAACGAAGCGCGCATCCCGATCCCGTCGACGTTCATGTTGGCGCGCGTTTGCGCCTGCGGCGCAACCTGCTGGGCCTAAGCCAGGAGCAGCTCGGCAAAGCGGGCGGCCTTACGTTCCAACAGATTCAGAAATATGAGCGCGGCGCGAACCGCATGGGCGCCAGTCGCCTTTTCCAGTTCGCCAAGCTTCTTGACGTTCCGGTTTCCTATTTCTTCGACGACGTGCGGGGCGAGAGAGCGTCTCTCTATCCGTCGGCTGGCTTCGCGGAAAAAGAGCAAACGCCGGTCGAAGGCGCGCCCGCCGGAGACCTTGAAGTTCTTTATCGGCGCGAGACGCTGGAGCTGATCCGGGCCTATTACCGCATTTCGGACGCGAAGACGCGTCGCAAGGTCTATGAACTCATCAAGTCCATGGCCGAGACAGGCGAATAGCACATCCCCGTATATTTTCCCTTAACGTCTTTTTCTGCTTGCAATTGCTAAAACGACCCCTCGTTGCCTGTATGAGGAGGGCGCCATGCCGTTTGTGGAATGGAACGAGTCGATAAAGATCGGCATCGAGAGCATCGATATCGAGCATCGGGCGCTCATCTCGATGCTCGATCGAATTTACGACAGCGTGCGAGAGAAAAAGCCGAAGAAAGAGCTGATGGGGCTTTTCGACGAGATCGTTGTTCACGCGCGCGTCCATTTCCGGAACGAGGAAGGTTACTTCCAACAGACGGGATACCCGGACGCGGCGGCCCATGCGGCGGAACACGCCGCTCTTCTCGACCAGATTGAGAAAGCGCGAGAGGAATATGAGAAAGATCCGCAGGCCTGTTTCGGCGAAGACGACGCCGTTTTTTTGAGGGCTTGGCTTTTGGGCCATATCGAGGACAAAGATAAAAAATACGCGGAACACCTGATTCGAAACGGAATCAGATAAGAGCTTTTCGGCCCGTTTTTCCGAGCCCGAATCGGCTTTCTTTCCTTTCGGGAAAGCCGAGGTGTGTCCAAAAGGCCTCATTTTCCCGCTGAAAAGGCGCTTTTTATGCGTTTTTGCCCTGTTTTGACGGGTTTTCCTTGCGACTTCCGTTTGCGCCCCCCTCGCGGGATGGCTAATATCAAGCAAGTGATTCTGATAGGGGCAGAAGGCTTGCCGTTTCAGCAATCCGTTCAACCAAAGGAGCAAACCATATGGCTACGAAAAAAGCTGCCAAGGCCGGCGCCGTCATCCGCCCGGTCAAGGATCCCCTCACCAAGTCGGCGCTCGTCTCGCTCATTGCCGAGGCGAACGATGTTCCCCGCAAGGTTGCGGCCGGTATGCTGGCCACGCTTGAAGGCGTGATGCTCGGCGCGGTGCACCCGAAGGGCGTCGGCGAGTTTACGCTCCCCGGCATTTTGAAGATCACGTTGCGCAAGGTTCCGGCCCGCAAAGCCGGCACGCTCATTCGCAACCCGGCGACGGGCGAGATGATGAAGGCTGCCGCGAAGCCCGCGACGGTCCGCGTGAAGATCCGCGCGCTTTCGAAGCTGAAAGGCTCCGCGACGAAGTAATCGTCCGGCTGGCTTTCTCGGAAAAAGGGTCCGGCGGCAACGCCGGGCCCTTTTTCACGAGCCGCCGATCCATATATTTCCAGCGCACCCGGCAGATCGCCCAAAGCCCGAACCGTTTCATAAAAGGCTTTTCGAAATAGAAAGCGGCCTATGGCGCAAGGCGGGGTTTTGGTGCTATGTCTTTGCCTCTGCCGTATTTTTTTTGGGGGAAACCAGGGGGCATGTCCGCTCTTCTCTCGCTCATCCGTCCGGACCTGCAAGGTTTTAAGGGCTACAGTTCCGCCGCGACGGAGGCTTCCGGTCCGCCGCCCGCGATCAAGCTCGACGCGAACGAAAGCCCGTGGCCTCCTTTTGGGCCGATGGCGGATTTGTGCGATCCCCACCGTTATGTGGAATCGCAGCCCTTGCCCCTGCGCGAGCGGCTGGCGGACTTGTGGGGCGTGAAGGCGGACGAAATTTCGACGAGTTGCGGCAGCGACCAATCCATCGACGCGATGATCCGCCTGTTTTGCCGTTCCGGCAAGGACAGCATTTTGATCTGTCCGCCGACCTTCGCGATGTACCCGGTCTATGCGAAAATACAGGGCGCGGGCGTGATCTCCGTTCCCTTAAGGGAAGACGACGGCCAGCTTGACCTGCCCGCGATTGAAAAAGCGTTCACGGACGATACGAAGCTCGTCTTCATCCCGACGCCCGCCGCGCCGCAGGGCCACGCCATGCGCAAGGAAGACATCCTGAAAATTTGCGAAATGCGGGCGGGTAAAAGCCTTGTGGTGGCGGACGAGGCCTACGTGGCTTTTTCAAGCGACCCGGTGGGGTTCGTCCCTTATCTGAACAAGGTGCCGAACCTTGCGATTTTGCGCACGCTTTCCAAGGCGCATTCGCTGGCGGGCGAGCGCGTGGGCGGCGTTTTGGGCCCGCGCGAATTGATCGCCGTCCTTCCGGCGCTGCTTCCGGCCTATCCGATTGCGGCCAGCGCGATCCGCGCCGCGCTTGATACGCTCTCAAACGAGGGCCTCGCGCAAAGCGCGACCATGCGCGAGATGATTAAAAAAGAAAGGGCGCGCCTTGCGGCGGCGTTACCCAAAGCCGAAGGCGTCTTGCGCGTCTGGCCCAGCGAGACGAATTTTTTCTTCATCGAAACGGACGATACGGCGAAATTTATGGATAAATTGCGCCGTCAAGGCATCCTCGCGCGCGGTATGGACGGCGTGAAAAAAGGCGCGGTGCGCCTGACCATCGGTTCGCCGGAAATGAACGATGCCGTCCTGCGGGCGTTGGGGGTATAGGTGTGGGCGGAGGAGAAGATTCGAACCGAAAACTGAAATTAGGAAGTATGCCGTTCTTGAGCTTGCCTTCCCTTGAAAATTTTCCCTTCGTGGAGAGATTCCGGAGATTGTCGTCGAGCGCTTTTTCCGCATTCCAAATGCGGCGGGGCGGTACTTAACCAAAACGGGGCCTAAGGCCCCGTTTTGGTTAGAGCAAAATCCGGTTAGGTCATTTGCTGATGATTGGAGCGTTGCTGGGCCACAAGGACGCAAAGACAACAGCGCGTTACGCTCATTTGGCGGCAAACCCGATCAAAGAGGCGGCGGATACGATCTCTAAGAAGATTGCGGAAGTGTTGGGGTGATCTCGGAAGGGCACTCTTAAGAAAATTGTAATCATATAAGTTCCTGAAATTGCAGAACACAGACCCCATCCATCACGAGGGGCATTAGTTAACTTCTTGTAACCCATTGTTTTTGCTTATTAGTTTCGTGTTTTTTGTATAGAATGCACAGACTGATTAAGGCTCTTTATTTAGGGATGGATTTTATGGCTGAACAGCAAAAGAAAATCACCGCATCAAATCTCCCCCAAATACTGGCGGAAGAGAAAGCCAGAATCGCCAAGGCCAAAAAAGCAGCCCTCCTTCTGTTAAAGGCTCCGCACAACATTGAACAAGCAAAAGAAGGCGAAGCATGGTTTCGGGATTGTGAAATTGATTTGCTGGACATCCGTGAGTTCATAGACAGCAACCCGACAGGTATTAGCGCAAAAGAAATCGAAGAATACGGTAAGTCTTGCGACGAGCTTTCGAAAACGGCCACAGAATTTGGGAATAAGTTTGAACAAAACATCAAAACGCTGGAACAAGAGAAGAAAGACCGCAGAATAAATCTCGCCACTCTCCTCACGGTCGCTATTGGTGCACCGGCGTTGCTTTACAATACAATCAAAGCAAGGGGGGGAAGAGTTTGCGGCTGCCGCGACCATCGCGCAAGGAACGCTGATGACTTTAGGTCTCGGCTATTTCTTTAGGGACGACATCAAGAAAGGCTGGAAAGATGCGGCAAAAAGCCTCAGCCCCAAGGAAATAGGAAACAGCGCAAGCTTCATGTTGTATTATATGCGGGAAACGATTGCTCAGAGTGATCTTAGCCCCCGCAATGTCAAAAACAGCGTTGGCATGTTGGCTTATTTTGCCAAAGAGGCAACCATCGGAACGTTCAAAGCAGCCAACGACGAATTGGCTAAGCGAGCCCTAAAGATAAAGCCTGTCAGAAAAATTATGGAACGGAAGATGGGCCGAGGAAGAAAGAACGACTTACCTTGAGTGCGTTTTTGCGGCAGTAATCGGAACAACTTTCTTTGTCTGTCTTGCCCCTTTCGGTTCCGCCTGATCTGTAACAAGCTGTCCTGCGATCGGGGCATAGGGCTCTTCAAAAAAAGTCGTCGGTGTGTGCTGCCTTAAAGAGGAGTCGCGCCGCCCACGCAAGCAAAGGTATCCAAGCCCTGCTGCTGGAATAATAAGCATCGAGGCCAGATTTATAAAATCTACAACCCTCACCGCTTCATGCATAAAAGCCTCACGATCCAATTAAGATGATCCATTTTGCCCTATTTTCTGCCAATTCTCAAGAAATACGGGGCTTCGTTAATATTTTCGGATTTGTCTTTTTATTTCAGCACCTAAGAAGCTTAACGGCTAAGCCACTCGTCCATGTCATTCCCCCGTGTCAACCTGCAGAAGACATGAGTGCAGCTTTTTGCTGATTGGTACGCTGCTGGTGTACAACCAATCAAAAAGATATGAGATCACGGCGGACAAAGAATATCACGATAAGCAACAAAGTTGTGAACAGAGCGCAGTGATAAAGAAAAATCGTTTCGGAAAAAGCAACTCCGCGCCAACTTTTTACTTTGGAGGCAACGGGCGAAGTATTCATACTGAAATCCGTGGGCAGGTTCTGATCTTCAGCCCTAACTTTGTCCCAGAGACTTCTAGGGTCTGTACCCAGATAATTTCTTGAGCGTGCAGCGGAAATGTGATTCAC
>CAZZDK010000009.1:0-72642 GCA_964652235.1 uncultured Rhodospirillaceae bacterium
TGAATCACATTTCCGCTGCACGCTCAAGAAATTATCTGGGTACAGACCCTAGAACGAAATAACGATAAGAAAGCAGATTTAAATACAACATTCGTAAAGCTAGGAAGCAGTAAATATAGGCTGAAAATTTGGAACAAGGGAAAAGGTCAAGCAAGAAACGTGAAAATTGAATTCCCAGATGGAAACGACATTGTTTCAGAACACGAGATTAACGCCAAATTTCCCCTTGAAACACTAGACGAGTACCAATCTGTTGAGCTAATTGCTTCTGTCCACATGGGAACAAAAGGAAAACACACAGTGAAGTTGATATGGTCTGATGACTCAAAAGACCTCAACGAAAAAACAACCTACCCGACAATTTGAGCATAGAGGGAGCTGAACAGTTATATTTTGACCCTTATCTCCCAGTGCCCAGATTTATCCTGTCCGGCACGCCATTTTCTTCGCAATATCAATATGTTGGTGCCCTGCCGCCGTGACGATGTGACGGCTGTGATGGTGCCTTTGGCGCAGAGATAATGTCCGTCACGACAGCGCAATACTGTCTTAAAGTCCAAAAGAGTACTCACAAGCATACAGCTCGTGGCTACGATTTTCAGTGCTGGTGTATCCGAAAAGCAAAATGGAACGCGGGTTGAACGCTCGCAGTGATTCGTTCCATTTGGGATCGAACTCTGCGAGAGTCCGAGTTTTATTCATATAAATGGCTAATGTTGTAATTTTTTTTGTCGAGGATATGGATGTATTTCAAATAGTTATTATGTCGCCATTAGTTATTCGCACAACCCCATGAATATGGGGCCTTGAATTCCCTTTCTTAATAACCATATCCTCCTTCGAACCTGAAAGGAGGAAAGATGGATACTAATGAAACCCTGCTGCGCGCGATTCTTGCAACAGTTGCACGCCAAACCTTCCCGCCCGAAACGCTCCACAAAATTGTTGCCCCGACCGCTGCAAGTGGAAAACAACTCGCCGCCTACAATCTGTGTGATGGCAATACGCCACAAGGCGAGATAGCCAAGAAGGCAAAACTGGACAAAGGAAGCCTTAGTCGCGCCGTAACTAAATGGATCGAAGAGGGCGTGATGATCCGCGTAGGGAAAGAACAGCTTCCTCTGCACCTATACTCCCTGACCAAGACAGCTATAAAAAACACTTCCGAAGGATAACCAACATGTCAGATGAAATATCCGAGAAGCTCGACATTCTTATCAAGCTTCAGGCCGCAGCCTTAACGGCTCAGATGGAGTCGGTTAAGGACAAAATTGTCTTTCTCGCGAACGCAGGACTGCGCCCAACACTAATCGCCGAAATTGTTGGCGCAACAACCAATCACGTAAACGTAACGCTATCCAAGGCACGGAAAACAAAAGCAAAATAGCCTCCATTATTGAAAGGCAAGACAATGACCGATGAAGGTGAGAAAGCGCTCATCCAAGAGCTGCAATGGGTTCGTAAGCTTCTGATGCTACAGGCGTTGGCGT
Organism: uncultured Rhodospirillaceae bacterium; assembly: GCA_964652235.1. GTDB lineage: Bacteria > Pseudomonadota > Alphaproteobacteria > UBA9219 > UBA9219 > CAZZDK01. The sequence goes on from CAZZDK010000009.1 coordinate 1,491, forward strand.
CGGGGTACAAACAAAAGCATTTGGCCGCAGCACTTGGCGTCAGCAATGCAACGATCAGTCGCATGATGCCGAAAGGCTTTGCCAAAGACGTTCCGGTTGGCCGCACACCTGATGCCCTGGGGGATTAAATGACAGAAGATCAAGCGGACAGGATTATCAAGGAACTTGAAATGCTGCGAAAACTACGGCTCCTTGAGCTTTTTGACAAAGGCTATTCTCAGGCCCAGTTGGCACAAGCGCTCGGCGTTAGCCAACCGACTATTAGCCGAATGCTTCCAAAATCATTGAGCAAAAAGGGCTAAGGTATGGCTGGCAGAACTGCAGTCTACGATGTGTGTGGGAACTTTGAAGAAACCATTGAGCGGTGGGCAAAGTCATTGGGAAAGGACAAAAAGAGGCGAGCTTTGTTTAATGCCGTTTATGGACGAGGAGAAAAAGCCAAATCAATTTATCAAATTATGGAAGCGGCAAAGATTCGTCGCGGCGATAAACAGCAAGCCCAGAATCAGCTAAATCGTCTATTTTTGGATCATTTAATAACCAGACAGGACAATGCGGGTTCTGTAAACGATGGGACGCGTTATTTATATGGGAAAGTCCTTGAGGTTCGCAAAAACAAGCCTCGGATTATCAGTCTCGCCGATAACCCTTTACGCGCCGCAAGCATTCCAACAAAACGCCGCCCCCAAGGAACCATGACCGTCAAAAAAAGCGGGGCTGGCGTAAACAAACGGACTTTGCGAAAAAAGAAGCCCCTGAATGTCCTCTATCTTACGGCCAGCCCTGCGACAGAGCTTCGGCTTCGCGTTGATGAAGAAGTTAAGCAAGTCCAAAAAGCTATTCGTGGATCGGTCTATAGGGACAACATCTCTGTGGAGCATCGCCCTGCTGCAGATTACGATTCTCTCCTCGACGGGTTAAATGATTTTCGCCCACGCATAGTTCACTTCTCTGGACATGGCAACGGAGACGGCCTCGCTATAGAAGGCTCCGGTCGCAAGAAGGGGCAAGGGCAATCTATCTCCTTTGACTTCTTAGCTGAAACTTTTTCTTCTTGTGATGACCCGCCGGATGTCTTGGTATTAAATGCATGCAATAGTTCTGGCGCAAAAAGAAAATTTTTTCCCACCGTAAAAGCGCTTGTGGTTATGAAGAAATCCATCGATGATGCTGATGCTATTACTTTTGCAAAAAGATTTTATGCAGCAATTGCTTCGGGGGAATCCATAAAATCTTCAGTTTGCCAAGGAAAGCTTGCTGTCGAATATTCCACCCTCAATAATGGGGGGGATACGCCCGAACTTTTGTGGGCTGACGGGATAAACCCAGCTAAAATGATCCTAGCGTAACCTTTGGTTTTTCTGGAATGCCAAATTATGGCTTCCCCGAAAAACGGCTCAATATGCCCTTGAGCCAACCTTATCCTCAAACGCTTCTTCTTCCTCTACGTATTCTAACACGAGCGTCAGCTCATTTTCTAATGCTTGGTGAATATAAAATTCTTCTTGAAGCCCGTCCTCTTTCTTAAATGTAATGGCAATGGCGTTCACCATTCCTTCGAGCTTAACCGCCACCACAAGACAGTCCTTCAGAAACAAGCATTCAGCCTCCGTAAGTGGGGGCATATATTTGTGATATTCGTCTATTGCAACGGCGTCGCTTTGATTTCTTTTGGGTTTAATCTGTTCGCGTATTTTTCTAATTTGATAGTTCATAGAAAGCTGAAGATGTTTTGGAATATGATAGAGCCGTACACTTCCATCTTCCAGCGCGAGCTTGAGAATTGTGTTCTCGTCGTCATCCCAATATTGGGCAAGACTTTTTATTGCTAACATAGTCACCTCCACAGGCAAGAGCAGCGGCAAAGAGATACAGCTAATGAGTTGAGCTGTATAAATTTTGTTATACTCTTGCCAAAAAACAACCCCATGTAAATACACACAAAAATTTCTATCTGATCGCTTGTTGGGCAGAAAAAGGCCCCTTGAAATTAGAAACCACAGTTCCCACATAACCTTTCGGAATAGCCGAGGCGTGTTGGGGTCGACCAATGGCTAAAATCAACTGACCCCGCTGCTGGCCTTATGTACGAGTCGGCTACTGGATGGGCTCGCGTACACGGGAATGGAGAAATGCCAATGCGCGCGTTTATCTATCTCGAAGCCAGCCAGCCGAACGGTGCAAAGATCGGTCTTGGCATTGGGTGCAAATTTCACCCAACGATGGTTTCGGTTTTGTTTGTACTGGTTCGTCTGACCTGAACTGAAGGGCACCTCGAAAGGGGTGCCCTTTGGTTTATTCTGCTCGATAACCCGCTGCGTTCGCTGTGCGTTTGCAGTTACCTGCCTCCATGGGGTTGCGCGGGGGCAAACGGGAGTGGGCGCGGTCAAACGCTTTCGAAATGCTTCCAATACGTCAGAAGCCTTACGGGAACGGTGTTGTGGCGTGTAAAAGAGTGTGACAGAGTGTAAGAGCGTTGGCTGTAGGAACTGGGGCTCATTGCGTTTCCTAAACTCAGGGCCGTAGGTTCGAATCCTATCGGGGACGCCATTTTCTTTGTAATATCAATATGTTGTCGGGCCAGCGTTGTGATGGTGTGACGCTTGTGATGACGCTTTCGCTCGTCTGGCGCTGCGGCTTTCGCCACAGACAATTTCAGATTATTGTTTCATCTCCGATCACATGACTTGGGCTACGGCGGCGCGTGGCAGGATGCCGCCAACAGAGTAGGCAAAACAGGAGACGAGGGAATTGATGGCATCATCAATCAGGATGTTTTGGGCCCTGATGTTATCTATCTCTTCAGGTCAAGCGGTATCAACCTGACGCGACCCTTTCATCCGAAGCCATCTGTGGCTTTTCCGGAGCCCTTGCAGGCAAAGGCGCAACAAGGGGCCGCCCTGAGCGCGCGGCTCACCCTATGACCGGAAACGTCACCCAAAAGGTTGTGCCGACTCCGGTTTCGGTTTCAAAACCGATTTGGCCGCCCATAAGCTCGACAAGCGTTTTGGAAATATGCAGGCCCAGACCCGCGCCTTCTCTTTTTTCGTCGGCCTGCGAAAATCTCCGGAAAAGCTTGTCGCGGAAAGCTTCCGGAATACCAGGACCCCTGTCCGTCACCAAAATTCGCGCCCACCCTTCCTCTTCTCGCGCCGAAAGGACGACCTTCTCTCCGGGAGGCGAGAACTTCACCGCGTTGGACAAAAGATTGGAGACAATCTGCAAAAGCCGCGCTTCGTCCACGCGCACGCGCGTTTTTTCGGGTATTTCGCTCTTTTCCAGAACAACGCCGTATTTATCGGCATAGCTCCGATTCATCTCAATGGCGCCAGCAAGCAGCGGCGCAAGCGCTTCCTCCCGCATATTGAGCCTGACCTCGCCCGCCGCCACCTTTTCGATTTCCAGCAAATCGTTGGCCAAAAGCATCAGGCGGCGGGCGTTGCTCTGTGCGACCAGCAAAAGATGTTCTGCCTTGTTGGGTAGAAAATTTCTCATGGTGCCCAAAATCAGGTCTATCGACGCGCTGATAGAGGTCAGCGGCGTTCTGATTTCATGGCTGACGATGGAAATAAGCTCTTCCTTTCCGGGAGACGCGGCTTCCTTGTCCTCGGCGCGCGCTTTCTCGGCGAAAGCATGGATCGTCTTCGCGATGGAGCCGATCTCGTCCTGCCTGCTGCCGAGGTTCGTATCGGCCCCCACGTCCCCACGAATCAGTCGCTCCATCACGCCGTTCAGCGCTTTGAGATCTCTTGAAACCGAACAGCCGATCAGCGTGACCAGGAAAAGGGAGCTAACGAAAATAAGCAGCGAGACCGTAAAAAGCCTGGCGAAAAGAGGTTTCACCTCCGCTTCTATGCTGTCAAAATAAACGCCGCTACCGATGACCCAGCCCCATTCGGGCACGCTTTTGATATAGGAAAGCTTTCTATCTTTCTTTTCCGGCGGCCAGTTGTAGGTCGTAAAGCCCTCGCCCTTTTCTTGAGCAATCTTCAGGAAATTCTTCATATAAAATCTTCCGTCGCTGTCCTTGTCTTCAAGGACGTTTTTTCCTTTCATGCGTTCAAGGGGATGGGCAAGAAAAACGCCGTCTTTGTCGTTAACCCAAAAATAGCCGTTCTCGCCGTAATGAAGCGCGGAAAGAACCCGCAGGGCGCGGACCTGCGCCTCTTCGTGCGTGCGCTTCCCTTCCCGCTCGTCCCTGACATAAAGCGAGGCGAGCGCATAGGCCGTTTGGACGAGGCTTTTTGTCTGTTCCTCGTGCTGCGCGATCGCAGTGCGGCGCATATGAAGATAGCCAACCCCGAACAAACCCCCGTTGCCTAGGGTCACAAGAACCAAAAGCAACACAAGCCGCGCAGAGATGGACAGACGCGAGAATGGGCAGAACATGGGCGAAACCCCCGTGGGGCAGGAAGGCTGACGAGTCAAGAATGCCCCCAAACAATTAAGCAATATATAGGAGAGGAGACTCCTTCGTATGCGATTTATCTCAAAAACGCTGTCAACCTTTTGGTAGGATTTTCCTGTTATGGAGGGAGAACTCTTTGTTTTTCCGGAGGAATTTAATGTCCCGTTTCGTCCTTCTTCTTGCCTGCGTCGCGCTGCTCGGCGCCTGCAGCGATATGAGCAAAACGCAGCAGCGCGTTTTGTCGGGCGCCGCCATCGGCACGGCGGCCGGCGCGGCCACAACCGTCATGACAGGCGGCTGCATTTCCTGCGGCGCGGTGATCGGCGGCGCGGTGGGCGCAGGCGCTGGTTATGTGTACGATCAAGTGCAAAAGTAAGACTTGATAACGCTGCCTACGCGCCCGCATAAAAGCGAAAAGATCGTAAGGCCTCCCATCGTCAAAACGATGGCGGGTCCCGCCCCGATGCCCGCGTAAAAAGACAAAAGCAGCCCGGCATAGGCCGAAGCGCAGGCCAAAAACATGGCCAAAGGGAGGATCGCGTCGATGTTGCGCGCCCAAAAGCGCGAAGCGATCGCGGGCAGAATCGTCAGGCCAAGAGCCAGCAAAGTGCCGAGCGCCTGAAACGCCGCGACGAGATTGATCATCAACAGGATGAAGAAAACCAGGTGCGAGACGCCGCCGCTTTCCCCCGCAACAGGAAAAAAATCGGGATCGAATCCTTCCACGATCCAACGGCGGTAAAACCAGGCGACGGTAAAAAACGTCAGACACCCCGCGCCCGCCACCAGACAAAGCGTCGGCGCGTCAAGAGCCAGAACGTTGCCGAACAAAAGATGCAGCAAGTCCGCCGCGCCGCCCCTGAGGGATAAAAGCGTCACGCCCGCGCTGAGCGAAAGAAGGGACAGAACGGCGAAGACGGCATCTTCTTTCATCTGCGTCGCGCGGAGAATCCCGGTCGCCGCGACGGCGATGAACGCCGCCGCGACAAACCCGCCAAAAGCCATGGCCCAAACCGAAAGCCCTGCCGCAAGAAAAGCGACCGCCACGCCGGGCAAAAGCGCGTGCGAAAGAGCGTCGCCTACGAGCGTCATGCGCCTCAACGTCATAAAGACGCCCAGCGGCGCACCGGCCAGCCCCAAAATCAACGAAGCCGCGAGCGCCCGGCGCATGAAGGCATAATCCGCGAAAGGAGCGGTCAAAAAATCAAGAACGGCCATGTTCGCCTCCTCTTCCTTTCGGGTCCTTCAGCTCGGCCATATCGAGATCGAAGGAGAGAAGTTTCTGCTCAAACAATTCATGCGTGTGGCCGCGCCCCAGACAATGTCCGGCCAAAAGGAAAGATTCCGGAAAATATTTACGGATCAGCATCAGGTCGTGCAGCGCGCAAACGATGGTGCGTCCTTCTTTGTGCCAACGCAGAAGAAGGGCCATCAGCCTGCCCGTCGTTTCGGCGTCCACGGCGGCGAACGGCTCGTCGAGCAAAAGAAGCTGCGGATCCTGCAGAATAAGCCGCGCGAACAGAAGGCGCTGAAACTGGCCGCCGGACAAAGCGCCGATCTGTCTCTTTTCGAGTCCCGCAAGGCCGACTTCCGCCAGCGCAGCGCGGACGCGCTGACGCAGCGCCGACGTCAACCGCCCCGTATTGCCCGTTTCCGGCCACAGGCCCGCACAAGCGGCCTGCATGACGCTTAAGGGATAATCGCGCCGGATCGCGCTGGTCTGCGGCAGATAGCCGATTTTTCCCTTCAGCGAGGGATCCAGGGCGATCCGGCCCTTTTTCGGCCTCAAGATTCCCGCGATGGCTTTTAACAGCGTGCTTTTTCCTGCGCCGTTGGGTCCCGCGACGGCGGTCAGAGAACCGCGCGCAAAATGCCCCGAAACGTCGTGCAGCGCCCGAACCGCACCGTAATGAACGGAAAGAGACTCAAGCGTGACGGCGCTTTTCATCATGCCAGCGCCCAACAGACAAGCGCCAGCGCCAGCGCAGAGAAAAGCCCCGCGACAAGCAAGCGTTCCGCCAAGCCCAGATTGAACATAAACGCCCCTCCCTTTCCCGCCGGAAACGGGTTATAACACGCCTTGTTTTTCGCGCAATCTTTCCCCGGAGATTTTGTTATGCGCCGCCTCGTTTTTCCCGTCGCCCTCCTTGCTTTCTGTTTTTGCCTGGTCGCGCACGTCCGCGCCGACGACAAGCCCCTGACCGTCGTCGCGGGCTTTAGTCTTCTGGCCGACATGGTTCGCGAAATTGCGGGACCGGACGTCCTTGTCGAAACGCTGGTCGGCCCGGATCAAGACGCCCACGCCTACCAGCCCACACCGGACGACATGAAAAAGCTAGCGAACGCCGACATCATCGCGATCAACGGCCTGGGCTTTGAGGGCTGGATGGACCGTCTGATATCCGCCTCGGAAACGAAAGCCAAGCTGCTTGTCGCCTCGGCGGGCGTAAAGCTTCGCGCGTTAAACGCGGACGAAGCGCGCGATCATCGTCACAGGGGGGAACACCAGGGAGACGAAATCCCTGATCCGCACGCCTGGCAAAATCTTCGCAACGCGGAAATCTACGCCCGCAACATCGCCGGCGCGATCATCCACGCAAGGCCCTCTCTCGCCGAGGAAACCCGCGCCCGACTGAAAGATTACGTCGCGCGGATCAAGGCGCTGGACGCGCAATTGCGCGACGCGTTCGCCGCCGTGCCGCCGGAGCGCAGGAAGATCGTCACCAGCCATGACGCGTTCGGCTATTTCGGCGACGCCTATGGCGTGACGTTCCTTTCGCCCGTGGGACTCAGCACGGAAACGGAGCCGTCAGCCGCCGACATGGCGCGCCTGGTGGAAGAAATAAAGGCCGAAGGCGTCACAAAGCTCTTCGCCGAAAACATGGCCTCGCCCCGCCTGGTGCGCCAATTGGCCCGCGAGGCCGGCGTGACGCTCGGCGGCGAGCTCTACGCCGACGCCCTTTCCCGGCCGGACGGCCCGGCCCCGACCTACCTCGACATGATGCGGCATAATGCCCATGAAATGCTTGGGGCTATGAAATAATCTGCGCCCGCCAGCAAAGCGGCGTCTCTTTTCGTTTCACTTTTTCGTCTTTTGTTAACCAAGCCTTTGAAAATAATTAAAAGCTCCTTAACCGTCCGGGGTGTAAAAGATAGTATGCGGGGGATTGTTTGAAAGGCGCCTTCGGGTTTGAAAAAACGCAGGCCCCGGTTTAACAAGGCGCCCTGCAAGAGAAGGCGAAAGCACCGGAGATTTTATGCTGTTTTCACAGGATAAAGACAAAGAGAACAAAGCCCCCAAACGTTCGCTTTGGGGCACGTTGTTCAATCCCCGCTTCGGCGACGACATCAAGCCGCTCGCCGAGACCTCTCGTATGTTCGCCAATCTCGTCGCGATGGTTTTGGCCACCAACAATCTGTTTCCCAAAGATCACCCGGCGCTGCGCGACGCGACGGTGCGCCTTTCTCTCAGCGAGGTAATCGCCATCGCCTGGAGCCGCCTGTCTTTCACGAAAGAAGGCCTGCCCCAAATCGTCCTCTTCGCCGCCGTTATCGGCTGCATGGTCTTTTCGGCGCTGTTCATTATCACGCTTATCTTCTCGTTCTTCATCACCCCCGCCCACGCAGCGGAAAGTTCGAGTATGTTTACGCCCGCCGATGGTGGCGCTGGCGATTGGGCTCAAAACTGGCTTAATTATATTTTTTCTGGTGAGCCTTATTCCTTGAATCTGGAGGAGTATTCCAATGTGCCAAAATCATGCGTTTGGCAATCAGCCCTTGGGAAAGCCCTTGGCTTCTACAGCGGAGGGATACTTGTCCTGGCCGGAATTATTCTCCTTTATCACTTATTTTCCATGGTTGCTGAAACGGCCCATTCCGGAAAGGTTATGGGCAATGCAAACCAAATCTGGGCGCCTATACGGCTTGTCGTGGCGATCGGTCTTTTGGTCCCCATTGGAAGCGCCTCAGCTGGAACCAATTGTTCTATATCGGGCCTGAATACCGGCCAATATCTCGTTGTGCAAGTGGCTAAGTGGGGTTCTGGACTAGCAAGCAATGTGTGGAAAGTCTTCACGGAAGCCGTTGGCGAAACAACGCCCCCTAGCGATTGTCAGAAGGGGAGCGGCTCTCCTTCCTGCATACAAGTCCCGGCCTCTGTAAAGAAACCAGCTGTCGGGATTATAAGCAATTATTTTTGCGCAGCTATGTATAATCGTTATATGTCTGAGCTTGGCCTCAAAGATTATTTTATCGAAGCGGCTACTGATGTTTCTGCTGGGGATCATTTTTTTGGTCCCAAGTCTACTTTGGGACCAAACGGTTTTAATTTTACCGCAAGAAAATTGTGCGGGGGCTATTCCCTCCCCGCTCTCCCGGCAGACAGCCTCTATAGGTCAGTTTATGAGACCCAAAGGGCCGCGCTTGGTTCTTATCTCACCAAAGCCAAAGAAAAAGTTAATACCTATGTTACCTATTATGTACCCGGCGGTGTCGTTCCTCACGACATCAACGAAGAAATAAAGGAATTGACGGAATCCTTTCGAGAGGACGCTGATAATAGAGTCCAATCGATCCTTCCTGCCGCCGACAAGCAGGCAAAAGAAATGGATCCTATGTTATCCAACAAGCTGGTAAAAGATGGTGGCTGGCTTATGGCGGGCGCATGGTTTAACTCTATTGCGAAAAATCAAGCAGATCGCTCGGCCAGTGTACAAAATGCCATGCCCCTGGTTTTAGAAAAGAGTTTGACGACACTAGTGGAGGAAAAATTTTCTTTCTCCAGAGAAAAAAAGAAGGGAATCTCTTCTCCAGAAGAGCGCACTTTAGCCGCGGTCAGAAAATTTGAGGAAGATATAGGTTTCTTAGGAGACGCTCCTGTTAAAGCCTCAACGGAAAAAACTGCCGAACAGGGAAAAAAATCTGACGATTCTGCGTGGGATACTCTCAAGCAGATAATAAAATCTGCTAACCCGGCTCAGGGGCTCGTTAATCTTCTGGTAAAAATGTTAACTGACTATAATATCAGCAACACAAAGGGATTGGCCCTCAGATTCAACTCTTTTGCCAATCCTTTGGCTGAGGTGGCAGCCTTTGGCCACAGTCTTGTTAATCTATCTCTTGATCTTTTCGGTTTGGCTTTGGCTGCCTATGCGGTGGGTCTTTTGCTTTCAGGCGCTGGCCTCGTCGGGGGGCTTCTGGCAACGATAGCTTTGCCCTTCTTTACGGCCGGGGCCTTTCTTGGTTTTTTGCTTCCTCTTGTCCCCTTCTTCCGTTTCTTTTTTGGTGCCCTTACTTGGATTATAGGTCTTTTTGAGGCTGTCGTTGCCGTCCCCCTTTGGGCCCTCGCTCATATGAACCCGGAAGGAGCCGGTCTTCCAGGGGGAATGGCTAAAAGTGGCTATTTCTTTATCCTTAATACTATGCTCCGCCCAGTTTTGATGATTTTCGGATTAATTGCAGGCTATCTCCTCTTTCTTGTTTCCCTGAGTTTTCTCAACACCGCGTTCTCTATGGCGGCGCAAACAACGGGGAGCTTAAATGGGTCGACGCGCAACCTAGCGACCCTTGTTTTTACCTTCATGTATTGTGGTACGGTTTACACTCTTGGCAACCAATGCTTTAAATCCATAGGCATGTTCCCCGAACACGCTTTGCGGTGGCTCGGCACAAGCGGTCACCAAGAGAAAATGGGCGACCCGTCCATGTCCCAACAGACAATGGGCGCTGTTGGAAGTTATGTTTTGGGACAAGGGATTGGTCAACTCGGGGGAGCTGCTAAACAACTAGGGGACAACTTAAGGGGGAAAAAGAAGGCCGCCGCCGACCAAAGAGCCAGCGCCCTCGCGGATCAACGCCGTGATGGGATCGCCCGACAACGCCATGACGATAATATGCGCGCGCAGGGCATGAGGATGGTCACCGACAATGAAGGCAACCCTGTCTTGGGCGATGGCGGTGCGCCTACATACGAACGCGACCCCAATGCCATCCAGCAGGCTTCGGGCGGGGAGCAGATTCAGTCGGGCGGTGACGGCGGCGGACAGTCCATCGCTTCCAGCAGCCCTCCCCCGCCGCCTATACCGAAGGGCTTCCAGAAATCGGAAAGCAGCGATCTCGTCATTCCCTCGACCCTCGCTACGGAACAGAAGACCGCGAAAAACGAGCAACCGGCCGTGAAGGAGGAAGCCGCCGCCGCAGAGGCGAAGAGAAAGAACGACGAGCAAAGCGCAGAGAAGTCGCTTGCCGATATGCGGGCCGAACACGCGCGGAAAAGCTGGGAGACTTAAAAGCCTAATCGACGCTTTGTTTTGCCCTCTTAAGAAGGTTGATTCTCCATGCCCCTTCCCCGCAAATCCCGCTTTTTCCTGCCTCTTAAACTCTGGCTGGCTTCGATAACGGGGGAAAGCGCCGCGCCAACCCAAACGGGCGCAGGTGGCGGCCCCGCCGCCGCGCAGAAAAACCAAAGCGCCCAGGCCGCCGCAGGCGCCAGGCCGCGCGTTCATGTTCCCAAGGCCACGCTTGAAAGCGTTCCTCGCCCGACGGAAGATTTTTTCCGCAAGGGCGGCATCTGACCCCTTTCCCCCTCTTCCAAAACAAGGCATGGTGGCCGCCTGAAAAGGTGGATAATTATGCTCGTTTTAGGTTTGGAAAGCAGCTGCGACGAAACGGCGGTGGGGATCGTAGAGGATTCCGCCGAGCTTGAATCCTCTTCCGGGGGACGCGTTTTGGCGAACGTCGTGGCCGCGCAGCTTGAGGAGCATCGGCCCTATGGCGGCGTGGTGCCGGAAATCGCGGCGCGCGCGCATCTCGATAAAATCGACGCGCTGGTGCGCGAAGCGCTTGCCCAGGCGAAAGTGGCCCTGCGGGACCTCGATGGCATCGCGGCGACCTGCGGCCCCGGCCTAATCGGCGGCGTGATGGTCGGCGCGATGACGGGCAAGGCTCTCTCCGCCGTCACGGGCAAACCCTTTATCGCCGTCAATCACCTCGAAGCTCACGCCCTCACCGCGCGACTTTCGCATGATGTTTCTTTTCCTTTTCTGCTGTTGCTTGTCTCCGGCGGTCATTGTCAGCTTGTCTGGGTGGAGGGCGTAGGCCGCTATCGCAAACTGGGAGGCACGCTCGACGACGCGGTAGGTGAATGTTTCGACAAAAGCGCCAAGCTTTTAGGTTTGGGCTATCCGGGCGGTCCGCTGATCGAGCGTGCCGCCGCGCAGGGAAACCCGAAGGCCTTCGCTCTGCCGCGCCCCATGATGGGCCGCGCAGGCTGCGATTTTTCTTTCTCCGGCCTGAAAACCGCCGTCCGGCAAGCCGTCTCTGAAGCGCCAAAGCCCCTAACCGAAACCTTCGTCGCCGATATGGCGGCTTCGTTACAGGAAGCCGTGGCCGCGATTTTAACGGACCGCACGCGCCAGGCGCTTGCGATTCTAAGGGAAGAAAGAGCAGAACCGACCGCGCTGGTCGTGGGCGGCGGCGTGGCGGCCAATCGAGCGATCCGCGAAGCCTTGACGGCGCTGGGCGCGGAATGGGGCGCGCGGTTTCTGGCCCCGCCGCCGGGACTTTGCACCGATAACGGCGTCATGATAGCCTGGGCCGGACTTGAAAGATTGAGACTCGGCCTTCAAGACGGTTTGGCTTTCGCGGCCAGACCGAGATGGCCGCTTGAAGGATTGAAGGAAACCGGATGAATCTTTTTCAGCGTTTTGGGATCATCGGTGGCGGCGCGTGGGGCACGGCGCTCGGCGCGGCGCTGGTCCGCGCGGGCCGCGACGTTGTTCTTTGGGCGCGGGAAAAAGAAGTCGCCGCCTCGGTCAACGAGCGCCATGAAAACGAAATCTTTCTGCCGGGCGTCAAGCTTGACCCGAAACTAAGGGCGACGAACGAGCTGCGCGATTTGGTTTTTTGCGACGTCTGGCTTCTTGTCGCGCCGGTGCAGCATACGCGCCTTGTCTGCGCGCAAATCGACGCCGTGGGAGCGGATAAAAACATCCCCATCGTCCTTTGCTCCAAGGGCATTGAAATGGGGACGCTTAAGCTTCCTTCCTCCATCGTGCAGGAATCGCTGCCGGGCCATCCGCTCGCGGTTTTGTCGGGGCCGAGTTTCGCCGCCGAAGTCGCCCGCGATCTGCCCACCGCGCTTACGCTCGCCTGCGCGAACGAAGAAACGGGCCTGGCGCTTGTTCGGTCGGTCGGCTCGCGCACCTTTCGCCCTTACGCCAGCGACGACGTGATCGGCACGCAAGTCGGGGGCGCGATCAAAAACGTTCTGGCCGTCGCGACGGGAATCGCCGCCGGATGCGGCCTTGGCGAAAACGCCCGCGCCGCGCTGATCACGCGAGGACTGGCTGAAATGATGCGCCTCGGCTCGGCGCTGGGGGCCAGGCCGGAAACGCTTATGGGTCTTTCGGGCCTGGGCGATCTCACCCTCACCTGCGCCAGCACGCAATCGCGCAATATGTCTTTAGGGTTAGCGTTGGGACAAGGCCGCAAGCTGGCCGATATTCTGGCCGAACGCAAAAGCGTGGCCGAAGGCGTTCCGACCTCCGAAGCGGCGGCGGCTCTGGCCCGCGCCTGCCGGGTGGATATGCCGATCGTCGCCGCGGTGGACGCCGTTCTGAACCACGGCGCGCGCGTGGAAGACACCATCGCGGCGCTTTTGGCGAGGCCCTTTAAGGCGGAAAGGAATTCGTAACCGGAATCAAACCTTTCGCTAACCATAAAACAAGCTTTTCGTAACGTTTTCCAAAAAGATGAAGGCCCGCTTTCGCGGGCCTTCTCTTTTGCTGCAAGGGGTAGGCAGCGAAACGTTGAGAAGAGAGCCGGTCTTAGACGGCGCGTTGATGCGCCGGAAGCGTCATGCCCACCTCGTGGACGGCGCGGACGATGCGCTCGCCGATGCTGCCCACGCGGGCGGCGGCGGCGGCGTAGCTGCCGGTCGAGCGACGGATGGCGGCCAGCGTCTTGTCGAGCGCAACCAGGTTCGTCTGGTTGGTCATCGCAATGAGGCGCTCCAACGTCTCATCGGCTGACGGGGCAAGATACTGAAACTCGAATTCCTGTGCCATGGTGCTTCTCTTCGGTTCGGGTTGGCCGCTTGAAGATTTTTGAAGCTTTCTTCCCGCGGTCTTTCTTCGTTTTTCCTTGCGAATCGCTTGGTTTTTTCTCGCAAAGATCGACTTTCGATACTTCCAACTTACACAGGATTGCTGAATTCCAAGTTAATACGGCGCGTTTTTTTTCGAAGAAAAACGCCTTTTTTTGGCTCAAACCTTAGGATTTTCGAAGGGTTCATTGAGAAACTATTAACCACGACTATGGTAGAATAGCCTATCCTGAGAAAAGGGACGGCTCAAAAACATAAGGAAAAAGGCCATGTCCAGCGTTTTTTCGACAGCGATTTCAGGCATGAACGCCGCCGTGGCGCAAATGCTGAACGCGGCGACAAACATAGTTAACGCTTCGTCAACAGGAAAATTGCCTGCCGCCGAAAACGAAAAAGCCACGTCTTTCGCGCCGCAAGACGTCGTTATCGCTTCGAACAACGAAGGCGATCATCATCTAGGCGTGACGGCGACGCGCGTGCCGCGCGAGCCTTCTTACTATCCGATGTATGATCCCCAAGCGCCGGACGCGAACGAGCAGGGCCTCGTCGCCGCGCCGAACGTCGATATTGCTTCCGAAATCCTGGACGTGATGACGGCAAAGATCGCCTACGAAGCCAGCGCCAAGGTCATCGCGGCCGAAAAGAAAACGCAGGAAACCCTGCTCGACACGTTAACGTAAAAAGCTTCCCCGAAACCAAAAATCCCGCTTCCTGCCGAGGCCGCGTTGAGGTAAAAGAAGGGCTTCCCGGTTGGAGCCTTTCATGCCTTTGTCTCGCGCCGCCAAAATCCTCGTTTTTCTGTGCCTGGTGACGGCCTCCGGCGCGGCGCAGGCGCAGCTCGCGCCGACGCCGCAAAAAGCGCCGCGCACCCCCGTGCGCCAACAACAGCTCGCCATCGCCAAACAGCCTCCCCTTCCCGCCTCGCGCACGCTGACGGGCGAGGCCGTGATTCTCGACCCCGAACGCCTTAGAATCGACAGAATTGAGATGCGCCTGTTCGGCGTCGTGCCGCCGCTTTTGTCCGCCGCCTTCGGGCCGCAGGCGCGCGCCGCGCTGGACCAACTGGCCAAGGAACCTGTGACGTGTCGTCTGCGCGACAGGGACCGGGACGGACGTCTTTTCGCTTCCTGCCAAAACGAAAGCGGCCTCGATTTCGGCGTCGAACTTTTGCGCCGGGGCCTGGCCGTCACCGCGCGCGGTTCGCTGCACGGCACAGAGCTCGCCTTGACCTACGTCGCGGCGGAAGAGGCGGCCAAGTCGCAGCGTCTCGGCCTTTGGTCGGTGCGCGCGCCCGAAGCCGCTTCCAAGAGCAGCATCGAGATGGCCGCGCAGAAAGCGGTTTCTCCCGCCGCGCCTGCTGTCGGCGAAACGCCTGCGCAACCGGAAGCCGCGCCACAGGAAACGAAAACCGCCGCGCCCGAACAGCCGTCGCCTGCCCCGCCCGAAACGGCCGTTGCCGTTTCCAGCGCGGATAAACCGGCGACAACGGCGGGCGAATCCCTTCTCTTCGTCCAGGACGAAGCTGGGGCTGCGCCCGAATTGGTTCTGCCGGAAACGGGTTTCGTCGAAAGGTACCAGCTTTTGCTCACGGGCCTCTCTTTTCTGCTGGCGGCTCTTATCGGCGCGAGCGGATTTGCCTGGGTCCGGCGACAGGAAAAAAGGGATTCGCTTCGGGCCATCGCCGCCGCGCTGCGCGGAGAAATCATGGCCATGCGGTCGGTTTGCCTGGCGCGTCTTTCCAAGATGGAAAAGGACGGCGACGAAAAGACGACAAGCTGGCCGCGTTTGCGCTCTACGATTTTCCAGGCCTATGTCGGCGAATTAGGCCGTCTCGGCGCGGACCTGGCGAGGCAGATCGCCTCCATCTACGGCCAGTCCAGCGATTACGCTTCCTACTACGTCGGAGCGGGGGCGCGGCCTGAGGCGGCCTCAAAAAAACAGGCGCTTCAAACGCTTGTACACCATATTGAAGATGTTGTGCCCCGCCTGGCGGGAATCGAGCGTGACGGCTTCGCGCCGAGGCCCCCTTCCGCTTCCCTTGCCCCCTCTCTTCTTGCGCGGGTTGCGCGACAGGGCGATGCGATTAAGTCCCTTCTAAAACCGTCTCTGCTGCCCCATGGCTGGCCCGGACGTCCCGCGCCGTTGCCGCCGCCGAAGGCGGCAGAGGCGCCGCAAGAAAGACCGTCCGCGAAAGAAAAAGCGGAAGAATCGCGCCCGCCGGAAAGCCCGGAGACAAAAGAAGAGCCTGTCGCGGAAAAAACGGCGGAGGAAAGCCCGAAAGAGGCTCCGCCGCCGACAGACCAACCGACGATCAAACAGGCGCGGCCCGGCAAAAAAGCGGCTCCCGCGTCGAAACGGGCCGCTAAAACCGAAAAGACGCGCCAGCCGCCACAGAAAAGGTACGCTTCGCTCAACCCCGAAAAAATTGCCGAGGTCACCGCCCGGCTTGGTCGAATGAAAGACTTTCTGGCCGGACAATGGGACCGCCTAAAACCCGAAACGAAAGACTTTTATAAAGACCTGCTGCCGGAATACGCTCACCTGACGGAAGAGGAGCTGGAGGCGCTGGCTTATTTCGAGGAAAATCCCTACCGGGAAGAGGAGGAAGAGGCCCCCCGGAAAACGGGTTAACCAAGCGCGAAAACGGCGCGTTTTTCAAAGCCCTGAAAAATTGTTTCGTTAACGAAAATGTCTAGCATTTTATTCATATTTTTTTAGACTTTTTGGCGAATAATAGAGGTATTCGAGGCGAAAGTTTGTCACTTTATTTCTAAAGGGGAAATACGCCATGCTTTCGAAAATGACGACCTCCGTTTTGATAGATTTGGTGGAAAATAAGCTCGCCATGCTGCAGATCGACGGACGCGAGGATTTGCGCGAAGTCCTGACCCTTCAACATTGCTTGAGCGAATTGCAGACCGCGCTGGGCATGGGCGGCGAAAAGGAAGCCTGCGCCATTCCGCACAGAGGTCGCCACCGCAAGTTGTCGGCGCTGATGGAAGACGCGCACATACCGCTCGCCCAAAGGCAGAGCGCGTAGGTCCAAGGATTGCCCCGCGGTTAGTCCGTCGCGGCGGCGATGAGGCCTGGCCGTTTTACCCCTTAAGCTTTTCCTTAAGCATATCGTTCAGCATGGCCGGGTTCGCTTTTCCCGCCATCGCCTTCATGGCCTGCCCGACAAAGAATCCGAACAGCTTGTCCTTGCCCGCGCGATATTCCGCGACCTTGTCCGCATTGGCCTGAAGAATCTTGTCGATGGCCTCGCCGATGGCGCCCGTATCCGTCACCTGGCGCAAGCCTTTTTCTTCGACGATCTGCGCGGCGGCTTTGCCGGTTTCGATCATTTCCGCGAAAACGTCTTTGGCGATACGGCCCGAAATCGTGTTGTCGCCGATGAGAGCGATCAGGCCTCCCAGATTTTCCGGGCTGACGGGACTGTCTTCAATCGTCCTGCCCAAACGGTTCAGCGCGCCGAAAAGCTCGCTCGTCACCCAGTTCGCGGCCAGCTTGCCGTCGCGGCCCGTGGCTACTTTCTCGAAATAATCCGCGTTCGCTTTTTCCGCGACGAGAACCGACGCGTCGTAATCGGACAGGCCGTATTGGGAAATAAAGCGCGCCTTTTTTTCGTCCGGCAATTCAGGCAGCGTCTTTTTGATTTCCTCCACCCAGGCCGCGTCTAAAACAAGCGGCAACAGGTCGGGGTCGGGGAAATAGCGGTAATCGTGCGCCTCTTCCTTAGACCGCATGGAGCGCGTGACCCCGCGTCCGGTGTCCCACAGGCGCGTTTCCTGATGGACGCTGCCGCCGGATTCCAGAACTTCCACCTGCCGTTCGGCCTCGTATTCGATGGCCTGCATGACAAAGCGGATGGAGTTGACGTTCTTGATCTCGCAGCGCGTGCCGAGCTTGCTCTCGCCCTTGCGGCGCATGGAAAGATTCACGTCGCAGCGCATGGACCCTTCTTCCATGTTGTCGTCGCAGGTGCCGAGATAACGCAGGATCGCGCGGAGCTTTTTGAGGTAGGCCGCCGCTTCCTCGCCTGAGCGCAGATCCGGCTCGGACACGATTTCCATCAGCGCGACGCCTGAACGATTCAAATCGACGAAGGTCTTGTCGGGACTTTGGTCGTGCAAGCTCTTGCCCGCGTCCATTTCCAAATGCAGCCGCGTAATGCCGACGGTCCGCGACTTGCCGCCTTCAAGGTCGAGCGTAATCTCGCCCTTGCCGACGATGGGCTGCTTGAACTGGCTGATCTGATAACCGGCGGGCAGATCGGCGTAGAAATAATTCTTGCGGTCGAACACCGAGCGCAGATTAATCTGCGCCTTAAGGCCGAGGCCCGTACGAACGGCCTGCTCGACGCATTTCTTGTTAATGACAGGCAGCATTCCGGGGAAAGCCGCGTCAACGGGAGAAACGTTGGCGTTCGGCGCGCCGCCGAACGCGGCGCTCGCGCCCGAAAACAACTTGGCCTTGGAGGTCACCTGCGCGTGGACCTCAAGCCCGATTACCATTTCCCATTCGCCCGTCTGGCCTTGAATGTATGACATTCCGTCTCCACCGAATAAGCTTGAAAGCGGGCCTAATGTGAGGCGCGGCGGGGGCATTGTCAAATCTTCTTAAAGCGCTTAGCTTGCCGCTATGCCCTTGATCTCTCAAAACCTTACCGCCGTTCAAGCTCAAATAGCCCAGGCCGCCCGGAAAGCGGGCCGCCGGGCGGAAGACGTTCGTTTGATCGCCGTGAGCAAAACGCAGCCCGCCGAGGCCGTCCGGCAAGCGCTTGAAGCCGGGCAGCGTCTTTTCGGCGAAAACCGGGTCCAGGAAGCGCAGGAAAAATTTCCCGCCTTGCGCGAAGCCTTTCCCGATCTGGAGCTGCACCTGATCGGCCCTTTGCAAACCAACAAGGCGAGCGCCGCAGTGGCCTTGTTCGACACCATCCAAACGCTCGACCGGCCCGAATTGGCCAAAGCTCTCGCAAAAGAAATTCAAAAACAGGGCCGCGAGCCGACGCTTTATATCGAGGTCAACATAGGAAGCGAGCCGCAAAAAGCGGGGGTCCTTCCTGAAGAGGCGGAAAATTTCCTGCGCCTGTGCGAAAAGGAGTATCGTCTTCGCGTCCAGGGCTTGATGTGCCTGCCGCCTTTTGATAAAGACCCTGCGCCTTTCTTTCGCGAGCTGGCCGCGCTTGCCCAAAAACTGGGGCTGCCGAGGCTCAGCATGGGCATGAGCGCGGATTTCGAGAAGGCCATCGCCTGCGGCGCGAGCGAAGTGCGCGTCGGCACCGCGATTTTCGGGGAAAGGAAACATGGCTAGAAATCTTGAACTTCCGCCGATGATCCCGGAGCTTTGCGTCTCGAACGTTGATGAGAGCCTGGCTTTTTACGTAAATCTTTTGGGCTTTCGCGTCGTCTATCAGCGGCCCGAAGACCGCTTCGCCATGATCGAGAGGCAAGATTCGTTTCTTATGCTCGACGAAATCGTGCCGGGCAGCAAAAGAACCTGGATCGCGGGGCCGCTTGAAAAACCTTTCGGGAGGGGGATCAACCTTTCCATCGAAACGGACGATGCGGCAGGTTTTTCCGCCAGGCTTCAGCGGGCGGGCGTTTTTCTCTTCCTGCCGCTGGAGGAAAAATGGTACCGCGCCGACGACGTCTATCTCGGCGTGCGGCAATTCATCGTCCTCGACCCGGACGGCTATATGCTGCGTTTCAGCGAATCCCTCGGCTCGCGCCTTAACCCCCCGGAAACCTGATGCCCGCCACGCCCGCAGAGCTTTTCGCCCGACTCGACGCGCTGGGGATCCGGTACGAAACGGTCGAACATCCCGCCTTTTTCACCGTGGAAGAGGGCCGCCAATGGCACGCCAAAATTCCGGGGCTTCATTGTAAGAACCTGTTTTTGAAAGATAAAAAAGACAAAATCTGGCTCGTCTGCCTGCCGGGCGATAAACGCGCCCAGCTGGGGCCCTTGGAAAAAACCATCGGCTCAGCCCGCTTGTCTTTCGGAAAACCAGAGCTTTTACAAGAGGTTATGGCCATATCGCCCGGTTCCGTCACCCCCTTTGCCCTGATCAACGATCATGCAAGGCGCGTAAACGTCGTCCTGGACAGCGATATGATGCAGGCCTCTTTGGTCAATTTTCACCCCCTGCACAACCAGGCTTCTACGGCGCTTGATCCTAAAGATTTGCTTAAATTTATCAAAAGCTTATCTTATGATCCCTTGATCGTGAAGGGCGGGGCGTGGGACAGGGATTGAAACTAATATCCCGTTGGTTTTTGTTAGGACTTTCATGGTACAATCGGCCCTGAAACGAAAGCCTTTTCAGGGAATTTTATTATGAAGAAACGAAACTTCGCCCACAGCCAGCTCGCCGGGCTTTTTCTTGCCTGCGCTGCCGCTCTTACGGGTCTCGTTAGCCCCTTGGGCCCGCAAGCTTTCGCCTGCCCGACGGCCCCGACAACCGCCGAAGAGCAACAGGGATACCCCGCTGAACCCAACGTCGTAAGGATGGGGTCTATCGAAGCAACAACGTTTCCGTCCATGCTCGGCGCATACAGGACAAAAACGAAACAAACGATTGTGGTCAGGGACCATGAACGCGCCGCACGCGGCCTGCCTTTCAAATATGTCGTTTATTTCGGCGAGGAAAACGGCGTTAAAAAAGGAGAGGTTTTGACTCACGTTCCTCTTCAGGGCACTTTTTTTCCGGTCCGCGTCGCGTTTGAGGGCGCGGCGTTTTCAAGGCTCTCTTTCCTGCCGGGCGCGCCCAGGGCTGTCGTCGCCCTTGCCTCCTCTTACACCAACGACACACAGGAAATTCAGGACATCAAGAGACAATATATCCTGGCCCTCAAAGCGCTCAATGCCTTGACAGAAACGGCGCCCCCCATGCTCGGCGCAATGCGCCCGGAATTTATAGAGCCGGACGGAACGCTTCTTTACGGCATCGGCTATGAAGACCGCGTGACCTGGGTTAAGAAAACCAAGGACAAAGGCGTTCTTATCAATACCGTCTTCAAGCATCCTAAATTCCCCAACGGCCAATGCCTTGACGGGATTGAAATGGACCGTAATCGAAACTTCGCTTACGATTTCGAAAAAGAAAGCGCCGCCCTTTTGGAAAGATGGACGAAAAAGGGATTTTTCACGTACCATTCCATGGATCAAAGGCTGATAATCAGCCGGGCCGCTCTTGCTGCTATGCTGCTTGACGCGGCGGGACCGGGTTCGCTTGAGCTGCTTTCCGAGAAAGGCTACATCGACCTGGACAAAGCCGTCCGCGTCCATGCGCCCGGCTTTAAGGGCCAGGCGCCAGGGGCGATTGCCGATTATATCGAAAGAGGCCTTTCTATGTTCAGCGGCCTTTCGACGCCCGCCGTCAAAACGCCGGCGCAGACAGGCGTTTTGCAACAAGGCGGGGCGAGCGGCGGCCAACCGGTCCAGCCGACAGGCCCTGCGGGATCCGGGTTTACGCTTCACAAATTCGGCGAGACGTCCCCGCTGCGCTTCACGCGCTAAGCCTTTTTTTCCTTCCTTTTTCTCCCGGGGGGCTTCGGCCCCCCTTTCCTTTAATTTTTGTAGTATTTACAATAAGTTAATCCATTGCGTGCGCCCGGCGAACGTGCTAGAAAAAAGCTCGTTTTTCACCCCCGAATCAAGCCCGGTCATGTCTCAAAAAATCGCCGAAAACGCCCCCGAATCCGCGTCCGATTCCGAAACCGAATACGGGGCCGATTCCATCACCGTTCTGCGCGGCCTGGACGCTGTGCGCAAGCGTCCCGGTATGTATATCGGCGACACCGATGACGGGTCCGGCCTTCACCCCATGGTCTATGAGGTCGTCGATAACGCGATCGACGAATCGCTCGCGGGTTATTGCACGCGCATCGACGTGACGCTCAGCGCCGACGGTTCCTGCACCGTGCGCGACAACGGGCGCGGCATTCCCGTGGACATTCACGCCGAAGAAGGCGTTTCCGCCGCCGAGGTGGTGATGACGGAGCTTCACGCGGGCGGCAAGTTCAACCAGAACTCCTACAAAGTTTCCGGCGGCCTGCACGGCGTGGGCGTCTCGGTCGTCAACGCCCTGTCCGAAGTCCTCGACCTGACCATCTGGCGGCAGGGATACGAATGGACCATGCGCTTTCGGGGCGGCGTGGCGGAAGCGCCTCTCAAGCAAGGCAAGCCTTCCGATCGAACGGGAACGGAGATCACCTTTTTGCCGTCCAAACAAACTTTCACGCAGACCGAATTTTCGTTCGCCACCCTTGAACACCGCCTGCGAGAATTGGCGTTTCTCAATTCCGGCGTGAATATTTATCTGACGGACCTTCGGGGCGTCGAGGAAAAGAGCGTCCACCTGCATTACGACGGCGGGATCAGGGAATTCGTCGCCTATCTCGACCGCGCCAAAACGGCTCTGCACGAATCCGCCATCGGCGTCACGAAAGAGGTCGGCGGCGTCACCGTGGAATGCGCGCTGCAATGGAACGATTCCTATCACGAAACCATGCTGTGCTTCACCAACAACATCCCGCAAAAGGACGGGGGCACGCATCTGGCGGGCTTTCGCGCGGCGTTGACGCGCACCGTAAACGCCTATGCCGAAAGTTCGGGCCTTGCGAAAAAAGAAAAGGTCGCGTTGTCCGGCGAGGACGCCCGCGAAGGCTTGACCTGCGTTTTATCGGTCAAAGTTCCCGATCCGAAGTTCTCTTCGCAGACCAAGGAAAAGCTGGTTTCTTCGGAAGTCAAGCCCATCGTCGAATCCGTGGTCGGAGAAATGCTGTCCACCTGGCTTGAGGAACATCCGGCCGAAGCCAAAAAAATCATCGGCAAGGTCGTCGAAGCGGCGGCGGCCCGCGAAGCGGCCCGCAAAGCGCGCGAGCTGACGCGCCGCAAAAGCGCCCTCGACCCGACCTCTCTGCCCGGCAAACTGGCCGATTGCCAGGAGCGAGATCCGGCCAAATCCGAATTGTTCATCGTGGAAGGCGATTCGGCAGGCGGCAGCGCCAAACAGGGCCGCTCGCGCCAGACGCAGGCCATCTTGCCGCTGCGCGGCAAGATCCTGAACGTGGAACGCGCGCGCTTCGACAAAATGCTCTCTTCCGCCGAAATCGGCACGCTCATCACGGCCATCGGCGCGGGCATCGGGCGCGAGGAATTCAACGCGGACAAAGCGCGGTACCACAAAATCATCATCATGACCGACGCCGACGTGGACGGCAGCCATATTCGTACGCTTCTTTTGACCTTTTTCTATCGGCAAATGCCGGAGCTGATCGAGCGCGGCTACCTTTACATCGCGCAGCCCCCGCTCTACCGCATCAAGCGCGGCAGCGGCAAAGAACGCTACCTGAAGGACGACCGCGCGCTGGAGCGCTATCTTTTGGATTCCGGCAGCAAGGACGCGGCGCTGACGCTGCACAACGGCAAGGTTCTAAGCGGCGCAGAGTTGCAAAACCTGATCGAGCAGGCGCGACTCATGAAAAGCGCCATCGCGGCGCTGGACCGCAAGGTCGGCAACGCCAGGTTGATCGAACAGGCCGCGATCGCGGGCGCGCTTAACCCGGAGCTTCTGAAAAACGCGGCCCAGGCGGAAGAAGCCGCGAGCTACGTCGCCAAGCGGATCGACGCGCTTTTGCCCGCGAGCGAACGGGGCTGGAAAGGCGGCCTTTCAAACGGCGGCATGGTGTTTACGCGCACGAAGCGCGGCGTGACGGTTCGCTTTGCGCTCGAATCGGAAACGCTTCGCTCCGGCGAAGCGCAGCGGCTCGACAGCATGGCGGCCTCGCTGCAGGAATGGTTCCGGGCGCCCGCGCAGTTCTCGCTTAAGGACCGCCCGCCGACTTCCATCGCAGGCCCGGCGGAACTGATCGAGGCCATCCTCGCTGAAGGTCGCCACAACCTGACCATCCAGCGCTACAAAGGCCTCGGCGAAATGAACCCTGAACAACTTTGGGAAACGACGCTCAACCCCGAAGCGCGCTCGTTGCTTCAGGTCCGCATTAACCAGATGGACGAAGCCGAACAGGTCTTCTCGACCCTTATGGGCGACATCGTGGAGCCGCGCCGCGATTTCATCGTCGAAAACGCGCTGAACGCGACGAATATCGATGCTTAATTCATAAGCCCTCAAGCGCCGGGCGCGAACCTGGCGGTTCGCTTGGCTTACGCGCGCATTGGCGCGCGGGCCCTCAACGGGCCATCGGCGCCCATGCCCTATGGGCGCCGAGACAACAAGCCCTATTCATAAGCCCTCAAGCGTCGGGCAATTTTTTTGTCCTCGATCAACTTTTCATAAAGCGCGATCATCTGCTCGGTTACGGCTTTGCGCGTATAGCCTTTCTGATAGGATTCGCGACCGCCTGCCACCAGCCGTTCGCGCAAAGCCTTGTCGCCGACGGCGCGGGAAAGCGCCTGCGCCAGCGACTTTTCATCGTCGACGGGGACAAGCAGCCCGTCTTTTTCGTGCGTCACGTGGCCCGCCGGGCCCGCGCTGGCGGCAGCGACAAGAGGAACGCCCGCCGCCCAAGCCTCCAAAATTACTGTCCCGAACGGCTCATAACGCGAAGGCAAAACGCACACATCCGCCGCGCGCAAAAGCGCGCCGCGATCCGTCCGCCAACCCAGAAACCGCACCCGCGATTCGAGACCGAGCGTTCGGGTCAGTTCTTCAAGTTCGCCGCGCAAAGGGCCTTCGCCCGCGAGCCAGACATAAAGGTCCGGCAAAAGTTTCGCGGCCTTCAATAGCGTGTCCAATCCCTTTTTGGGGTGAAGCCGCGAAAGAGCCAACGCGACAGGGGCGTCCGCAGGGGTGTCCAAGCTCGCCCTGTCCACAGGCGATTCGTCCCGCACATCGGGAAAAGTCGGAACGTAAAACGCTTTTTCTTCCGCGACGCCGTTTTTGACCATATGCGCCACAATGTCGCGCGTCACGCCGACGAAGTGCGAACAATGTTTGAACTTGCGCGGATCGTAATAGCCGCCGAACCAACCGAGAACCGGCCCCTTTTTCCAGGCCGGGACAAGGCTGGCGGCGCGGCGCATCCAGCAATGGATCAGGTCCGGGCTTTCCCGCTCGATCAGTTTTTTAAGCCGCCATCTTTGCAAAGGCCGGAAAGGAAAGGACAGAACTTCCGGCGCCGTCCGCACCCCCGACGCAAGAAGCTCGCCATAGCGCGGCGCGGCGGCGGGATACACCGCGCATTGGTCGATCCCCGCCGCATGGAGGCTGAGCATCATGTCGGTGGCGTAGGTCTCCGCCCCGCCGAGGCCCTTGCCCGCCATGATGTGAAGAACGCGCATTACTCCGCCGCTTTTTCTTTCCCGCCGAGGCCCTTATTCAGCTTGCCCGCCATGTTTTCGACCAGGGCAGCCATGTCGGCGGGAAGCTGGAGCTTGGTCACATCCGGCCCTTCTTCTTCCTCGCGCACGGACGGCACGACGCGCGTATCGAGATCGGACGGAACGAAGCCGCGCGGCGCGGACGTCTTGCGCTCGTAAAGCGGCGGCACGTCCAAATCTTCGAAACTGGCGCGCTTTTCTTCCGGTTCTTTGTCTTCTTCCCACGAAACGGCAAGCGGCTTGGCCACTTTGCCTGTCGCCGCCGTCTGGGACGGCGCTGCCGTTTCGGTTCGCTGGCGCGGTTTTTCTGCCGGAAGCTTCGCGGCGGCGGCGACCAGCGCCATGCCCTCTTCCATGGAAGAAAGGCCGCCGCCCCGAACAAGCGCCGCCATTTCCATCAGCGCCGAGACCTCGCCCGAAGGCGCCGCCTCGCCCGCCGCAGCCGCCGTCCAGTCGGGGTCCTTGAGCCGGGCCGCGACTTCGCTGATCGCCCGCTCGCGCGAAACGGTAAGCGTCGTCGTGGCGGGCACCGGCAAAAGCCGATGGACGCGCAGGGCCGAAACCTTGTCCGGCGCCGCATAGAACATCCGCACGCGCGCGATGAACTCGGCAAAGAGCATATGCACCTCGCCTTCGCGCTGACCGCGCAACTGGTCGTAGTGCGCGCGAACGCGAACCTGCGTGCCGCCCGTTCCCAGATTGTCGTAGAAAGGCTTGTTCATGAACAAGCTGGAAATCGTGTCGGTCTTGGCCGCCATGCCGTTCGATTCATAAACGAAGTTATCGCCGACGTGTTCCGAGAAGAATTTCTTCGTATCGCCCGGGTCCTCGAGCTTGCCGAAAATTTTCAGGTTGCAGTTGGCCAGGATGGATTGAGCCTCCTGCTTGACGCGCTTTTCCATCGACGGCAAGTCCTGCGCCGCGAAAATAAGAGAGAAGCCGAGCGAACGGGCCTGCGCGGCCATGACGGCCATGCCCTGCGCCGTGTAGTAACCGACTTCGTCAAACACCGTCATGAAGGAGGAGGAAGATCGCGTCTGTTTGCTGCCGATGGCGTTTTCCCAGCTTCCCTCCACCGTGTTGCCGAGCGTCGCGCCCATCATGCCTTTCAGGCTGGCGGCCACGATTTTGCCGAGGTTGGCGGCTTCGTCGCCGGATTTCTCCAGCGAGGGGATCAGGCCGACCAGAATACGCCGGTTCAAAACCGTGTCCAAAACGTCCACGTCCGCAAGCTGCGCCTTGAAGATGTAGCCGTATTCGTCGCCGAGCGATTGCAGCGAGCGCGTGAACTGCATGGACAGATAACCGTGCTGTTGCCGCGCGACTTGCAGATCGTACATGGGCTGATCGGGCGCGGGCGGACGCTCGTTGCCTTCGTCGTCGAAGGCCGCGTCGATATAGCCCGGCAGCGTGTTCAGGTAGCCTTGCAACGCCTTGATGACGCGTTCCGGCAGCGTCGCGTCGCGCGACAGGCGAATGATGGCAGGAAGCTCGATATATTCGCGCAAAACGCCGACGTCGAGCAAAAGGCCGCCCTTGTCGCGCTTCCAGGTCAAGGCGGGCATGAGGGCGCCGAGCAAAGCGACGGCGCGTTCTTTCCACATCGCGTTGTCGCCGCCCGCGTCAGGCATCAGGTTCGTCACCATGTTGGTGAGATAGGAAGCCGAGCCGTTCGAAAACGGGTTCATCGTGTTCGAGACCGCGCCGTTGTCCGAGTTCGCAGTCATGTAGTTCAAAACCAAAAGGTCATCGTCGCGCCCGAAGCGGCGCGCCAGCGCGAATAGAGACGCCCACAGATCCGTGTCGGCCTTGCCGTCCAC
The DNA here is from genome assembly GCA_964652235.1 of uncultured Rhodospirillaceae bacterium. Classification (GTDB taxonomy): domain Bacteria; phylum Pseudomonadota; class Alphaproteobacteria; order UBA9219; family UBA9219; genus CAZZDK01. The sequence goes on from CAZZDK010000009.1 coordinate 28,168, forward strand.
ATAGACGAAGCCCGACCCCCAGGTCAGGGCATTGGTCACAATGGCTTTCAGTCCTTCCGTTTTGCCGGACCCTGTGGTTCCGATAAAAAGAATATGCGTGCGGGCGTCGGTGTTGGTCAGCCAAATCTCGCGCCCCATGTCGGGGTGGCCCGCCTCGTCCAGATTGCCCAGATACAAAATGCCCTCGGACTTGCCCGGCCCCGTCCTGCCCGGCGCTGGGTTATGGGGGTCCGGCAACGGCGCCGCGTATTTCGGCATCTTGAACGGCAGCTCGATGGGCTGCTTGAAAAACCAACGAGCATAAAGAACGAGCAGAAACAAAACCAGATCGGAAAGAAGCCCGGCTTCCGGCAGGGCGAAAACCAAGACTCCGACGCCGAGCGTGGCGGCGCAGAAAGGTTCCGTCTGGCTCCAGAAATCCTTGATGCGCACGGAGGCCGGCCGCGCGTCGCGCAGCAAGTCGCGAAGATTCAGCGCGTGTTTCTTAAGAATGGTCATGGCCTTCGCCCTCCTTTTCCCGCGGCTTTTGCAAAGCGGGATTTTTTCTTCATTCCGCTGGCGGCTCCAGCACGTCGTCGGCGGACATCGGCACGCCGTTTCGAATTTCCTTCGGCGCCAAGGGCGTCGGAACGACGGGCGCAGACGACAAACTTCCCGCTTTCGTAGGAATCGTCGAGGCGCTCTTTTGCGCCTGCGCGCGCAAAAGCGCCAATTGCTCTTCCGTAATCGGCGCGGAAAAGAACGTCATAACGAAAAACCCGATAAAAAGGACGCCCAAAAACATCAGGAGGCGCCGCCACCAATTGTTCTTAAAAGGCGACGCGTCCCGCAAAAGGGTTTTTTGAGTCGCCGCATAGGCCTCCTCGGCCTGGCGCCTTTCGTCGAAATGGGCGATGGGCGTAAAGACGCCTTGCGGCAGCAAAAGGCCCAACTCCCACTCGCCGTCCTTTTCGCGCAACGTCACGGCGTGGCTGCCCATCTTTTCGAGATCAAACTGCCAGACGACAGGGGGGGTGCTCTCCTTGTAAGACGCCACAAGACAGGGCGTCTGATTCCGCCGCACCAACTTGGCCTGAACGCCCGCTTTTCCCGAAAAACAAAACATAGCCTATCTCCCTTTCCTATGACGCACGCACGTCCTTGCCCGCTCCCGCGAACGGCGGAAGCTCCGGCTGATTGGCCGCAAAATACTGGTTAAGCGCCACGATCGCCGTCTCAAGCCTTGGAATGGGCAAGGCCTTTCCCGCCGCTTCTTCGGCCATATAATGCGCCATCGCGCCCGCGCCTTCCATGTGAAAGGAGCGACGCCCCAGATTGTTCAGCGCGTACCACAAAGTCCGATCCGTGCCGCGCAGCCACAAAAACTGAGCGGACGCCAGCACGCCGCCCATAAATCTGGCCCAACGCAAAACGCCAAGAAGGGCGGTCGTCCGGTAAGCGTGCTTGGCCGCTATCTCAAGCGCCTTGCCGCCGATTTCCGGGTCTTTGAGAATTTTCTGAATCTCGGCCATGATCTCCGCCGTTGGGCGAAAACCCCCTGTTGCCGTCCAGCAGGTGGAAAGCTTGCCCAAAAACTCGTCGCTTTCTTCGCGTTTTTGCACGCCTTTAAGCGCAAACGCCGCCAGAAGGCCAAGCACATAGGGGGGCAGTCCTTTATAACCGGCCCAGCGCGGACCCAGTTGCGCGAGAAAAGCCTGTCGCGTGCGGTCCTTGTTGGGAACGCCCCCCTCGACGCCGATTTGATGGGCGGAAACCCACTCTTCGGGCGAAAGAGCTTCGGCGAACAAAGGCAGCTTTTCCGGGATCAACGAACCGGGTATCCGCGCGCTGTGCTTGGACGGGTTGAAATCCACGATCGGCTGAATCACGGGCCATATCTTCGCCTGGACCTTGATAAAGCTTTCCAGATTGTAGCGCGTTTTGAAAGCGTCCTTCTTGAAAACGAAAAGAGCCTTATAAATGACATAGACGGCCACACCCAGAACGATCCACCGCCAATAATCCATAATATGCCTACTCACGGCGCCGACGCTGGTAGCCGTCAGCGTGTAATATTGCATGGCTTCCGCCGCGGGAAGAGGTCTCAACGTGTTAACGCCAAAGCAGTTTGCAGCGGCCAGAACCGTGCTATCCGCCGGAACGGTTTTCTCAAGCGGCACGATCCAAAGCCAATGAAAACAAGCCCGCGCTTTTTGGTCGAAGGGCATAAGCGGCACGATTTCGGCAAGCCGAAGGTACCGCATAAACTCAAGCAGTTGCGGCTCGAAGAAAAACCAAATCAGCCATCCGATCAAAAGGATAGCGCAGATAAAGATCAGCAGAATCCATGTCGGATCGTCGGTGTTGCCTGCCATTTTCGCCCGTTCCTGCTATAGCCCCTAGAGCCCGCTTGGTTTCGATTCCAAAACGGTCGGGCATTATACGCCTAACAAAGCAGATTTGCCTTACCTTTTTACTTGCCGCAATCTCTTTCTTCGCCGCCGTTAACTTTTTTCCTCGACATCCCGCTGCAAGGACCGGGCATAGGCGATCATTTCTTTGGCCAGCTCGGAAATGACGACGCTGGTCGCGCCGGATTCGATCTCGCCGCGCTCGGTTCTTTGGACCACCCGGCGACGAATTTCCTGCCGCGCCGAACCGGCCGGGAAGAAATGGGCCAGAATGGACCGCCCTCTGGCAGCGCCAAGTTCTTCATAAAGCTTGGTTCTGAGGTCCACATCTTCGGTGGAGGTCGATAAAGCCCAAAGCTCCACGGGGCCGAGCGTGTTAACCAAATGCTGCTCATATCGGCCTTCATTGGTGCTGAGAAGCAGCAAAACGGGCGCGCCGCTGGGCCGGGGGCCTGTCAAACGGTACCGCATGACCCACCGGGCGGTGTCGGACAGGCCGAAACGATCCGCCGTTTCGCTGATGGCCCGGTCGGAAACCGCCGTGCCGCAAATCCACACGCCCGTCGCCAGGTCGATCATGTCGGCGCTGAAATCGTCCAAAAGCTGCGAGGCCAGAACGATCTGCACGCCCCATTTGCGGCCTTCGCGCACGTCGCGCACGACCTGCGCCCGAACGGCGTTCGTCTTGCTCGTGCGGTGAAACTCGTCAAAGCACAAACGCTTCGGGCTTTCCCGAATGTCCTTAAGCCGCCCCTCGTGATAGGGCCTGTATTTTTCGGGCATATGGCGCAGGGAATCCTGCCCCAGCCACCAGGAGCGGACCAAAACGTGCCGCGCAAGCATATACATGATGGCCGTCTGGCGGTCCGCGATGTCGTCGCCCTGGGGCGCGACGTCCTGCAAATCGACGGCGGCGATGTGCGTCTCGCCGATATCGAAGCGCGTCACCGAGGCGAGGATGGGGAACTCGCGCACGGCGGAAGCCAACATACGCTCAAAGGCATGAATGACGGACTCGGCCGAAGCGCCGATGGCCGTTTCTTCGAGAAGAGCCCGTATCTGGGGCCTGCGTGCCGCCGTCACCGCGTCCACGAGCGTGGGCACCGCGTGGCGCTGGGCCAGCGTGCATTCATGATAGGCGCCCGCATCGTACAGCGCGTCCACGACGTCCCACCAATAAGGATCGACGGGCAGGTGGATGTTGTAGGTCTTGATCGCCTCATCCACGTCCGGCTCGATGTTCTGCAGATAGGGCCGCGGCTCGGTGTTCGCGCCGCTGTCGTCGCGCCAACGGTACATCTCGTCCACGCAAAGGCCGACGAGCTGCGTCATGCCGTCATAGGGAACCTTCTGCCCCGGCGAGGTGCAAAGAAGGGTCAAAAGCTCCGTGAGATAGGAGCGCTCTTCAGGCAAGGGGTAGCGGCAGCCGAGCTGCGTATCGAACGGATTGACGGCATATTCAGGGGTCATGCGCAATTTGAAATGCATGGCCTCGTGGCGACGGTTAAGAGGCAATGCATCGCGGATCAGAGAGATCAATCCGGACGAAGACGGCCCAATGTCGAGAATGGCGATATAGGGCAGGCGCGCGTTGCCCGCCGAAAGAACGGTGCCGAGATTGAGGGCGTTCATCAAGACGGATTTGCCCGCGCCCGGCTGCGCGAAAATAAGATCAAACCACGTCGTCGTAAGCGAACTGCCCATCTGATAGGGCCAGATGCGCCCGTCGGCGGTGCGGAAAATAACGGGGCCTTCCGCGAAAGGCGAAGAGGCCCTTTGCCAGGGCATAAGCTTCATGACCTCCTGAAACGGCGCGATGGCAGGCGGCGCGGTTGACGAGCAAGCGATGCCGAGCGAAGCGGACAAAGCGGTCTCGAGAGGATCGCCTCCTGCCGAAGTCGCCTGGCAATAGCCCCAGGCCTCGACCGCCTGCGTCAGGGCGGCCAAACGCGTTTCCATCAGCCTGCGATCCCGCGCCGGGGCGTAGGTCGAAAGCGAAATGCGCAGGCGCACGACCGGTTCGCTTTGCGCCAGTTCCTGCAGCGCTTTGAGCGATTCCCGTATCTGGCGATTCACTTCGTTCGTGAAAGCCAAAATCGCCGCCGTAAAGGCACGGAACATCGCACCCTGCGCGCCCGCGCTTTCGATCAGGAACGAAACGTGGAAAGGAATGTCGCCGTCGATGAGCCGCGCGAGAAGCTGCGGAAAGGGCGTCGGATCGGCGGGCGCCAGCGTCACGTCCACGCCGCCCCAAAGCAAATCGCCGATCCGCACGATGGTCGGCGAAACCGTTTCCGCATCCGCCACGCAAAGCTGCCTGCGCAGCGGCGGCCAGAGAACTTCCGAAAGATCCGTTTTCCGGTGCGGCGCGCGCGGCAAAAGGGGATCGCCGGGAACGTTCGCGCGCCAATCTTTGTTGGCAAGATAGGGGTAGAGGCTGGCCCGCACCGCGGCAAGCGCGCTGTGCACCGATTCCAAAGAAGCCCGGATCGCGACTTCTTCCAACGCCGCCGTCACCGCCGCGACGAAGCTCTTGTGCCGCGTGCGTAGAGGCTCCAGCGTCAGTTTGGGATTCTGGGCGTCGCTCGCGACGACCCACTTCTGTTCGCCGCGCAAACGGATCGCTTCCTTCAGGTCGCTTTTGTTCACGGCGCCGGGGCGCGTCCAGAGAACGAAGTAAACCTCTTCGTGCGCCAGATAGCGGGTCAGGTGTCGCTTTCGTTCTTCAAGCAAATCGCCCAGATCGAGGTCGAGAGCCCGCGCGGCGCTTCGGTTCGATTGCATGGCCCTCGCAAGGTCTTCGCCCGCCATGGCGGGGTCGCGCATGAAATAAACCTGCATGGCGTAGCCGGGACGGTCGAACCGCGCGCCGAGCTTCATCGTCGCCTGGTCCACGATCCAGCGATATTCCGCGTCACCGATGATTTGCCGTGCGCCGTGAATGCGAATAAAGGACACCATCGAACCGTCCGCGGCCACAAGCGTCGTATCGTCTTCGGCGGTCTCCAGCTGAATAAAGGATTCGATGGGCTGCTTGGCGGCCAGAAGAATGGCGGCCAGAACGTTGTCCAGAAGGTTCAGCATGGACGAAAGACCTCCCGGCGCGAAGGGGGAGACGCAGGGACGGAGGAGAGACCGATTGGAGCCAAACGCCGAAACGCCATGCGGGACACATACCTTGCAAACGGACAACGACAAACGTCTGCCCAAGGAAGCCTCGGACATCCTTGCTGTTTTAACGGCAAGATTATGAACAATTAACTAACGCAAAAGATTTAGAAAAGCCCTTTCGTTTTCCCTTGACGCTTTTGCGGGCTTCCCGCTTACTAATTCCCGTTTTCCGGGAAAAGGGGCAAATTTTGGTCGCACGTATAGGCACTTTTGCTTTTGAGGGCACGTCCGTCCTGCCGATCGACGTTCAGGTTCAAATCTCCTCCGGTCTCGTCGTCTTCAATGTCGTCGGATTGCCGGATAAGGCCGTCGCCGAAAGCCGCGAGCGCGTGCGCGGCGCCCTTCACGCCCTGGGGCTGTCTCTTCCGGCCAAAAGGATCACCGTTAACCTGGCGCCCGCCGACGTTCTTAAAGAAGGCAGTCACTTTGACCTTCCCATCGCGCTGGCGATTTTGGCGGCGATGGAGGTCTTGCCGAAAGAAGAAATCCTTCTCTATGCGGCTTTGGGAGAATTGGGGCTGGACGGCGCCCTTGCGCCCGTCGCGGGCACCTTGCCCGCCGCTGTTTCGGCAAACGAACGAAACTGCGGCCTTATTTGTCCGCTGGCGAACGGGGGCGAGGCCGTTTGGGCGAGCGAGTCTCTGGACGTGCTGGCCGCTCCTTCTCTTCTTAGCCTTATTAATCACTTCAAGGGGATTCAGGTCCTGCCCCGCCCGATGCCCCGCCTTCAGGAACAAACCGGTCCGGCCTTTGCCGACCTGCGCGACATCAAGGGCCAGGAAACGGCCAAACGCGCGTTGGAGGTCGTGGCGGCGGGAGGGCACAACCTGCTGATGATCGGCCCGCCCGGCGCAGGCAAGAGTATGCTGGCCGCGCGGCTTCCCGGCCTTTTGCCGCCCCTTGCCCCGGACGAAGCGCTTGAGGTCTCGATGATCCATTCTCTGGCGGGCCTTTTAGAGGACGGCAAACTTTTGCGTCAAAGACCGTTCCGCGACCCCCACCATTCGGCCACGCTCGCCGCTCTGATCGGCGGAGGCACGCGCGCCAAACCCGGCGAGGTTTCCCTGGCCCATAACGGCGTCTTGTTTTTGGACGAATTGCCGGAGTTCCAGCGCGCGACGCTGGAAGCCCTGCGCCAGCCGCTCGAGACCGGTCGCGCCGTTGTCTCTCGCGCCAATCACCATGTTTCCTATCCGGCGCGCATTCAGCTTGTCGCGGCCATGAATCCCTGCCGGTGCGGCCATTTGGCCGATCCTTCCCTCGCCTGCGGGCGGGCGCCCAAATGCGCCGCCGATTATCAATCCCGCATTTCGGGCCCTCTGTTCGACCGTATTGATTGCCATGTGGACGTGCCCGCCGTCAGCGCAAGTGATCTTTCCCTCCCGCCGCCAGCCGAAGATTCCGCCGCCGTCGCGGCCCGCGTGGCGCGTGCGCGCGCCGTTCAGACCGAACGTTACCGCGCCTTGGCGAAGACGAGCGAAAAACCCGTCCGCACCAACGCCGAAGCGGACGGCGAGCTTTTGGAAGCCGTCGCCCCTCTGGGCGAAACGGCGCGATCCCTTTTGTCGCAAGCGGCGGAAAAAATGAAATTGTCGGCCCGCGGCTATCACCGCGTTTTGCGCGTCGCGCGCACGCTTGCCGATCTGGCGGAAAGCGAAACGGTGGAAAAACTTCACGTGGCCGAAGCGTTAAGCTACCGCCGCCTTTCCTTCGGGCGGTGACGATTCGCCGCTCATTTGCGCGGCGGCGGCTCGGATTTCCTCGGTCGTCACGAGCATATGCGAAATGCCCGCCGTGACGGCGCTGGTCGCCGAGGTCGTCTCCTGCGCGCTGCGGGCTATTTCCTGCGTCGCCGCGTTTTCCTGATCCAACGCCGATTTGATGGCGACGGTAATCGCGTTGATTTGTCCGATCGTTTCTTCGATTCCCTTGACCTGATCTTTCACGTTTTGCGAGGCGACGCGCACATCGTTGATCTGTTTTTCGATCTGCTCCGTCGCCTCGGCGGTCTGTCGGGCCAGCGACTTGACTTCTCCCGCGACGACGGAAAAGCCCTTGCCGTGTTCGCCCGCCCGCGCGGCCTCGATGGTGGCGTTGAGGGCAAGCAGATTGGTGCGCTCGGCGATCATGCGTATAAGGCCCACGATCGAAGCGATTTCGTCGCTGCGGGCCGCCAGGGTCGCGACGGCTTCGTCGGCGCCTTTAGCGTTCTTTACCGCGCCGCCCGCGATGCTCGTCGCCTCGTCCGCTTGGCGACCGATTTCGTGAATGGCGCTGTTCATTTCCTCAATGGCGCTGGCGATGCTGGTCGCGCTTTCCGTCGCGCGCGCCGCCGAAGAGGTGGAGGCTGTGGCGCGGCGCTGATGGTCTTCCGCGAGAGCTTGAAGTTTTTTGGCCTGCGCCGCTAGCTTTTGCCAGACGTCTTCACGGTCCTGAGGGCCTGTCTTATCCGGCTCTTTCGTTTCTTCGGGCCGGACGGCGGGTTCGCGGCCCAAAGGCCTCGATAGGACCGCGCTCACCGCCAGGCTGCCTAAAACGAGAAAGGCCGCCAAAAAAGCGACGGCCCTGCCGTCCGGCGCGACGCGCCAGGCCCAAAGGCCCAAGGGCGCAACAGCCCCCAGCAGAAAAGAAGCGGTGATCGCCTTTCTTATCGAAGGATCCGTCATGTTTTTTCTCGCAAGCGGTTTGCGAAACTATGGCAACCTAAGATTTAATTTTCTTCTAACAAAGCGCAAAAACAAATGGTTACGCCTGTGTTCCGCCGCTGCCTCCTCTCCATTAATCCAGTCTTAAAGATCGGTTCGATAAAGTGGGGTCGGCTCAAATAGACAAAGGGTCTTCGCGTGGCTTTTCTGGATTGGAGCGACGAACTTTCCGTCGATTACCGCCTGCTGGATTCGGACCACAAGCGGTTGATCGACATTATCAACAAATTGCACGACTCCAGCCAAAACAGCGCGGATCGAACCGCCGTTCTGACTCTTTTCGGTGAATTGATAAGTTATACGCGCACGCATTTCGTCCACGAAGAGACCCTGATGCGCAAAACGGCTTATCCGCAATTCATCCCGCACAAAATCGCGCATGACCGCCTGATTTCCCAGATCGAAGATTTAAGCAAAAGATACGCGGCGGGGCAGATCGGCCTTTCCCAGGACACCATCGTTTATATCCGCACCTGGCTGTGCGACCATATTGTGGAGGTGGATCGGCTGCTGGGCGCCTGGCTGAACAAATACGCGCCGCTCAACCCGGAATAGAGCCTTTTTCTTTGAGAAAAAGTTCTTCCTCCGGCGTGTTCGCGCGGCCCAGGACCGCGTTGCGGTGGGGAAACCGCCCGAATCGCTCTATTGTCTCCAGCCGCCAAGCGGCGCGCGCGATCCATTCCGGATCTTTCATCCTTTCGCGGATGTAAAAGAGGGCAAGCCTTTGCTCGCCGATCCGTTCGGCGTGAAGAAACGGGAGATAGAAAAACAATTTGAAATTCTTGTCGATCCGGTCGTCGAAATGGCGAACAACGGCCTGCCGCGCCGTCTCCAGCGCCAGATCGTCCGTGGCGTAGGCCCGCGAGGTCCCCCGGAACATCCGGCGGGGGAAGGGGTCGAGCAGAAGCAGCAAGGCCAAAACGCCTTCAGGCGTTTCCTCCCAGGCCCAAAGCTCCTCCAGCGCCGCGCGTTCGTGCGTGGCAAGATAGCGGTCCCGGATGGTTTGGTCGAGCGCCGGATCGGGCGCGAACCAGCGTTCAGGCCCGACTTCGTAAAACCAGAAATTTTGAATGTCTTCGGGGTCCGTAATCATGGAGCCGAAGTTTAGAGGCGGATGCTTACCGAATCCTTACTTACGAAGATCAAGGCGTTGGGGGGAGGGACGCTTCACACCGAAAGAACGGGGGCCGACATAGACGATCGACTTCAGTCTTTCCCTTTCGCCTTCCGCGCAAAGGGGGTTTTGCCCGACCGTGAAAGCCATTTCTTCCCAAAGATCGCCGACACCAAGAGCTCTTGTCGTGTGTTCATCCAATTCCATCTTTTCTCTCCTTAAAAATGCCAATCCTTTGCTTTTTTTATCTTTTTTGGCTTCAAACGACAAGATTTTCTGAATACTTTCCTTATTTCGTCGCCCAAGTCCTTATATTTCCTAAATCAACGTGAACATGGTTACTGCTGGGATAAAAGGAAACGCCCCCGCGTTGCATGGTCTTGGCAATTTCGGCGATGGCCTTGCCGTTCACGCCCGCGATGCGAAAATCAACGGCCCAGCCATGCAGATGAAAACTGTTTTTCGCCGCCTGTCCGCCGTTTGCGCGAAGCGAAGCGTTCGATTCCGGCGAGCGGTAGCCGGAGAGAATCTCGAAAACCACGCCGGAAGGCAGGCCAAGCCGCCGCCTTATATCCACCATATAATCAATCAGTTCCGGATCAATTTTCCCGACCTCTCCCGTGCGACGATCCCGAAAAAGCTTTTCGATTTTTTTCATGGCCGCCGGATCGTAGCGCCCGTTCGCGTAATAGGTCAGGTCCAGCCGTTCGCCGCTGGGCGGATGAGAAAGAACGATCCGCCGTTCTGGCACGTCGTCGGGACGCGTTTTTTCGCCGCCATATTGCTTGACAAGCTTTCCCGCCATACCGGACGAACCGCACCCGGCCAGGAAAAAGGCCGCGCACAGGAAAAGAAGAGCTCGTTTCATGCGCCCCGCCAGGACGGATTTAACCGATAGCCGCCGTCTTCTGTGAAAAAAACGTCCTCGTTCGCACCCGCGCGATCCATCAGTTTCCGCCGCAGGCGGTAGATATGGGTCTCAAGCGTGTGGGTGTCGATCCGTTCGTCGTACCCCCAAATGGAGGCCAGAATCTCTTCGCGTGAGAGAGGTCCGTCCGCCGTGCAGAAGAACTCCAAAAGAGAGGCTTCTTTGTCCGTCAGTTTAACGGGATCGCCGCCTTTGGCGGGCGTTAGGGTCCGCGCGCGCGGCGCGAAAAGATAGGGGCCGACGGTAAAAGAAACGTCCGGCGCCTGGCGCAAAAGCCTCTGATAGAATTGAAGCCGCGAAAGAAGATAGCCGAGTCGCAAGGGCCGCGCGAAAAAAGCCGTCGCGCCGAAAGATTCCAGGTCCGGCGGCAAGGAACCCAAAACCAAAAGTAGGGGCGCGGGGCGCGTCTCTTCCAGTCGGGAAGCGAAGAACGCCGCGAAATCTTTCGCGGCGGGCGCCGTTTCGGCGTCCCAGAAAAGAAGGGGGGGCAAGGCGCCGCTCCAGACGCCAAGCGCTTCTTCCAAAGAGGAAAAAACCGCCAGGTGCCACCCCTCGGCATCTCTCATCTGTTCGGCGATGGCGCGACAAAGCGCCGCGTCAGAGGAAACAAGGCCCAAAAGAAACATGATCCCGTTATATCAAATTGCGCGGTAAAAAGCAGGTTTTATTGTACGCTGACCGCGGCCTGAACAGGATCGACCGTCAAGGCATAGGCTGCCTGATATTTATCCAGCGCCTTGATCATCATATCATGGACCAAAGCGGGAGAGACCTGGCCCCCGGCAGCCTTGGCCTCAGCCTGGCTTCGCATGGAAGCCGCCAGGGCCGCTCCTTCCAGAGACAGCTTTGCCGTTTCCTGGGACGCCGGCCGGACAGAGGCCGCCTGCCCCGCCGAAACCATCTTTTTCGGATAAAGCGTCTGCCCGACCCGTATTCCCTGAGACGAAGCGGTTTTGCTTATACGACGCGAGGAGGTCGAAACGGGCGTCGAAGAGGGAAGGACTGCGGCCGCGGCCCCGGAAGCCGCCCCGGACGAAACGGCGGACACGGAAGCCGGGGAAGAGAGCGCGTCCGAAGAAGCGGACGCCACAAGAACCGGCGCCCCCGGCGCGGAAGCGGGCGTAGAGGGCTGCGCCGGAGATTGCGCCGAAGATTGCGCCGCCGTTTCCGGCGCGGCGGCAAGCTGAATCGTCCCGGCCTGCGGATCGGGCTCGCCCACCTCGTCGCCGCCGAAAAGAGCGTCGGCGATCTGGATCGTCGCCTCTTCGCCCGAATGCTCTTCATAGGCGGCGGTTAGAATGCCCGCGACCGTGCTGATAGCCAGGCTACCGGTCAGCGCGCCGAACAAGGCGTTGCCGGCGACCTGAATTTCGGGTTTGATTTTGTCGCCCGTCGCTTCGCGATACACCGTCCCGAGGATCGGGATATGCTGAAGCGGGTTGATAAGATCGACGAGATCGCCCCACTCCAAATCTTCCGCTTCGTGGACTTCTGTTGCTTTGTCCGCGCCGTCCATTCGCCAGGAACGCGCGATTTTAGGAGCCGCCGAAGCCTCTTCTTTCTCGGCGAGGTCGTCTTTTTTCTCTTTTTTTTGAACTTCGTCCAGCGTCGAGGCGAAAAGGCTCTGCGCCGCGCCTTGTGAAGAAGCAGGCGCAGCGGCAGGGGGCGGCGGCGGAAGCTCGCTCGCGATTATTTGCGGGACGGCGCTAGCGGATAGGTCCATAAACGCTCCTTGCCCTTTCAAGAAAGCAAGGCGCGTGCCAAAGGTTTTTCAAAACAAAATCAAACTATTATACATTTTCGTCCGCTGCGGATCGGCATTTTGTGCCGAAACTCTAAAAAATCGACAGCGGAAGATGAACGTACCCGCCCATCATTTCAGCGCCCGGATTGCGCTTGGTGAGTTCGGCATTGGAGATATGGCTCACATAGGCTGTGATCCGCAGCCCATTGTCGAAACGCCACCCCATCTCGCCCGTCGAGCGGAACTCCACCTGCGAGCCGAGATTCTTGCCCCCGCCCCGCGCGTAAATCCCGACCCCGATGCTGGGCGAAATCACAAGGTGAGGGATCAAGAGAAAATCGAAAATCAAACCGCCGAAGCCGTAACTGTTGCCGCGCGGCGTTCCTTCGGCCCCCACGAAGGGGCGGACTTGAAAATAAGGATCAAGCGGCGCGAAAAAGTCGCTGGCGGCGGAAAGGAGCGAAACGCCCCATCGGTATTCAAGCCGAATGTCCGCATCGTCGCGATAGGTCGTGTGCTTGAAAATCTCGAACCAGCCGGTGCCGAAGGAAATCGTGTCGGGCTGCCGCACTTCTTCGGCCCGCGCGGAAAAGGCGCTTAAGACGAGCCAAAAGAGAAAAACCGAAAGCCGCGCCTTCATGCGAATCACCCACCCTTTTTCCGACCGGCAACGGGTTTTGCTTTTTTCTCCTACTTTGACAAGAGGGCTTTTGAGACGACCTCGCGCACATCGGACGAAAGGTTTTTAACGGCGGCGAGCTTCTGAAGCGCTTTTTTCATGCCCTTTTGGTTCTTCGGCTCGAAGTCCCGCCAGCGCAAAAAGGACTTGGCCAATCGCGCGGCGGCGACAGGATTGATCTTGTCCTCCAGCGCCGTCACTTCGGCGATAAAGGCGTAGCCCGAACCGTCCGGCGCGTGAAAGCCCAGCGGATTGCCGATGAACGAGCCGATCAGCGCCATGACCCGGTTGGGATTCTTGAGCGTGAACACTTTGTGTTTCATGAGTTTTTTGACAGTCTTGAGCGCGTCCGGACGCCGAGCCGACGCCAGCGCCATAAACCAATTGTCCAGAATTGTCGGCGTTTTGGCGTATGTTTTTTCAAAATGGGCGAGCGCTTTTTTCTTAAGCGGCGATTCGCTCTCGGCCAAAAGGAACAGGCCCGCGACTTTATCCGTCATGTTAAAGGAAGACGTGACCGCCGAGGCCGCAAGAGCCGCCGCATCGTCCGGCGCGACCTTGCTCAGATAGGACAGGCAGAGATTTTTGAGGCTCCGTTTGCCGCGCGAAATTCCGTCGATGGCCTTTTCGCTGAGCGTTTTCTCCAGCGTTTCGTAGGTCTCCCAGAAATCCTCCTCCAGCGCCTGCGCTATCGCGCGAACGACGCGCTGCCTTTGATGATAGAGCTTAATCGGGTCGATCTTTTTGCCCTTGGCCGTGACGAAAAGACCCAGTTCCGTTTCGCTCGGCAACGACAACATCGCCGTTTTCGTTCCCGCGTCCAGCTTCTTGTCGCGCAGGATGTTGCGCAGTCCCCCGATAAACGCTTCCGGAAGCTCTTTCTCTTCCAGAATGATCTTGACGAACATCTTCTGCCCGGCGTCCCAGCGGTTGAACGGATCGCTGTCATGCGCCATGAGCAGCAGAAGCTCTTCGTCCGTATAGGGATAATCGACGCGCACGGGCGCGGAAAAGTCGCGCAAGAGCGAAGGCACGGGCTTGCTTTCGACGTTCAGAAACGTGATTTTGTCCTTCGCGAGCGAAAGATCGATCACGAAGGTTCCCTTCATGTCGCGCCCTTTTTCGTCGAGGAGCCCGACGCTGAAAGGCATATAGAAGGGCTTTTTCTTCGGCTGGCCGGGCGTGGGCGGCGTTTTTTGCTCCACCGTCAGCGTGTATTCCTTTTTCTTCGCGTCGTAACGAGACCGGACTTTCAAGACCGGCGTTCCGGCCTGGCTGTACCAACGCATGAATTGATCGAGATCGATCTTGTTCACTTCCGCCATCGCGGCGACGAAATCCTCGCACGTCGCGGCCTGGCCGTCGTGTTTTTTCAAATAATGCCGCAAGCCTTTGCGGAATCCCTCGCGCCCGACGAGCGTCTGGATCATGCGGACGACCTCTTGCCCCTTGTCGTACACCGTCCGCGTATAGAAATTGTCGATGGCCTGATAGGTCGCGGGCCTTATGGGATGCGCCATGGCGCCCGCGTCCTCGGCGAACTGAAAGCTTCTAAGCTTCGAGACCGCGCCGATCCGCTCCAGCGCGCGCCCGTTCATGTCGCCGCAGAACTCGCGCTCGCGGAAAACGGTGAGGCCTTCTTTCAAGCTCAGCTGAAACCAATCGCGGCAGGTCACGCGGTCGCCCGTGTAATTGTGGAAATATTCGTGCCCGACCACCCGCTCAAAGAAAGAGATGGACGAATCCACCGCCGTATCGGCGCGGCCCAGAACGCAGGCGTCGTTGAAGATGTTGAGGCCTTTGTTCTCCATCGCGCCGTAGTTGAAGTGGCTGACGGCTACGATCATGAACCGATCGAGATCATATTCAAGCCCATAGGTGTCTTCGTCCCACTTCATCGCCTTCTTGATCGATTCCATCGCGATGGCGGTCTCGTCCTTGCGGCCCGGCTCGACGTAGATTTCAAGCAAAATCTTGCGGCCCGATTTCGTAGTAAAAGCGCTGGCAACGCGATCCAGCCTGCCCGCCACAAGCGCGAAAAGATAGCAAGGCTTGCGGAAGGGGTCGTCCCATACGACATAATGCCGCCCGCCTTTTTCCGAGCCTTTTTTGATCAGATTGCCGTTTGCGAGGAGAACGGGGAACTTCTTTTTATCCGCATGGATCGTGACGCGGAATTTGGATAGAACGTCCGGCCTGTCCGGAAAATAGGTAAAGCGGCGAAAGCCCAAGGCCTCGCATTGCGTGGTCAAAATCGGTCCCGCGAAATAAAGGCCCAAAAGCGCCGTGTTTTTAGCCGGGTCGTTTTCGCTTTCGATTTCGAGAACGGCCCTATCCGGAAAAGCGGGGATCGTCAGCGTCTTTTCGTCCAGAATGTAGGAGCGGTCCGAAAGCTCCACGCCGTTCACGCGCACGCGCAGCAATTTTTGATTCTCGCCGTTTAAGACAAGCGGTAGGTTTTTCCCCTTGGCCGCCGGATTGCGCCGGACGGAAAGGCGCGACGCGACGCGCGTGGCTTTGTCCCGAATGTCGAAGTCGAGCAACGTCTCGTCCACAAGATAGGCGGGCGGCGCGTAATCGGCCAAACGAACTTCGTTGTTTGTTTTCAGTTTGGTTTTCTTCATGGCTTTCTCTTTCAAAACATATCCAGCGCGAGCCGCGCGTCCTCCGACATTTTAGAGGGGTCCCACGGCGGGTCCCAGGTTAGCTCGACCGTGACGGCTTCAACATCCTCTATTTTTGCTAAGGAATCGTGAACCCAGCCGGGGATCGCGCCGGCCATGGGGCAATCGGGGGCCGTGAGCGTCATGGTCACGGCGAGTTTCCACCCGCCCGCCTTGCCGGGCGCCGTCTCGATTTTATAAATCAGCCCCAAATCATAAACGTTAACGGGGATTTCGGGATCATAACCCGTTTTCAACCTTTCGACGGCTTTTTCTATGATGGTCGCGTCGTTCATTCCGTCCCTACTTTTTTGGCCGCCGCCGGATCGAGCGCCGCCTCGAGGGTCCGCCAGGCGAGCGTCGCGCATTTAACCCGCATGGGGTAACTTTTGACGCCCGCCAGGGCGGCCAGGCGGTCGCGGTCCTCTTCGCCGATCTTTTCTTTTTCCTCTTCCGGAAAAGCCGTCCCCATCGTGAGGGATTGAAAATACGCCCAAAGAAGCCGCGCCTGCGCCGCGCTCTTGCCGCGCAGCATATCCGTCATAAGAGAGGCCGAAGCGACGGAAATCGCGCAGCCCTCGCCCTGAAAAGCCGCGTCCGCGATGCGCCCGTCCGCTCCGACCGTCAAATACAAAACCAGCTTGTCGCCGCACAGCGGGTTATGCCCGACCGCCTCGCAATCCGCGTTTTCGATGGCATGAAAATGGCGCGGACGCTTGCCGTGATCGAGAATCAAATCCTGGTACAGGTCGCGCAAAGCGTCTTCGCTTTCTGTCATCCGAACAGCTCCCGCGCTTTTTTCACGCCTTCGATGAGGGCCTCGACGTCTTCGCTTGTGTTGTAAAGTCCGAACGAAGCTCGCGCCGTTGCTGCAAGGCCCAGGGCCTCCATCGCGGGCTGGGCGCAATGATGGCCCGCGCGGATCGCCACGCCGCAGGAATCTAAAACCGTGCCGATGTCATGCGAATGAAGGCCCTTTATCACAAAGGACAAAATCGCGCTTTTGTGCGGCGCTGTCCCGATGATCCGCACGTCCGGAATCGCCGCAAGCGCCTTCGTCGCCTCGTCAAGCAAGGCTTTTTCATGCGCTTCGATGCGATCGAATCCGATTCCCGAAACGTAATCGATCGCCGCGTGAAGTCCGACGACCTCGGCGATGGCGGGCGTCCCGGCTTCGAAGCGGGCGGGCGGATCTTGAAACGTCGTCTCCTCGAACGACACCGAGGCGATCATATCGCCGCCGCCCTGATAGGGAGGCATGGCCTTAAGAATTTCCCGCTTGCCGTAAAGAACGCCGATGCCCGTGGGGCCGTAAAGCTTATGGCCGGAAAAGACGTAAAAGTCGGCCCCCATCGCCCGCACGTCCACCGCGCCGTGGCTGACGGCCTGCGCGCCGTCGATGAGCGCGAGGGCCCCGCGCTCATGGGCCAGCTTCACGATCTCCGCCACGGGCAAAACGGTCCCAAGCGCGTTGGAGACGTGCGCGACGGAAACGAGTTTTGTTCTAGGCCCCATCGCCGCCGCCATATCTCGCAGCAGAATCTCGCCGCTCGGCTGAAAGGGCACAACGCGCAGAACGACCCCTTTTTCTTTTTGCAACAGCTGCCAGGGCACGATGTTCGCGTGATGCTCAAGGCGCGTCAGGACGATCTCGTCGCCTTCTTTCAAAAAGGCGCGGCCCCAGCTCGCCGCTACGAGATTGATCGCCTCGGTCGCGCCGCGCGTGAAGACGATCTCGTCTTCGTGCGCCGCGTTCAGAAAGCGCTGAACCGCGCGCCGCCCTTCGTCGTAGCGGCGCGTGGACCGCATGGAAAGCTCGTGCACGCCCCGATGGATGTTGCCGTAATCCGTTTCGTAAAAACGGCTCATGGCGTCGATGACGCGGCGCGGCTTTTGGGCGCTGGCGCCGCTATCGAGATAGGCGAGCCGACGGCCGCGGATTTTCTGGGCCAGCGCGGGAAAGTCGGCCACGACGTTCAAATCTTGAGCCATTGTCCCACCTCCGTCCGCGCCGCGGCGGCGATTTCTTCGGCGCCTATTTTTTCGATTCCCTCGTTCACGAAAGCCTCAATCAGCAGCGCCCGCGCCTCTTTTTCGCCGATGCCGCGCGAGCGCAGATAGAAAAGCTCCCTCTCGTCCAAATCGCCGATGGCGCTGCCGTGCGAGCATTTCACGTCGTCGGCGTAAATCTCCAGTTCCGGGGTCGCGTCCATCTCGGCCTTGTCGGAGAGCAAAAGCGCCCGGCTCAATTGATGGCCGTCCGTTTTCTGCGCCTCCGGCGCGACGTAAATCTTGCCCTGAAAAACCCCGCGCGCGGCCTCGTCCAAAACGGCGCGGAACGTCTGGCGGCTTTGGCCGTGCGGGGCGGCGTGATGAACGCGCACCAAGGCGTCGCCGTGAGAACGGCCCCGCAAAAGCGCCGCGC
This sequence comes from uncultured Rhodospirillaceae bacterium, assembly GCA_964652235.1. Classification (GTDB taxonomy): domain Bacteria; phylum Pseudomonadota; class Alphaproteobacteria; order UBA9219; family UBA9219; genus CAZZDK01. The sequence goes on from CAZZDK010000009.1 coordinate 45,987, forward strand.
CGGAAACGTTCGCGGCGGCCAGCTCGCCCGTCAAAAAAACGTCCGTCTCGCAGCGTGTCAGGCCGCCGTCCGCGATCAGGGAGAAATGCTCGTAGAAGGCGCCCGCCGCGACATTGACTCGTGCGCGCGAAACGTGCAGGCCGGCGCCGCCGGAGACGATCTTGCCGTGAACCAGCTTGGCCTGCTCGGCCAGGGAAATCTCGAAATGCGGCAAAAGCGCGAAAAGACCCTCGCCGTCGCAAATGTGCCGCTCGATCAGCGTGAGTCGGCTGTTTGCGCCAAGCGAAAGACGCAAGCCAACCTCGTTTTCCCAAGGGTCCGCGTCCGCAACGTTCAGAAAAAGAATTTCCAACGGCTGAAGAGCCAGACACGTCTGCGCTCCCACTTCCATCCAGCACAGGCCCGTCTCGTCCTGAGAAAAGAAAGCTTCGGGCAAAGCGGGGAGAGAGGACAAATCCGCCCGGTAACGCCCGTTCACGAAGACGACGCGCGCGAAAGCGAGCGGCGCGGGCGCCGTCACAAAGGCACGCGCGGGCGGCGCCGCAAAGACGGTTTCGGCGTAGGGCCAGAGCGACGTGTGCCGCCAAGTTTCCCTGTCGGTCCGGCTTTGCTCTAAGAGAGAAGCGACGCTCATCTTCCTCTCCCCTTAAAAACTTCGTCCGCAATAGCGGGCAAATCTTCGAGCGCATGGACCAGAAAGTCCGGCTTTTCGGCGACCAGCCTTTCCTCGCTCGCGAAGCCGCCCGTCACGGCCACGCTGACAAGGCCGAGCTCGTGGCCTATGCGCACCTCTTCGGGCGTGTCGCCGACGATCAAAGCGCGACCTTCGCCTTTCCGTCCGGCCAGGTGCCGGATCAATCTTTCCTTCTTCGGCTTGCAATCAATGTGATCCTCGATCCCCTTATTCGCCAACGTGCCGTGAATATAGGGCGCAATTTCATGTTTCGCGCAAAGGCCCGCGATTTTCTCTTCAAAATGATTGCTTAGGATCAGACATTCGACGGGCCCCTCGCAAAGCGAGGCCAAAACTTTTCGGGCGCCTTTGCGCAAAGGCATTTCTTTTTCGAGCGGCGCGTAGGTTTCATGAAAAGACTCCCACATTTCCCTCTTGTTTTTTTCCAGCTCGTCGGTTGAAAAACCCAGTTTTAGATAAAGAGACTCGAACGGCACGTCGAAATATTCTCTGAAAAGGTCGAAGGAGCTTTGTTTTTTCCCATAGCGGACCTGCACGGCGAGAAAACTTTGATGGACGGCCCGCGCATCGTCCAGCAGCGTCCCGTTCCAGTCGAAAATAACGGTGTTTCGGTCCGGCCTCATGCGCGCACCCGCGAGGCCTCGCCGTAGCCTTTTTCCTCGAGTTCAAGGGCCAGTTCCGGCCCGCCCGAACGCTCAATGCGCCCGGCGGCCAAGACGTGCACGCGGTCCGGCCTGATGTAATCGAGCAGGCGCTGATAATGCGTGATGACCAGCATGGCGCGATCCGGCGAACGCAAGGCATTCACGCCGTCCGCCACGACGCGCAGCGCGTCGATGTCGAGGCCGCTGTCCGTCTCGTCGAGAATGCAAAAGCGCGGCTCAAGCACAGCCATCTGCAAAACTTCGTTGCGTTTTTTCTCGCCGCCCGAAAAACCGGCATTGACGGGGCGGCGCAACATTTCTTCGCCCATGCCCAGCGCCTTGGCTTTTTCTTTAAGCGCTTTCAGCGCCTGCATCGCGTCAAGCTCGTTTTGCCCCCGCGCGCGCCGAACGGCGTTCAGCGCGGTCTTAAGGAACGTCATGTTCGTCACGCCGGAAATTTCGACGGGATATTGGAAAGCCAAAAACAGGCCTGCCGCGGCGCGCGCTTCGGGAGGAAGGGACAAAAGGTCCCGCCCATCCAAAAGAACTTTGCCCGCCGTCACTTGATAGCCGGGCCTTCCCGCCAGAACGTAGGACAACGTGCTTTTGCCCGCGCCGTTCGGCCCCATGATCGCGTGAACGGCCCCGGCGGGCACCTCCAGGGAGAGGCCTTTGAGGATTTCCTTGCCCTCGATCTCGGCATGAAGGTTTTCGATCTTGAGCATTCCCTACCCCACGCTTCCTTCCAAACTCACGCCGATAAGCTTTTGCGCCTCGACGGCGAACTCCATCGGCAATTCCTTCATGACTTCGCGGCAAAAGCCGTTCACGATCAGCGCCATCGCCTCCTCGGTCGTCAGGCCGCGCTGATGGCAATAAAACAACTGGTCCTCGCCGATCTTGGAGGTCGTCGCCTCATGCTCGATCCGCGCGGTCGGGTTGCGCGATTCAAGAACGGGGAACGTATGCGCGCCGCAAGCGTCGCCGATCAGCAAGCTGTCGCATTGCGTCTTGTTGCGCGCGCCATGCGCCGTCCTCGCCATGCGAACCAGGCCGCGATAGGCGTTTTGGGCGCGGCCCGCGCTGATTCCCTTTGAGATGATCGTCGAGCGCGTGTTTTTTCCCAAATGGATCATCTTCGTGCCCGTATCGGCCTGCTGAAAATGATTCGCGATGGCCACGGAATGGAAAGCGCCGGAAGAATGGTCTCCCAGCAAGACGCAGCTCGGGTATTTCCAAGTGATCGCCGAACCGGTTTCAACCTGCGTCCAGGAAATTTTCGAATGAGCTCCTTTGCACAGGCCGCGCTTGGTTACGAAGTTATAAATCCCGCCGCGGCCTTCCTTGTCGCCCGGATACCAGTTCTGCACCGTGGCGTATTTGATCTCCGCCCGGTCCAGCGCCACAAGCTCTACCACGGCGGCGTGAAGTTGGTTCTCGTCGCGGCGCGGCGCCGTGCAGCCCTCCAGATAGCTCACATAAGAATCTTCGTCCGCGACGATCAGCGTCCGCTCGAACTGGCCTGTTCCCGCGGCGTTAATGCGGAAATAGGTCGAAAGCTCCATGGGGCAACGGACGCCCTTGGGGATATAGACGAACGATCCGTCCGTAAAAACGGCGGCGTTCAAAGCGGCGAAGAAATTGTCCCCTGCGGGAACGACGGCGCCGAGGTATTTTTTCACCAGCTCCGGATAGAGCCGCACGGCGTCGCCGAGGGAGCAAAAAAGGATGCCCTGTTTTTCCAGCTCTTTTTTATAGGTCGTCGCGACGGACACGCTGTCGAATACGGCGTCCACCGCGACCCGCGGCGCGACGCCCGCCAGGATTTCCTGTTCCTTCAAAGGAATGCCCAGCTTTTCGTAGGTCTTGAGAATTTGCGGATCGACCTCTTCAAGGCTTTTCGGCCCTTCTTTTTTCTTCGGCGCCGCGTAATAGCAAATGTCCTGATAATCGATGGCGGGGTAATCGGCCTTGGCCCAATGAGGCTCTTCCCTTTTTTTCCAAAGCGCGAACGCTTCGAGCCGCCGATCAAGCAGCCAGTCCGGTTCGTTCTTTTTTTTCGAGATGAAGCGGATCGTTTCTTCAGACAAACCTTTGGGCGCCGTTTCCGTTTCCACTTCCGTGACGAAGCCGTGCTTATAGACGGAAGCCGAAAGCGCCGTCTCCGGCAAAAAAATCCGCTGAGCCATGCGCCGTTCCTATGCCGTTCCCTGAGAAACGGCGAATTCCGAAAGCTTGACCTTTTCGAGCGATTCCATGACGGACCCGTTGACCCTTTTCCAGTTTTCCTGGATGGGACATACGCCGCCCACGGCGCAATCGCACGTTTTTTTTCCGACCGCCTTTCCCGCGCATTCGGTCAAAGAGATGGGGCCGTCCACGGCTTCGATGATCTGAACGATGGAAAGCGCCGAAGGATCTTTGATGAACGCATAGCCGCCCGCCGCGCCGCGCTGCGCGCCGACAATGCCGCCGCGCGCCAGAAGCTTCATGAGTTTCGCAACCGTCGGTAGAGGCAAGGAAGTCGAGGAGGCCAAAGAGGAGGCCGACCAGTTTTCGCTCGGCGATTCCATCATGTGCGAAAGAATAACAAAGGCGTAATCGGCTAATTTGCTCATGCGCAACATAGGCTTTGCCCCAAATGGTATTTGTTTGGTCCTTTATGCTTAAGCGCTTCGCGCCTTGCGGTCAAGGGATCAAATAAACCAAAAGAGCGTTCAGCTTCCGCCGCCCTTCCGCTGTGGCGCGTAAAAAAGCGGCGCCCTCTTCCAAGAGCCCCTCCTCCAGGAGAGGTTGTCGTTTTTCTCTCGGTAAAAAGGATTCCATCTCTTCTCCGAACAAAGCCTTCCATCGGGCCTTTTCTATCCCTTGCGTCAAACGAAGCCCCATCATCAAGGCCTCGATCCGGGCGGCCTGGCCGTCCAGCCTTTCCTCTGCCATCGCCCCGCGACCTGTCCGTCGCGTTTCCTCCAGCCATTGTTGCGGCTTTTGAATGTTTTCCGTCGCTCGGCGGCCTTCCGGCAGGAAAAAGCGCCCCTGCGCCCCGGGACCGACGCCGATGTAGTCCCCGTAGGTCCAGTAAGTCAGGTTGTGGCGGCTCTCCTGCCCCGGCGCGGCATGGTTCGAGATTTCATAGGCGGGCAGTCCGGCTTTTTCGAGGACGGCCTGCGTCTCCTGAAACATTTCCGCCGCCGCTTTTTCTTCCAGATTAAGCGGCTCCTTTTGCGTTTTTTTATGAAACGGTGTCCCCGGCTCGATCGTCAATTGATAGAGAGAAAGATGGCGCGGTGCGAAGGAAAGCGCCTCGTTCAGCTCTTCGCGCCAGGCATCGAGCGTTTGCCCGCGCCACGCGTAAATCAGATCGAAGGAAAAGCGAGCGAAGGTCTCCGCCGCCGCTTCAAGCGCCCGCCGCGCGGCAGACGCGTCGTGCGCGCGGCCCAGAAAGCGCAACGCCTCGTCGTCGAAAGACTGGACGCCCAAAGAAAGCCGGTTCACTCCCGCAGCCCGAAAAACCCGGAATTTTTCTCTTTCCGAGGAAGAGGGGTTCGCTTCGAGCGTTATCTCGCAAGCTCTCGCAAGCGGCCAAAGCGTTTTTATCTTTTCAAGAATCGCAGCCACGCTTTCCGGCTTCATAAGCGAAGGCGTGCCGCCGCCGAAATAAACGGATGTTATTTTCCTGTCCGGCAAAAGAGCGGCATAAAAAGACAGCTCTTTTTGATAGGCCTCGACCCATGTTTTTTCGTCAAGCGCGTCCGGCAAGGGCTTTGAGTTGAAATCGCAGTACGGGCATTTCGAAACGCAGAAGGGCCAATGGATATAAACGGCGAGCGAGGTCATGTCTCAAGCCGCTTTTTCAGCGCTCGCACGGCGCGGCCCCTGTGGCTCTGCGCGTCTTTTTCGGCGGCTTTCATTTCGGCGAAGGTCCGCGTTTCGCCCGCGGGCTGAAAACAGGGATCGTAACCGTGGCCCTTATCGCCGCGCGGCGGCCAGACGATTGTTCCCTCGCACCGTCCTTCGAAAAGCTCCTCGCGCCCGTCGGGCCAGACTAAAGCCAAAGCGGCGATGAAAAAGGCCGAGCGATCTTCGTTTTCCGCCAATTCTTCGTGAATCCGGCGCATGGCCTTCATAAAATCTTTACCCGGCCCGGCCCACCTCGCGGAATAAATCCCCGGCTCGCCGGAAAGCGCCTTGACGCACAGGCCGCTATCGTCGGCGAGCGCGGGCAGCCTTGAAGCCTTCGCGGCGGCGCGGGCCTTGATCAGCGCGTTTTCCTGAAACGTCGTTCCCGTCTCTTCCGGCTCCGGCAAGCCCAGCTCGCCCGCCGAGACCATTTCCCCGACAAAGGGCGACAGCAGGGCCTGAAACTCCCTGAGCTTGCCTTTGTTGTGCGTGGCGATGACAAGGCGCGGAATTTTCATCAGGCGTTCTCGATGACCGCCTTTTGGATCGCGGCCAGTTCGCCCGCCCCCTTGCGGGCCAGCGTCAGCAGGGCTTGAAACTGCTCTTCTTCGAAGGGGGCCTGTTCCGCCGTCCCTTGGATTTCGACGATCTTGCCCGCGCCCGTCAAAACGAAATTCGCGTCCGCCTGGGCCGAGGAATCTTCGGCGTAATCCAAATCCAAAAAGGGCTTTCCCTCGCAAAGCCCGCAGGAGACGGCCGCCACGCTGTCCAAAAGGGGCAAAGCCGCCAGCCTGCCCGTTTTCCGAAGGTGCTTAAGGGCCAAAGCCAGCGCCACATAGCCGCCCGTGATGGAGGCGGTGCGCGTGCCGCCGTCGGCCTGCAACACGTCGCAATCAATCTTGATTTGGATCTCGCCCATGGCCTTGCGATCCACGACGGCGCGAAGCGACCGCCCGATGAGGCGCTGAATTTCCTGCGTGCGGCCCGTTTGTTTGCCGCGCGCAGCTTCCCGGTCGGTGCGGTCCTGCGTCGCGCGAGGCAGCATTCCATATTCGGCCGTTACCCAGCCTAGGCCGCTGCCGCGCATAAAGGGAGGAACTTTTTCGCAAATCGTCGCGGCGCAAAGAACGTGCGTGTCGCCGCATTTGATAAGACAGGAGCCTTCGGCGTATTTGGCGAAGCCCGGCTCAAGGGAAAGAGAGCGCAATTGATCGAAGGCGCGGCCTGAGGAGCGCATAAAAAATCCTTTCTTCCGGAAGAACGACGCCCCCCTATAGCACGTCCAGACCTTTTGCGCGAAAAAGTGAAGGGAAACGGAAAGTTTCTTTTTTCGCACCTTCTTTTTTTGCCTATAAAGGAAAGCTTAACCTTTTTTAATCATTGAATCTCTTGCAAATATTTTAGCCTTTTGTTTTTGCTTCTTTTTATTGCTTTCATGCCGAAATCCTCTTAACATCCTCCTTGGAAATTGGTAGGAACCCAATCGCTTTTGAAGGAATCGTCACAACAAAGGTTTTTTGAGAGGTTTTTATGCTAGCCCCCCGTCCTGTCAATCCGACCGAATGTTTAGCCGCCTTTGTCGGCGAGGGCATCGTGGCTGTCGTTCTTTTGCATCCAGAGCCGCACCATCCTGATTCCGTGCAGTTTTTCCGGGATCTTTTCCCGACGCCGAATCCGGCCTGATTTTTATGGCTTTCTCCCAAACGCGCCCCTCCCCCCGGGGGGCGCGTTTTTGTTCGTTTTTTTCCGATAGATAAAATTTGTCTTAAATGCCCCGGATTCTTGAGAGGATCTTAGGCTTTTTAGGCTTTAATGGGAGCATAGTTTGAGGCTTTGTTTGAGGTGTTTCATGCGACCCCAGCCCCTTGTCCTTCGCGCCCTCGGCGCCGCCAAAGAGGCGACTTTTTCGCGCGGCGGTCTTTTGGGAGAGAATTGGCCAGACCGCGCCGTTCGTCTTCAAACGGCGGTCCGGCTTGAAGGAAGGTCTTCTTATGCCGATCTGTCGGCCGCATCGGGCGACGCCTTTGCTCTCGCGGCCAAAGGAGAACTTCCCTCTTACGCGGCGTCAAGGCCGCAAAAGGCCTCTTTTGCTTCCGCGCTTCTCGCCAGGCTGGGGCCGTCGAGAAACTAACGTTTCTCGACCATCCGCCCCAGCGCCGCGCCGCCGAGAATATGCACGTGGTAGTGCGGCACTTCCTGTCCGCCGTTTACGCCGCAGTTTGAGATGAGGCGATAGCCGCTTTCCTGCAAGCCCAGCATTTCCACCACCTCGCCGAGCGCGCGCATGAACCCGGCGATTTCCTTGTCGCTGGCCTCCCGCGTGAAGGCGAGCTGGTTTTCGTAGTCGCCCTTGGGAATCACGAGCGCGTGGATCGGCGCCAGCGGGTGAATATCGTGAAACGCGAGGGCAAAATCATCCTCGTAAATTTTCTTGCACGGGATTTCCGAGCGCAGAATTTTAGCGAAGATATTATCGGGATCGTAAGCCATGGCGAAAAGCTCCTTTCATTTCGGTTTTTTCAGCAACACATAATACGCCCCCTCGCCGCCGTGATGGGGCGCGGCGAAACGAACGGCCCGAACAGCTTCGGCTAAAGGCGACGCTTCGCACCAACGCGGCAGATTGGCCCGAAGAACAGATCCGCCGTCCTGGCCTCTGCCCGTGATGACCAGCACGAGTCGCCGGTGAAGTTTTTGTTGTTTTTCGACAAAGGCGGCCAAGGTTTCGTGCGCCTGCGCTTCGGTTTTGCCGTGAAGGTCCAGCCGGGCCTCGATCACGACGTCGCCCAGGCTTAAATTGCGCTCGACTCGCAAATCGAGCGGCTCGGACTTGGCTGGCGCGGCGCCGCGCGGCGGAGAAGCCACAGAAATTTGTTCTTTTTCTTCTCTTTCCGGTTTTAACAGGGGCTGCGGCGCTTGGGTCTTTGCGGGGACAAGCGTTTTTTCTTCGGCCCCTAATTTCCGTACGCCTTTCGTATAGCTTTTCCAAACGTCGTCGTCTTTGGTCATGGGCGGCCCTTCGGCAAAAAAACATACCATGTCCCGCGCTCCTGCATAGCGCCCGCTTTTTCCTCGGCCTGGCCGCCCGCGCCCCAGAACAGATCGCCGCGCAAGGGGCCTTTGATCGCCCCGCCCGCATCCTGCGCGACGGCCAAACGGCGATGTTTTTCCCCCGCGATCCAAACAGGCGCGCCGAACGGAATAAAGGCCGGATCGACGGCCAAAGAACGCCCCGGCGTCAAAGCGACGCCCTGCGCGCCGACAAGCTCGCCCTCCGGCCTGATTTTGAAAAAGACGACTGAGGGATTGAGGTTCATCGTCTCTTGCTGCCGTGAAGGATATTTCTCAAGCCATTCGATCATAGCCCCCATCGTCACAGGCCTTTCCAATTCGCCCGTCCGCAGCAGAAAGGCGCCGATATGGCGATAGGGATGGCCGTTGCGCCCGCCGTAACCGACATGGATCGCGCGTCCGTCCGGCAATAAAATGCGCCCCGACCCCTGCGTTTCGAGGAAAAAGGCCTCCATGGGGGAAGCGACCCAGGCGACGGGTGTCGCCCTTCCCTTCAGCGATCCGGCGGCGATTTCTTCGCGCGTATCGTAGGGAACGAGTTTGCCTTTCTCGATTTTGCCGAAAAGTTTTTGGTTTGTTTTGTTTTTGTCAAAAGCGCCGAGATCGACTTCGACCAAATCCTTAGGCCGCCCCCAAAGCGGCGTGCGAAACGGCCCTTCTTTTTTCAAAGAGCCCTGCAACGTCGCCTCGTAGTAACCCGTGAAAAGGCCGTCACCGATAATTTCATAGGGCGTAAATTGCTTTTCAAGCGCTTCGCGCACGCCTTTCTCGTCGCCCTCCTTAAGCCCGATCAAAGCGCGGCAGGCCTCGCTTTTTCGAGGGGCGTCCTTCCCGCAGGATTTTTTGAGCGCGGGCAGCGCCTCGCTGACCTTATCCTCTCTCCAGCCGGGCAGGTCGGCGAAGCTTCGCGCCTCCAGCCCTTCCGGCTCCCCCGCCCCCTGGCACGCGGCCAGAAAAAAGCAGACGAGGGCCAAAGCCCCTCTCATGAACGCGTCTCGACCAATTGCCAGTTGGGATCGGGCGAACGCAGATCGCGCCGGAAAGTCCACAGATCGCGCACTTCCTCGGCGCGCCCCGGATCGCCGTCGAGAATTTGGCCCGAAGCGTCGCGCAGCACGTTGACCTGATGGCTTACGAACTCGACGGACAGCGTGGCGACGGTATTTTCGATTCTGGCCGCGACGATATCCGCCGCCGCAAGCCGCTCCATGCGGTTTTCAAGCGTCTGGCCCGCCGCCTTGCGCGCCTCGATGGCTTTTTCGAACGGCCCCCGAACGGCGGGGCCGAGGAAACGGACGACGGGCGATAAATCGCCCGCCGCGAAACATTCCACGATTTTCGCGAAAACGAGCTTCGCGCCGTCTAGGAATTTTTTCTCATCAAACGTGTGGTCCACCAGCCGGAATTGGTCGAGCGTCCCCGCCAGGGACATCGGCGCATGGCCCTGCGGCGTCAAGACGGAAGCCGTCGGCGCTGGCCGCGCGCGCCCTTCCAGAATCATCACGTCTTCCTCGTCCGTCGCGGACGGCTTGGTCTCTTTGGGAGAGGCGAACGGATCGGGCCGCGACGTGTCGTCGGCCTCATCCTCGTCCCTGCGGCCCAGAACGGAGCGCAGCCGCGCGATCACCAAAATCGCGACGACCGCGTAAATGAAAATGTCGAAGTTTTCCATGAAACGAAGCATAGCCGGGCCCGTCGTAAAGCGCAATTGGGTCGATGAAGGGTTAGGCCGCCATCGCGCGCTTATAATACGCCGTCAGGCTGTAATTTTCCTTCTGTCCGAACGACCAAGACGCCAAGAATTGATCGATGGGCACGGCCTGTTCCGGTAAAGGCGGCAGTCCCGGATTTTGAAGATAGATGTTTTGTCCGTCCATGCCGTAAATCAAAACGAAATGCGTGCGCGTCCCCTCGGCCTTGCGCAAAGAGGGTCCGTTCACAAGAACGCTTACATACGCGCCCTCTTCCAAATGGTTTGCAATATCTCCAAGAACGGCGGGCCGCACTTCTTTTGTGATGTTTTCGTTGCCTTCCGCCCAGCGCATGGCTTCAAGAAGAACGTCAAGGCTCGGGCTATGTGCCAGCTGATCTTGCATGAACGCCTCGCCGCCGCGCTCGCGCATGTAATCCCAGCCTCGTTCGATAAAAGCGCGATTGTTCCACGTTGAAACCAAATGCAACCGGCAGCCCGCTTCGATCAGGCTTCGCCAGAACATCAAGCCCCACGTGTATTTGCCCTCTTCTTTATGGACAACACGGTCAATGGTCTCGAACGGCCAGTTTTGCTCGGGGAAAAACGTCTCAAGCACCATGCGCCAGCAAGCGGGGCCGCAGCGCGTATCGTCCTCGCTATTGGCGACAAAGCGAGGAAGAGGCAACCGAACCATGGGCTGCGCGCTCCCCTTATCCCTGCAGCTTCCTGAGCAGCGCGTCGAGTTGATCGAGGTCCGAGTAAAAGACCGTGAGCGAGCCGGAGGATCCCATTGAGGTGATTTTGACGCGCAGGCCGACGGCGCGCTCCAGTGCGCGCTCCAGCGCCAAAATGTCGGGGTCCGTATTTTGCGAGGCGCGCGGCTTTTTGGCGAACCGCCCGTCGGACAATTTTTTCGCGAGCGCCTCCGCCTGTCGGACGCTCAGGCCCTTTCGCACGATCTCGCGGGCCAGCGCTTCGGGGTCCTTCGCCGTCACGATGCAGCGCGCGTGGCCCATCGTAAGCTCGCCTGCGTTGATCATGTTTTTCACGGGTTCGGGCAGCGTCAAAAGACGCAAAAGGTTCGTGATATGCGGACGGCTTTTGCCCACGACCTTCGCGAGGCCGTCTTGCGTATGGTGAAACTCTTCCAAAAGCCGCTTATAGCCTTCCGCCTCTTCGAGCGGCGAAAGATCCTGTCGCTGCACGTTTTCGATAAGGCCGATTTCCATCGCCTCGCGGTCGGAAAAATGGCGCAAAAGAACGGGGACTTCGTGCAGCCCCGCGATTTGCGCGGCGCGCCAGCGCCGCTCGCCCGCAAGAATTTCGTAGCTGTTTTCTTCGCCCGCGATGGGCCTCACCATGATCGGCAAAATAACGCCGCGCTCTTTGATAGAGCGGGCGAGGTCCTGAATGCCTTCTTCGTCGAAACGGCGGCGCGGCTGGTAGGCGCCGGGCTGAATCCATTCGATCGGAAGCGTCTTCGTCTCTTCCTCGCTTCGCGCGGATCGCGCTTCGGCCCGGACGGGGACCGCGCGTCCGTAGGAAGAATCGGCGTCGCCGAAAAGGGCCGAAAGACCGCGCCCTAAAGGCGCCGGTTTGCCTGGTGTTTTCACGTTCATGCGTCCGTCCCCGTTTGTTTCATGCTTATTTTGATCCCTTCGCTTCGCAATTCCTCACGGCGCAAAACCTCGCTCGCCAAATGCAGATAGGCGTTGCTGCCCGAACATTTCAGGTCGTAAAGCAAAACCGGTTTCCCGTGGGACGGCGCCTCGGAAACACGCACATTGCGCGGAATGGACGTCTCATAAACTAAGTCGCCGAAAAAGGCGCGAACGTCTTGAGCGACAGCGTCCGACAAGCTATTGCGTTTATCGAACATGGTAAGCACAACACCTTGTATTTCTAGCGAGGGATTGAATCGTGCCCGAACCGCGTCGATCGTCTGCAAAAGGCTGCTCATGCCCTCCAGCGCATAGAACTCGACCTGCAAGGGCACGAGCAATCCGTCCGCCGCCACCAGTGCGTTGAGCGTAATGAGGTTGAGCGAGGGCGGACAGTCGATCAAAATAAAATCGTAATCCTTGGCGCTGCGCTCCAACGCGTCGCGCATACGGGATTCGCGGCGCTCGGTATTGACAAGCTGAATTTCCGCGCCCGCAAGGTCCGCCGACGAGGTGATGATCGAAAGATTGGGAATGGGCGTCGCGCGAACCACGTCTTCGACGGACAGGCCGTCGAACATCAATTCATAAGCCCCCGCGCCGCGCTCGGCGCGGGAAATGCCGAACCCCGTCGAAGCGTTGCCCTGCGGGTCGGCGTCCACGATCAAAACGCGCTTGCCGACCGCCGCCATGGCGGTGGCGAGATTCACGGCGGTGGTGGTTTTGCCCACGCCGCCTTTCTGGTTCACGATGGCGATGACGCGGCACCCGCAGGCGTAGCCGCCGGAGGGGGGAGGATTATTTATGTTTTCGTTTGGCGTCATGCCGAACCTTTATGCGCGGGGAATTGGAGAATCCCCAATGCTGCTTGACTTCACTCGCTCCGCGCCTCGCGTTTCGTTTGCCGGACTTCGCCTTAGTCTTTTAAGCCTTTATTCCGTCCGGCGAACGAACCGCTCCTCGCGACCGCTCGTGACCTAAACGAATTTCCTTTTCGCACCCTCTGTCTTAGATCACGAATAAGCAAAACCGCCCCGGACGGGTCGGTCCGGCTCTCTCTTTTTTCCGCGCTGAATGTCCAATATTTACGCGCCTCTGTCAATTCCGCATCGGCCTTTTGGCCCTTCAAAAACAAACAAACCCCGTCCGACTTCAAAAAAGGCTTGGCCAAGGATAAAAGCTCGGCCAAAGGGGCCACAGCCCGCGCCGTCACGACATCGGCCCTTAAATTCCTGATTTTTTCCGCCCTCTCTTGATGAACCGTGACGTTCGGGGCCAGTTCGGCGGCCACTTTTTCCAAAAACCTGGCCTTTTTGCCGATACTTTCTATGAGGTGAACCTCTAAACCCCCCATGATGGCCAAAACCAGACCCGGAAAACCTGCCCCGCTGCCCAGATCGACCAGACAGGTTGTTTCCCGTGGTAAAAGGGCGAAAAGTTGGGCCGAATCCCAAAAATGCCTTTTCCAAAGATCCGGAATCGTGCTGGCGGCCACGAGGTTGATTTTTTCGTTCTCTTCAACCAAAAGCGTCGCGTAACGTTCTAATTTTATTCGCGTTTCACGAGGAACTTGATTTTCCTCGAAAAATTTTTCTTTGTTTTGAGTGGGTTGCGCCATGTCAGCGTCTCTTGGCGTAACGCAAAAGAGCGATGGTCGCGGCAGGCGTCACGCCGGGAATTCGGGCCGCCGCGCCGAGGGTTTCCGGCTTGATTTGCTTGAGTTTTTGGCGAATTTCGTTCGACAGACTGCCCACGGAATCGTAATCCAGATCAGCGGGCAGAATTAGGTTTTCGTCCCGCCGGAAAGCCTTAATGTCCGATTCCTGCCTTTCCTTATAGCCTTCATAGGCATTTTCGATCCGCATTTGCTCGAAAATCGCCGCCTCTATAGCGCCGATTTCCGGCCAAAGGGTCGAAAGATTCTCAAAAGTCGTTTCCGGATAAGCCAAAAGCTGCGCGGCGGTACGGCGCAGGCCGTCCTGATTCACGCGAAACCCCGCCTTGGCCAGTTCGGACGGCGAAGCCGTCAGATTTGATAAAAGAAGGCGGGCTTTTTCCAGTTTTTCCTTTTTGGCCTGAAAGGCCCTTTTTCTCGCCTCGCCGACGCACCCGATGGCGATCCCTTTATCCGTCAGGCGCTGATCGGCATTGTCGGCCCGAAGAGTCAGGCGATATTCCGCCCGCGAAGTGAACATCCGGTAAGGCTCGTTCGTGCCTTTGGTGATCAGATCGTCGATCATCACGCCGATATAGGCCTCGTCGCGCCCAAAGCTCACCGGCGGCGATCCTGCAAGCTTCAGGGCGGCGTTCAGGCCCGCCACCAGGCCTTGCGCCGCCGCTTCTTCATAGCCCGTCGTGGCGTTGATCTGCCCGGCGAAGTAAAGACCCGGCACAAGCTTGGTTTCCAGCGTCGCGCGCAAGCCGCGCGGATCGCAAAAATCGTACTCTACGGCATAGCCGTGGCGCAAAATCCGAACCTCTTCCAGGCCCGGAATGGAGTGGATCATAGCGTCCTGCACGTCGCGGGGCAGGGAGGTTGAGATGCCGTTGGGATAAACGGTGTCGTCATTCAGTCCCTCAGGCTCCAGGAAAATCTGGTGCCGCTCGCGACCCGCGAAACGCACGATTTTATCTTCGATGGAGGGGCAATAGCGCGGTCCGATGCCCTGAATTTGGCCCGAAAAAAGAGGAGCGCGATGAAAGTTCGCGCGGATAATCTCATGCGTTTGCGGCGTGGTATGCGTGATGGCGCAGGCGATTTGCGGGTTTGTAACGGCCTCCGTTAGCGTCGAAAAAGGTTCCGGTGGAACGTCGCCTTCCTGCCGCGCCAGATCCTTCCATTTGATGGTATTCCCATCGAGCCGCGCGGGCGTGCCCGTCTTAAGCCGCCCAAGCTCAAAGCCCAATGATTTCAAAGAATTAGACAGACCCACCGACGGCGGCTCGCCGATCCTTCCGCCGACGATCTTTTCCTCGCCGATATGCATGAGCCCGTTCAAAAACGTGCCCGTGGTGACGATGGCGGCGCGGCCCCGAAAAGAAACGCCGTCCGCGCCGATGACGGTAAAAAAGCTGTTTTCGTCGCGTTCCAGCGCCTCGACCCGCATCGCGCGAAGCGTTAGGTTCGGCTGTTTTTCGAGCGCTTCGCGCATGAACTTGCGATAAAGCTGGCGGTCCGCCTGGCAGCGCGGGCCGCGCACCGCCGGACCTTTGCTGCGATTGAGGACGCGGAATTGAATGCCCGCCGCGTCGGCCACGCGGCCCATCAGCCCGTCGAGCGCGTCGATCTCACGCACCATCTGTCCCTTGCCGAGACCGCCGATGGCCGGATTGCAAGACATTTCGCCCAAGGTTTCGAGGGAAAGCGTGGCTAAAAGGGTCTTGGCTCCCAGCCGCGCGGACGCGGCGGCGGCCTCGGCGCCCGCATGGCCGCCGCCGATCACGATGACATCGAAAGTTTCCTGAACGCCCATCTTTTCCTGCTTTTCCGGAGCCGAAAGGGTATAGAGCGGAAAAGGGGGTGAAAGCAAATGGGGAGTGAGGGGCTGGACTTCGCGGAGAGGCTTGGTCCTTTTTGAAAAAGAGCGGTTATCCGGTTTGGCGCGAAAGGGGCGTTTCATGAAATTTCTTGTCGAGGAAGCGCTGCGAGAGAAAAGCGCCGTCTGTCGAAAGATATTGGGCCTTTTGCCGCAATGGTTCGAGCTTCCTGAAGCCAGGAAACGCTATATTCAAGGCGTAGAGACAAAACCCATGTTTTGTTGTCGCCTGAACGAAACAAAAGAGATTGTCGGCTTTCTTTCTCTGCATGACACATCGGATTCTGCCGCAGAAATATACGTTATGGGGGTCATGCCCGATTATCATCATCAAGGCATCGGCACCGCTCTTGTGGAAGCGGCTTCGTCTTATGCCGCCGAAATGGGGCGTGTTTATTTAACCGTGAAAACTCTGTCCCCGGAACATCCCGATCCTCATTATGCCGTCACGCGACGTTTTTATGAAAAAGTCGGATTCATGCCACTTGAAACATTTCCGACCCTATGGGGGCCGGAAAATCCGTGCCTTCTGATGAGAAAGATTCTGCGCGAGGGACAGGTTCCTCCCGGTCCCAAAAAACGGCGGAAAATAACAAGGACCCCCTGCAACGCCCCTGGATTGCCACGGCGCTTCGCGCCTCGCAACGACAGAAATGGGTGGGGGGAGCGGGTTTTACAGTTCTTCACTTCCCTATACAAAACTCGCTGAAGATGACGTCGAGGAGGTCTTCGACGTCCACGCGGCCCGTGATGCGGCCCAAAGAGCGCAGGGCCAGGCGTAAATCTTCCGCGCAGAGCTCCGCGCCGTCCGCGATCAATGCGCGGCGCAGATGGGAAAGCGTTTCCTCCAGCGCCGTGCGGTGGCGTTGGCGCGTGAGGGCGGGGGCGGCTTCGCCCACGAAGCGGCGGTCGATTTCCTCGATGAGCCGCGCGGTCAGCGCGGCAAGGCCGTCGCCCGTCGTGTTGGAAACAAGGCTGGCGCCGGAAGCCAGGATTTCAGCCTTTTTCGCCTCGGCCAGCGCGTCTTTGCGCGTGACGACGACCAGCGCGTTTTCGTCTTCCAGCGCCGCCGTTTCCGCGTCTTTTTCGGGCCAGCGCGTTCCGTCAAACAAAAGCAGCTTGAAATCCGCCTGCTCAGCCCGCGCTCGCGCGCGGCGCACGCCTTCGGTTTCGATCACGTCTTTCGTCTCGCGCAGCCCCGCCGTGTCCACAAGCGTCACGGGATAGCCGCCCAAATCCAAATGCACCTCGATCGCGTCGCGCGTCGTGCCGGGCGTTTCCGCGACAATGGCGGCTTCGCGCTTCGAAAGGGCGTTGAGCAAGCTTGATTTCCCCGCGTTCGGCGCGCCCAAAAGGGCCACGAAAAAGCCTTCGCGAATTTTCTCCCCGCGGCGGGCATCGTTCAAATGCGCGGCGATTTCCTTTTCCAAAAGCCGCGCGGCCTCCAGTCTCTCGGCTGCGATTTCCGGCGGCAACTCTTCGTCGGCAAAGTCGATTTCAGCTTCGATAAAAGCCAACGCTTTTTTAAGCCGCTCCGCCCAGTCCCCGTAAAGACGGCCCAAAGCACCGTCCATCTGCCGCAAAGCCTGGCGGCGCTGTGCCGTCGTTTCCGCGTCGATAAGGTCGGCCAGGCCTTCCGCTTCGGTCAAATCCATCTTGCCGTTTTCAAAGGCGCGGCGCGTATATTCGCCCGGCTCGGCAGGCCTAAAATCGTCGAGGGAACACAAAGCAGCCAGCGCCGCAGCCACCGTCGCCCGCCCGCCATGCAGGTGAAGCTCGGCCATGTCCTCGCCCGTAAAACTACGCGGCGCGGGGAACCAGAGGACCAGCGCCCGGTCGATTAGTTCGCCCGTTTTCGGGTCTTTCAGGGCGCGAAGGACGGCTCGGCGCGGCTCCGGCGGCTCGGCCTGGCGGCAAATTTCGGGGAAAACCGCCCGCGCATCGGGACCGGACACGCGCAAAACCGCCACGCCCGAACGGCCCGGCGCGGAAGCGAGCGCGACGATCGTTTTCTTCATGCTTTCTTGTCGTTCAGCGTCATCATGGCCCCGGTCGTGCCGACCACGCCGGAAACCATCTGTTGCAACTGGCCCCAGAACATTTTCTGCAACTGGTCCGCGCCCTGTATGCCGGCGGGCAGCCAGGTTTTGACCAGGCTTTCCGGGCTCATGGCCTGGATGTTCTGGCGCAGGCGGGCTTCAAGCTCGGCCATCAGGGCTTCCTGCATGGGCTTCACGTCAGGCAGGCCCATGAAAGTCCGCGCCTCTTCGGGCGTGCATTCGACGTTGATGGTAACTTTCATGAAGCGGCCTTTCGAAAAGAGGGCGGGAGCGGCATTTTAGAAGGCCGGGGGGACGGGAGCAAGATGAATTGTCTTGCACGACGCTTGCCGTTAGTCTCCTCTCCATGAAAAAAACCCTTTCCTTTTTCATTCCCTTCGCCCTTCTCCTTCTCGCCCAGGCCGGGTTCGTCGCGTTGTTCCTTTTCAAGGAAAAGGCCCTCCCCTTTTGGGATTACGCCATGTATGCCGATATGGCGCAAAGCTGGTTTTCGCAAAGCGATCCGTTTCGATCTTTCTGGCAAAGCTTCGATGAAAATTACAATCTGCTTTTCGCCCTGCCTTCTTTTCTGACTTTCTCCCTTTTCGGGCCGTCGCGTCTCGTTTTCATCGAAACCAACTTTTTCTTTTTCGCGGCGCAGGAAGCGGCTCTGGCCTTTTGCCTTGTTTCCCTGTTCGGTTTTTCCTGGAGAAAAGCTCTTTGGTGGGCCTTCGGCCTTTGTTCCCTTCTGCCGTTTTTCTGGCACCCGCTTCTTCACGGCTATCCGGATCACGCGGCGGGGGCCTGCCTGACCTTCGCTTTAGGGTGGGGACTCAAAGATCGTCGTTCCTGGCGCGCGGCTGTTTATGCGGGGTTGTTTTTGGGGTTTGCGATCGTTTTTCGCCGTCATTTTGCTTATCCGGCCCTGGCCTTGACGGCGGTTTTCGCCGCAACGGACGTTTGGCGGCGCTCCCCCCTTTTAAGTCTGGTCCGTTTTTACGTCCCGCTCGGCGCGACGGCTTTGGCTGTTTTGCTTCTCCTGGAGCCGGGATATTTGCAAACCATGCTTTTGACGGATTTTCAGGCGCTTTATAAAGCCTACGAAAAAACTCCCTCGGCTTTCGCCTTTTTTCTCGCCGGCCGTTTGGGGCTGCTTGTTCTTCTGCCTGCTTTGGCCGGTTATGTTTTAGGCTTTTCTTCCTGGCCGGAGCGCCGGGAAGGGTTGGCGGTCGTTTTTCTTTTCGGCCTCGTCTGGTTCGGCCTGTGGGGCTTCGGGCCGGGCCAGGCCAGCGAGCATTATCTTTTGTCCGCGCCGCCCGTTTTTTGCCTTGTGGGTCTTGTCTGCTTTTTCGGCCTTTTGAGAAACCGCGCCTGGGCCGTCGCTTTCGGCCTTGTTTTGGCGGCGAACGCGGCGAACGCCCTGTGGTTTGCCGAAAATTTCCCTTTGCCGAGCGATCCGCCCGCCTTATCTTTTCTAAGCTCGCCGCACCCGCCGTGGGTCCGCGCAGACCGGGAAGAGCTTTCGCGCCTCGCGCTTTATCTTGAGCAAACCACGTGGGAGACTGACCGGATCGCCATCGTGGCCTCGTCCTTTATTCTCAACCAGGATCTTCTGGGCCGCGTTTTCAGGGACGTTTTGAAAAAGCCGTCGCTTTTGCGGCGCCTCCTTTTCGTTTCGGAGGTGGACTTCGTTCAGCCGCCTTCTTTCGACGCTTTCGCGGGGGCCAACGTTTACGTGGTTCCTGAGCCGACGCAGTATCATCTCGCCCCCGAAGGGCAAAAGGTTCTCGGCGCGTTCGCTTCTCTGTTTCCGCCGCCGCCCGCGTTGGCGCCTTTCTTCAAAAAAGATTCCGAAACCTTCGCGCTGGAAAGGGGCGTGGTCGTCCACGTCTGGCGGCGCGAGGCGTTTCCACCGCCCGTCCTTCACGCCGGTCTTTCCCTTATGCGGCAAAAGGCGGACGCGCCGATTGATTGGGTCGTTTTGCGGCGCGGGCCTTTCGCCGCGCTGGAGCCGGGGCATGGCGGAACGACGCATTCGCGTCTCGGCTTCGCGCCGAAGGCCCATGAAGCCTGGCTGTTTTTTGATCGGCCTTTGCCGCCGGGCGCTTACCGCTTAAGCGCGGAAGTCGCGGCGCAGCCTGTTTGTCTCGATCCGCGCTTGACGGTGCGCGTTTGGGGCGAGAAGAACGGTGTTTTTTACGAACATACGGGCCAGCCCGTTCAAAATCCCGGCCTTTATTTCGCGCCTTTCGTTTTGCCGAATACAGAGGGCGGTCGCTTTTTTCTTTCTCTTGGGGTATCCTCGCGCGCGCTTGGCTTTTGTTCCGTTTTCCTGCGGGGCCTTCGCCTGGAAGCTCCTTCTACGTTCTTTCCTTAAGTCCGCCTCATGCCTGATATTCAAATCGCCTCTCTCGACGGCTCTTCTCTTTCCGCCTATGTCGCGCCGCCTCCCGGCGGCAACGGGCCGGGCCTGCTTTTCGTTCACGAAATTTTCGGCCTGAACCCCGCTATGAGAAAAACCTGCGACGCTTTCGCGGCCAAGGGATTCATTTCTCTTTGCCCCGACCTGTTCGGTCGCCAGGGCGGCCAGCTTTTTTCCGCAGAGCCGGATTGGGAGCAAGCTTCGCGCCTTTATAAAAACTTCGACATCGAGGCCGCGTTGCGCGATCTGCTCGCCGCCCTCGCGCATCTGAGGCAAATGCCGGGCTGCGCGGGAAAAGTCGGGGTCGTCGGGTCTTGCCTCGGCGCAAGACTGGCTTTTTTGATGGCGGCGCGCAGCGATGTTGATTGCTCCGTCTGTTACGACGGCGTGGGGATTGATTCCCTCCTCGACGAGGCCTACGACATTCGCAAGCCCCTTTTGCTTCATGTCGGCGAAAAGGACAAATTGTTTCCCCCGGCGGCGCAGAAAAAGGTTCTGCACGTTCTTTCGCGAAATCCCGCTTTATGCGTGCATATTTATCCCCGCGTGGAACACGGCTTCGCGCGGCGCGGCGGGGCCTCCTTTCATCCCGAAGCGGCGGCGTTGGCGTTGGCGCGGACAGAATCTTTCCTGAAAGATCATTTGCTGAAATAATCAGCTCGCCTTTTTCCATAGCGCGTTTTTGATCTTTTCCAGAAAGGCTTCATGGGCCTTTCTTTCTTCTTCGCTGGGCGCATGGGGCCGCGGTTCCCGCCGCGCGCGAAGAACGGTTTTTTCTTCGCTTCCCCTTGCCCGCGTTTTCTCTCGGTCTATGTCCAAGCCCGGTTGGCGGCCGCCGCAAAGCTCCAGATAGACGTCGGCCAAAAGCCGCGCGTCGAGAAGGGCGCCGTGAAAATCCCTTTCCGAAAGATCGACGCCGAATCTCCTACATAAGGCGTCGAGCGAAGCGGGCGCGCCGGGAAATTGGCGGCGCGCCATTGCCAGCGTATCCGTCACGCGCGCCATCGGTAAGGGGGGAAAGCCAAGCCGCGCCAGTTCCGCGTTGATAAAGCCCATATCGAAAGGCGCGTTATGAATGACCAGCGGATCTCCGGCGATGAATTCCAAAAAACCGTCCGCTTCCGCGGCAAAGACGGGCTTGTCCGCGAGAAAATCGTTCGTCAGTCCGTGAATCTGTGCCGCTTCGTCCGGCATATCGCGTTCCGGGTTGAAATAGCGGTGATAGGTCCGGCCCGTCGGCAAACGGCCTTCAAGCTCGACGCAGCCTATCTCGACCAGCCGATCCCCCTGCAGGGGGTTAAGTCCGGTTGTTTCCGTATCAATAACGATTTCTCTCATTTTTTTTCCTCGACAAAAGGGCGGCCCAAACGGCGCGCGTTTGTTTTTTCGCGGCGGAGAAGCCTTCGTCCGTTTCGATCACGAAATCCGCGCGGCGACGTTTTTCGGCGTCCGGCATTTGGCCTGCGCAAATAGCGCGGAATTTCGCCTGGGTCATGTTTTTGCGTTTCAAAACGCGTTTTTTTTGAAGCGCGGGGCGTGTCGTTACGCAAATCGTCGTATCGACGTTTTTGTCTTCGCCCGTTTCGAATAAAAGAGGGATTTCGAGAAGAACGACGGGGGCTTTTTCTTCTCCGGCCTTTTTGAGAAAAGCGCGGCGTTCGGCCCAAACAAGCGGATGAATTATTTTTTCAAGCGCCCGGCGTTCTTCAGGATTTTGAAAAACGATGGCACCGAGCCGTTTTCGACTGATTTTGCCCCCAACCAAGGCCTGCGGGAACCGTCGCGCCACGGCGGCAAAGGCCTTGCCTTCGGGTCGCAAAAGGGCGTGGACCGTTTGGTCCGCATCGAAAAGGCGCGCCCCCAAACGAACGAACTGTCGTGCCGTCACGCTTTTTCCCGCGCCGATAGAGCCGGTTAGGCCGATTATAAGAGGGCGGCGGCTCATGCTTGCCCCAAGACGAAGGCGCGAAGCGCCGGGGTGACTTCGGGGTCTTTTCCGAACCAGGCGGCAAAGCCTGCGCGCGCCTGATGAAGCAACATACCGAGACCGTCCACGCTTTTAAGGCCCCTTTCCCGCGCCTGTTTCAAAAGGGGCGTCTCAAGCGGCGCGTAAACGACATCTGTAACCCAGGCGTCCGGGGCCAAGGGAAAAAGATCGACGGGAAGGGGCGGGTTTCCCTTCATGCCGAGAGAGGTGGCGTTGATAAAGAGGCTTGCTTCTTCCAGCGCCCGCGGAGCTTCTTTTTCCGCAAATATTCTGACGGTTCCGAAGTCGCTCAAATCTTCGGCCAGTTTTTCGGCCCTCGCTCTGTTTCTGTTGATCAGCCTGATATCTTGAAAGCCCATGGATTGAAGCGCCGCCAGGACCGCCCGCCCCGCGCCGCCCGCACCCCAAAGGGCGGCGATAGGCCGCGAAGCGCTCAAAGAAAACCCGGCTTCCTTTAAATTTTCGGCAAAGCCGAAAACATCCGTGTTGCTTCCCCTTATTCTGCCGTTCGCGAGGACCTCCAGCGTATTGACGGCGCCTATTTTCGCTGCCTGCGGATCCAGGTCGTCAACAAAGGCGAGGGCTTTTTCCTTATGCGGGATTGTGAGGTTGCATCCCCTGAATCCGAAAGCCGTCAAGGCCCGAACCGCTTCTTCAAGCCGTTCAGGCGGGACCGGCATGGGGATGTACGTCCCGTCTATGCCGTAAAGGCGAAGCCAATAGCCATGAAGCTTCGGCGACAGCGTATGGCTGACGGGCCAACCCATCACGCCCGCGACAAGGGCTTTCCCGGTTAATGGTCCTTTCTGTTCCTTCATGTGCTTTCCCTCTCTTTTTCTCTTATCTCTCTTTCGAGTATCTTTTTATTCAAAAGCATCATGACTTCAGCCGCCGTTTCTTCGATGGAGCGGCGGGAAACGTCGATTACGGGGCAACCGAGGCGGGCGAAAAATCTTTTGGCTTCTTGAACTTCCTCTCTCACTTTTTCAAGATTGGTGTAGTCGCTTTCTTCCTTTCCCGAAAGGACCTTGAGTCGCGAGAGCCTCGTCTCCACGAGGGATTCCGCGTCCTTCGTCAGGCCGACGATCAAGGGTTTCGTCAAGGTCGAAAAATCGATACCCAAAGGAACCCCGGGAACGAGCGGAACGTTGGCGGCCTTAATTCCCCTATGGGAAAGATAAATACAGGTCGGCGTTTTGGACGTCCGGGAAACGCCCAATATTACGACATCAGCTTCATCCAGTTTTTCAATCTTGTTTCCGTCGTCCAATGAAAGAGCGTAATCCATCGCCTCAATGCGCGCGAAATAATCTTCGTCCAAAGCGTGCTGTTTTCCCGGATCCCTGGCCGCCTTTTCTCCGAAAAAGGCGCTCATGGCCAGTAAAACGGGATCGAGAACGGCATGGTTCGGCAGATCGTTTTTACGGCAAAACTGAATAAGCTCAGCGCGAAGCGTTTCATCTATAAAGGTAAAGAGGACAAGGCCCGGCCATTGGCGAAGCCCCTCCTTGACAAGATCCAGTTGCCTTTTGGTGCGAATGAGACTCCAAAAATGCTCTTGAATCTCAAGCGTTTTGAACTGAACGAGGCAAGCGCGCGCGATGCTGTTGATCGTTTCCCCTGTCGCATCGGATACGAGATGAACGTGGAAAGTCTTTTTTTCGGTTTCATTCACTATTTTTTAACTCGCGTCGGGTTATGGGGATAAGTCGATCAAGCGAAGGTCTCTTGGCTTTTCGCTCCGCCTTTGCTCGATTTTATCCACGAAACAGGATTCCGTGGACTCTTTTTTCTACCCCCCTGTGAAAAGAGTGGATCGTTCAGTCCGGGATTATGCCCGTTATCCACATTTTTGTCCCCTCTTGATTTTGATGATTTTTAATCTTTTTTTCACACTTTTATCCTCGAAAGACAATCGGGGATTCAAAGGAATGTCTGGGGGAAAAATCGGCATTAAAAAAATCCCCAATCTTCCCAAAATCAACTACTCTCCACCAATCTTTATATTAAAGATAAGGGACGAGAAGCGTGGACAGAATGCCAGCCGTTTTGCTTGATCTGCTTAAGGGGCGTGACGTCGAAACGATGCCTGTATGGCTCATGCGGCAAGCCGGACGTTATCTGCCGGAATATCGGGCGCTTCGTGCGCGTGCCGGGTCGTTTTTAGACCTTTGTTTGACGCCTGAACTTGCGGCGGAGATCACGCTTCAACCTGTCAGGCGCTTTTCTCTGGACGGCGCTATTCTTTTCGCGGACATCCTTCTTATGCCTTATGCGCTGGGACAAGGGCTTTCTTTTAAGGAAGATTACGGGCCCGTTTTAAGCCCCCTGCCCCCGAAGCTTGAATGGCATGAAGAGCGGTTAGAGCCTGTTTTTGAGACCATCCGAAGGGTTAAAAAGGAACTATCGCCCTCAGCAGCTTTTCTGGGTTTTTGCGGCGGTTTTTGGACGCTTGCTTGTTATATGATCCAGGAGAACAGAAAAGCCGGATTTGAAAAGCCTCTGGCCTTGGCTTTGAGCGGCGATGCGCGCTTGGATCGGCTGATAGATGAACTGGTCGAAGCAAGCCTTGCCTATGCTAGAAGGCAGATCAAAGAAGGGATCGACGTCTTTAAGATATTCGACAGCCATGCGGGCCTTCTGGGCGGAAAGATTTTTCGTCGCTTGGTCGTCGAGCCGACGAAGAAAATGGTCGCCGAATTGAAAAAAGACTTCCCGGACATTCCCGTAATAGGATTTCCGCGCGGCGCGGCGCTGGCCGATTACGAATCCTATTTTGGGGAAACAGGCGTTGACGCTTTAGCGCTCGATCAAAATATTTCTTTGAACGAAGCCGAAAAATTTCTGAAGCCCATAGGGCTTTTGCAGGGAAATCTCGACCCTAAGGCTCTTTTGGAAGGAGGGGAATCCATGAAAAAACAGGCCGAAAACATCGTTCGCCGCCTTGGGCCCCGGCATATTTTTAATCTGGGGCACGGCATTTTACCCCAAACGCCGCCGGATCATGTGGAAGAGCTTGTCTCTTTCGTCAGAAGCCTGTCGTGAAAACGGCGGTGGCCCTTTTTTCCATGGGAGGGCCTCTTTCTTTGAAAGAGGTGAGGCCCTTCCTTTACCGCCTGTTCGCGGACCCGGCTATTTTGCGCCTGCCCGCGCCTTTTCGTCCCTTCCTCGCTTTTTTAATCGCGGCGCTTCGCGCCCCTAAGGCGCGGGAAATTTATCGAAAAATGGGAGGCTTTTCGCCGCTTAAGGAACATACGGAAAAGCAGGCCGAAGCGCTGGAGAGAGCGCTAAAAGAACGAGGAGATTATCGTTGTTTTGTCGGCACGAGCTATGCGCGGCCCTTCATTGGAGAAATGTTCGACGCCATCGAAGACTTCGCGCCGGACCGGATCGTTCTGTTGCCCCTTTACCCCCAATTTTCAACAACGACGACCGCCTCCGTCCTTCGTGAAGCCATGAAAGAGATCGAAAAAAGAAAGATAAAGGCGCAGGTTGATTGTATCGAATATTTTTTCGAGGAGCCCGGCTTTATCGAAGCTCTGGCCGAAAAAACAAAAAAGGCTTACGAGGAAGCCGAAAAACACGGCAAGCCGCGTCTTCTTTTTTCGGCGCACGGACTGCCGGAAAAAATCGTTCGCGCGGGGGATCCCTATCCTGCCCAATGCGAAAAAACAGCAACCGCCCTTATTCGAAGGCTGGAAAAAACAGGGCTGGACTGGAGCCTCTGCTATCAAAGCCGCGTCGGCCCCGTGAAGTGGATCGGACCGGAAACAGCGGCGGAAATCCAAAAAACAGCCCGGGAAAGAAGACCCCTGGTCGTCGTGCCGATCGCCTTCGTTTCAGAGCACGCGGAAACCATGGTGGAATTGGGCGACGAAAACAGAAAAAAGGCCGAAAGAGAAGGATGTCCCTGTTTTCTGGTCGTCGAGACGCCCCAAACGCACCCCGCTTTTATCGCGGGCCTTGCGCGGCTGGTAACAAAACATTAACCAAAACGCGCGGATTTCGAAGAATTTAAGCGCCTTAACCATAAATATTTTTGACTTTCGACGCAAAAGCCATTAAGTGATCCTTAAACCCGGACAGGTACGTTTCTTTCAAGACAGCATTTCGCAACCCCGCCGGACCCCTCACCTCACCGCCAAAGGCTAAGCCGCGACAAGCGGCGCCTCCTTTACAGAAACAGCGCGGGAAACGTGAGTCTCCCAACCAGACAAAGCGAACGCTTTGTCCCTTACTCTTTATCCAGGCCGAACATGAATCTCAGAGAATTGAAAGCCAAAACCCCGACGGAGCTTCTTGCCGCCGCCGAAGCCGCGGACATCGAAAACGCCGCCTCCATGCGCAAACAGGAGATGATGTTTGCGATCCTCAAGGCCGAAGCCGAAAAAGGCAATGCTATTTGCGGCGAAGGCGTTTTGGAAGTGCTGCCGGACGGCTTCGGTTTTTTGCGCTCGCCGGAATCGAACTATCTGGCCGGGCCGGACGACATTTATGTCTCGCCGAGCCAAGTTCGCAAGTTCAACCTTAAGACCGGCGATACGGTCGAAGGCGAGATCCGCGCGCCGAAAGAAGCCGAGCGCTATTTCGCCCTGCTCAAGGTCGGCAGCATCAATTTTCAGGACGTGGACAAGACGCGCCACAGGATAGGCTTCGACAATTTGACGCCGCTCTACCCGGATCGTCGCCTGAAGCTGGAACTGCCGGACCCGACGAAGAAAGACTATACGACGCGCGTGATCGATCTGATCTCGCCGCTCGGCATGGGACAACGCGCGCTCATCGTCGCGCCGCCGCGCACCGGCAAGACGGTCATGCTGCAAAACATCGCGCATGCCATCTCGCAAAACCATCCGGACGTTTTTCTTATCGTTCTGCTGATCGACGAGCGGCCCGAGGAAGTCACGGACATGGCGCGTTCGGTCAAGGGCGAAGTCATCAGCTCGACGTTCGACGAACCCGCCTCGCGCCACGTCCAGGTGGCCGAAATGGTCATCGAAAAGGCCAA
>CAZZDK010000010.1:0-71648 GCA_964652235.1 uncultured Rhodospirillaceae bacterium
TGCCGTCGCCCTCGTCGCAGCCCTCTATTGGGTTAAGTTGTGAGTCCAGACCCTAAATAACTTTTCTTGTCTTAAATAATACGCATCCAATACCCAAAACATTATACAAGGCAAAAAACCAACGAAAATGACTTGGTAGATTTTATTATTTACGGCTAACGCGAGTATGGCAGAGATAATTGTAACGCTCCAACCCTTAACAGAACTCAAGATAGATAAGAGCCTCAGGCAGGGAATAGAAACGATCATACGGATCAATAAGCTTTTCAACCATTGGCGCGGCCTAATCCTCAACAAATGTGTTGAGGGCATTCTATGTCGGGAGACAGAGAAACAAAAGCGGCCTTCGGTCTTACGGGGCGGGGCGCGCTTGTTGCTACGCTGTTGCGGCTGGTAGCCATGTGGTAGCCAGATAAAAGAAAAGGGAGCCTAAAGTTCCACTAAGTCTTTGATTTATTGGCGGACCCGACGGATTGGCTTCTCGGCGCTTTTGCCTACGCTCTTCGAGCTTCAGCAAAGGCGCCGCTCGCCCTGCCTGCGCCATGACTCTTTGCTTTGTGCGCCTGCGTACACGTGCGCGGGCGCGCTGTGGAATGGCTTGGCATCGAACGCTTTCCACGCGTTCGCGTCGCGTTTGCCATAAAGAAAGCCCCCAAAGGGGGGCTTTCTTTATGGCGGACCCGACGCGATTCGAACGCGTGACCTTTGCCTTCGGAGGGCAACGCTCTATCCAGCTGAGCTACGGGTCCTTATGGAATGGCGCAACATAGGGGATTTCCTCCCCTTTCGCCAGACGCTTTTTTCCGTTTCTACCCAAGCATCTTGCGCCACAAGGCGCGGATCGGATCGGCGGGGACGTCCCTGGCCACGAAACATTCGCCGATTCCGTGGGCCAAAATCAGGGTTAACGCGCCTGTCTTTGCCTTTTTATCCTGGGCCATAAGGATCATGAGCCGCTCAACCTCTTCTTTTCCGACAGGCGGCTTCAGCGAAAAGTCCAGATCGTAAAAATGCCGTCGGACGGCCTCGGCGTCGCGCGGCGGGCACAGTCCCATCTGCGCCGAGAGATCAAGCGCCATGACGATCCCGATGGCTACGGCCTCGCCGTGCAAAAGAGCCTGCCCGTCATAGCCCAACGCGCCCTCAAGCGCGTGGGCAAAAGTGTGGCCGAGATTCAAAAGAGCGCGCGGTCCCGCCTCGCGCTCGTCCTTGGCCACGATGTCGGCCTTGATCCTGCAACTCGCGGCGACGGCGGCGGCGCGCGCGGCTTTGTCGCCGTCAATAAGGGCTTTGCCGTTTTTCTCGCACCAATCGAAGAACGCTTTGTCGAGAATAATTCCGTGCTTGACGGTCTCGGCATAGCCCGCCTTCATCTCGCGCAGGGGCAGCGTGTCGAGCGTGGCGATGTCGGAAAGAACAAGCCGAGGCTGATGAAACGCGCCGATGGTGTTTTTGCCGTACAGGCTGTCGATGCCGGTCTTGCCGCCGACCGAGCTGTCCACCTGCGCGAGCAGGGTGGTGGGGATTTGAACAAAGTCGATTCCGCGCAGAACGATGGCGGCGGCAAAGCCCGTAAGGTCGCCGATCACGCCGCCGCCCAGCGCGACGAGCAGCGTGTCCCTGTCCGGCAGGCGGTCGAAGATATGGCTCGTCAATTCCTGCAGGACGGGCCAGCTTTTGCTGGCCTCGCCCGGCTCGACGGCGATGGAGGGCAAAAGAAGGTGCCCGCCTTTCTGAAGAGAGGTCTCAAGTTTTTCCAGATGCAAAGCGGCGACGTTTTTATCCGTCACGATCAAGCAGCGCCGCTCGCCCGCGCGCGCGCGGATCAGGTCTCCGGCTTTGTGCAAAAGGCCTTCGCCCACGAGGATGTCGTAATCCTTCGGGCGCTGCGTAAAGGCCACGCGCAGGGTTTGCGTTTCGCTCATTTTGCGTCTCTTTCTTTCAAAGCTTCAATAACGCGTCGGACCGTTTTTTCCAGGGGCGAGCGGTCGCTTATCACCGTCAGGTCGGCCAAGGCGTAAACAGGTTCGCGCACGGCCAAAAGATCGCGCAGAATGACGGCGGGGTCGCCTTTTTTGAGCAAAGGCCTGTTGTCGTCCCGCGCCACGCGCTCTAAAAGAACGTCTATCTCGGCCTTAAGCCAGATGGAGGTTCCTTTTTCCTTAATGAGACGACGGGTGGCCTCGTTCATGAAGGCGCCGCCGCCGGTCGATATGACGCGCGGTTTTTCGTCCAAAAGACGCGCCATAACGTTGCGTTCGTTTTCGCGAAACGCCGGTTCGCCGAGTTTTTCGAAAATATCAGGAACGCTCATGCCAACCGCCGCCACGATTTCGTCGTCGGAATCCGTAAAGCGCAGGCCGAGCCGCGCGGCCAGCCTTCGGCCCACGCTGGTCTTGCCAGCCCCCATCATGCCGATAAGGACAAGGGATCGGGCCGGGCGGAAAGAAGGAATCGTCTCGTTTGCCATTGCCTTTAGGCCGCAATCCTATCAAAATTGGCTCCGACGGACGAAAGAGGATTTTCCATGAAACGTGCCATCGTCATAGGTTTATCGGTTTTTCTGGCCCTTGCTGTCAACGGGGCCATGGCCGAGGAAGAAAAGGCCTATCAGCCTGTTCCCGACAGCCGAGAGGGCAGCTTTCTGCCGCCGCCGACGGGCCTGATCCCGTCTCAGGGAAAAGGGGAGCAAAACCCCATAATTTCTACCGTCGTAACGGAAAAGAAGGACAGCCCGCCACCGGGCGCGGGCGAAGCCCTGCCCTCGGTTTCGCCTGCCGCGCCGGAGAAGATGCCGGGGGTCGATCTGGGCCAGCCCGTTGCCAGCGAGCCGCTTGAGGATGTCGATCCGGAGGCCATCGGCCTCCTTTCCTCTACTACAGGAGGATTGGGCGCCTCCCTGTGGCAGGGGACGTCCAAGGCGCTGGTGGATCGGCTTTTGCCGGGACTTGCGCTGCCTACCTTGTCGCCGAGTCTTAACGATCTGGCGCGCCGGATGCTTTTGACCATTGCCGCCGTTCCCGAAACGTCCGGGGAGAAAACGGCATCTGCGCCCAGTTTTACCGCCCTGCGCGTTGAAAAATTGCTGGCGCTCGGCGCCGTGGCCGAAGCCTGGGAACTCGCCGGAAAGGCCCCGGTGGGGACCATCGGTCCGACAACGTGGCGGCCCTTGATCGAGGCGGCTTTGATCGGTCCGGCCCAAAAGGAGATTTGCGAGAAAATCCCCTCTTTCATTAAGGGAGAAAACAAGGCCGATCCTGAAGATATCGAGTGGCAAAAGGCGCTGACCGTCTGCAAACTCAAAGCGGGCGATACGGGCGCGGTTCAATTGGGCCTGGACCTTCTGCGCGAGCAAAAGGCCGATGACGACACCTTTATGCTGCTGATGACTCGCAACGTCCTGGCCGGATCGAAAGTGCCGCCTCGCCGTCTGACGCCGCTTCGGCCTTTGAACCTGATCCTTCTGCGGCATCTTGATTGGCCGCTTCCGTCCGAGCTTTATGCCAAGCCCGACGCTTCGCTGGTGGGAGAGCTTTTGCAGGCCAAGGCCGCAAAAGAAGAAGCGCGTCTGGGTCTTGCCGAAAGAGCCGCCGCGACGGGCGTTTTGTCGCCGGACCAATTGGCCGGCGTTTACAAGGACGTAAAAGTTTCTTTTGAGAATGGACTTGAGGCCAAAGGGCCCTGGGTCGGCGCGGCCTTTTACCAAAAGGTTCAGGCGGAACAAGACCCGCTTAAGAAGATGGAAATCATCAAGACCTTTTTGGCTCAGGCCGAGCCCTCTTCCTTAACAGGGTCTTTAGGGGGGCTTGTGGCCAATGTCCTCGAGACGCTGCCTATCGAAGCCGCCTATGGCGGAATCGCTGGCGAGGCGGCGCGGGCCATGGCGCTGGCGGGCCGGGCGGAAAAGGCGATGGCCTGGCTCAAAATCGCGGAAGGCGTGCGCGCGCAATCCCCGGAAACGGATCAATTTCTGATTCGAAATTGGCCTCTTTTCGCTCTTTCCGGCCTCGTGGGGGACGGCGCGTTCGCTTCGGAGCTGAAAGCCTGGTTGGATTTGGCTTTGACGCCCACGCAAGAGACGGAGCCTCGGTTGCTTCAAGCACGGGCGGGCGAGGTTCTTTCGCTTCTTTCAGCTTCGGGCTACGCCGTGCCTGAAGAGGCATGGCTGCGCGTTCTCGAAGCCGCGCCGCCGCAAAAACGGCTTGCGGCCGATCCGCTCCTTTTGGATCGGTTGAGGCTGGCGGGACAGGCCGGACGGAAAGGGGAAACGGTTCTTCTGGCGCTTCTCGTGGACGGGGCGGGCGCGACAGAGGTCGTTCGCGCCTTAAGGCAAGTGGGGCTGAAGGCGGAATCCCAGGCCTATGCGCGCGAGCTGCTTGCGAAGATTCCGGCGACGTTTTAATGAGCGCGTCCGCCGTCGAATCCTTTCTTGATATGATGCTTGCGGAGCGGGGCTCTTCGGCGAACACGCGGGCGGCTTATTGGCGCGATTTGCGGGACGCCGCCCAGTTTCTCGCGAAAAGAAAGACCGAACTTGACCAAGCGGGCGAAGACGACGTTCGGGCCTATATTCTTTCTTTGCGCTCGTTTTCCCCTCGCACGCAGGCGCGGCGGCTTTCCTCTTTGCGGCAATTCTACCGGTTTTTGTGTTCCGAAAACATTCGCGCGGAAGACCCGACGCGCGGAATCGACGCGCCGCGCCTGGGGCGGCCTTTGCCGAAATACCTGAGCGAAGAGGAAGTGTTCGCGCTTTTGAAATCCATCCGGAAAATGCCCGGCGCGGAAGGGGCGCGCTTGCGCGCGCTTTTGGAGCTTCTCTACGCGGCCGGGTTGCGCGTCAGCGAGCTTGTGGGGTTGCCCCTCGGCGCGGTGTCGGTAGAGCGCGGCGCGGTCCATGTGCGCGGCAAAGGCGGCAAGGAACGCATGGTGCCGCTCGGCGATCCGGCGATAGAGTCGGTCAAGGAATGGCTGCCGTTTCGCAAGGAGATGATCGGCAAGGGAAGGACGTCGCCGTTTCTGTTTCCCTCGTTCCAGTCCAAAGCGGGTTATATGACGCGCCAGAGATTCTTTCAGCTTTTGAAGGAGATAGGCGTTCAGGCCGGGATCGAGCCGAGGCGTCTTAGTCCCCACGTTTTGCGCCACGCCTTCGCCACGCATTTGATCGAACACGGCGCGGACCTTCGCAGCGTCCAGACGATGCTGGGCCACGCGGATATCGCCACGACGCAGATTTACACGCACGTGGCCACGGACCGGCTCGCCAAAACGGTGGCCGAACATCATCCGTTGGCAGGCAAAAAGAGGAAATAATTATGCTGTTCATGCGGCACGGCCAGTCTATGTTCAACGTCGTTTGCGATGCGACGGGGCGCGACCCCAATCTGCCCGATGCGCCTTTGTCTGCGCTTGGCGTGCGGCAGGTCCAAGAGGCCGCCTCGCGCCTGAACCTGACCATCGAAGGGATTGTTTCCAGCCCCTATACGCGCGCCTTGCAAACGGCCT
Source organism: uncultured Rhodospirillaceae bacterium (assembly GCA_964652235.1). Taxonomy (GTDB): domain Bacteria; phylum Pseudomonadota; class Alphaproteobacteria; order UBA9219; family UBA9219; genus CAZZDK01. Next base: position 5,503 of record CAZZDK010000010.1, read on the forward strand.
CGATTGTGGCGGCGGTTCTTAAAGTTCCCGTCCGCGTCGATCCGCTGGCGGGCGAGCGGCGGATTTACAGTTGCGACGTCGGAACGCCTGCCTCGCGCCTCAAGCAAGATTGGCCGAGCCTGGACTTTTCAGGAATGGACGAGGAGTGGTGGCTGCCTTTTCCCGAAAGCCAAAGAGACCTTGAACGCCGGGTCAGGCTCTTCCTCGCAAGATGGGAAGCCGAGCCGCAGGAGAAGAATCTGCTCGTCGTTAGCCATTGGTATTTCATCAACGCCGCCACGGGCGCGTATCTCGGCAACGCGGAAGTGAGAGAAGGATAGGGACGGGTCGCGATTTCGGGGATTTTCTCCCGGTCGAGTCTTGGTCCGGCTACGTTCGAGAGGGTTGGAGCCGGTTGCTCGGGCGGAGGCGCTCGCGTCTTTCAGGGAAGGTCCTTGGACTCCCGTCCCAAGCCGTATAGGCGGCATACAATTCCTTGTTGAAAAAGACGAGACCGATCTGCCCGTCTTTCTGAACGAAAAAGTCAACATCGGAGGTTCGAGCCGGGGGATTGATAAGAACGTTGTTGGCGTCCTTGGCATAGACGCGTCCGTAAAAAACTTCCCGTTCTTTCTCTGAGCCAAAGAAATTGATGTGCAGAGGGCGGAGGCCTTCTTCTTGAAAATAATCGTAGAGAACCTTGTCGGCGCCCTTTTCCCTGTCCCTTGGGCCCGGCCCGTGAAAGTGGGCTGCGCCGAATATGACCAAACAGGCGCCGGTGGCCTTTTTGATTTTAGAAAGGATGTTTTTAGCCGAAGCTTTATCGTCGAACGAAAAATTAACGATGTCCGCATTAATCTTAGGATCCTTTGTTGCCTCGGCGATAAGCGGCAGAATTTCTTCCATGGGGCTTCTATCCATGGGGCGGGAACGCTTAAGCCTCGCGACAAGGTCGGCCATTCGGTTTCTGTCTTGTTTCGAAAGAGGAAGATCCTCAAAGCCTTTTCCGCGCGTAGAAGCGTGGAACAAAGGGGCCTTGAGGCCATAAAGCGCTTTTTTGACCCGGTCGTTCAGATCTTGGGCTTGTCGTCCCGTTTGCCAGAATGTTTCGAAGAAAGGAGTTTCAGTCGAAGTACCTTGTTGTAAGGCGGAGAATTTTTCCTGATTTGCCGCTTCGTCCCTTTCAAGAATAATGTCGCTTATGCCGTTCTGCGCGATTTTTTGCAGAAAAGGACGATTATAAAGGGTTTCCAGCAAAGAAGTGCTTTGATGTCCCGTGTCGCCGAGACAAATAACGTTCGTTTTAGTTGAAAGGAAGGAAAGAACCTGAGCAAGCGCCTTTTCAGATGGCGGAAGCGCTGGGTCGGGTTCGCGCGCAAGAGCTTTTTGGGAGAGAACGGGCGCAGCCGTCACCGCAGCGGCGGCGGCGAGCCATTTAAGAAAAGTCCGTCTGGTCAATACATCGCGCATTTTGAAATGGCTTTCTCTTATGATCTCGTGCGCATTTTAACAGAAAAAGAGAGAGGAAAATATTAACAGCCGAACCGAAGAAGAAAGAATGGTTTATTTTTTCTTAAAATCACGCGGCCGATCCATGACAATGCTTGTATTTTTTGCCGCTGCCGCAGGGGCAGGGGGCGTTGCGCGGCGTATGGACCCACGTGCTCGGATCGTTCGGGTTGAACGTGTTGCGTTCCGGCCGGTGCAACGCCGGGCCGCTCCGGACTTCATCCGGCGAAAGCTCGTCGGGGCTTTGACCGTGAAGTTCGTGCATTTCCTGTCTGCGCCGCGCGGCGACGTATTCCTCGAGCGTCGGCATCCGCACTTCGGCATGGAGAAGGATTTTCGTCACGTCTTCGCGCACGCGCTCCAGCATCAGATGGAAAAGACCGAAAGCCTCTCGGCTATACTCGCTAAGCGGGTCGCGCTGTCCGTAGCCTCGCAGGTGGATTCCCTGGCGCAGTTGGTCGAGCGCGAGGAGGTGGTCCTTCCACGATTGGTCGAGAATTCCCAAAAGAGCCGCTCTTTCGGCCTGGGCCATCCGTTCGGCGCCGACGACGGCCACTTTAGCGGCCATTTTTTCGTCGGCGGCCCTGATGAGGCGGTCCTCGATCTCCGCTTCGGCGATTCCTTCCTCCTTGCCCCATTCGAGGATCGGAAGATCAAGCGCAAGAAGCTCCTTTGCCCGTTCGGCCAGGCCTTTCAGATCCCATTGTTCCGCATAGGAATGGGGCGGAACGGCCTGCGAGACGAGACCGCGGATGACTTCGTGCCGCAAGTCTCTGATGATTTCGCTGACGGAGGGCGCGGTCATGATTTCGCGGCGCTGCTCGTAGATGACCTTGCGCTGGTCGTTCATGACGTTGTCGAACTTGAGCAGGTTCTTGCGAATATCGAAATGGCGAGCTTCGACTTTCTGCTGCGCCTTGGCCAGCGCCGTGCTGATCCAGGGGTGGGCGATCTTCTCGCCGTTGCGCAGGCCGAGTTTGGACAGGACGTTTTCCATGCGCTCGGAACCGAAAATGCGCATGAGATCGTCTTCAAGCGAGAGATAAAACTTCGAGCAGCCCGGATCGCCCTGACGGCCCGAACGGCCCCGCAGCTGGTTGTCAATGCGGCGGGATTCGTGCCGCTCGGTGCCGACGACGAAAAGACCGCCCGCGCCCCTGGCCTTAAGCGCGCCCTCCTGCACTTCGGCTCGGATGGCTTCGATGCGGCGCGCGCGCTCGGCCTCGTCCGTCACGTCTTTCAGTTCCTGCGCGATCCGCATATTCAGATTGCCGCCGAGTTGGATGTCGGTGCCGCGTCCGGCCATGTTCGTGGCGATGGTCACCGCGCCGGGGCGTCCGGCCTGGGCGATGATGGCGGCCTCCTGTTCGTGATAGCGGGCGTTGAGGACGTTGTGCGGTATCTTGCGCTTCTTCAGAAGTTCGGACAGGGCTTCGGATTTTTCGATGGAGACCGTGCCGACGAGAACGGGCTGGCCGCGCGCCACACAATCCTCGATCGTTCGGATGAGAGCTTCGTATTTTTCGGCCATCGTGCCGTAGATTTCGTCTTCCATGTCCTTTCGGTTGGCCGGGACGTTGGTCGGGATCTCCACGACTTCGAGGCCGTAGATTTCCGCGAACTCCGCCGCTTCCGTCGCGGCGGTGCCCGTCATGCCCGCCAGTTTGGGATACAGGCGGAAGTAATTCTGGAAAGTGATCGAAGCCAGCGTTTGGTTTTCGCGCTGGATGGGCACGCGCTCTTTGGCTTCAAGCGCCTGATGCAACCCGTCGGAATAGCGGCGGCCCTCCATCATGCGGCCCGTGAACTCGTCAATGATGATAACCTTGCCGCCCTTGACGATATAATCCACGTCGCGGGCGAACATTTTGTGGGCGCGCAGCGCCTGATTGACGTGATGCACGGCCGTGCTGTTTTGCGCGTCGTAAAGGCCGCCGCCGGGCGTCAGAAGGCCCGCCTCGCCCAAAAGGCGCTCGATGGTCTCATTGCCCTGCTCGGTGAGGACGACGGTTTTCGCCTTTTCGTCCTTTTCGTAATCCGCCTCTTCCAAAGAGGGGATCAGCGCGTCGATCTTCTGATAAAGTTCGGAAGAATCTTCCGCCGGACCCGAGATGATAAGCGGCGTGCGCGCCTCGTCGATGAGAATGCTGTCCACCTCGTCCACGATGGCGTAGTTGAAGGGACGCTGGACGAGCTCCTTGGCTTCGAACTTCATGTTGTCGCGCAGATAGTCGAAGCCGAACTCGTTGTTCGTGCCGTAGGTGACATCGGCGCCATAGGCCGCTTGCCGTTCTTCGTCCGTCAGGCCGTGCACGATGCAGCCGACCGAAAGGCCCAGAAAGCGGTAAATCTGTCCCATCCATTCGCTGTCGCGCTTGGCCAGATAATCGTTGACGGTGACGACGTGGGCGCCCTTGCCGGACAGCGCGTTCAGATAGACGGGCAAAGTGGCCACGAGCGTCTTGCCTTCGCCCGTTTTCATCTCGGCGATCTTGCCGTCGTGCAAAACCCTGCCGCCGCGCAATCCGACGTCGAAGGGGCGCTGGCCGAGCGTGCGCTTGGCGGCCTCCCTCACGACCGCGAAGGCCTCCGGCAAAAGGGAATCGAGCGTGTCGCCTCGGCTCAGACGATCCCTGAACTGAACCGTTTTGGCGGCGAGCTCGGCGTCCGAGAGTTTTTCCATTTCCGGCTCGAAGGAGTTAATGAGCTCGATGGTGCGATCCTGGGCACGAAGGACGCGGTCGTTATGGGAACCGAAAAACTTACGGGCGAGGGAGGAGAGCATAAAACGGCCTCAGTAGAGTGTGGGCTTTCGTCGCCCGCTAAAAAACAAGCGCCGATCGGGCGCCAACGCCCTTTCTACATGGCCCCGATGGAGCCGAAAAGCAAGGGGGGATGGGGATTCTTTGTTAACCTAGCCGACAGGCGGGAAGGTCGTACATTTCCTTTAAGGCAGCCACATGGACGTGGGGGAAAACGACCTGGGCGGCCAGGGTCCCCGGGCAGTTCTCGCGGACGCTTGCGATATGATTTTCATTGTCGTCGAGAAAAAGAATCGCATCGGTTTCGGCGACGACGGGACCCTTGGGGGTATCGCCGGTCGAGAAGAATCGGCTTATGCCCAGGCCCCACTCCACCGCCGTTTTTTTCACGCGGTCGAAAGAGGCTCGATGGCGGGCGGTCACCCCAACTATATCGAGAGAAGGTCTTTCCGGGTCCTTTTGGATTTTCTGTCGGACAAGGCTGATTTTTGCGAAAAAGGGATAGAGAGGTCCGGGGTCGGCGGGGATGTTCCGGCAAAACCCTTCCCTTTTTTGGGCCTCCCTTAGAGACGTGTTTCTTACGTAGGTGTCGGTGTCGAAAGGAAAGTCCTTTGAACCGGGCCGTCCCAGGCAAATGGCGATGACGCCGTCGAAATCCGTGGCGAGGCAAAGGGAGCGCCGTTCCTTTTCCAGCGGAATGTGTCCCGGATCCAAAAGGGCAAGAGGAATCGGCAGGGTCAAATCCTCCGTGGCCAGGCCGGGTTCGTCGGTCGTTGAGAAGAAAAGATCGATGTGGGGGGCCTCGGCTCTCAGAAAAGAATGGATGGCGTCGTCGCCGTAAATTTGCTCGATTTTCGGTCCGTTCCGTTCGACAAAGCCGTGAGAGGCCAAAGAAGCGTGGGCGTAGCGATTCAAGAAGGGGTCGTTCGGTATAAGAACGAATTGCCGAACGAACGGAGATTCCCCCGGCCTGTTCAGCCTAGCCATATTGGCGGCGAAAGAAGAGGCCGGTCCCTTTTTAAGAAAGACGTCTCTGCCTTTTTTTTCGGGAGCCTGACGGAGGTTGAGAAGAGCGCCGGGGGAATAGATGATATTGACCTGGACGGCGGGTCTTGGGAACGGAGATTTGGGAATGGATGTCGTAGCGGACAAGGGGAAAGATGGCGATGGACGAGGGGCAAGCGGCGTCGTATGTGCCACAGCGGAACAGCCCTTTCTTAGAACAAATCCGATTTAAGTCTGCCATATAGCCGAAAAATCCGGCAAAAAAAAAGATGAAAGCAAAAAAACCGGCAGTTTCTATGGCGATTGTGGTTAATGAGGAAAGTTGCGCTCAGGCCGTGGTAGCAACCCTAAGTCGCATGGATGCGTGAGATATTAGGACTCGCCCCTAAAAAACAAGTCCTTATAATGACCGTGGCGTATTTCTTCCAAGAGGGCTTAAACGCTATGAAAATCCTCGTCACCGGCGGGGCCGGGTATATCGGCAGCCATACAGCCTTCGCGCTGGCGCGGAGGGGCCATACGCCCGTCGTTCTGGATTCTTTGGTCCACGGCCATAGGTGGGCCGCGAAATACGGGCCGCTTGTCGTTGGCGATATTGGCGACGCCGATATTGTGCGGCGCGTGTGCGAAGAACATCGGCCCGAGGCGATGGTTCATTTTGCGGCCTTTATCGAAGTCGGCGAATCCGTCGCCGATCCCGATAAATATATGAATAACAATTATCAAAAGGCGCGGCGGCTTTTCGATACGGCGCTGGCGTGCGGCGTGAATCGCGTCGTGTTTTCGAGCACTGCCGCCGTTTATGGTTCTCCCATCGGCGATGCGCCGATCAAAGAGGATCATCCGCAAAAACCGATCAATCCTTATGGCGAAAGCAAGCGGCTTGCCGAAACGTACCTGCGCGGCTTAGAGGGGCAGGGGATGCGTTCGGTCGCCTTGCGCTATTTTAACGCGGCTGGCGCCGCGCCAGAGGCCGAGGAAATCGGCGAGGCGCACGATCCCGAAACGCATTTGATTCCGAATGTCCTTCTGGCCGGGCTTGGCTTGAAGGACGAGGTGAAGCTGTTCGGCGACGATTATCCCACGCGCGACGGCACCGCTGTGCGCGATTATGTCCATGTTCTCGACCTCGCAGAGGCGCACATCGCGGCGCTCGATCACCTTATGGCGGGGGGCGCGACGGACGTTTGCAATCTCGGCACGGGAATGGGATCGACGGTCCTCGAAGTGGTCCGGGCGGCGGAAAAGGCCCTGGGCAAGCCCGTGCCGCAAGGCCGCCATTCGCGCCGCGCGGGCGATCCGCCCGTTCTCGTCGCCGACGCGAGCCGCGCGAAAGAAAAACTGGGATGGAGACCGCAACGCGATCTGGACGAAATCGTGCGCTCGGCGCTCGAATGGCACCGCTGCGCGCGTTATAAAAACAGGAACGATACATGACGGGGCTTGTAAAGGGAGGGATCATCATGGCCATGCTTCTTCAGTCGCCCGCTTTTTCCCATCAGGGAGAGATGCCTTCGCGTTATACCTGCGAAGGCAATGACGTTTCTCCGCCGCTTATTTGGAAGAACGTTCCGGCGGGGACGAAAAGCCTCGCGCTGATCGTGGACGATCCAGACGCTCCCGATCCTGCGGCGCCGAAGATGACATGGGTCCACTGGGTTCTGTTCAATCTGCCGCCGGACGCGGACTCGCTGGCCGAAAATGTCCAAGTCCTCCCGCCCTCGGCGCGCGAAGGCATGACGGATTTTGGAAAAACCGGCTATGGCGGTCCGTGCCCGCCGATCGGGGTTCATCGTTATTTCTTCAAGCTTTATGCGCTCGATGCGGTCCTGAATCTTCCTGGCCGCCCTTCGAAGAAGGAGGTCCTTAAAGCCATGCAGGGCCACATTCTCGAAGAGGCCGTTTTGATCGGAACATATAAGAAAAAGAAATAAAAACGGCGGCCCTTGGAGGCCGCCGCTTTCACGAAAACAAGCCAATCCTTCCTTCCGCTATCCGCCAGCCGCCGTCTTGCGCGAGAAGAGGGCGCCGTCGCCTTCCTCCTCGTCGTCCTGCGCGGCGGTGAACTTGGCGGCGCTCTTAAAGCTCGGCCCGTTGCCGCTGGCCGAGGCGCCCGCGCCGACGACCTGCATTTCGCCGATGATCTGGCCGCCCGCGTTCACCTCAAGCTCGCCGTATTTGATCATGCCGCTCACGCGACCCGTGCCCCGGATGGTCAGACGGCCATGAACCGTCAGATCGCCGTCGTAACGACCTGCTATGTCGGCGTTTTCGATCTCGACGCTGCCGCGGAACTGGCCCGTCTCGGTGATCTCAAGAAGTTTGCCGTCGGAAAGTTTCGCTTCGACTTTGCCTTCGACGACAAGAACGTCGCAGGCGGTGATTTCGCCGGAGAGAGACAAACCCTTGCCGACCGTCAGCTTGCGTTCCTCAATGCCCGGTCCGACCCGTTCCGGCGTACTGCGACGAGAACGCGACATATCGACCTGGCGACGGGAGGCCAAAGGGCTGCTCGCCGGTCCCATGGCGCGTGGCGTTTCCGCGATGGACGTGCGCGGCGAAAGGGGCGTCTGGACAACGGCCTCCTGCGTCTGTGTGGTTTCCGGATTCTCTGGTGTGTCGTCTTTGCGTCCGAACATGATGTTGTTTTCCTCTCGAAACGACCGGCCTAAAAGCGTTTGTTTAGGGGCGATTGGGGGGCCGGAGGGGTGCCTTCCGCCTCCCTTCGGACTTACCATGCGCGGTCCTTTTGAAGCAAGGCTTTTGAGGGCCCGAGGGCGGTGGATCATGGGGATAAAATCGAATACGCCTACCGAATCAACACCCTAACTTTCGACACTTTTCGGGCGCACTTCGATGCTGGCTGAGAGGAGGTCCGTGCGATACAAAGAATCTCCTTTACGTCCGATTCGTTTTTCCCGTCAGAAAGAAGGTTCGAACATGGTCCTTTGCGCCCCATCTTCCCACGACGTCCCGGCCTTGTATGATGTCTGCGCGATCGGGAACGCGATAGTCGATGTGATCGCCGATTGCGACGATTCCTTTCTGGACCATCACGGGATCACAAAGGGCGCCATGACTCTTATCGAAGAGGACCGCGCCGCATTTTTGTACAAAAACATCGGCCCCGCCGTCGAGATGTCGGGCGGGTCGGCGGGGAACACGGCGGCGGGGATTGCCGGCCTGGGGGGAAGTCCCGCCTATATAGGCAGGGTGAGGAACGATCAGTTCGGCGAGATTTTTCGTCACGACATGAATGCGGCCGGCGTTCATTTCTCGACGCCCTTCGCGTTGTCCGGCCCCGCGACGGGGCGCTCGCTCATTCTTGTGACGCCCGACAAGCAGCGCAGCATGAGCACGTATCTCGGCGCGGCGGCTGAGCTTTCCGTTGCGGAAGTCGATCCACGCCTGATCGCGAGCGCCCAAGTGACGTTCTGGGAAGGCTATTTATTCGACAGGCAGAAGGCCAAGGAGGCGCTGTTCGCCACGGCCAAGATTGCGCACGATGCGGGTCGGTCTCTGGCCTTGACGCTTTCGGATACGTTTTGTGTGGACCGACACCGGGAAGACTTTCTCGCCCTTGTGCGGGATCACGTCGATATTCTACTTGCCAACGAATATGAGCTGATGGCCCTTTACCGGCTTCCGACGTTCGAGGAAGCCCTGGCGGCGGCGAAAGAGCAATGCGGAATCGTGGCGGGCACGCGCAGCGAAAAAGGGGCGGTGGTCGCTTCGCAAGGGAAAGAGGTCGTCATTCCGGCTGAAAGAGGCGTTCAGGTCGTGGATTCGACCGGCGCGGGCGATCTGTTCGCGTCCGGGTTTCTCTTCGGATTGACCCATGGGTACGACCTGACGACGAGCGGGCGGCTTGGCGCCATCGCGGCCGCCGAAGTGATAAGCCATTACGGTCCCCGGCCTCAGCGAGACCTTAAAGGGCTTGCGCGAGAGAGGGGGATCGCGATTTGAGGCGCCTTATGGACAGAAAGGGCAGGATCGCGCTTTTCGTTGTTTGGGCGATTTTGTGGATCGGGGCCCCGCCCCCGGTCGGCGCCGAGGAGAAGGCAGGGGGGCCGTTTCGGGTCGTGGACGTGGCCCTTCATGCCGAAGCGCCGAAGGCGGAAATCTGTTTGTCTTTCAGCGAACCGATCCAGCCGAAAGACCGTGAGAGAATTCTCGAAGCCGTCAGCTTGCGAAAAGACGGAACGAGAGAAAAGCTTTCCGCCAAGGACCTCAGCCTCGCTCCGGCGGTTCTTTGCGTGCAGAATCTCGAACATCGAAGCCGCTACGATTTTCTTTTGCGGAAGTTCCAGGGGCCGTCCGGCGAAAAGCTGGCCAGACCCTATAGCGCCGTTTTCACCGTGCCTGATCGCAAGCCTTTTCTCGCCTTCGTCTCGGATTCCGATCTGTCGGTTCTACCGCGCCACGTCAAGGCAAAGGACGGCAAGGAAAGGGACCCGCTCCGGGGCGGCATGGCCCATGTTCTTCGTTCCGTAAACGTCGAAAGCGTCCGTCTGACGCTTTATCGCGTCCCGAACCGGGATTCTTTCGCGAGAGCCTGGCATCAGTTCACGCTCTTGAATCTCTCGCCGCTGGAAAGCCTTGTCTTCGCGAAGGCGAAGGGGCAGGCGGTTTTTGAAAGCGACCTTGTTTTCGGTCCCAACCCGAACGTCGAACAAACGCTTCTCGCGCCCCTGCCGCCGGACAAGGCTCTTGAGCCGGGGCTTTATTACCTCGCCGCCGAGCCGAAAACCCCGACCGGCGGCAAAGCTAAGCTTTTCGCCGGGCAATGGTTCCTGGTTTCGGATCTGCGCTTGACGGCCCTGCGTCTGCCGGGGGGACTCGAAGTTTTCGCGGGCGATCTCGAGGAAAGAAAGCCTGCGGCTTCCGTGGAGGTTCAGCTTCTTTCTCTGGGCGGCAAAGTTCTGGCCGAATCCCGTACGAAGCCGGACGGTTCGGCCTTTCTTCCTTTTCCGAAGGATAGGGAAGAGGAAGCCTTTCTTTTGACGGGGCGCGGCGCTTCTGGCGACGTTGATATTCTGGGAATCGGGAACGAAAAAACCGTTGGACTGGGCGCGCCGCTTGCGAGGGCGTTTGTTCGACCGGATCGGCAGGCCTACCGCCCTGGCTCGATGGCCGCCGTAGCGCTTAGGGCGGAGGATGGAGAGGGGCGAAGCGCAGAAATTAAAAATTCTTCGTTGAAATTGCTCAGACCCGACCGTCGCGTTTACAGCCAGCAGATCGCTCCCGCGGAAAAAGCGGGAACGCTTTTGATGAATGTGCCCTTGCCGTTTGTACGCGAAGCGGGGGTGTGGTTTTTGTCCTGGCAAAGGGAGGACGGCGGCGTCATCGCCGAAGCACCGTTGCTTTTGGCGCCCCAGGCGCAAAAAGCCAGGTTGGAAATGAGGCTTGTTAGGGAAGGGGAAACGGACGGCGCGTCCTTGCGCCTTCAGATCAAGGCGACGGACGATCGCGGCGAGCCTTTGGCGTTTCGTGCGGGCAAAGTCGTGGCGAGGGGAACCAGACCGGAAGTCCCAAGAAGCGAGTCGTATCGTTTCGGCGTTTTTGTCCCGGACGATCCCGGGAAGGAAAGCGAAGTTTCTTTCATGACCGGTCCGGACGGACGGGCGAGCCTGGACGTTCCTTTCGACCGAAGGGGGATGTGGGATGCGCTTGAGCTTTCCGCTTCGTTGCGCCAGGAAGGAGCCTTTGCGTCCCTGACGGTTCCTTTGCCTCGAACGACTTTTCTCGTGGGGGTTCGTCCCTTGGCGACGGGCGCGGCGTTTGCCGAAAACGGCATGGCTCGTTTTGAGATTATCGCGGTGGACCCGGCGGGCAAAAGACGCGCGGAGAAAAATCTTTACTACCTGATTTACGAGGAGGGGCGGAATTTCGAATGGTTTCCGGCGGAAGGCTACTGGGATTACAGGCCGTTGCCCAAGCACAGGCGCGTCGCGGGCGGACCTTTAAGCATCGGCGCCTCGGAAGAGACGATTCTGACCTGGCCGGTCACGACGGGCCAATACGCCTTGGAGATTCTCAATGCCGACGGACTTGTCCTTGCCCGCCAGCCGTTCGAGGCGGGTCGCGTCGCCGCATCGGTCAAAAGCGAAGAGGACGGACGGTTTCGTTTTCTTTCTGCCCCGCCGAAGCTTGAGGAAAGAAAGGAGAACCTTATCCGGTTCTACCTGGAATCCCCGGCCTTCGTGAGCGCGATGGTTTTTGACGGACGCGTGCGCGCGGTGTTGCATCGTTTCATGCCCGCGGGCGAGAACGTCCTTCCTCTGGCGCCGACAAAAGAGTGGGGACGACAGGTCCTTGTCCGTTTGCGAGCGGCCTTTTTGGATTCTCCGGTTCCGGCGCAATTTGAAAAAACGATCGAGGTCGATAAGCCGCGGCAGGAATTGGCGCTGTCCGCCGCGCCGCCGTCCGGCCTTGTTTCGGGCGCGGGCGTTTCGATCCCCGTCAAGGTTCAGAAGATCCAGGGCAAAAAGCAGACTTACCTAAGCGTCATCTCAACCCCCCTTTCCTCGGACGGAAAGACGAACTTTCCGGTCGTGCGGCTGGATCGCGTTCCGGTTGACGCCTTGGGTCGCGCGAAAATCGACGTGAACGTTCCCTTGTTTGACGGCGAGCTTCGCTTGACCGTCATGGCCTGGAACGACGACCAGTATGGGGAAAAAAGCTTCACGATTCCCGCGCGTCCGGCGCTTGGTCTGACGGCCTTTCCGCCGGAGAGGCTCGAATCAGGAGATAAGGTCGAGGTTTCCTTTACGGTGGAAAATAATAAGGCGCAGGGGGAAGCGTACGCTTATGAACTTCAAATACCGCCGGGACTGACGGCGCAGGAGCCGCTTAAGGGCAACATCCGCCTTGCGAAAGGTGAAAGCCGGGCGTTGACCTTTCTGCTTACGGCGAGGGAGCCGGGGGAGGGCGCTCTTCGTTTCGAGATTGCGGGATCGGGCGGCGCGCGAGCGGCTCAAAGTTGGCCCCTGACCGTCGTTCCTTCGGGGATTGCCGGGGAAAGCGGCGCTTTTTCCGCGACAAAGGCTAAGGTTGGCCTTTTAAGTCCTGTCAAAATGCCTTTCGCGCTTCGGGCCTTGCGAAAATTGGCTTCGGACCCGCCCCACACGCTGGAGGAAATCGGCCTATGGCTCGAAGCTTCCCGTTCCTGGGAAGAGCCGCTGAAAAACTGGGGGTTGATCGGAGAGACGCGGCTTGAAGCCTTACGGCGGGCTTTCCTGCGCGAGATACAATCGCGCCAGAACGGCGACGGCGGCTTTTCTGCGGTCGGGACCGACGAGGCAAGCGATATGGCCAGCACCGTGGCGGCCATGAATGCCTTGCGCGACAAGGCCGAAAGGCCGTTTGCCCTCGCCGCCCAATGGCTCGGCGACAAGTTGAACAACGCCTGGTTCGAGGAAAGCGAGCGCGAAGCGAGAATCGAAGCCGTCGAGGCTTTGTCCCGGACTAAAAGGGCCGATCTTTCCGTTCTGCGCTATCTTTCGCAAACCAGCAGGGACAAAAAACTTTCCCCCTGGATCGCCGCTTCGCTGGGCCTTGCGCTTGAGCTGAACGGCGAAAGCGAGGCCTCGTTTTATTGGACGAAACGCGCGGAAGAATCCCTGCCCCGGTTGGCGACGGAATCGCCCGTCGGGTTCTGGAAGATTTTGGCGACGTTGGCGGAGAACGACAAGGTGAAGCCGGAATTCTTGAGGGCGTCCCTTGCTTATGCCCCGCCGCTTGAGGCGAGCGCTTCTTTGAAAGAGGCTGCGCTTCGATTGATCGCCCTGGCGCGTGTCGCCTCCCGCTTCGGGCCTTGGACGGCCAATCTTGACGGCGCCGAGATCAAGGCCGCCGGCTTTCTGGCGGTGTCGCCGGAAGGCAGGACGGAAGGGCGAGTCCTTTCTTCCGATCAAGAGGTTCGTTTTCTCGAAGGAGAGGCGCTTGCGGGGGAAGCGAAAGACGACCCCTCTTTTGACCGGGAACCGGTCGTTTCCCTTCAACGAACGTTCTTCAAACCGGACGGCGCGGCTTTCGATTTCGATCTGTCGTTGATGAAGGGAGAGCCTTATCTCTTAATCCTGAAAGGCGCGATAAAGGAAGACGAACCGAGACCTCTTCGCCTCGTCTTGCCGCCTTGCGCGGGGTTGGAGGTAACGGTTCCCGAAGACAACGACGCCTTTAGAGCGCATTTCCCCTGGCTGCCCAAGGATCTGGCCCGGATCGAAAAGGTCTCGGACCTGCCCATGGGCCGGGTTCTGGCGTTCGCTCCGGAAAAGGTGACCTGGCAAATCGCTCTTCTGGTAAGACCGGTCCGAAAGGGAAGTTTCGCGTTGCCGCGCGCGCGCGTTCTTTCCGCAACGGGCGAAGACGTCCCTGCGGAACAAAACGATATCCGCTTTTCGATCTGGTGACGGCCGTTTAGGAAATGATCTCAATCGAAACGGCTTCGCGTCCTTTAGAGGCCGTGTGGACGACCATCTTGAGGCGCTGGCCCGTTTCCAAAGTCGCGAGGCCCAGGCGCGAAACGACGCTCTTGTGCACGAAAACGTCCTTGCCGTTATCGTCGGGCGCGACGAAGCCGAAGCCCTTATCCGCCTTGAACCACTTGACCGTTCCCAGCATTTCTTCCGTTGGGCCCGTCGGTTCGGCCCGACGTCCGCCGGATACTTCGCCTTGGCCGAGAACGCTCACGATGGAGAGGACCTGGCGACCCTTCGGCCCCTGTCCGATGACAACCAGAAGCTTGGTTCCTTCGGCGACCTGTTGAAGCCCCGCGCGCGTGAGAACCGATACGTGCATGAAAGCGTCGGGGGATTGATCTGCCGGCGCAACGAATCCGAAACCCTTCGAAAGATTGAACCACTTGACGACGGCTTCGACCTGTTCTCCTTCGCCAGGAGACGAGAAATCACACGATGACAAGGCACGACCCTCACAAAAAGACAGAACAGAGTTGGGGACACTTTTAGCCAATTTTGAAGATTTGAACAACGGAAATTATCGAATCGCCCTTAAAGGACTTAAGAAAAGAAGTCTCTGATGGGACTGTCTTTTAATGTTTATTAGCCTTCCTCTTATAGAATAAAGACGTTCGGGGGGCGGGCCAGGGCGGAAAGATGGGCAGCAGGTTGAAAATCCTAAGGAAAATTAAGTGGCCTTCTGCTGCGACGCCGCAACGGACTTGCTTTGTTTTTCTTCTCCTTTTTTTCCTCTTTTTTCTTTTCGGTGCTGCTTTGGGCATCGCATGGGCCGCCGAGGGCGAGGAAGCAGAAGCGCTTGCCCAGCCGGAACGGGCCATTAATCTTCCCCCTATTCCCGGCAAAGGGGCCGAACCTGCGGCTCCTGAACCCTTTGCCTGGGAAACGAAATCTTCGCCTTTGGAAACGAACGGGGTTTGGAAAAGTTTCGACGCCTATATGGCGGATCCTCCTAAAGAGGATACGTCCGCAGAGAACGAGAAACCTCCCGTCGCGCCCAAACGCAGGATTGTCCGACCGGCCGTGCCCAAACAGGCTTCCGAGAAGAAGGAAATCCAACCCGCCCTTCCCCTTGATCTTCCCGCCGTTCCGGATTTAGGCCCCGTCCTGTCCGCAAAGAACGGCGCCGCGAAAACGGAAGAGCCGGAAAGTCCGCAGGAAGAGGCGGCGCGATCCAAAGCGCTGGAAGAATTTCTTGGGCTTGGGGCCGTGCCGCCGGGCCGGGAGGAACTTGGGTTGCCATTCCCCTCTGCCTCGGAGGAGGAAAGTCCGGCGCTGGCCCAGCCGGAAAGGCCGCTCGATCTTCCCAACGCGCCGGGCTTAAGGCCCGTCGGCGCTTTGAAGGTCCCCTCGACGGAGGAGGAAAACGAGGCCTTCATCGCCGACAAAGAGGAATGGAAAAACCTCGAAGACTTTGTGCGCGGGAGCGACGAGGGTATTGAGGCTAGCCAAAAAGGAAAAGACCTTGCCTTTCAGGTTCGCTTCGCGCCTTTGCCGAACGCGAAGGTGAAAGCCGCGCCCGACAAGCGTATAACAACGTCGGTTGCAGATCGCATGAGGGGGGAGGCCGCGAAGAAGTCCGCCAAAACGGTTCCATCCACATCGCCGCGCATCCAGGCGCCACCAGAGGCGTGCCAGGCCCTGGCCGATATGAGAAGGCAGCAGCTTGAGGCCATCGAAAGCGATCGCCGGACGCTCGCGGCCTTGCGCGAGGCGCTTGCGGAACTCGGTCTGACGAGCCGTTTGAGCTTTATGGCCGCCGGGCAGGAAAGACCGGAGGCCGCCGGGACAGAAGTGATCGGCACCGCTCCTTCGGCTCCTTCGGAGCCGCCGGCCAAAGCCAAAACGCCCTGATAAACGAGCCTTCCTTCGGCCAACCTTTCCTCTCTTTCGCCTTCCGGGGCGCAAGAGGCAAGGCCGTCGGGTTCTCAAGGAGGCAGGGTCGCGACAAAAAGATTTCTTTAGCTCGCCTTTTTGAGCCTTTGCGCGATGGCCGCGCTCATGGACGCGAAGAAAGCCTCGTGCGTCTTGCGAAGCTCCCACGGGTCTTTCGAAAAGAACGTTTGCAGGCGTTCGAAAGACTTTTCGTCAATAGCGGGGACGTTGAACAGTTCCGGCTTTTCCATGACATATTGTGAAGCCCATTCTTTGGCCGAGCGGAAGAAGAGTTTCAATTCTTCCAAAACCGCATCGTCGATCAGGCCCGAATCCCGCGATTGCTCGAAAAAAGAAACATCCACGCTGTTAAGCGCGACGACCTTCACGCCGCTGGCTTTCAGACGATCTACGCCGTTTGTTCCCCGGCTGGTGACGCAAACGGTACCAACACAGGAAAGCCCCGCTTTTTGCAGGATCGGCAGCCAATTGTCGAAATAGCTGGCTGCATTGTTGATAAGGTCGGAAACGTGAAGGGCAACTTCGCCCTGTTTGATCGGCTGGTCGCAATAGAAATCGCCGTTCTTGAACAAATAGACGTGTTTGACCCCCAAAAGCCTGGCGACGGGGAGCGAAAACAGCCAGTCCCGGCGCTCGCCGCCGGACAAGGCGGTAAAGGAACCGGCGGCGAACTCGGTTTTTATCCGCGCGGCCAGCGTTTCGATAAGGCTCTTGAATATCTCGTCTTTTTCATAGGCGGCCAGGATAAGGGATTCGAGCTTCTCGGCCCGTGCCTTACCATCCTTGGTTTCTTCCACGATAGCGGTGATGCCCTTAAGGAGCGTTTTGGACAATTCCGGGCCGATCACCAGTTCGGTATTCACGTAAAAAGGCCCCGGAACCGAAGCCGCGTACCAGAAGATAGGTCCCGTTTTATGGTTCCAGATGGAAACGGCCTTGGTTTCAAGAATGCGGCGGAGCAGGTCTTTTTGCGTGTAGATCATGGTTTTCCCCTTCATTTGTTCCGTCCTATAGCATAGATTCGCAGGAAGACTAAAGAAGGAGAATTTCTATGGTTTTCTATCCCCCGCCCTTGCCTGAAAGGGGGTGCATCGGGGTGGTTGCGCCCTCCCGAAGGCCGCAGAGAGCCTGGATCGACGGAACGATCCGGCGGCTTGAGGCGCGCGGCGTCAGGGTTAAGGTTTACGACCAGGTTTTCTTCGAAGAAGGCCAGCTGGCCGGAAGCGACGCGCAAAGGGCGCAGGCGCTTCACGAGGCTTTCGCCGACCCGTCCGTTCACGCGATCCTTTGCGCGCGCGGCGGCACGGGCGCGACGCTCGTTCTCGACAAGCTGGATTTCGAGCTGATCCGCAGGAATCCCAAACCCTTCATCGGTTTTTCGGACGCGACCGTTTTGCTCCAGGCCATCACGAGCCGGACGGGCATGGTGACGTACCACGGGCCGATGGGCTGGAATTTTTCGGACGAAAATTACGATGCGCGAACCGAAGGCGATCTTTTCTCCATGATCGCCGGAAACAAAAAAAGCGCCGTCTTCACGGGGCTTGACGTGGCGCGGGAAGGGCGGGCGCAAGGTCCCCTCGTCGGCGGCAACATGAAGCTTCTGCAATGTCTGATCGGCACGCCCTTCGATTGGTCCGCAAGGGACGCGATCCTGTTCATCGAAGAAACGGGCGAATATCTCTACGCGCTGGAGCGAACGATGTCCCATCTGCGCCTGGCCGGGAAGTTCGAGGGCATCCGCGCCGTGATCGTCGGCGAGATTTTGGATCTCCTGGACGACAACCCGAAATACAAGGAAACGACCGAAGCGCCCTATGGCCGGACGGCCAAAGACATCATGCTTCGGCATTTGCCTGCGGACGTGCCGCTGGTCTTCGATTTTCCCTGCGGGCACGGGCGCTACAACACGACTCTTCCCGTCGGCGCGGACGTCTGCCTGTCCTTGGAAGGCCAAGAGGCGAGGCTCGATTTCAGCCCATGAATCTCATTCACCTCTCCCAGGAAGAGCTTGAGGAAATTCTGCGAAAGCACGCGATGTTTCGTCAGGCCCGCATGGGAGGGGCGCGGGCGGTTCTGGCCTATCACGATCTGTCGGGCATGGACCTTAAGGGCCGCGATCTCTCGCACGCCGATTTTACGGGCGCGGTCCTGTGCCAGACGAATCTGGAACGCGCGAAGCTTGATTGCGCGGTGTTGTTCGGCTCGGACTTGCGCCTCGCCCTTTTGCAAGGCTCCAGCCTCGTGCGGGCCGATATGCGGGGCGTCTGCTTGCGCGGTGCGCACCTCATCAGCGCGGACATGACGGGCGTGGATTTGCGCGAGGGCACCATCGCCGACCGCAGGGGGCAGGTCATGATCCCCGGCCTCAGCGCCCTGCCGATGGGCGGCGCGGGCGTGGCGGATTTGAGCGGCGCGAACCTTTCCCTTGCCAAGCTTTCCGGAGCGGTGGCGAACAATTGCGATTTCAGCGACGCGATCATGCGCGGCTGCAAAATCGTCCGGGCGAATCTGACGGGCGTGAATCTGGAGCGCGCCAATCTTGAGGACGCCGATCTCAGTATGTGCGACGTTTCGCAGGCGAACCTGCGCGACGCCATTCTCATCAACGTGATGACGACGCGCACGAACCTGGCCCAGGCCGACCTGGCGGGCGCTTTGACCGAAAAGCCGACGGGGCCGACGGTCAAGGATCTGCCCCATTCCTTAAGCGAGCTTCAGCGCCGCCATCTGATCTGGCTCAGCAGCGAAGGCAAAAACGGACGCCGTCTGGAATTGGACGGTTTCGACCTGCGGCGCTGTCCGTCCTTTGCCGGGGCGTGCCTGAGCATGATGCGGGCCCACCGCGCGATGTTCTACGGGCTGGATTTCGCGGGCGCGCAAATGCAGGCGGCGGATTTGCGCGAGACGGATTTGCGCCACACGCGCTTTGCGGAAGCGGACTTGCGCGGCGGCGATTTTACGGGCGCCATCTTCAACAACGCCGATCTGCGCCGCGTCAAGATGCAGCCGCTCGATCTCGGTCCCTCCAGCGTGATGGAAACCATCATGGCGCGGGCCAGTTTCCGATATGCGGATTTGTCCGACGCGGACCTTTCGGGCGTGGATTTCAGCTTTGCCGATTTGACGAGCGCCAATCTGCTTGGTAGCGATATCAGCGGCGCTCGCTTTAGCGGGGCGCGGCTCGACGGCACGCGGATTTCATCCCGGCAGCGCGAAGAGATTCGGAAAAGCCTTATCGAACGGAACTAGGGGGACGGCATGGCGAAAATAGCCTTTCTCGACGATTCTTTTCCCTTCACGGGCGCGAGTCTGCGGGAAGGCCCCCTGGGCGGCATTCAGACGGCCACGGTCATGCTCGCGGAAACGCTGGCGGAGCGTGGACATCATGTGAGCGTCCACGGCATGATCGCCGCCGACGAAAGGGTGGAGGGCGTCCTCTATCGGCCCCTTTTTACGCCCTGGGAAGAGCGTTACGATCTCGTCGTCGCGAATTGCGTGGCCAAACTCTTCGCCTTCGTTCAAGGAAAGAAAAGGGCTTTGTGGCTCCACGGTCCGGCGCGGTATATGAGGAAACCGCGCCACCTCTGGCCCTATCTGCGTTTCGCGCCGAAGGCCGTCTTTCTGGGCGATTACCACCGCTCCACCTGGCCGAAATGGATCCCTCTTTTCGGGCAGGAAACGATCCCGCACGGCGTCGGCAAGCCTTTCATCGACGCGCCTTTGGCCGAAGACCCGCCCGCGCCGCGCGCGATTTTCTTTTCCAATCCGCGCCGTCATCTGGACTGGATTTTAGAGGTCTGGGCCAAGCGCATTTTTCCCGCCATGCCCGAAGCGCAGCTTCACGTTTATGCCGGGCGGGGCAATTACGGCTCGCGCCGCGACGATAAACTGGACCAGGCGCTGTCTCTCATTGGCCGTTACGCGGACAAAGGCGTTTTCCGGCACGATCCCCTGCCCAAGCACCTTCTTCTGCGCGCGCTTCAGGAAAGCCGGGTTATGCTTCATCGCGGCGATCTCGGCGAGACGTTCTGTTTCGCCGCCGCCGAGGCGCAGGCGGCGGGCGTGCCGCTTGTGACGGGCGGCCTGGGTTCGCTTGCCGAGCGGGTGACCCACGGCCAGACGGGCTTTCTTTGCGAAGACCAGGAAAGTTTCGCCAAAGCGACGCTTCGCCTTTTGCGCGAGGACGGCCTTTGGCGCGCGCATCACAAAGCGGCGCAGGAATCCAGAAAGGACTTGTCCTGGGACAAGGCCGCCGACGCCTGGGAGTCCGCTTTTGAGTTGAGTGAGCCATGACTCTGCGGCGCCTTCCGGAATCTCTGGTCAATCGCATCGCGGCGGGCGAGGTCGTCGAAAGGCCCGCCGCAGCGTTGAAGGAGCTTGTGGAAAACGCGCTAGACGCCGGGGCGAGCCGGATAGAGGTGTTTCTGCGCGAGGGCGGGCAAAGCCTGATTCGCGTGGTGGATGACGGCGAAGGCATGACGCGGGACGAGCTGGCGCTTTCCGTCGAGCGTCATGCCACGTCGAAGCTGCCGGACGACGATCTTTGGAATATTCGCAGTTTTGGCTTTCGCGGCGAGGCGCTGCCCTCCATCGGCGCCGTCGCGCGGCTGGCGATCACAAGCCGGAAAAAGGGAAGCGGCGAGGCCTGGCGCATCGAAGTCGAAGGCGGCAAGGTTGCGCCGCTCCGTCCCGCTTCTTTGCCGGGCGGGACGATGGTGGAGGTCAGGGATCTTTTCTTCGCCACGCCCGCGCGGCTTAAGTTTCTCAAGTCGCCGCGGGCGGAGGCCGAGGCCGCGAGGGACATGATCGAAAAGCTGGCTATGGCGAACCGGCGGGTCGATTTTGTCTATCAGGAAGACGATAAAAGACCGATTCGTTTCGCTGCAGGCGAGGTCGGGAGGGATCGCGTCGCCCAGATTCTCGGCAAGGATTTCGCGGACAATGCCGAGGCCGTGGGCCTGGAAAGAGACGATTGGCGCGTGACGGGCTTTGCCGCGCGTCCGTCCTGGAACCGTCCGACGACGCGTGAACAATATCTGTTTGTGAACGGACGGCCTGTGCGGGACAAGGTTTTGCTTTCCGCCGTGCGCGGCGCTTACGGCGACACGTTGCCTTCCGGGCGGCATCCGGCGGTCGTTCTTTTTCTTGACCTTCCCGTTCGCGAGGTGGACGTGAACGTCCATCCGACGAAGGCCGAAGTTCGTTTCCGCGATAGCGCAAAAGTGCGCGGCCTTGTCGTGACGGCGGTGCGCGAAGCGCTTGGCGGCGCGGCGCAGTTCTCTTCCTCCGCGCTGGCTTCCGTCGCGTTCGGTTCTTTCAAAAGCGAATCCGCGCGCCACGTCCTGGGGTTCGGCGAACATTTCTTTTCGGATCAAGCGCCGCCAGCGGCGCGGGTTGCGGAAAACGTTTTGCCTGCTCAATCTTTCGGGCGGTTGGGCGCTGCCGTCGCGCAGGTGCATGAAACGTTCATCGTCGCGCAAACGCCTGAAAGCTTGATTATTGTCGATCAGCACGCCGCGCATGAACGCATCGTCTATGAAAAGATGAAAGAGGCCCTTGCCGCAGGAAAAGTCGAGCGGCAGATTCTCCTGATCCCGGACGTCGTGGAACTGGACGAAAGACAAAGCGCCCGCCTCTTGGAGGCGGCGGACGATCTGGCGCGGCTCGGCCTCGTCATCGAGCCGTTCGGCGGCGGCGCGGTCCTGGTGCGCGAGGTTCCGGCGCTTTTAGGACCGATGAGCGTTAAAGAGCTTTTGCGCGATCTGGCCGAAGAACTTCAGGAAAACGAAACCTCGCGCGCGCTGGACAGACGCCTTGAATCCCTGCTTGCCCGCATGGCGTGTCACGGATCGGTCCGCGCGGGCCGCAAAATGAACGCGGACGAAATGAACGCGCTTTTGCGCCAGATGGAGGAAACCCCCGCCAGCGCCCAATGCAACCACGGACGTCCGACCTATGTCGAAATGAGCCTGGACGATCTGCTCAGACTGTTTGACAGGGATTAGCCGTTATCCAATCCAGGTTGTTTTCTCAAAGGAAAGATTTGTTGCATCGGCCAATAAGGCACCACCCTCGGTTTTTCTTCCACTTTGTACTGCTCTCGAAAAACGTCGCCAGGCAGAACCCAGAACCCTCTCACTTCTTCCCCGCGGAAGGAAACGACAAGGACATGGCCCTTTTCCATAAGAACCATCACTCTCCCTCCCCCGATCTTAAGTTCTGTGCCTGCGGGCAGCTCGAGGCTCTTATTGCCTTCAAGCTCTTCGACAAGCGGAACGCACGGCCTTGCCTCTTTTTTATGGGCCCAGAAATAATCTTCAACCGTCATGCTCATGAAAGCGCCCTCCCTTGGAGAAACGGAATGGTGAGGAGAGGCTAGAACGAGTTTTGCGGGCGCCTCAAGAAAAACAAAGAAACAAAGTTTTTGTGGTTAATGCCGACGAAAAAACGAAAGAGCCGTGTCGCCGTAAGTCCGCTCGAAGAGAGGGACGCAAGGAGGCGGAACGACCGGCTTTTCGCCTTTGGCCGTTTCGCAAACGATCAGGGCGCCCGGCGCGACCCAGCCCTGGGTTGTCAGGGCCGTCAGCGCGAGGGGGATCAATCCCTTGCGGTAAGGCGGGTCTAAAAACACAAGCGAACAGGGAGCAGGGGCGGGCGGCGGTTTCGTCGCATCAATCGGCCTTATCGTCGCCCGTTCTTCCAGCTTAAGAGAGGATATGTTTTCTTTTAGAATTTTTAACGGCTTGCGGGCTTTTTCGAAGAAAAAGCATAAGGCCGCGCCGCGCGAAAGAGCCTCAATCCCCAAGGCCCCCGTTCCGGCAAAGGCGTCCAAAACGGCCGCGCCTTCGATGACGGCGCCCCAATCGTTGTGGGAGAGAATATTGAACAAAGCCTCGCGCACGCGGTCGGTGGTCGGGCGGGTTTCAAGCCCTTCGGGCGCCCTAAGCGTCCGGCCCCCCAAGGTCCCGCCCGTCACGCGCATGAGGTTTGGCCTTCCTTGAAAAACTTTCCGAGCGACTCGCGCAGGACGCGGCGGGGCACTTCCTCAATTCCCCCGCGCGGCAACTTGCCGAGCTGGAACGGGCCGAAGGAAACGCGAATGAGCCGCGTGACTTGAAGCCCGACATGGGCCATGACTTTGCGAACCTCGCGGTTCTTGCCCTCGCGGATCGTGACGGAAAGCCAGCGGTTCGCGCCTTCCGTCTTTTCGGATTCTATCTCGACTTTGATCGGCTCGTACCTCACGCCTTCGATGGTGACGCCGCTTGCGAGCGCCTTAAGTTTCTTTTCGTCCACCTCGCCATAGACGCGCACCCGGTAGTGCCGCAGCCAGGCGTTTTGCGGCAGTTCCAAATGTCGCGCCAAAGCGCCATCGTTGGTCAAGAGCAAAAGGCCCTCGGTGTTGAAGTCGAGACGTCCCACGGTGACGACGCGCGGCAGGTCCGGCGGCAATTTTTCGAAGACGGTCGGACGTCCTTTGGGGTCGCGGTTGGTCGTTAAGGTTCCCGCCGTCTTGTGATAGCGCCAAACGCGCGGCTCTTCGGCGGCCTTGACGGGCTTTCCGTCCAGCGTGATCGCGTTTTTATCCGTCACGTTCAAGGCGGGAGAGGAAACGACTTTGCCGTCCACGGCGATGCGTCCCGCTGCGACGAGCTTTTCGACCTCGCGGCGCGAGGCCACGCCAGCCCGCGCGAGGACCTTGGCGATACGCTCGCCCGCATAGGCTTTTTTCTTAACTTCTGTCATGATAGGCACCTTAGCGGAAGCGAAAGGGTTTGCCCATGCTCGATTTGAAGCCGGATTATATGCAGGTCGCCATTGACGAAGCCGCCGCCGCCGCCGAACGCGGCGAGGTGCCCGTCGGCGCGGTTGTCGTCTCGGAAAACGGCGAGATCCTGGCCCGTGTCGGTAACCGGACCGAGGAACTGGCGGATCCCACGGCCCACGCCGAAATTCTGGCCATTCGGACGGCCTGCGCCTTGCGGCGGTCGCCGCGGCTGGACCGGTGCGACCTTTATGTGACGCTTGAGCCTTGCGCGATGTGCGCGGCGGCGATCAGTTTTGCCAGGCTGCGGCGAGTTTATTTTGGGGCTTATGATCCCAAGGGCGGCGGCGTCGAGCATGGCGCGCGCTTTTTCACGCAGCCGACCTGCCATCACAAGCCCGAAGAGATCGGCGGCATGGACGAGAAAAAATGCGCCGCGCTTTTGAAGGATTTTTTCAAAGCGAAGAGATGAGCGACATCGTAAAGAGATTTGTCATCGCGAGGCCCCGTCTTGTCGCGCCGTAGCGCCAAAGGCCCGAAGGCGGAAGGGGCCGTGGCGATCCAGAGTCACAAGAAACGACGTTCGCTTTGCTTGACTCTGGATTGCTTCGCTCCTTGCAGTCGCTCGCAATGACGCTTTTTTCTTATCTTTCCACCGCCCGCCAGCCGATGTCGCGGCGGCAAAAGCCTTCCGGCCAGTCGATTTTGGCGACGGCTTCATAAGCCTTTTTTTGTGCTTCTTTGATCGTAGGCGCCCAGCTTGTGACGCCTAAAACACGCCCGCCGCTCGCCGTGATCTCGCCCTTGTCGTTTTTGGCCGTCCCCGCGTGGAAAACGATGCTGTCCGGAAGCTTGTTCGCTTCATCGATCCCGCGGATGACCGATCCTTTCTTGTACGGCCCCGGATAACCCTCCGTCGCCATCACGACGCATAGGGCCGCGTCGTCGCGCCAGTTCATTTCAAACCCTTCCATCACGCCCTTGCTGACGGCGAAAAGCAGGGCGAGCAGATCGGTCTTCAGGCGCGGCAGCATGACCTGGGTTTCCGGATCGCCGAAGCGGGCGTTGTATTCGATCAGTTTCGGCCCGTCTTTGGTGATCATGAGGCCTGCGTACAAAACGCCCGTGAAAGGCGTCCCCGCTTCTTTCATCGCTTTGACGGTCGGAAAGATAATTTCGTCCATCACGCGCTTTGAAAGCGCTTCGGTCATGATCGGGGCAGGGGAATAGGCGCCCATGCCGCCCGTGTTCGGGCCTTTGTCGCCGTCAAAAACGGCTTTGTGATCCTGCGCGTTTGTGAAGGGGATCGCCGTCTCGCCGTCCGATAGAGCGAAAAAGCTGGCTTCTTCGCCGACCATGAATTCCTCGATCACGATTTCCTCGCCCGCCGCGCCGAAGGCTTTGCCCGTCATGGCTTCGTCGATGGCGGTCAGGGCTTCCTCGACCGTTTGAGCGATAGTCACGCCTTTGCCCGCCGCGAGGCCGTCGGCTTTGACGACGATGGGCGCGCCTTTTTCCTTAACATAGGCCTTGGCCTTTTCAGGGTCTTTGAAGCGTTCGTAGGCGGCGGTGGGAATGCCCGCCCGTTTGCAAAGATCCTTCATAAAGCCCTTGGAACTTTCCAATTGCGCGGCGGCTTTCGTGGGGCCGAAGACGGGAATCCCTTCGGCGCGGATCGCGTCCACGATCCCGAGGGAAAGGGGGAGCTCCGGCCCGACCACGACGAAATCCATGGCGAAATCGCGGGCGGCGGCGGTCAGGTCTTCGATCTGGTCCACCTGAATCGGCAGGCACTCGGCTATCTCGGCGATGCCGGGATTGCCGGGGGCGCAGAAAAGCTTGCCGCACAGAGGGGATTTGGAAAGAGCCCAGCACAAAGCATGTTCGCGCGCGCCCGATCCTATGACGAGAATCTTCATGTCTTCTTTTCCTTTCCCTAAAAGCCGTCTATCCTGTTTCCCATGGCGACAAGAAAATCTCAAGGCCCTGAGGGCGAGGAGCCCCTTTTAGCCCTGGCGGGCAGGCCCAGACCGGGCAGCAATCTGCCCGAATATACGGTTTCGGACCTGTCCCGGCAGCTTAAAAAGACGGTCGAGGACGCCTATGGCCGCGTGCGGGTCCGGGGCGAAATCGGCTCGTGCAAGCTGCATTCCTCCGGGCACCTGTACCTGTCGTTAAAGGACGAAAACGCGGTCCTTGAGGCCGTCTGCTGGCGCGGTCAGGCCTCAAAGCTCGGAATCAGGCCCGAAATGGGCATGGACGTGGTTTGCACCGGCAAGCTCACGACCTATGCGGGGCAGTCGAAATACCAGCTTGTGATCGAGGAAATGGCGCTCGCGGGCGAGGGCGCTTTGCTTAAAATGCTGGAGGAAAGGCGCAAGAAACTGGCCGCCGAGGGCCTGTTCGACGAAAAGCGTAAAAAGCCCATCCCCTTCCTGCCGGGGGTTATTGGCGTTGTGACGTCTCCCACGGGCGCGGTGATCCGCGACATCCTTCATCGCCTTGAGGATCGTTTTCCCCGGCCCGTTCTGGTTTGGCCCGTGCCTGTGCAGGGAGAGGGCGCGGCGGAAAAAATCGCGGCAGCCATTCGGGGCTTTAACGCGCTTGAGAAAGGCGGCGCGGTGTCTCGACCCGATCTTCTCATTGTGGCGCGGGGCGGCGGCTCGCTTGAGGATCTGATGCCGTTCAACGAGGAAATCGTGGTCCGGGCCGTGGCGGAGAGCCGGATTCCGGTCATTTCCGCCGTCGGGCACGAAACGGACACGACTTTGGTCGATTACGCGGCCGATCTGCGCGCGCCGACGCCGACGGGCGCGGCGGAAAAAGCGGTTCCGGTGCGGACCGAACTCTTGGCGCAAGTCGCGCAGGCAGGCTTAAGGTTGGACGGCGCGGCCTTTCGTCTTGTCAAGCAGGGCCGCGAAAAAATATCTCTCCTGGCACGGGCGCTGGGCGATCCGGCGCGGGCGCTGCAACCGCTTATGCAACGGCTCGACGAGCGGGCGGAACGGCTGCAGCTTGGCTGGCAATCCTATCTGCGCCGCGCCCAAAGCCGTCTGGCCGAGGCGGCGGGACGTCTGCGCCACCCGCGCGATATTCTGCGCCTGGCCTCGCAGCGCCTGCAAACCCAGGCGCACAAATTGCAATCGTTGGGACGTGAACGGTTTTTGCAGACCGAGAAGAAACTGGAGAGGCTGGCCGTAATGCTGGAGGCGCTTTCGCCCCGCGCGGTTTTGGGGCGCGGCTATGCGCTGGTTTACGAGGCTTCAGGCCCGCTTATCACCCGCGCGGCGCAAATGAAAAAGGGCGCGAAAATCCGCATCGAGCATCAAGACGGCTCAAGAGGCGCGGTCGTCGAGGATTGAAGAATAATCCGCAGCACCTCTTCCTCGTCCTCGAAAATGAGATGAACGTCCAAAATGCCGACGTCGCGGCGGAACGGATCAGGCAAACGGACCCAATCCTTCGTCGTCGTGACGAGCTGGGCTTCTTTTCGCCGGGCGGCGGTGGCCAGCGCCGCCAGTTCTTCTTCGGTAAAGATATGGTGGTCTTCGAAATCGGCGGTTTCGACGACCTTCAGGCCCGCCTCCAGGCAGGAGGCATAGAACTTCGCCGGACGGCCTATGCCGGCGAAAGCCAGAACGGGCGTTCCTTTTTGAAGATTACCCGCAAGCAGGGGCTTAAGCCGCGCCTGAAGGACGGGTTTGCCGAGGCAAGTGGCGACGTGCTGAACGTCCTCGCCGATCATGACGATGGCCGCGATGCGCGAAAAGGCGTCGTGCAGAGTCTCGCGCAAAGGCCCGGCGGGGATAAGAAGACGATTGCCGAAACCGACGGCGCCGTCCACGACGAGGAAATTCACGTCCGGCGCCACTTTCGGATTTTGCAGCCCGTCGTCGAGAATGATGTGCGTCGGGCGTCTGGCCTCGGCCATCTGGATCGCGGCGGCACGGTTGCGTCCTATGAAACAGGGGGCGATTTGCGCGAGCAGGACGGCCTCGTCCCCTACGTCGCGCGAGGTGTGTTTGTTCAGATCGACCTGCAAGGGGCCTTTTTCGGTGCCGCCGTAGCCGCGCGAAACGAAAACGGGCGTGCCGCGCTGCTGAATGATAAGCCGCGCGAGCGCCATGGCCGTCGGCGTTTTGCCTGCGCCGCCCGCGACGATGTTGCCGACGCAGATGACGGGAACCTTGGCCTTATAAGGCTTGATGAACGCATGGCGCAGAAGCCCGGCGGTGCGATAAAGCTGCCCGAAGGGCGCCAGCATAAGGGCCTGCGGCCCTGTTTTGCGATACCAGAATTTAGGCGTTTTCATGAGAGATGCGTTTTCCTTTTGTTTGTCATTGCGAGGAGGCCTGAAGGGCCGACGAAGCAATCCAGAGTCAAGTAAACGAAACTTGATTTTTTGTGGTTCTGGATTGCCACGCGCCCTAACGGGCGCTCGTAATGACGAATTTATTCCTCCTTATTCCCGAAAAACGGGTCGAGAAGTTTCAGCGTTTCGTCCAGAACCCCGCGTTTTTCCCGCGCCCATTGTTCGGCGGTTGTCGCCAGCGCGTGCGCCTTGTCCGGTTCGCGCAGAAGCGTTTCCAGCGTTTTGACCAGTTCGGCCTCGTCCAGAACCTGAATCGCCGCGCCCCGGCCCAGCATATCGTCGGCCATCAGGGCGAAATTGTCCATCTTGGGACCGAAGACGACCGCGCAGTCCAGTTGCGCCGCCTCTACCGGATTGTGCCCGCCCCAGGTGAAGGACCCTGCCAGGCAGCAAACGTTCGACAGGCGGTAGAAAAGGCCCATCTCGCCCATCGTGTCGGCCAGATAGACTTCGGTTTCCGGAGTGATGGATTCCCCTGCCGCTCGCCGCGCCGTCCTTATGTTCCGTTGCTTGAGTTGAGCCTCGATTTCCTCGCCCCGCACGGCGTGACGAGGAACGATGATCGTCAAAAGGTCCGGGAAGACCCGCCTTAAAGCCTTGTGCGCGCTGAGGGCAATGTCTTCCTCGCCCGGATGAGTGGAAGCCATGAGCCAGAAAAGCCTGGGACCGATCTCCGTTTTAAGCCGCGCCAACTCTTCGATGTCGCAGGGCAGGGGGGCGGCGGCGTATTTGAGATTGCCGATGGCGCGGACGTCTTTCATGCCAAGCGCTGCGAATCGTCCCCTCTCGACGCCCGTCTGTGCCAGCCCGAGCGCGAAGGTTTCCATCATTTCGCGGGCGCCTTCGGGAATGAAGCGCCACCGGCGATAAGATTTTTCGGAAAGGCGCCCGTTTAGCAAAACGGCGGGCACGCCGCGCTCCTTGATGGCGGCGAGCATATTGGGCCAGAGCTCGGATTCGACCCAAAGGACCAGATCGGGCTTCCAATGGTTCAAAAAGCGCGTGACATAGGGCCATCGGTCCACGGGCATATATTGGTGAAGAACGCCTTCCGGCAAAAGCCTCGCCATCATGGAGGCCGAACTGACAGTCCCCGTCGTAAGGAGAAGGCGCCAATCGGGCCACCTTTCTTGAAGCTTTTTGATAAGAGTCAAAACCGACATGGCCTCGCCGACGCTGGCGGCATGGCACCAGACGAGCCTACCCTTGGGCCGCGCGAGCGAGGCGTGGCCGAGGCGTTCCCGGAAGCGATCCTTATCCTCGCGCCCCCTGGCGCGGCGCAAGCGCAGATAGAGCGCAATGAAGGGCGCGGCGAGGGCGGTGAGGAGGCGGTAGAAGGGCATAAGAAGCATTTAGCATCTACGTCATTCCCGCGAAAGCGGGAATCCAGAGCCGCAAAAACGGACGCGCTTTTCGGGAGGCCTTATTAAGATACCCGCGTTAGCCCTTCTTCGCCTCGTTCGGCGCGGCGACGCGTTCGCGCATAAGGGTCAAAAGGGCGCCGATGTCGCCGCCGTTGCGTTGAATGACGGAGGAATATTCCTGGCGCTGCGTGACGCTCATGCTGACGCCCTCGACGACCACATCAATGATTCCGAGGCCTTTGTCCCCCTGTCTCACGCGCCAGGTCACGATGGTCGGTGGCGAACCGTCGGGATGGGTGATCTCGCTATCCACGATGAAATCCTTTTTGCCTTCGGGGCGAGAGGCGCGAACCTTGAAGCCCTCGCCGGTGTAAAGAGCGAAACGGTCCGAATAGGTTTTGACGACCAGTTTCTCGAACAGGTCCATATATTCTTTTTGCTGGTCCGGCGTGGCCGTGAGCCAGCTGCGTCCGATCACGAAACGGGCGATGGTGTTCAAATCGAAGTAATCGCTAAGCATGGCGCGAAACTTTTCGTTGCGGGCGTCGGCGCTCAGGCTTTTATCCGCCAGGATGGAAACGGCTTTGTCGCCCAGATCCTGAATGAACTTGCCCTCATTCGTGAGGGGCGCGGCGGCGTCGTCCGCAAAGGAGGGAGCGGCCAAGCCCAAAAGGGCGAACAGAAAAAGAAAAGCGCGAAGGAAGCGTGACATCAAAAACTCCGGAGCAAAGGAAAAACCCCGGCGAGTTTATAACGGGAGACGGGCGGAAGACAAAGGCCGATTTTAATCCGGCTGGATTTTTTTGATCCCTGCCTTTATTTCGCCACGTTTTGATTCGGCTTCGAAAGAATCAAGCCGACAGGCAGGAGTTATCCGACGATTTGTACTTGAAACGATCAGCAAGCACCGCTCCCACCAGATAAAGCGAGCCGCAGCAAAGGATGCGAGCCGGAGCCTGATCCGGCCCTGCAAGCGCGGCCAGCGCTTTTGCGGGGGACGCGGCGGGCGCGGCATCCGCGATTCCGCAAGCGCGAACCTTGGCCGCAAGGGCCTCAGGCGCATGGCCCGGAACGTCGCCTTCCACATAAACCGTCCGCACGCGCCGAATAAAGGGAGCCATGGGGCCGAGGAACTCTTCGGGCCGCTTGGTCGAGAGCATTCCATAGACAAGATCAATGGGCTTGCCGTCCCGCGCCTGCCAGCGCCGCATCTGGGCGGCGAGGACCTCGCCTGCGGAATCGTTGTGCCCGCCGTCGAGCCAAAGCTCCCAGCCCTCAGGCAGTCCGGGCGGGACGATTTGTTGCAGCCGACCCGGCCATTCGACCGTTCGCATGGCGCGGCGAACGGCCTCGTCCGGGATCTCGAAAGGCAAAGCGTCCGAAGCCGCGATGGCAAGCCCCGCGTTCCAAAGCTGATGCGTGCCGAGCAAAGCGGGGCGCGGCAGGTTTTCGATCTTGCGCGAGGGGCCGAGAAAGCGAAAACGATCGGCATCGACGGCTTCGATCCGCCAATCCTCGCCGCCGACGACAAGCGGCGCGTCCAGCATTGTCGCCTCTTGTCGCAGGGCCAGCATGGCTTCCTGCGAGGGTTGCGGCGCGGTGAAGCAGGGAGTTCGTCGCCGTATGATCCCGGCTTTTTCGCGCGCGATGGAATCCATCGTGTCGCCGAGATATTCGCGGTGATCGAACGAAAGCCGCGCGATGACCGAAGCGATAGGCTCAGGCACGACGTTCGTCGCATCGAACCTGCCGCCCAGACCGACTTCAAGGATCGTCGCGTCGGCGGGCGTCCGGGCGAAGGCGGTCAAGGCCGCCGCCGTCCCGGCTTCAAAGACGCTGATGGCGCCGCGCGGGCTCTTGGCCTCGATTTCCAGAAGAAGAGAGACGAGCTCTTCCTCCTCGATCAAACGGCCCGCCACGCGGATACGCTCATGGAAACGGATCAGGTGCGGCGAGGTATAGACGTGCGCCGTTCTTCCCGTCGCCTCGATCATGGCGCGAAGGAAGGCGCAGGTCGAACCCTTGCCGTTCGTCCCGGCCACAAGGATCGCGGGCGGCAGACGAAGGTGGGGATCGCCGAGTTCGCCCAAAAGAGCGTCGTAAGCGCGGCGGAGGGTCAGGTTGACGTCTTTGCCGTGCGCGAGGCGCAGGCGCTCCAGAATCGCGGCGGAGGTTTCGGTCATTTCCGTTTGAGCGCAAGCTTCGCGCCGTGCGGGATGGGTCCGGAAAGGAAGGAGGGGGCCTTCGTCTTTTCGCGATCCTTGCGCAAAAGGCTGAGAACACGCACGAGCGTATCCTTAAGTTCGGCGCGGGTCACGACGATATCGACCATACCGTGGTCGAGCAGATATTCCGAGCGCTGAAAGCCGGGCGGCAAAGTCTCGCGGATCGTGCTTTCGATGACGCGCGCGCCCGCAAAGCCGATCTGCGCGCCTTTCTCGGCGATGTGAATATCGCCGATCATGGCGAAAGAGGCCGTCACGCCGCCCGTGGTCGGATCGGTGAAAACGACGATGAACGGCAATCCTGCGTCCTTGACGTTTTTCGCGGCGATGACGCTGCGCGGCATTTGCATGAGGGAGAGCAGGCCCTCCTGCATCCTCGCGCCGCCCGAAGCCGGAATGACAATCAGGGGGCAGCGGGTCTCGACGGCCCTTTTCGCCGCCGTGACAAGGCCCTCGCCCACGGCCATGCCCATCGAGCCGCCCAAAAAGGCGAAATTGAACACGGCGATGACGGCGGGCGAACCGCCCATCCGGCCCTCGGCCACGATAATCGCGTCGGTCTGACCCGTTTTGGCGCGGGCGTCTTTCAGGCGGTCGGTATAGCGTTTCTGGTCGCGAAAACGCAGCGGATCGACCGGGACGGGCGGAACGGCGATTTCCGCGTAACGCCCGTCGTCGAAAAGCATTTCCAGCCTTTTAAGCGGCGGCAGCTTCAGGTGAAAGCCGCAATGATGACAAACGTTAAAATGTTCTTCAAGCTCCCGCTTGAAAAGCATAGCGTTGCATCCGGGGCATTTTTCCCACAGATTGTCCGGGATCTCTTTTTGAGTCCCGACAAGAGCCCTGATCTTGGGGCGGACGAAATTGGTCAGCCAGTTCATGCGCGGGATGCTAGTCGAAAGCGTCAAGGGACGCTAGAAGGAAAAAGGCGTTAGGAATCATGAGGAAAACAAAGAGGCCGAGCCTTTACATCGAAATAAAGGCCGCGCCCTGGAAAAGGGTTAAGGGACTGGAGAGGAAGCTGAAACAGGCGGCGGCCCTGGTTTTCGCCTCTTTGCCCGCGTCGCTTTTACCTGCCGCGCGGCGGGCGGAGGCAACGCTTTTGCTTACGACGGACCGGGCGGTTCAGACTTTAAACTTTGACTATCGAGGCAAAAACGCGCCGACGAACGTTTTGTCTTTCCCTCATTACGAAAGGGGCGATTTGGTTCGCCTGGGCAAGAAGGGCGAAACGCTTTATGTCGGCGACATCGCCGTCGCTTACGCCTTCACGGCCAAAGAAGCGAAGGCCGAAGGCAAAAACTTGCCGGATCACGTCGTGCACCTTATGATCCACGGCCTCTTGCATCTTTTCGGCTACGACCACGACAGCCCCGCCCGCGCGGCGCGGATGGAAAGGCTGGAGAAAGAAATATTGGCGACGCTCGGCATTCCCGATCCCTACGCGCCCCGGATGAAACCATGAACGACCTTCCGATGTTTTTCGAGAAACTTTACGCCCGTCTGCGTCGGCGTCTGAAACGCGAGCAGGACAGAGAAACGCTGCGCGAGGCGGCGCTGGCGCTGATTGAAGAGCCTTCGCCGGACGAAGGCGAGCCGCCCGCCGAACGCGAGATTCTTACCAACGTCATCTCTCTGCGCGACAAGGATGTGGCCGATTGTATGGTCCCCCGCGCGGACATCGTTGCCGCCGACATCGAAAGTTCTCTCTCGGACATTGTTGCCCTCATGATTTCCTGCGCCCACAGCCGCCTGCCGGTCTATCGCGAGACGCTCGACGAAACGGTGGGCATGGTCCATACCAAGGACGTTTTGCCTTATTTAGCGGAAGGCAAGGATTGCGCCCTGCGGGACATCCTGCGCCCTGTTCTTTTCGCCGCGCCTTCCATGTCCGTCTCGAAACTTCTCTTTCAGATGCGGGAATCGCGCCAGCATATGGCCATGGTGATCGACGAGTTCGGCGGCGTGGACGGGCTGGTGACGATTGAAGACCTTGTTGAGGAGATCGTCGGCGACATCAAGGACGAACATCACGACGAAAAAACGCCGGACGTCATCTTTTGTTCGGACGGATCGTTGCTCGCGGACGGGGGCATCGACGTTGCCGCGTTCGAAGAGCGCGTCGGCCTGACGCTCGGCGGGCAGGAGAGGGAAGCCGTGGACACGCTCGGCGGCTATGTTTTCGACCTGGCGGGCCGGGCGCTCAAAGTCGGCGAAACCATTGAGGGGCCGGGGGGGCTTTTCTTCGACGTTTTGGCCGTGGAGCAAAGCCGCATCCGCCGTCTGCGCGTGCGGGGGATCAGGCGCGAAAACCAAAAGAATTCATAAAACAAGACCATCGCGGTCAAGGGATTTGACAAATAAAACTTGTCTCATTGAGGCTATTTCTTCGCGCGGAAATTTCCGGAATTCTTCTCTTTTCCGGATTTTAGACTGGACGTAAACACCTCGTTAACCATACTGTTCTACGAAATAAAAAGGCGATTCCGTCTAAGAATCGCTTCTGTTATGGCCCGAATTAATGCGCCCCCAGACGTTGAGGAGGAAAGATGAGGTTCTCGTTCAGTAATCTCAAGATAAGCGTCCGTATCCTGACGGGCTTCGCCGCCGTTCTTCTTGTTTTGGTCGGCATGGTCCTTTTCGCGAATCGGGGTCTGGAAGACGTCCTCGCGGGGCAGGCCGAATACGCCCGCCGTGCGCACCAGACGGAAGGGATGCTGGAGATGCGGATGGGATTCATTGAACTTCGGCGGGCGACGGCCCTTTACCTTCTCAAGGGAGGGAGCACAGAGGCGATGGACAAAGCCGCGGACGAAATGACCTCTCTTATGAACAAGGTCCGGGACGCCTTCCGCCGACAGGAGCGAAAGGACAGGATGACGGAAATTTTGAAGGCATTCGAAGAATATCACAAAACGTTGAATATACTTCCTTCCATTCGGGAGAACAAGGAGGAGGTGGACAAAACGCTGGTCTTCCTTAGTCCGCTTGGCCAAAAGATCCAGGACGGCATGGGGTCTCTGGCAAAAGACCTGGCGAAGGACATGGTCGCGACCGAAGAGAATATGGTCGCCATCAGCAAGCGGACGGTCAAGGTTCTGGGCATTACGGGCGTTGTCGCCGTTCTGATCGGTTTGTTCTTCGCCGTTTTCATCGGGCGGGGCATTTCGAGGCCTATCCAGAACATGACGCGCGTCATGGGCGTTTTGGCCAACGGCGATTTGACGGTCGAGGTTCCGGATACGCAAAAGAAGGACGAGATCGGGCAAATGGCTCAGGCCGTTTTGGTGTTCAAGGAAAACGCGATCAAAGTCGAAGCCATGCGCAAGGAACAGAAAGAGGCGGAGATACGCGCGGCGCAGGAACGCAGGCAGGCCATGCTGAAGATGGCCAGCGATTTCGAGGCCAGCGTGATGGGAATTGTGAAAGGCGTGGCGGCTTCCTCGACGGAAATGCAGTCCACGGCGAAAAGTATGTCGTCCATCGCGCAGGAGACGAGCACGCAGGCGACGGCCGTGGCGGCGGCGTCCACGCAGGCGAGCACGAACGTGGAAACGGTGGCCTCGGCGGCGGAAGAGCTTTCGGCTTCCACGGGTGAGATCGGCACGCGCGTGACCGAAGCGGCGCGGATTGCCCAGAAGGCCGCCGACGAGAGCAAGCGGACGAACGAACGCGTCGAAAACCTTGCGGCCTCGGCGAGCAAGATCGGCGAGGTCGTCCAGCTCATCAACGAAATCGCCTCGCAAACGAACCTGCTTGCGTTGAATGCGACGATCGAAGCGGCGCGGGCGGGCGAAGCGGGCAAGGGCTTTGCCGTCGTGGCGAGCGAGGTGAAGGGCCTTGCCAACCAGACCGCCAAGGCGACGGAGGAGATCAGCGCGCAGATCGGCTCGGTTCAGGCGGAGACAAATGCCGCCGTCTCGGCCATTCGGATGATTGCGGAAGTCATCGACCAGGTGCGCGACATTTCGGCCAACATCGCGGCGGCGGTGGAAGAGCAGGGCGCGGCGACGAAGGAAATCGCCCGCAATGTGCAGCAGGCGGCTCAAGGGACGCACGAGGTCTCGACGAACATCGTCTCGGTGACGGAAGCGGCGACGCAAACCGGCGCGGCGGCGGAGCAGGTCCTTTCCACGGCGGGCGAATTGGCCAAGAACGCGGAATCCCTGCGCAAAGAGGTCGAAACCTTCCTTTCCAACGTCCGGGCGGGATAGCTGGAAGGGGGCTCTGGGACAGGGGCTGTTTAACCCGTTGATAATCCAAAAGGCGCGAAGTATTGTCTAGCCGAATCCTAAGGGGAGAGGCATGACTCGCAAACTTTTCGGAACCGACGGCATCAGGGGCCGCGCCAACCAGGAACCCATGACGGCCACGACGGCCCTGTCCGTCGCCATGGCCGCCGCGCGTTTATTCCGGCGCGGGCAGCACCGTCACCGCGTCGTGATCGGCAAGGATACGCGCCTGTCGGGCTATCTTTTGGAACCGGCTTTGACGGCGGGCTTTATCGCGCAGGGGATGGACGTGTTTTTGCTCGGCCCGCTGCCGACGCCGGCGGTGGCTATGCTGACCAAAAGCCTGCGGGCCGATCTGGGCGTCATGATTTCGGCCTCGCACAACCCTTATGAAGATAATGGGATCAAGCTGTTCGGTCCTGATGGACGCAAGCTTTCGGATTCTCTTGAGGCCGAGATTGAGACCCTGATGAACGACGGCAAGAACGAGCTGGCGTCGTCGGCCGAGCTGGGCCGCGCTGCGCGTATCGACGATGCTGCCGGGCGTTATGTTGAGTTCGTCAAGGGAACTTTTCCGCCGGGGCTGCGCCTGGACGGCATGAAGATCGTTCTCGATTGCGCCAACGGCGCGGCCTACAAGGTCGCGCCTGCGGTTCTGTGGGAGCTGGGCGCGGAAGTCATCCTGCTCGCCGACGAGCCGGACGGCAAGAACATCAATCATAATTGCGGCGCGACGCACCCTGATCTGATGCGCGAGGCGGTTTTGCTTCACGGCGCGGATGCGGGGCTTGCGCTCGACGGCGACGCCGACCGCCTTATCATGGCGGACGAGAAAGGGCACATCGTTGACGGCGACCAGATTATGGCGTTGATCGCACAGGCTTGGGCCGAAAGGGGTTCGCTCAGGGGCGGCGGCGTCGTGGCGACGGTGATGTCGAATCTCGGCCTCGAAAGATTTCTGAAAAAGATGAATCTCGACCTGATCCGTACGCCCGTCGGCGATCGCTATGTCGTCGAAGCGATGCAGGAAAAGGGCTACAATCTCGGCGGCGAGCAATCGGGTCACATGGTCCTGTCCGATTACAGCACGACGGGCGACGGTCTTTTGACGGCCTTGCAGGTCTTGGCCGTCATCAGGGAAAAGGGCGTTCCGGCAAGTCAGGCCTGCCGCCTCTTCACGCCCGTGCCGCAGCTTTTGAAGAGCGTGAAAACGCCGCGCGACGTTATGACCGACCCCGCCTTTCAAAAGGCCATCCAAAAAGCCGAGGAAAGATTGAACGGCGCCGGGCGCCTTGTGGTGCGCAAATCCGGCACGGAATCCCTCGTGCGCGTAATGGCCGAGGGCGACGACGAGAAGCTTGTCGCGGAAATCGTCGAGACGCTCGCAAAGCAGGCGGCGCGGGGATAGTCAGGTTCTTAAGAACGATCGCAAACGAACACGCGAGATTGTCTATGGCCGCGGGGTTCGGTGGGGAAAAAGCCCGCGCCGGATAAGGTGCGCCTTTGGTGCGGGGCGTGATTGAAGAGGCGTGTCCCCAAGGAAACGACTTTCTTCTCCTTGCCTTCCCAATATTCCTTGTAGGTCTCTTCGAGTTTTTTCCAAACCGCGCCCGCGCCCCATTCCGTAACGATGACGTCGGGCAGACGGCGATAGCTTTTAGTCGTTGGGTGCTTGGGTTTTCTGCCGTCGTGAACGGTGAAGTTCAAGCGGCTTTCGCCGTAAGAAGAACTGCCGTCCCCGCGTACAAACAGGGAAAGTCCTTCGGAAGGATCGGAAAAAGTTTTCATGAAAAAATTCACGAACAACTTAACGCGCACAGGATCCAAAGGCGTTTTGAAGACGAAGAAAAGGCCTTCGTTATCTGCGGCCAACGCGATTTGGCTGCAATGCTCGCGCAGGAAGGGATAGAATTCTTCGGAAAAAGCGTCAGAGGGGATCGTCATGGAGGCTCTCTTTAGGTTCGAGTTAAGGCCAAACGGAAAGACTTTCTGACCGGCGGCTTTCCAAAAAGCGAATCCAAGGATCTGCGCGGCCCTATCAAAGGGCGAAGCCTTCTGTAGGCGTCAAGGTCTTCCTGTAAGGCGTTCCAGACAAGCCTGGCGGCGGCGGCTTCAGGGGATTCGCGGTTCACCTCGACAAGAGAACCTCGCGGCGGGACGAGAGGCTGTTTGGGTGGAAAAACTCTCAAACAGACGGTCGTTTCGTCGGGCGCGAGATCGGGCACCCTTTGGTGAACCAGGGAGCCGGGGTCGGCGGCCACGACGCTCAGCCCGCCGAGGGAAAGGCCTTCTTGCATATTACGATAAGCGGCCATAAGGCTCAGGCCGAATCGGTACGCCTCCTCTCTTGTGACGGCGGGGAAGAAATGGAAATAGAGACTGCCGTTGACGGGCATCAAATCAACTTTGGTGCAAAAGCGTTCAATCAGGCGAAGGGCTTCATCTTTGGACAGGGGGTTCACGGTAAAAATCCTTGTGTAACAAAGGTTTGTTTTTATATCGGAATGATGGAGACTTGTAGCGCAAATCGTCTAAAATAGTAAATACTTTCAACCCATCCCTAACCTTTTTGCCGTATAGTTAAGGCATATTCGAGAAAGCGGGATTTTGAAGAAATCTGTTTATTTTCAGGAGGTTGTTATGGGCGTGTCCCGACATGAATTCGTTTTGGGGTTTGATAGTTTAAGCCGCGTTCCGGCTTTCAAGCCCTCGGAACCCACCGGCCAGGAGGGCGCACGTCGCCCTGATCACGAACAAAAGCCGCGTCGGAAAGGGCCTTCGCCCGCGCCCAAATAGTTCTTTCTTCGCTCCTTCCTAGACCGCCGCCGCGCCGGAAACGCGGCGGCGTTTTTTTTGCCCCGAATGGGCTTTAGCCCTATCTTGGACGCATGAAGGTGATTCGCTGCATTTTGGGCCTCGACCCCGGTTTGCGCCATACGGGATGGGGGGTTATCCGTCAGGAAGATAACCGCCTCTCGTTCGTGGCGGCGGGGCGCGTGAACCCGGACGCTTCCTTGCCGATGGCCAAGCGGTTGCGCGTTCTGGCGGGCGAGCTTGAAAAGATTATCGCCCTGCACGGACCGGACGAGGCGGCGATTGAAGAAACTTTCGTGAACAAAAACGCGGCTTCGGCCTTGAAGCTAGGTCAAGCGCGCGGCGTGGCGTTGCTCGCGCCCGCGCTGGCCGGGCTGGAAGTAACCGAATATTCGGCAAACAAAATCAAGCAAACCGTGACAGGTTACGGGCACGCCGACAAAAACCAGATCCAGGCCATGATGAAGATTTTGCTCCCCGGCGCGGGCAAGCTCGCTGCCGACGCCGCTGACGCTTTGGCCGTGGCGGTCTGTCATGCGCATCATCCGAGAGGGCGGGCATGATCGGCAAACTCACGGGCGTGATTGACAGCGTTTCGGGCAGCCAGATGATTTTGGATGTGCAGGGCGTAGGGTACCTCGTCTCCTGTTCGGCCCATACCTTGCGGCTTGCGGGTTCCCCCGGCGCGGCGGTTTCCCTTTGGATCGAAACGCAGGTGCGCGAGGACGCCATCGCGCTCGTCGGTTTTGTAGAAGAAGCCGAACGCGACGCCTTCCGGCTTTTAACGACGGTGCAGGGCGTCGGCACCAAAGCGGCGCTGGCGATTTTGAGCATCCTTTCGCCCGAACGGCTTGCCCAGGCCGTCGCTTCGCAGGATAAGGCCGCGCTTACCGCCGCCGACGGCGTAGGGCCGAAGCTGGGCCTTCGCATCGTGACGGAACTTAAGGATAAAGTGGCGCACGTTCTTTCGCCTTTTCCGGCAGCGATCAAAGGCAGCAGCGCGATTTTACCCGGCGGCGGGATCATGGACGATGCGCTTTCGGTGCTTTCGCATCTGGGGTATCGACGGATGGAATCCTTTGCGGCTTTATCCGCCGCCAGCGCGAAGCTCGGCGAGAAAGCGAAACTTGACGATCTGATCCGCGCGGCTTTGGCAGAGTTAAGTCGAAAGGAAGGCCCCCTATGACGACAGCGCCGGACCGCCTCGTTTCGATGACCCCCCTCGCGGCCGAAACGCCGGACGTGGCGTTGCGGCCCGAACGTCTTGTCGATTTCGTAGGACAAGACGTTTTGCGTGAGAATCTCAAGGTTTTCATCGAAGCCGCGAAAAAACGGAAACAAGCGCTCGATCATGTTTTGTTCTTCGGTCCGCCGGGACTCGGCAAGACGACGCTTGCGCAAATCGTAGCCAAGGAACTTGGCGTCGGCTTTCGCGGCACCTCCGGCCCTGTGATCGCGCGGGCGGGCGATCTGGCGGCGCTTTTAACCAACCTCCAGCCGCACGACGTTTTGTTCATCGACGAGATTCATCGGCTTAGCCCGGCGGTGGAAGAGATTCTTTATCCCGCGATGGAGGATTTTCAGCTCGATCTCGTCATCGGCGAAGGCCCCGCCGCGCGGTCGGTAAAAATCGACTTGCCGCCTTTCACGCTTATCGGGGCGACGACGCGTAGCGGCCTTATTACCCGGCCTTTGCGGGAAAGGTTCGGGATTCCCCTGCGGCT
This sequence comes from uncultured Rhodospirillaceae bacterium, assembly GCA_964652235.1. Taxonomy (GTDB): domain Bacteria; phylum Pseudomonadota; class Alphaproteobacteria; order UBA9219; family UBA9219; genus CAZZDK01. Next base: position 45,633 of record CAZZDK010000010.1, read on the forward strand.
CAGCTTTTATGCTCCTGAAGAGCTGGCTCGGATCGCGCGAGCATCGGCCGGAAAATTGGGCCTTAAAATGACCGAAGACGGCGCGATGGAGATCGCCCGCCGTGCGCGCGGAACCCCTCGCGTGGCCGGTCGGCTTTTGCGGCGCGTGCGCGATTTTGCCGCCGTGGACGGACAGGCCGTCATCGACGCGAAAGAGGCGGATAAAGCGTTGACAAAACTGGAAGTCGATAAGCTCGGTTTCGACGCCATGGACCGCCGTTATCTTGCCATGATTGCCGACCATTATGCGGGCGGTCCCGTGGGCGTGGAAACGCTGGCGGCGGCTCTGTCCGAGCAACGCGACGTTTTGGAAGAAGTTGTCGAGCCGTTTCTGATCCAACAGGGGCTTTTGCAGCGGACGCCCAGGGGCCGCGTTTTGACGGACACAGGCTATCGCCATCTGGGGCGCGCCGCGCCGCCGGGGCGGCAAATGGAGCTGCTGCAAACGGAAAATGGAAACGAGGATGGGTGACACGTCTTTTCCGCCGCTTAGACTGCGGGTCTATTACGAAGACACAGATGCGGGGGGCGTGGTCTATTACGCGAACTATCTGCGTTTTGCCGAACGCGCGCGGACCGAGTGGCTTCGGGCGGCGCTTGGGCGGACGACAGAGATGTGGGGCGAAGCCGATCCTCTTTTCGTCGTGCGGCACTTGGAAGCCGATTATTTGGCCCCGGCTCGGCTGGATGATTGCCTGAGTGTAACGGTCGAGGCGATCCAAATCGGCGGCGCGAGTTTGCGGATGGAGCAAAAGATCTTACGGGGAGAGACGCTTTTGGTGGCGCTGAAGGTCGCCCTGGTCGCCGTGGGACGCGACGGAAAAGTCTTGCGCATTCCGCTTGAATGGCGGCAAACATTGTCGGGTTTTTTGAACAAAGGAGCTTTGTCTTAACATGGAACCTCAAGTCGTTGACGCGGTAAAACTGGCCGGCTCGGTGGCGCCGGTCGATATGTCTTTGTTCGGCCTGTTCGGCCATGCGGATCTGGTGGGCAAGAGCGTGATGATCGGGCTCTTGCTCATTTCGGTTTTCACCTGGGCGCTCATTTTCGACAAAGCGACGAAGATTTTGCGATTGAAAGAGCGCGCCCTGTTTTTCGAGGAGCGCTTCTGGTCGGTCGGCTCGCTTGACTTGCTCTACGATAAGATTAAGCGTCCCGGTGATCCCATGCAGGCGGTTTTCGTCGCGGGCATGAAGGAATGGCGCAGCGCAAGCGAAAAAGGCCTGCTCGCCACCCCGCAGGGGCGCTCCAGCATCATGGGGCGCATCGACCGCGTGCTGCAGGTCACCATCGGGCGCGAGATGGCGTCGATCGAGACCTGGATGACGTTTCTGGCCTCGGTCAGTTCCGTCGCGCCGTTTATCGGCCTGTTCGGAACGGTCTGGGGGATCATGCACAGCTTCATCGGCATCGCGCAGGCTCAAAACACTTCGCTTACCGTTGTCGCGCCCGGCATCGCCGAGGCGCTGCTCGCCACCGCCATAGGCCTGGTGACGGCCATTCCGGCCACGGCGGCCTACAACAAGTTTTCGACAGAAATAGGCCGTTACGGCGCGCGGCTTGAGAACTTCGCCAACGATTTCATCGCGACGCTTTCGCGCAATATGGAAGAACGCTGAGATGGGGGGCTCTCTTATGCCGTCGGGGGGAGGAGGGCGGCGCGGTCGTCGCGGCGCTTACCGTCCCATGGCCGATATCAACGTCACGCCGCTTGTGGACGTGATGTTGGTTCTTCTCGTCGTGTTCATGATCACCGCGCCTTTGCTTACGGTCGCTGTTCCCATTGACTTGCCGAAGGCGCAGGCGCAGTCCGTCAAGCAGGACAAGGAGCCGCTCGTCATCTCCGTCGACGTGAAGGGCAACGTCTATTTGCAGGAATCGAAGTCCGAGCTGGATTCCCTGGTCGCGAAACTCAAGGCCGTGACGGGATCGAATCCGGATGCGCGGATTTTCGTGCGCGGCGACAAGGGCGTGCCCTACGGAAGGATCATGGAGGTGATGGGCACGATCAATGCGGCGGGCTTTACGAAAGTGGCGCTTGTCGCGGAACTGCCGCAGCCGAAGAAGGGCAGATGAGATAAGGCAAAGTTTCAAAAGATGATCCACCGGGAAGAAAACCTCAAAGGCAGCCTGATCGCATCGACGGCTCTCCACGTCGGCGCGTTGCTTTTGATGTATTTCGGCTTGCCCATCTTTTCGAAACCCTTGCCCGTTCTGCCTTGGCGGCCTGTGCCGGTGGATATCGTGGAGATCGGCGCGATCACCAACACGCGCATTAAAGGCGAAGAGGACGAGGCGCCGACCGCCAGGACCGCGCCCGAACAAAAGCCGCAACCGGTTCCCGAGGAGAAAAAGCCCGAGGAACCGAAACCGCCCGCCCCTCCGGCCAAACCCGCCGCCCCTGATAAACCCTCGCCGGTCGAGGACGATGCCGTTCTGCCCGCGCCAACGCCGAAAAACAAACCCAAACCTCCCAAGGTCGAGCCGAAGCCGGAGCCAAAACCGGCGGAACCCGATCCCCTGGCCAGCGTTCTTAAAAACGTCGCCAAGCTTAAGCCGACGGCGCCGCCCGTTCCCGACGCGCGGCCCGACGAAAAGAGCAATCCCGGCGAATCCAAGATGGGGTCTTCAAAGGGCTTCGGCCCCGCTTTGTCGGACCGACTGACCATCAGCCAGGAAGACGCGCTGCGCCGCCAGATGATGCAATGCTGGAATATGCCGGTGGGCGCACGCAATCCGGAAGAATTGATCGTTGAGGTCTTGATCGAAATGAACGAGGATCGTACGGTGCGGACGGCGCAGGTCGTGGACCAAAAACGGATGGCGTCCGATCCTTACTTCCGCGCGGCGGCGGAAGCGGCCCTTCGGGCCTTGCGCCATCCGAAATGCACGCCGCTGGAGTTGCCGCCCGATCAGTACGAACAATGGAAGACGATTCGCTTCAACTTCGACCCACGGGATATGCTATGAAACAGATGTCAGATATCGGATGTCAGATGTCAAAAAAAGGAATATCGGCTTTCCTTTGCCTTCTGATTTCCGTTTTGTGCCTTTCCTTTCCTGCTCGCGCCGAAGTCCGCATCGACATTACGCGCGGCGTGGTGGAGCCGATCCCCGTCGCCATCCCGGCCTTTTACGGCTCGGGCGGAACGGAAGCCCAGGTCGGGCGCGACATCGCCAAAGTCGTCGGGCAGGACCTCGTGCGGTCGGGCCTTTTCTCGCTCGTGGACCGGGGCGCCTTCATCCAGGACATGGATTCTCTGCTTGTCGCGCCGCGTTTCGCCGATTGGCGGGTTTTGAACGCGCAGGCGCTTGTCGTAGGGAGGATTGAGGCTCAGCCCGACGGAAGGCTGAAGGTCGAGTTCCGCCTGTGGGACGTGTTCGGCGAACAGCAAATGACGGGTCTGGCCTATTTCACGATCCCCAACAATTGGCGGCGCGTGGCGCATATCATTGCCGACGCCATTTATAAACGGATCACGGGCGAGGACGGCTATTTCGACACGCGCATCGTCTATGTGGCCGAAAGCGGTCCCGCCACCGCCCGCGTCAAGCGTCTGGCCATCATGGATCAGGACGGCGAAAACCACCGCATTTTGAGCGACGGGCGGGCCTTGGTCCTGACACCCCGCTTTTCGCCGACCATGCAGGAAATCACCTACATGGCTTATTACAACAACCGGCCAAGGGTCTATTTATTCAACATCGATTCGGGGCGGCAGGAAGTCCTGGGCGATTTCGAAAACATGACCTTTGCGCCGCGTTTCGCCCCCGACGGGAACAAGGTCGTCTTTTCCCTTTCCAAGAACGGCAATTCCGACATTTACACGATGGATTTGCGTTCGCGCCGGGTGAAACAGATCACCAACCACCCCTCCATCAACACGGCACCCAGCTACGCCCCGGACGGCAAGAGGATCACGTTCGAATCGGACCGCGGCGGCTCGCAGCAGATTTACGTCATGGATGCCGACGGTGGGGACGTGAAGCGCATCAGCTTCGGCGACGGGCGTTACGCCACGCCGGTCTGGTCGCCGCGCGGCGACTTGATCGCCTTTACCAAGCAGCAGGGCGGACGCTTTTACATCGGTGTCATGCGACCGGATGGGTCGGGCGAGAGGCTTTTGACCGAGTCCTATCACGTCGAAGGGCCGACCTGGGCGCCGAATGGCCGCGTTCTCATGTATTTCAAGGATCTCCCGACCGGCGTCGGCGGGAAGGCCAGGCGCGCGCGGCTTTATAGCATCGACCTGACGGGCTATAACGAACGCGAGATGGCAACGCCGATGGATGCTTCTGATCCGGCGTGGTCGCCCTTGATCCCTTGAGAATCGGACGGGCGTCTCTTTTGTGCCTTACTTGATATCCAATTAAGGCGAAACGGCCTTAATCTGTTGCAGGAGCGACACGTATCCGTTGCCTTCTCCTCACGCTTGAAGATTCCCGGAATCGCCCCTTGATTCAAAAAGGTTCAAGCGTTAATTTAATTCCGGTTTCGCTTTCCGGCTTGCTCTTTTGGAAGGGAGGGCCGGGGGCGGGTTTCCTTTAACAAAGCTTGTTTTTCCTTGAAAACAAGCATCTCGGCTAAGGCTGAGGACGCGCTTAAGCGGGTCCGGCCGGATCCGCCAGAGGTTCACAAAGGGGGATAAAATGTTCAAAAAGTTCATGTGTCTTATGGCGGCGCTGGTCATGGTGTCGGCTTGCGACACGACCGGAAGCGATGATGGCATGGGCGGCGCCGGCGGCGCCGGCGGCAAGATGGGCGTGGCTCGTCCGGGCACGCAGGAAGATTTGGTCGTCAATGTCGGCGATCGCGTCTTCTTCGGCTTCGACAAGTCCGATCTTACGGCCGAAGCCCGCGCGACCCTCGATCGCCAGGCCGCTTGGCTCAAGCAATATCCGACCGTCAAGGTCACGATGGAAGGCCACTGCGACGAACGCGGCACCCGCGAATACAACTTGGCGCTCGGCGAACGTCGCGCCTCTGCGGCGAAGAACTATCTCGTCGCGGCCGGCATCGCGGCTGATCGCATCAAGACCGTCAGCTACGGCAAGGAACGCCCCGCCGTGCTCGGAAGCAACGAAGCGGCTTGGGCTCAAAACCGCCGCGCCGTTACGGTCACCGCGCAGTAAGGGACGTCAGGCCGAGGCTTGAAGCCCGGTTTGAACGAAAAGAAAACCGCGATCCGAAAGGGTCGCGGTTTTTGCTTGGACTTTTCTCTGAATAGGCTATAAACCGCCCTGTTTTTCAACTCTTTCAGGAGTTCCTCTCATGGCTATCGAACGTACTTTTTCGATCATCAAACCCGACGCCACGCGCCGCAATCTGACCGGCAAAATCAACGCCAAGCTGGAAGAGGCGGGCCTGCGCATTATCGCGCAAAAGCGCCTCCTCATGACCCGCTCGCAGGCGGAAGGCTTCTATGCCGTCCATAAAGAGAGGCCTTTCTTTAACAGCCTGTGCGATTTCATGACGTCCGGCCCCGTCGTGGTCCAGGTTCTTGAGGGTGAAAACGCTGTGCTTCGGAATCGCGAGGTGATGGGCGCGACGAACCCGGCCCAGGCGGCCCCCGGCACGATCCGCAAAGAGTTTGCCGAAAGCATCGAGGCAAACTCGGTCCACGGCTCGGATAGCCTTGAAAACGCAGCCATAGAGATTGCGTATTTCTTCAGCCAGATTGAACTGGTCGGCTAATCCATAAACGGATCGCGCACGAGAATCGTGTCTTCGCGTTCGGGGCTTGTGGAAACGAGCGTCACGGGCGCTTCGACCATTTCCTCGATCCGGCGGATATATTTAATCGCCTCGGCGGGCAGCCCGGCCCAGCTGCGCGCGCCTTGCGTGCTTTCGCTCCAGCCTTCGCAGGTTTCGTAAACCGGCTCCACCTTGGATTGCGCCAGGGCGCCGGCGGGAAGGTGGTCGATTTCCTCTCCGTCCAATCTATAGGCGCGGCAGATTTTGATTTCCTTGAGGCCGTCCAGCACGTCGAGTTTCGTGAGAACCAGCCCGTCGATTCCGCCGACCTTGACGGCCTGTCGCACAGCCACGGCGTCAAGCCAGCCGCAACGGCGCTTGCGGCCCGTCACGGTGCCGTACTCGCGTCCGCGCTCGCCGATCAGGGCGCCGATTTCGCCCAGATCCTCGGTGGGGAACGGCCCCGTGCCCACGCGCGTCGTATAGGCTTTGCAAATGCCCAGAATGCGGCCCAGCATTTTGGGGCTGACGCCCGCGCCCGCGGCGGCCTGTCCGCCCACGATGTTGCTGGAGGTGACGAAAGGATAGGTGCCGTGATCGATGTCGAGCATGGTGCCTTGCGCGCCTTCGAACAAAACCAGCTTTCCTTCCCGGCGCACCTCTTCGAGTCGTTTCCAGACGACGGCGGCATAGGGCAGGATGCGGGGCGCGACCTCCATCACTTCGTCATAGACCGCCTCGACCTTCAGCTCTTGCGCGCCGTAGCCGCGTAAAAGTGCGTTATGGTGGGTGAGAAGGTCCTCGATTTTTTCCTTGAGAACGGACGGTTCCCGCAAATCGCACAAACGCACGGCGCGGCGGGCGATCTTGTCCTCGTAAGCGGGGCCGATGCCGCGCCCCGTCGTGCCTATTTTTCTCGCGCCTTTGGCGGCTTCCCTCGCGCGGTCCACGATGCCGTGGACGGGCAGAATAAGCGGGCAGTTTTCCGCGACGATAAGATTGTCCGGCGAGACGGCGACGCCGCGATTCTTGATGTTGTCGATCTCATTCAAAAGAGCCCAGGGATCAACCACGACGCCGTTACCGATGATCGAAAGCTTGCCGGGCCGCACGATGCCCGAAGGGAGCAGGTTGAGCTTATAGACATTGCCGTCGATCACGAGCGTGTGGCCCGCATTGTTGCCGCCTTGAAAGCGCACCACGACATCCGCGCGCGACGACAGCCAATCCACGACCTTGCCCTTGCCTTCATCGCCCCATTGGGCCCCCACGACGACGACGTTTTTCATCGGAAAATATCCTTTAATAAGGTTTGCAAGCGTGGGTCAGCTAATCACATTTTTCCCGGATTCCCAAGGAATCTTCGTTCTTTATCCGGATAACGAAAAAGGCTAGGTTTGTCGGAATAACGTGTTTCTTCATCCTTAACGCGCCCCATGTCCCCCGTTCGCTCGCTTTACAATTGGACCCTTCGCCAAGCCGAGGGGCCTTATGCCGCTTACGTCCTTTTCGCCGTCGCTTTCGCGGAAAGTTCCTTTTTCCCCATTCCGCCGGACGTCCTGCTTTTGCCCATGGCCTTGGCTTGCCGTGAGAAGGCGTGGCGTTACGCCCTGATTTGCACGGTGGGTTCCGTCGTCGGCGGGCTTTTGGGTTATGCCATCGGCGCCTATTTGTACGACACGGTGGGGCAATGGATCATCAATACTTATCATTTGCAGGAAGGCTTTCAGCGGTTTCACGACGAGTTCAATCGCTGGGGCGTGGCAATTATTCTGGCCAAAGGCTTGACGCCCATACCGTTCAAGCTAGTGACTATCGCAAGCGGCGTGGCGGCTTTGCCGCTTGTTCCCTTCGTTTTGGCGTCTATAGCCACGCGGGCCTTGCGGTTTTATCTCGTCGCGGGGCTTGTCCGGAAGTTCGGCGAGCCGATCCGGACTTTCGTGGAAAAATATTTGAACTGGGTCGCGCTGGGGGTTTTGGTTTTAATTGTTTTCGGATTCTGGCTTGTTCTCCATTAAAATCTTCTGAACGAACGGAATAGAAATTTTCCGTCCCGTCTCAAGCGCGGCTTCGTCCAGCGCCGCGACGGCCTGGCGGATGGCCGTTCCCGTTCGCTCCAGACGCGCCGCCAGATAATCCACGACGCCTGCGTCCACCATCAATTGCCGGTCGGCGAAAAGCTTGAGCAAAAGGCCGCGCATGAGCTCGTCATCTGGTTCAAAAAGGCGGACAGAGAGGCAGCTTTTAAGCCGCGTCTCGATGTCCGGCAGGTCCAGCCCCCACAAGGCGGGAGGCCTGGCCGCCGTCAAAAGCAGCGGCGCGCCCGCAGCCTTTGCGGCGTTGAAAAGGTGCTGAAGCCATTCTTCGCTCTCGCCCTCGCCCGCAACGGTGTCCGCATCGTCCAAGGCAAAGGCTTTGGCTGAAGTCGCGCCGGTCGCGATATCCTCAAGCGTTTTGTCGCCGACATTCAGGCGTCTGGCTTTATGTTTATCGGCCCAGGCGCAAAGGAGGTGCGTCTTGCCCGCTCCTTCCGGTCCCCAAAGAACGAGCGCGGGGGAGGGCCAGGCCGCCGGTTCGCGCTCTAAAAGCCATTGCGCGGCCTCGGCGTTCGCGGGCGAGACGAGAAAATCCTCCGCCCCCATCAGCTCCTGAAAGGGCAGCGGCAGGTGATATTGGCGAGGATCATTCATCGCGGTTTTTGCCGCCGCTCGTAAAGCGTGCTGCTTTTGTAACGTTTGAGCGCGAGGCGGATCAGAACGCCGATGATGGCGGCGAGCGGCACGGCGATCAAAACGCCCACAAAGCCGAGCAGGCTCGCGCCCGCGAAAAGAGCGAAGATGATCCAGACGGGATGAAGCCCCACGCGGTCGCCCACGAGCTTGGGCGTCAGGACGTAGCCTTCAAGCGTTTGCCCGACGAGAAAAACCAGAAACGTCAGGAAGATGGAAAGAGCGTCGTTGAATTGCGTGAAGGCCAGAATCATGCTTGCGACCAAGACGAACCCCGATCCGACATAGGGGATAAAGGACAAAAAGCCCGCCACGATGCCGATGGTCGCGCCGTATTTAAGGCCGACGAGCGAAAGGCCGACGCTGTAAATAATGCCGAGAGAAAGGCAGACGAGCGCCTGGCCGCGCAGAAAGCCGGAAAGGGTGCGGTCGATTTGGTCAACCGCCTCGCGAAACAGGTTGTAATTTTTTCTGGGCACGAGCGAGTTCACTCCTTCCGTCGCGTGGGGCCAGTCGCGCAAGAGATAAAAGGCGACAATCGGCGTGATGACAAGCAGCATGGCGATATCGAACAGCGCAAAGCCGCCGCTTACGAGCTTCTTAAGCATTTCCGCGAACCAAAGAGCCAGGCTTCCCGCGTAATTTCCGGCCGCGTCGCGCAATTTCTCGACATCGCCCGGCGACAGCCTTTCAAGCCATTCCGTCACGGGGGGAAGGACCCTCTCCCTTAAAGCGGCAATGACCGAAGGCAGCGTTTCGATCAGCGAGGCCAGCTGGCTTTGGAGCAAGGGCAAAATGAGCAAAAGCGCGATGATAACGGCGGAAACGAAGCTTAAGAGAACAAGCGCGGCGCCGAAAGGGCGCGACAGACGTTTGGCCGAAAGCTTGTTGACGATGGGGTCGAGCAAATAAGCGATGACGGCGCCCGCGACAAAGGGCAAAAGAATGGGTTTCAAAAGCCAGACGAGGCCCGCGAAACAAAGCCCCAGGAAAAGCCAAAACCTGTTTTGCGCGGCGGGATCGTTCATGGTCTCGGCCTTTCTTTTACAGCGCTTCCATCGCGCCTGTTTGCTGAATGCTCCAACTGCCGTTTGCGCTTTGCTCAAGCCGCAGGCCCTGTTCCGCCAGGGCGCTTTGCAAAGATGCCAGGTCGCCCGTGAATTGAACCTCGATATGCACGAGGCCTCGCGTCATCGCGATGACGTGCGTTTCCACCACAAGCGGGACGCGGGCCAACTTGTCGCGAATTTTTCCCCAGGCGGCCAGGTTCGCGACCGGCACATCTACGGGCAGGAACATCTGCGTTCCGGCGGGCGCCGCGGCGCCCGGAGAAGCGACGATCCGTGCCGCGCCGCTTGCCTGCGCCTGTTTCCATTCGCCTTCGATGGCGCGGATCATCTGTTCGATTCCGTCCCTAAGCTCGTCGTCGAGGCCCGCATAGGCGGCGGAGGGCTTAAGGGAGGATTCGCGCACATCGCGCGGCAGGCCTTCGGAATCGTAGGCGCGGAGGATTATAGTCCCGTCGATCGGCGTGCCGGACAGTTCGTCGCCGGTTTCCAAAATGGCGACGATGGCGCCGCTTGCCTGGTATTTCCGCATCAAGGAGCGCAAGTTTTCGGCCTTGGCGCTGACGGCTTCCTCCGCGCTGATTTGCGCGATGTCTTCCAGATCGCCCGCCGGGCCGATCATGGGCACGAGAACGGCTTTGCGCGCCGCCTCTTCCCAGGCGTTGCGCCAGGCCGTCCGGTCTTCCCAAAGAACGACGCGGCTACGGTTTTTCAAGAGAGGCAGAATCACGATAGGCTTGGCGCGAATTTCGGAAAAAGCCGTTCCCTTGGCGTTCAGAAAAGCGCGCACGGCCATCGGTTTGAACTGGACCGTAAAGGTGCCCATATAGCGCAGGGCGGCGGCGTGTTCCTTTTGGACCTCGAAGGATTGAACCAGAGCCGCGATTTCGTCGTCGCTCGCTTCGATGTTTCCCGCGTTCAGGCGGGAGAGGATTTCCTTGAAAGCGTGCCTTTGGGCCTGGGGGATGGCGTCGTTTCGGGCCTGGGCCGCGCTGGCCGCCGAGACGTCAACCGCGATGTCCGCGACTTGGTAAAGGGAAGAATCCTCCTGCGCCAGGGCCGCCGGGGCCATCGCCAGGAAACAGGCCAGAAAGGCCATTTGCGCGAGTTTCATTGCAAACCTGTCCATTTTCGCTATTCTGCCCCTGTTTTTACAGCATCGAAGCTTAACCAGCAACTCTGGCGAGACCATGGCGGACCTTAAGAACACGGAACGAGACGCTTATGCCAAAGCAGGCGTCCACATCGACGCGGGCAATGAACTTGTCGAGGCGATCAAGCCCTTGGCCAAGGCGACTTCCCGGCCCGGCGCCGACGCGGCTTTGGGGGGATTCGGGGCTCTTTTCGACCTGAAAGCGACGGGTTACAAAGACCCTATTCTCGTCAGCTCGACCGACGGGGTGGGAACCAAGCTTCGCATCGCCATCGAAAGCGGGCGGCACGATACGGTGGGGATCGATCTGGTCGCCATGTGCGTCAACGATCTGGTGGTGGCGGGCGCTGAGCCGTTGTTTTTCCTAGATTATTTTGCAACCGGGCGGCTGGATGTCGAAACGGCTCGCGCGGTCGTCAAGGGCATAGCCGAAGGCTGCAAACAAACCGGCTGCGCCCTGGTCGGCGGCGAAACGGCGGAAATGCCGGGTATGTATGAAGGCAAGGATTACGATCTGGCGGGCTTTGCCGTCGGCGCGGTTGAGCGGGACGCCATCTTGCCGCGAGGGGACGTTAAGGCCGGGGATGTCGTCCTCGGCCTGGCTTCAAACGGGGTCCACAGCAACGGTTTTTCGCTCGTTCGCAAGGTTGTGGAGCAAGAAGGGCTGGCCTGGGACGCGCCCGCGCCGTTCGATCCATCGCGCGGCCTGGCCGAGGCGCTTTTGGAGCCGACGCGACTCTACGTCAAACCGCTTTTGCCCGCGCTGCGGGGCGGGTTGCTTAAGGCGTTGGCGCATATTACGGGCGGCGGGCTTCTCGAAAACATCCCGCGCGTTTTGCCCCAGGGCCTCGGCGTCTGGCTTAGCGCGGCGAACTGGCCCGTGCCGCCGGTTTTCAAATGGCTGGCCAAGCAAAGCGGCGCGAGCGGGACGGACATGGCGCGAACGTTCAATTGCGGCATCGGCATGGTCGTGATCGTCGCGCCGGAAAAGGTCGAAGAAGTCTCGGCCCTTTTGACGAATGCGGGCGAAAAAGTTTTCCGCATCGGCGAGGTCGAAGAGAATCTTTCCGAACATCGCGTCGTTATTCAGGGAATGGATTCGTCATGGCCGTGTTGAACGTCGCCGTTCTTATTTCGGGGCGCGGCTCGAATATGCAGGCGTTGGTCCGCGCCGCGCAGGCGCCGGGCTTTCCCGCGAAAATCGTCTGCGTTCTCGCGAACCTTCCGGACGCGGCGGGCCTCGCCTGGGCCAGAGAAAACGGCATTCCGACCGAAATCGTGGATCACAGGCCTTTCGGCAAGGACCGCGAGGCTTTCGAAAAAGCGATGGATGAGAAAATCGTCGCCCATGGGGCGCAACTCGTTTGCCTGGCGGGCTTTATGCGGCTCATTTCGCCGTGGTTCGTGGAGAAATGGCGCGACAGGCTCGTGAACATTCATCCCTCGCTTCTGCCGTCTTTTCCGGGCCTGCACGTTCATGAACAGGCGCTGGCGGCGGGTGTGAAATTTTCCGGCTGCACGGTCCATTTTGTGCGTCCCGGCACGGACGACGGCCCGATCATCGTTCAGGCCGCGGTCCCCGTTTTGCAAGGCGACGATCCGGACGGCCTCGCCGCGCGGATTTTAGAGATGGAGCATAAAATTTATCCCGCCGCTCTGCGCTGGATCGCCGAAGGGCGCGTGAACGTCCATAATGAGCGCTGTTTTATCGCGGGCGCCATCGCGCCGGAGAGCGCGATGAATCCTGGGGTGTGAAAACATTCAAACGATCTTGGGCTGCAAAACGCACACTTTCAAGATTTTGATGCTCACGTACCTTTATGTACGCTGCGCTCAAAATCTTGAAAGCGCACGTTTTTCGCCTCAAGCTTATTTGAATGTCAACACACCCTAGAGCAAAGTCCGGTTAGGTGGAATCAAAAGAACGTCGTCACTCCCGCGCAAGCGGGAGTCCCGTTTGGTTTAACGGCATGAAAACCAAACGGGATGCCCGCTGTCGCGGGCATGACGAAAAAACCGGACATTTGTTCTACCTAACCGGATTTTGCTCTAGCGAATAAGGTTAAGATTTTTGGTTAATTTCTAGAATCTTTCCAACCCAAAATTTTTCGTCTTATGACAGCGCGAAACCATTCTTGCAGCCTTGATTCCTTGCGATTCGCTTGCTACACGCAGGCGCATCTTTTCCCTTTTTTAGAGGATTTGTCATGGCGGCTTTAGTTGTTATCTCTCTTGCCCCTTCCAACGCGGCGCAGCACTTAAGGAATTTCAAACTGAGCGCTTTTTGCGTTCAGACGGGACAAGCCCACAGGCCCGACAATTTTTGGCTGGCTTTGGCGCCAAACGCCAAGACGGCGAGAGCGCTTGTCGAAATGCAAGAAAAGCTCGAAAAAGGAAGAACGGGCAGCACGTATGTAGAGCCGATCGAAAGAGGCCATGCCTTGGAAAAACTGAAGCAAGGCTTTTTCGGCTGGTGCGTCAGACCGGGTTGCTTCGTTCGCTAAAACCGTACGCTCTTGCTTTCGTACCGGCGGCCCAGGAAGGACGGCATTTTGCTGCCGCCGTGGCTGCCGGGGAATTGCGCCATCTGATAGGACAAGTCCGTCTTGGTGCGATAGCTCCACAAAGCGTCCGGATTCTGGTGGTAGAAAAGATCCGAAACCGCCTCGGTCCGTACCCAGTCGATCACCTGCTTGCGGTGGACCAGCTTCCAAACGCCTGCCGCGCCCGAGGGGCGGCGCTCGGCGCGGTCGAGGAAACGGCTGCCGATGAAGACGTCCTCGCGGCCCGTCGGTTTGTCGAGGCGGAAATGCGCGTGGCAATAGGATTCGACAAAGGCCGCGTCGCCCTCAAGCGTCACGCGCACATTGCCGATGAGATGGTGGGATTCCCTGATTTGCGTCAAAACCCCGACGACCCAATGGACGTAATCGCCCGACGTTCCTTGAAACACGCCAGGGCCGAGATCGACCGTCGCGTCCGGGTGAAAGACCGAACGCAAAAGCGTTTCGTCGATCCGGTCGAGTCCCCGCGCCGCGCTGTACAAAAGATCCGTAAGCTCGCTTTTATCCACGACGGCCTGGAGCCGGAGCGGCAGAAGCGGGCCTGAGGAGCGGACGGCCAAGGGCTCAACGAAAGAAGGGCCCATGGTTCGCTTCAAGAGCGCCGTTTTCTTTTTCGTTTTGGCGGGCGTCGCCTTTGGCTTACGGGCGGCGGGCTTGGTCTTTGGGGACGGAGCGGAGGTCTTTTTCGCTTTTGCCATGATATGCGCCTCGGTGTTTCAGGTGTCTTTCTTTAGGTCTAGCACGGGTCGTTGCGTTTTCGTACATATTTTTCATAGGGTTAGTATGAAAACGATTTTTGTGATCCTTAAAGGCCATTTTTTACCCGTTAAGTCCGTAAAAAAACCGTCAGAAAGCATAAAATGAAGATTGATGGTCCTTTTTTTAGCATTAAAAGACATTTTAGGCTTTATAAAGCAAAAAAATTATGGAAATTCTTCAAAAAACACCAAAAATGCAAACGAAAAGGCTACGAAAAGCTCATTTGGTCGTCAAAACATAAAAAACAATAAATGATTAACAAAAAAGGTTTTGGATCAGGAATGAAAAAAGAGAGGAAGGCTGGAACGAATCGAACCGAAAGCCCCCTTTTTTCTGCCTCTTCTGGTGTGGTGGCCTTAATTAATTCTTAGCGCCGAAAAGGCAAAATCGCCCCCTATGACGAGTGCCGAATCTTTCCAGGATCGCATCGCCGGGACGAACATCGATTCGCGGTCCCTGCTTTCGACGGATTATTTTAACCACTTCAACGAAGTGGTCATGATGCTCGGCATGGTCGGCGATATGCCGGAAATTCTCGACGAGATCGACAAGTGGGATTTCAAAACCTATCGGGAGCATTTCATGGAAAGCGGGCTAGGATTCGCGCCGCTTGCGATTGAATGCTACGAGGCCGCTTCGCCGGAATTGCGCGAGCGGTTTGAGAAGATTGCCACGCAAATGAGCATGCTCATCGTCGAAACGCGCGCGAAATTGAGGTCGGCGCTCGAGGCGGGCGAAATGGACAAGTTTAAGGACATGGCCCAGCTTCATTCCATGGAGCTGCAAGGGATGATCGACGACGGCGCGGCCGTCGTCCACGGCTATACGGCGGCGATGGATCAATCCAAGATCGACGCCATGTTCGCATAAAGACTAAGGATCGGAATAGAAAAACGTTTGTCCTTCGAAATTTTGCAAAAGCCAGCCCCCTTCCGTTTCCCTGACCTGAGTTGAAAGGACGCGGACCTTGCCGTGTCCGCCCGGAATGTCGAGCATATAACGCGGAAGAAGCTGGTCGGGCAGGCGAGCCCCAAGTTCGCGGACGAGTTCGACGCCTTTTTTTAAGGGAAGGCGGAAATGCCGGGTTCCTTCGGCCAGGTCCGGATGATGGAGATAATGCGGCCTGATCCGGCAA
This sequence comes from uncultured Rhodospirillaceae bacterium, assembly GCA_964652235.1. GTDB lineage: Bacteria > Pseudomonadota > Alphaproteobacteria > UBA9219 > UBA9219 > CAZZDK01. Next base: position 60,775 of record CAZZDK010000010.1, read on the forward strand.
GCGACGAAAGCGTTCATAAGGGCGACCAGCGTTTCGATTTCGTCGTTCACGCCCTTAAGAAGAACGCTCTGCGAATAAAGGGAAACGCCCGCATCGGCCAGACGCGCAAGAGCCGCGCGCGCGGGGGGAGACAATTCGCGCGGATGGTTGCAATGGACCAGGAGTCTTAAGGGCTGGGGGCCTTCGGCCAAGAGACGGACAAAATCCGCCGTGAAAATATCCGGCATGGAAACGGGCGCGCGCGTGTGGACGCGCAGGGCCTCGACGTGGGCGATGCCGCGCAGTTCGCGAAAAATCTCCCGCAGACGCCGCGCGGAAAGCAGGAGAGGTTCGCCGCCCGAGAGAATAACCTCCCGCACCTCTTTATGTGTGCGAATGTAGTCGAGGGCGCGGGCCGTCTCCTCTTGCGAAAGAATCCCCCTGTCTTTGCCGACTCTTCCCCGGCGAAAACAAAAGCGGCAATAAGCCGGACAGGCCTGAATAAGATTCAAAAGCAAACGATCCGGATAACGATGCACAATGCCGGGAACGGGCGCGTGGGCTTGATCGCCGATGGGATCGGCAAGCGCGCGAGGATCGGCCTCGATTTCCTGCGGCGACGGCACGAACTGTCTGGCTACGGGGTCGTTCGGGTCGTCGGCGTCCATCAGACCAAGCAAAACGGGCGTGACGGCCAAAGGATGTCGGCGGACCGCTTCCGTCAATTCCGCCGAGGGCGAAGCAAGACCGAGATTTATCAAATCTTCGAGCGAACGCGCACAGCCGGAAAAAGGGAGCGAATCTCCCTGAAGGGAAGGGGAGGGCAGGGGAAAAAACATATCGCCTAATGATAAAAATGCCTGATGCCCGTGAAAAGCATCGCAATACCGGCCTCGTCCGCCGCTTCGATCACTTCGCGGTCGCGCAGGGAACCTCCCGGCTGGATAACGGACGTTGCGCCCGCTTCTATAGCGGCCAAAAGACCGTCCGCGAAGGGGAAAAAGGCGTCCGAAGCGACGGCGCAGCCTTTGGTCAAGGGCGTCTCAAGTCCCATGGCCTTCGCCGCGTCTTCGGCCTTGCGCGCCGCAATGCGGGCGCTGTCCACGCGGCTCATTTGACCCGCGCCGATGCCGACCGTCGCGCCGTCCTTGGCATAGACGATGGTGTTGGACTTGACGTGCTTGGCGACGGTAAAGGCAAAAACCATGTCGCGCATTTCCCGGTCCGTCGGCGGGCGTTTCGTGACGCATTTGAGCTCGGCGGGGTTAAGGATGATATTATCGCGCGATTGCAGCAAAAAACCGCCGGAGACCGTTTTGACGACACGTCCCGGCTCGGCGGGATCGGACATGGTTTTTGTCAAAAGAACGCGCAGGTTCTTTTTGGCGGCGAGGATTTTTCTCGCTTCGTCGTCAATGTCGGGCGCGATGATGACTTCGGAGAAAATCTCGGCGATCTTCGCCGCCGCCGCCGCGTCAAGCTGTCGGTTGCAGGCGATGATGCCGCCGAACGCGCTGACGGGATCGCAGGCCAAAGCGCGCTCATAGGCCGAAAGAAGATCGCGCCCAAGCGCCACGCCGCAGGGATTGGCGTGCTTGATGATGGCGACGGCGGGCTGCTCGGTAAAGGCGCTGACAAGCTCGAAGGCGGCGTCCGTGTCGTTGATATTGTTGTAGCTGAGTTCCTTGCCTTGAATCTGGATGGCTGTCGCGACGCCGGGGCGGCTTTCCCCCGTGACGTAGAAGGAGGCCGTCTGGTGCGGATTTTCACCGTAACGCAAAGCCTGGCGCAATTTGGCCGAAAGGGTCAACGTTTCAGGGTAGTCCTCGCCGAGTTGCGAGGCGAACCAATTGCTGACGGCGGAATCGTAGGAAGCCGTATGGGCAAAGGCCGCCGCCGCCATCTTTTTGCGAAAGGCGAGCGTCGTTGCGCCGTCCTGCTCTTTTATCTCGGCCAGGAAGGAATCGTATTGCGCGGGGTCGGTCAGGATCACGACGTCGGCATGGTTTTTGGCCGCCGAGCGCACCATGGCGGGGCCGCCGATGTCGATGTTTTCGATGCAGGTCTCGAAATCAGCGCCCTTCGCGACGGTTTCGCGAAACGGGTAAAGATTGACGACGACGAGATCAATGGGCGGAACGCCGTGCTTTGCGGCTTCGGCCTGATGTTTTTCGTTGTTCCTGATTTGTAAAAGGCCGCCGTGGATTTTGGGGTGCAGCGTCTTGACGCGACCGTCCATCATTTCCGGAAAGCCCGTATAGTCGCCGACTTCAGTCACGGGGATATGGGCTTCGCGCAAAGCCTTGGCCGAGCCGCCGGTGGAGAGAATCTCGATTTTCCGCGCGGCCAGCTCCTGGGCAAGGGCGAGCAGTCCCGTCTTGTCGGAAACGGAAATCAAGGCGCGGGCGATTTTGCGCGTGTCGGACATGGCTTTTCTTCCAGTTTGAGGGACGGCCTCTTCATATATCCTTATGCCGCCGGACTCAATGGCTGAAAAGGGGCAAAAATCAAAGTTCTCTATGTAAAAGGGCCTGCTCGCCCTGGCGCACCAGGTCCGTCAGGATGTCGAGGACGGGCTTTTCCTCCTTAACCATCCCGACGATCTGGCCCGCCATGACCGAGCCTTTTTCCACGTCGCCCTCGATCACGGCCCGGCGCAGGGCGCCCGCCCAGAAATGCTCGATTTCCAATTGAGCGGCTTCCTTGGTCAAAGCGCCCGAATCGAACTTGGCGATGACCTCGCGCTGTTTTTCGATGAAAAGCTTTGTGCCCTCGTTGACGAGCGCGCGGACCGGAATGACCGGAAAGCGCGGATCGAGTTGCGGCGTCGGCACGGCATCCCGCGCGGCGGCATGAATAAAGGCCTTTTTGAAATTCGGGTGCGCGATACATTCCTTCGCGCAGACGAAAAGCGTTCCGATCTGCACGCCCGCCGCGCCCATTTCGAGATAGGAAACGATGGCCTCGCCGCGGCCGATGCCTCCGGCCACGAAAACGGGGACGCTGCCGCTCATTTCCGGCAGGATTTCCTGGGCCAGGACCGACGTGCTGACGGGCCCGATATGGCCGCCCGCCTCCATGCCCTCGATGACGAGCGCGTCCGCGCCCATGCGAACCAATCTCTTTGCGAGCGCCAGCGCCGGGGCGAAGCAGATCAATTTCGCGCCGCCGTCCTTCACGCGCTTGATGGCGGGCGCGGACGGCACCCCGCCCGCCAGAACGATGTGGCCTACTTTCTCTTCAAGGCAGGCGTCGATCAGCGCGTCAAGCTGCGGGTGCATCGTAATCAGGTTGACGCCGAAGGGCTGGCGGGTCAGGGCTTTGGTCGCTTGAACTTCCGCTTTCAATAAATCCGGCGACATGGAGCCGCAGGCGAGAACACCGAACCCCCCGGCGTTCGAGACGGCGGCGACGAGATTCCTTTCGCTGATCCAGCTCATCGCGCCGCCCATGACGGCGAGCTTAACGCCCAGAAAATCGCAGCCGCGCTGCATAAGCGGTTTTAGACGGGAAGAAAGAGGGACCATGCGAAAGATTTCCTGGAAAAGCCTTAAGACTGTCCGATGCCAGACATGGAAGGAAAAATCAAGCGGCGCGCTCCAGACCGAAGGCGTCGTGCAGCGCGCGCACGGCCAGCTCGAGGTAATCCTCCGATATGAGAACGCTCGTCGTAATCTCCGATGTTTCAATGGCGCGGATGTTAATGCCCTTTTCGTACAAGGTTTCAAACATGAGCGCGGCGACGCCGGGGTGCGAGCGCATACCCAGGCCGACGAGCGAGACCTTGGCGATGTTCGCGTCCGTCACGAGGTTCGTGAAGCCGAGCTTGTCCTTTGTCGCCTCCAAAAGTTCGGTGATACGCTGCCAATCTTCGCGCCGGACGGTAAAGGTCACGTCCGTTTTTTGTCCGTCTCCCGACGCGGCCTGGACGATGGCGCCTACGTTGACCCCCGCGCGGGCGACGGCGCCGAAGATGTTGGCCGCGACGCCGGGTTTGTCTGGAAGGCCCGCAAGGGTGATCTTGGCATAGCCCTTGGAATGGGCGATGCCTGTGACAGGTCTGTTTTCCATGATTTCATCCTCACTTGTGATGAGCGTGCCGGGCAAGTCGCTGCCGACTTCGTTCTCGAAAATAGAGAGAATCTGGACCGGGACGGCGTTCAGGAGCCCCATCTCGATGGAGCGGGGCTGCAGAACCTTCGAATCTTCCGCGCCCAGCGCCGTGATCTCGAGCATCTCCCTGTAGGAAAGCCGCGAGATTTTGCGGGCCTTAGGGACGATGGCCGTGTCGGCGGAATAAAGGCCCGGCAAATCCGCGTACAGATCGCACCTGTTCGCTTTAAGCGCGGCCGCCAGCGCGACGGCCGAGGCGTCCGATCCGCCGCGACCGAGGGTCGTGACGGAACGATCCTCCGCCAGACCCTGGAATCCCGCGAGAACGGCGATCTCGCCCCTTTCCAGACAGGACCGGATAGGTTCGGCGTTGACGTCTTGAATTCGCGCGTTGCCGTGGGACGCATCGGTCCGGATCGGCAATTGCCAGCCCAGCCAGGACTTTGCGTTAAGACCCCTTTGCTCCAGCGCCAGGGCCATCAGGCCCGCCGCCACTTGTTCTCCTGTCGAGACGACGACGTCGCTCTCCCGCGGATTGGGACGGGGATTGACGCTGCGGCAATGGTCGAAAAGCTGGTCCGTCACGCCCGCCATTGCCGAAACCACGACGACAACTTTGTGGCCGAGCCGGATTTCTTTGGCGACCTTGCCTGCGGCGTATTTGATCCGATCAATGGTGCCAAGGGCCACGCCGCTGAATTTCAAAACCAAAAGCGCCATGCGCGAAGGACCCCAAGATTTGCCAAACGAGGCGGCTATGCTATGTCTAAAAAGGCGTTTCGCCAACTTTCTTCTTTACTTTCCTTTTTTGCAGCGGTTTCCATGACGTCAATCCCAAGCGTTTTTCCGGATGAAATCGTCGGTTTTTCCGCCCAGGCCGGGGAATGGTGGAAAAAGCGAGGGGCTTTCCGCGCTTTGCACGAGATGGGGCCTTTGCGTCTGCGCTATATTAAGGAACAGGTAGGCAAGCCGCTTAAAGGCCTTCGGATCCTTGATGTCGGGTGCGGCGGCGGCTTGATGGCCGAGCCGTTGGCGCGGGAAGGGGCCAGGGTCACGGGGATCGACGCCTCGCCCGAGGCCGTTGCCGTCGCGCAGGCCCATGCCCTCCAGGAGGGGCTTGAGATTGATTATCGCCTCGCCACAGCCGAAGATCTGGCCCGGGGCGCAGAGCGCTTCGATCTGATCGTGGCCCTGGAAATCGTTGAACATATTGCAAACAGGGAGGCCTTTATGGAGGCGCTTGCCGGGCTTTTAACGCCCGGCGGGACGATCATCGTCGCCACGCTCAACCGGACGAAGCGAAGTTTTCTTTTGTCCGTCGTCGCGGCGGAATATCTTTTGGGGTGGATACCGCCCGGAACGCACGATTGGAACGCCTTTGTCCGTCCTTGCGAGATGGTTTCCCTCTGGGAGAAAAGGGGGATAAAGGCCATCGACTGCACGGGGGTCGTTTTCAGGCCTCTGGCCCGCCGTTTCGAGCTTTGCCGGGGCCGGACTGCCGTTAACTATTTTATGGCCGGGAGAAAGGAAAAACCGGCCCGGAATCCTTGACTCGCCCCGGGCCGACCCCTATAAAGCGCGGCTTGGAACCATAAACGAACCCGCGGGCCTGGCCCGCCGGAGGAAAAAATGTCTCGTGTATGCGCCGTTACAGGCAAAAAACCCCTTTCCGGAAACAAGGTAAGCCACGCGAACAATAAAACGCGCCGCCGTTGGCAGCCCAATTTGCAGGTTTGCTCGTTTCCTTCCGAGATTCTCGCGGGAAAAGTGACGCTTCGCCTGACGGCGCGCGGCATTCGCACCATCGAACATAACGGCGGCATCGACGCCTGGATCATGAAGACGCCGAAAAGCCGCCTGTCGGAAGACGCGCTGAAGGTTCGCAAGGCCATGGAAAAGGCGGCGGCGCGTAAATCGGCCTAACTCGTTGAAATTCTTAAATAAGGCCTCGCCTTCGGCGGGGCCTTGTTTGTTTTCATGCCGGACGTTTGGTATAATCCCTTTGGTTTTCAAACAAGGATAAGGATCATGCGGATTCCGGAGACGTCAGGAACGAATGTGCGGGAGTTTAAACAATTCCTCGCGCAGGCGCGCGCGCGACGGGTTCAGCCTGTGGAATCTTCGTCCGGAACGCCCGTTACTGTTGATGTTCTTTCTTCCGCAGAGGCGTGGAAGGAATTTGAAGCGGCGACGGCGCTCGGCGCGAGTCTGGGCCAGGTCTCTGTCCTTCAACGGCCTTTACCTGTACATAAATTGGCGTTGGAAGCGTATAAAAAATAAACGCGATAAAAGGCGCGTGGCCGAATCCTTCGGCTTTGCGCTTTATCTTTCACGGTTCCCGGCTTCTCCGTTAACCGCAGCTTGCCAACCTAAGCCATATTGTCGAGAAGCGCCGACATGACAAGCTTCGTGTTCTCATAGCCTGCCGTCGTCTGGTAGGATTTGATCGCTTCCAGAAGTTCCTGCAAAGCCGAAGTCGTCGTGGTGGACGAATCCGTTTCCGTCTCTGCGATCGTCGTCTCGTCCTCGGATTCCGACAAAGCGTCCCAAAGCGCCTGGAGCGGGTCCGTCTCTTCCTCGCTGGAAGCCACGGAAGTCGGCGGCGGGCCTGAAGGCCTGTTCGCCTCCATCGCTGTTTGCAGCTCGTCAACCGAAAGCGAACCCGCGCCTTCCGTGTCGAGACTGTTCCAGGGGTTTGTCGCCATCTCTTCGGTCACGTCGTCGGGCCGCGCCGCAAGAAACTCTTCCTGCGTGACGACGCCGTCGCCGTCCGAGTCCATGGCGGAAACCACATCCGAAAAGTCGGTCTGGTTTGCCCCGCTGGTCGCGCCGCCGCTTTGCAGCCCCTGAAGGAGGGCTTGGAGCGTTTCGTCGCTGAGTTCCGCAAGGCCGCTTCCGCGCGTCCCTTTGCCTTCCGCGCCGCCTGATCCCTCACTGCCGGAAAGGGCGGGTAGGCTTGAAACCGAACTGGATGAAAGCGAAGAGTTTTCAGTCCGTTGCGCGAAGGCTGCCTTAGAAAAAAGCGTCCGGAGGTAAGATGCATAGGCGTCGCCGCCGGACACACTACTGATGTCGGTCATAGGAAGGGTCCTTTCCCCAAAGGCCCCTCTCTTTCTCTCTACCGGATAATCCGGTCCCCCCATTCACGCAGGGCTGTACGTATTCCTGCGGCGAAGGGTTTTCCCTTCAAGAACGTGCAGGGATATGGGATAGAGAAAGGAGGACTTTCAGCAAGCCTGTCGGGAGAGGTCTTTGGTTTCTTTTCGTGAAGCGTCCGCCGCCGCGTCGGCCAGCCGGAGTTCGGCGGGGGAAGACGCGCCTTTGGACGATCACGAATTGCTTGCGCGGACGGCGCTTGGGGATGAAAACGCCTTTGCCGCTCTCAGCGAAAGGCATTTACGGCGCATGATCGCCGTGGCGCAGCGGGTTCTCGGCAATGCCGCCGAAGCCGACGAAGTGGCGCAAGAGGCCTTTCTGCGACTCTGGCGCTATGCGCCGAACTGGGACCCCAAAGGAACGGGCAGCGTGCGGACGTGGTTAAGCCGGGTGGTTACCAATTTGTGTCTGGATACGTTGCGCCGTCGCCGTTCGGTCTCGCTTGAAGAGGAAGGCGACATCGAAGACCCCGCGATGGGACCCGTCGAGGCCCTGGGGCGCGAAGACCGCAGGCGGCTTGTTCGCAGGCTTTTGCTGAAACTTCCGGAAAGACAGAGACTGGCCATCGTTTTCTCTTACTTTGAGGAAATGAGCGGTCAAGAAATCGCCGCTGCCCTAGGTGTTTCGGTCGGCGCGGTGGAATCTCTTCTGGTCCGGGGTCGCGAAGGGCTGCGGCGCGGCATGAGGGAAATGGGAATCGTCTGGGGCGAGGATGTATGATACATAAGAGGAGGTAGAGGTGGACAGATTTTTTCGTGAGAACGATCCGGCTCAAGAGATCGACGGGCCGCGTCTGGAAATCGCGCTGGGAAAGATCATGTGCGGTCTCGCGCCTCAACCGGAACCCGTTTCTAGGCCGAGGTTTAGGTTTCCTTTCCCCTCGCTCGCTTTCCGACGGTTGGCCGTGGGGGTGGCCATGCTTATGTTAGGCTTGTTTATTGGCCGCGAGACGGAAAGGATATCCCCCCATTCAGCGGAGGCCGTCCACCCGGTGGTCGCGCTTGCTGAGCCTTGGGACAATCTGATCGTAGGGAGGGAATAGGCCATGTCGGAAAAGAAAAACGCCCTGGCTCTGACCGTTTCGGTCGTTTTGAACGTTTTTTTCATAGGCTTGATGGCGGGCCATTTTTTAGGGGCCGGGCCGACGACCGATTGGGGCCATCCGCCGCTGCCGCCTGACAGGCTTTTTGAGCATTTGAGCGCGGACCTCGCGCCGGAAGAAGCCAAAAAGCTTCGCGCCATTTTTGAAGAAAAGGAAAGGGCCATGGAAGCCTCTCGGGCGACCATGCGCGAAGACCTTCAAAAAATAGCGGCCCTGATCGAGCTTGAAAAGCCGGATCGGGCGGCGCTTCGCCGGGAGCTGGACAAAATGGGTTTTTCCGGCCAGGCGTTTCATGCCGCCATGGCGCGGGCCATGGATCGCGTCGTTTCGGAACTGTCCGCCGAGAGTCGCCGAAAAATAGCGGAAAAGATCAGGAATCCATCGGCGTTTCCGCCGCCCGGTCCCCCACCGCCCCCGCCGCCCGGAAAAGGCCGCTGACGCCTCTTCCCCTTGCGCTTTGCCTGCGCCCCTTTATAAAGACCGCATGGCAGAACCGATCGTCATCGCCGTTGACGGCCTCGCCGCGACGGGCAAGGGGACCATCGCGCGTCGCTTGGCGACAGCGCTGGATTTCGCCTATTTAGATACGGGGCTTTTATATCGGGCCGTCGGCCTGGCCGTTTTGCGCTTGGGCGGCGATCCTGCCGATCCGGCCCTGGCGGAAAAAGCCGCTAGAGAACTTAACCCGGCGTCTTTGGAGGGGGATTCGGATCTCAAAAGCGACGAGGCCGGGATGGCGGCTTCGAAAGTGGGGGCTATCCCAGGCGTTCGGGCCGCACTCTTGAAATTCCAGAAAAATTTCGCTGCTTGCCCGCCGGGCGGCAAAAGGGGAGCGGTTTTGGACGGCAGGGACATCGGCACAATCATCGCGCCCGACGCTTTGGTTAAGATTTACGTGGAGGCCTCGCCTGAAATTCGCGCCCATCGGCGTTTTCTTGAGTTGCAGGCGCGGGGCGAAAATGTTACTGAAGCCGCGGTTCTTGAGGCCATGCAGGCGCGCGATGCGCGCGATGCGTCCCGATCGACCGCTCCAGCCAAACCGGCGGATGACGCGATCAGACTCGATACGTCGGGCCTGAATGCCGATGAAGCCTTTGCGCAGGCACTGGCCATCGTCAGGGAAAGGCTTTCAGGAACAAGCCGATAAAAGGTCGGCAACGGACAGGACGAAAAACGCCAAGAGGGTCTTGCTTTCAGCCCCGGCGCTTCTCCTGACCGGAACGGAACGCTAAAACGAAAGCGAAGCGCCGGAGGCTCTTTATAGAGCAGGCGCAAGGCCCCGCAGGGGCCGGAAAGAAATCCAACATGGCTAAATCGAATACCAAGCGCGTTCTCAAAGAAAACGCGGGTGCCCCCATTTCTCGCGAGCAAGGCAGCTTTGCCGCCATGCTTGACGAATCCTTCGGCAAGAAAGGCGGCATGGAAGGCGGCGTTATCAAGGGCAAAGTCGTCGGCGAAGAAAAGGATTGCTACATCATCGACGTGGGCCTGAAGGCCGAAGGCCGCGTTCCCAAGAAAGAATTCGCGCTTCCCGGCCAAACGCCGGAGATCAAGATCGGCGATACGGTCGAAGTCTTCCTGGAGCGCATGGAAGACCGCAACGGCGAAGCCTCTCTCTCGCGCGAAAAGGCCAAGCGCGAGGAAAGCTGGGCGCTTCTCGAAAAGAATTTCACCGATCAGGCGCGCGTCACCGGCGTCATTTTCGGGCGCGTCAAAGGCGGCTTTACGGTCGATCTGGGCGGCGCGGTCGCGTTTTTGCCGGGCAGCCAGGTGGATATTCGCCCCGTGCGCGACATCACGCCTCTTATGGGCACGCCTCAGCCGTTCCAGATCCTCAAGATGGATCGGGCTCGCGGCAACATCGTCGTCTCGCGCCGCGCGGTTCTCGAAGAATCCCGCGCCGAAGCCCGCTCCGAGCTGGTGTCCAACCTCAAGGAAGGCCAGATCCTGCAAGGCGTCGTCAAGAACATCACCGATTACGGCGCTTTCGTCGATCTAGGCGGCGTGGACGGTTTGCTCCACGTCACCGACATCGCCTGGAAACGCGTCAACCATCCGTCCGAAGTCCTGCAGATCGGCCAGCAGGTGACCGTGCAGGTCATCCGCTTCAACGCCGACACGCAGCGCATCAGCCTGGGCATGAAGCAGCTTGAGGCCGATCCGTGGGACGGCGTGGCCGAGCGCTATCCCGTCGGCTTGCGCATGAAGGGCCGCGTCACGAACATCACCGATTACGGCGCGTTCGTGGAGCTGGAGCCGGGCATCGAAGGATTGGTCCACGTTTCGGAAATGTCCTGGACCAAGAAAAACGCGCACCCCGGCAAGATCGTCGCCACCAGCCAGGAAGTCGAAGTGGCCGTTCTGGACGTCGATCTGTCCAAGCGGCGCATCAGCCTGGGCCTTAAGCAATGTGTCGAGAATCCCTGGGAGGCTTTCCGCGCGGGGCATCAGATCGGCGGAACTCTTTCCGGCGAGATTCGCAACATCACCGAGTTCGGCCTGTTCGTCGGCTTGCCCGGCGACA
>CAZZDK010000011.1:0-36262 GCA_964652235.1 uncultured Rhodospirillaceae bacterium
CGCTGCGCTCCGGCTCCCCGCAACCGCGACTGCGCCAGCCCCTTCACCCGCTCCAGGCGCGCCCGCTCTTTTGGAATCCTAAACATATTCCGGCTTTCGTCCGTACAGAAGGTCCAGGAGTCTGGCGCGGCTCAGATGGGCCATGGCTATATAACCGCGGCTTGGCCCGCCCCAGGAGAGAAGCGAAAGAGACGACAACCTGGTCGAAAACGAACCGGTCGCGCGGCGAAGGAGCGAGAGGATTCCGTCGCCGCCGCCTCCCCTCTTTCCTCCCGAGGCCGCAGGAGCGGGAGCCGAGCCTTTGGCGGCCGGCGCGGCCGGCGTCGGCGAGGGTTTGCCGGATTGCGCCTTCGTGTGCTGCCGCGCCGCGTACCATTGCCTCGACGGGCGCAGGCCGTTTTTTTCTAAAACTTTGACGAGATGCTGCGCGCCGCGCGCAGGCCCGCCGCCGGAGGATCCGAAAAACATCCCTAAAGACGTTTCCATAAGAAGCAGATAAAAATTCGTCGGTCTTTCCAAGCGGTCCCGGCACGAAAAAGCGGTCATAAGCGCCCCCTTGTTCAAAAGACAGGAGGACTTTAGCACAAAGCGGGGCGTTTTTTGAACCGCGTTTATCCTTTTCTTCATTTCAAGCGCAGCGCCGCGCGAAAAAACTAATTTCCCGGTTTGCGGTAAGAATCCAAGAAACCCTTGAACATATCTACTTCGGATAATTTCGTTTGCGCCGCAGCAAGGTCTTTGGGCTGCGTCGCCTTTTCCGGGCGCGTCAAAATGCGAAACAAATCGGCCCGCGCTGTTTTGTCCATCGAGGGGCCGTAAGCGTCGGCCAGGCGACGCAGCCCGTCCGCGTCGCCGCCGAGCGCCATGGCGAGCGCGATGGTGACGGTCCATTCGGCCTTATCCGCCGGAAGGGCCGCGCCGTCCGCGGGCGGCGTGCCCACGATCGCTAAAAGCGTCCGCGCGACTTCGTCCCATTTCTTGGCGCGCATGGCGATGTCCGCGCGAAGCAGCTCGGCTTTTTCGGATTTTTCGGCGGGAAGGGCCGCCATGGCTTCCTCGTTCTTGCCCATTTCCGAAAGCGCGCGGGCGCGCAAAAGGCTTCTCTCGTCGCGAATTTCCTTCGAGAGATTCTGCGCTTCGGCCTGGCTTTGATCCAAGACGGCCAGCGCCGCTTCGGCCTGGTGGTCGAGCAAGCGCACCGCTGCCAGGCGCGAGGCCGTTTGTACCCGTTCGGCCGGGTCGGGGCTGTTCTTGATGATGTCGCTTAAAAGATTGCCCGCCTGATCGAGCAGATCAATGTCGATCAGCCTTTCCGCCAGGTGAAGGCGGACCTTGTTTCCTTCTTCGCCGTCCGGGATCAGATTTCTGAAATTGGAGAAAAGCGCCAGCGCTTCAAGCGGCGAAAGCTTTTTCCCTTCGGCGGACAGAAAAACGTCTTTGAAGAGGCGCTTCATCTCGACTTTAAGCGCCGTCGCCTGAGGACTTGAGGGATAAAGCCGCAGCGCCTGAACAAAGACGCCGAAGCCTTTCCCATATTCCTTGGACTCGATGTAGAAACCGCCCAGACGGCGCAGAATGTCGAACTCCAGATTGTCGCCCCGCCACGCGAAACGCAGGCCTTCCAGCTTTTCCGCCGCCTGCTTGGGCGTCATGGATTTTGTGGCCAGATCCAGATCGATAAGCGCCAGCTCGGCTCGTATCTTGTAGAGGCGGTCCTTGTCCTGCGCCACTTGCCGCCAGAGCTTTCCGGCCAGATCGGCGCGGCCCGACCGGCTATGCAGCGCGCCGCGCAGATAACGGATGGCCGGATCGAAGGAAGGGTCGTGTTCGCTTTTCTCCAGGCGGGAAAGCCATTCCGCCGCTTCCTTGTCTTTTTCGGAAGCCAGGGCGGATTCGACCGCGAGAATCGTAAAGCGCGAACGGAAAGGTTCCGGATAACGATCCAGGAAGGAGAGCGTAAGGGAAAACCGATCCGTTGCGTCGCGCCAGTCGCGCAGAAAGGCCGAGGCGACGGCTTGCCAGAGCATGGCTTCCGGCTGCTCAACCAGCGATTTGTCCGATAAATCCTCAAGCCCGCCCTCGACGTCGCCCGCCAAGATTCGCGCCGCGCCGCGCAGGGCCAGAAAATCAGTCTTGCCTTCGATTTCCGGCAGGCTTTTGCGGATCACTTCAAGCAAAGCGAGCGTTTCCTTGCCCATGCCGTGCGCGAAATAGAAACGCGCCAGGTCCATCCGCGCGAGCAGGCGCTGGTCTTCCGGAACGTCCACGACGGTTCGCATCAGCTTTTGGCGCGTTTCGCTAAAGGTTTCTCCGGCGCGGCCGCGCCAGCGCGCGAAGTCGTAAAGGGCGGGCGGCGCGTCTTTGGCGGCCTGCGCGCCGTGGGCGAAGGCGCCCGTGTCGCGCGGCGGCGAAAGCTTAAGCCCCCCTTCCGACGTGATCTCAATGCCGTCGGGGACGATCCGGGCTACGATTTTCTCGTGCCAGGGCTTGATGACGAGTCCTTGCGCCGCAGGCAGGATCTGAAGGTCGGCCAGGCGGCGCGAGACGGTAAAGGCGCTCGTCTCTCGCAAGGGAAGAACCAGAAGCCGATCTCCCACGACGGGATCGGTCAAGAAAACCGGCTCCGGCGGGTTGGCCGTCGGCAGCAAGAGACGGCCCCCCAGGGCGAAGTCCGGTTGGGTGACAAACTCGGTCGAGACGCCTGCCGCCCCTTCTTTGCGCGAGAGAAAGATTTTCCAGACCGTCCCTTCCCGCGCGGCCCGCACCTCCACGCCGTCAGGGACGGCGAAACGGAAACCGGAATTGTACGGGAGATCGAAAGGTTCGGCCTTCACGCGCTGCGGCTGGCCGATCATGAAGGGCGGCGGCGCCAGTTTGCGGTCGAAAAGAATGGTGACGAGCCCGCCTCTCAAAAAGACGGCGAGGCCGACCTGCGTTTGGGGATCAAAGGTCAGGACGGGCGCGGGCGTCTTTTCGTCCGCGATGGCCAGAAGAGCGGCGGCCGTTTGAGAATCCATGGGGGCGGGCAGAGGCTTGATGGGCGCGAAAAGCCTTTCGCCTTCCTGGACCGGCGGCACCGGCGAAGAGCGCGGCGCGGGCGCGACCGTATTTTCCGGGGCGGACTTGCCCGCCGGAAGCGTCAGGACGTTTTTGACTTCTTCTTTCGCGGGAGAGGGGACGACGGCGGGCTCCTTTTTTTCTTCCTTTTCCTCCGCCTTTTTCGTTTCCTCTTTCGTATCCTCTTTTTTCGCGTCTTTCTTTTCCCCTCCCTTTTCCTCAGGAGGTGAAGGCGCGGTGGAAGGGCTGGAGGCCGTTATGTCGATGACGACGGAAGGGCCGCTCATGAAGTCCTTGAGAACCGCGCCGGGGGCGACGTTAAACCGGACCGCCAGAGGCTCTTTTCCGTCCTCCCCCGCGATCACCGCAAAGCCGCTTGCCCGCGACAGCCTCGTGGGCTTCAGGCTTATTTTTCCGGGAACCGAAAAGACGACCGAAACCGCGTCTCCTTCCCGGCTTATTTTATAGGAAACGCCGCGCGGCGCGTCGAAAACCACCCGGTCGAAAACGGGATGCTCGCCCGTCCTGAGAACGAAGGCCGCGGCCTCTTTTTCCGCCGCCCAGGAGGGCAGACAGAAAAGGAGAGCCAGAAAAGCGAAACCGACGAGTTTAAGCGACATGGAAAGGGGAATCGGGAGGAGGAAAGAGGTTGGTTCTTCACTCTATAACAAACCGGCGTAAAAAAAAGGCCTGTTTTTTAACCTTATATCAGACAACGCCTGAACGGACGTACCTTTTGACATCACTTGGCTTCCGCGCCCTGCCTTTCCCCTGCCGACACCCCCCCCATTTTTTCGTTGAGAAAAAAGCCGTTTTTCCGCACCCTGCGCCCATGACATCAAATCCCTTCGCTTTTTTACGCCGTTGGTTTCTGGGCGAGGAAGTTTCCGGCCTTTGCGGCGACGGGCGCGGCGAAACTTTTGCCGTTGCGCTGGAAAGCGGGGACCTTGTTCTTTTCCCCTTGGGCGACGCCGGGTTAGAGCCGCAGCGATTGCCCGCGCATGACGGGCCGGTTTTGGCCCTTGTCCCGGACGCGGACGACCATGCTTTTCTTTCCGGCGGCGCCGACGGCAGGCTTTTGATTTCCGAGCCGGGGCCGCCTGCCCCGACGGAAATTGCCCGTCTTTCCGCCGGAAAGATCACGCGCGTCGCGACCTCGCGGGAGGGAATCCGGGCCTTTGCCAGCGAGACGGAACTGCGGCTTTTGGACCCGGAAGGCCAGCCGCTCGGCGCGGCGCTGCCTTTGGACGAGCCTTTGTCCTGTTTGGCCTTTAGTCCGGGGGGCTCGTTTCTGGCCGCCTCCTCCGGGCGGTCTTTACGCCTGTTCGATCCTCGCACGCTTCAGAAGACGCTTTTAGAGAAAGAGGCGGCCGTTCTTTCTTTTGTCTGGCGATCCGATGAAACGAGAATCTACGCGGCCCTGGCCGGGGGCGGGATCGAAGCGTGGGAAGTCGATCCTTCTTTGCCGGCCTGGAGCGCGACCGCTCCGCTTCCGTTTGACGGGGCGCTCCCGGTTTTTTCGTCCCTCGTTTTGTCGGCGGGCGGGCGGTTTCTGGCGGCTTGCGGCGCGAGGCGTCCTTACGTCTGGTCGCTTGAAGGCGCGGGCGGCGCCCCTTTTCTGCTCGGCGAGGAAGGGCCGAGGCGTGTTTGCTGCGCGGCGGCGCATCCTCGAGACGATTTATTGGCGGTAGGTTACGACGACGGCGCGGTTCTTCTGGCGCCTCTTGACGGACGCAGGGAACTGGTCGTCTTTCCGCCCGCCGGGTCGTCGGTCAAGGGCCTTGTCTGGGGCGCGGACGGCGACAGCTTTCACGCCGCTTTGGAAAACGGGCACGTCTTTCTTTTCACGCTTCGGAGCGTGACGCGCTTTGTGCGCGGGCAGGCGAAGCGCTAAAAATTACCAGCCGCAGACCGAAACCGGCGTGGCCGAAGGCGTGGAAGGAGGCTTGATCTTCGGCGTTCCGTCGCTTTTGCACTCGTTGCCGCTTTCGATGTAATCGTGCTCCGCGTCGGTTTCACAGGCTTCCGGACGCGTCCCGCCGCTGATGCGCGAGGTCAGGGGGGAGGGGAAGATCCATCCCTTGTTCGTGCGCACCGACAGTCCGGACGAATCGCCGTCCTGGCTCGCCCCGGCGGTGAGCGGGTTGACCTTCCAGACCTCCTGCCAACTATGCCAGTTCTTGACGCACTGCGTGGCGTATTTCGCGCAATATTCCTCTTCGAGGCCGCTCGCATTCAAGCGCTTTTCTTTTTTCAGGCAGAGGTCTTTGTTCACAACCACTTCCATATCGTAGCACTTGTACTTGAAGGTGTGGACGTTCAGAATCCCGTCGCTGCCCGAAGACGGCCAGGTCGTTCCCTCGCGGGCGTAGGGAAGCTCCATGCTAAAATAGTTGCTCGAACTGCCGACGGGGTCGCCGTCGTTTTCGTCGCCCAAGTCAAAGCGCGCCGAGGTCGGGCCGTAGTAGTAGCTGCAATCGCCGGGGCAGGGCAGAGAGCAGCGGTCGGCGTAAACATTCTCCGGCAGATTGTCGAGAAAGGCCTTCCACTCGGTATAGGTCCGGAGCGGCACGAAAATATTGTTGGGAGACAGATTTCGGATATAGCGGCACATACCGAAAGCGTCGATGGGCGTCACCGCCGTTACCCCCGCGTTTACGCGCACGCCTGCCATGGCGGCGGCGGGGTGGCCGGAACGGAAAAAGGTGGGACGGAAATAAGTCGAGGTGGCGAAATTATAAAGCCCGCCGTTGTCCTGCAAGGCGGCGTCGGGAACCCGGCTCATTTTAACGACGTCGTCAAAGCCGCTGACGCGCCAGCGGCTGGCCTTGAAATGTTCGTAATTGGGATAATGCGGATCCTCCGCCGAACTGGAAAGCGTGCCTCCGTCGCCGGGGAAGGCCTCTTTGAGGCAGGGGTGAAGATCGTTGCTGCTGCCGTTTCCGTCCAGGATGCAAATTTCCGTGATGTCTAAATAGGTGACGGCCCTTGCCGCCTCGCCGGGAAGGAGAAAGGAGACCAAAGCCAGAAGGAATATCGGGGCGTGGGAAAAACGCGAACGGACGTTCATGGGCAGCTCCCTGGAAGATAAAGCAAAAGGTCCGCGCGGCCCGTCTTTGCCGCGAGAGACTCCCTCATTCTCGAGTCTAGAAAGAAACTCTTAACAAAACCGTAATTTTAGGCCGAAAGAGACAGCTCTTCGTCCATGCAGCGTTGATAAAGCTCAGCAATAACAGGACGTTCAACCTCGTCGCACTTGTTAAGAAAGCTCAACCGGAAAGCCGTGGCCATCGAGCCGAAAATGACCCAATTTTCGGCCCAGGTAATGACGGTTCGCGGCGACATGACCGTGGCGATGTCGCCGTTGATGAAGCTTTGCCGCGTCAGATTCGCCAGCGCCACCATGGCGGCGATGCGTTTTCTTCCCTCTTCCCCCGCCAGCGCCGGAACTTTGGCCTCGATGATGGCAATTTCTTTTTCTTCCGGCAGATAATTGAGCGTCGCGACGATGTTCCAGCGATCCATCTGGCCTTGATTAATCTGCTGCGTACCGTGATACAGCCCCGTCGTGTCGCCCAGGCCGATCGTGTTGGCCGTCGCGAACAGCCGAAAGGCCGGGTGCGGGTGCAAGACCCGGTTCTGGTCCAGCAGGGTCAGTTTCCCTTCCGCTTCCAGGACGCGCTGAATCACGAACATGACGTCCGGACGTCCCGCATCGTATTCGTCGAAAACGAGGGCGACGGCGCGTTGCAAAGCCCAGGGCAAAAGCCCTTCGCGAAACTCGGTGATCTGCTTGCCGTCCTTGATGACGATGGCGTCCTTGCCGATAAGGTCAATGCGGCTGATGTGGCTGTCCAGGTTGACGCGCACGCAAGGCCAGTTGAGGCGCGCCGCGATTTGTTCGATGTGCGAGGATTTGCCCGTTCCGTGATAGCCCTGGACCAAGACGCGCCGTCCGTGGGCGAACCCGGCGAGGATCGCGAGCGTCGTGTCCTTGTCGAACCTGTAGGCCGGGTCGAGGTCGGGGACATGTTCGCCTTTTTGGGAGAAAGCGGGGACTTTCCAGTCGGAGTCCACGTCGAAGAGCTTGCGAACGGATACGAGGTCGTCGGGAACGCCCCTTTCGTCCAGAGGGTGAAGGGAGGTCTGAAAGCCGGTCATGTTTTCACCGCGTTTTGAAAGAGCGGCAGGAGGTGTAGCACAAAAGCCCGCGCGGGCATAAGATTCTTCCCGAAGGTTTCGAGAACGGAGCGAATAAAGAAAGTTTCTTTTTGAATTATTCTTGTTATCTATTCCCCCTTTGGGAGGCCGAAAGCACAACCTATGGTTGTTTTCAAATTTAAGCCGCTCACACAGCCGTGTGGCTCCAAAGACACACAACCTATTGATAGAAAAAGAATTAACCATCGAGCGCATTTTTCGCTTGATATACTTAAGCGTGTATATGATTATGCCTGTAGTTTCTTCGCCGTTTTCCCTTCTCGCCTCCTGTCGCTCCCCACAAAGAAGGATTCCCCCATGACCGCGACGACTTCCGCAACGACCGCCTCCCGTTCAGGCCCCCTTCCCTCCGTCTGCAAAGAGCGCAGCAGTCTTGTCA
This sequence comes from uncultured Rhodospirillaceae bacterium, assembly GCA_964652235.1. Taxonomy (GTDB): domain Bacteria; phylum Pseudomonadota; class Alphaproteobacteria; order UBA9219; family UBA9219; genus CAZZDK01. The sequence continues at coordinate 7,658 of CAZZDK010000011.1, forward strand.
GTCGAAACGTGACGATCGGTTCTCATCGGACGAGCATTCGCCTTGAGCCGGATATGTGGAACGGCCTGAGAGAAATTTGCCGCCGCGAACACGTGACCATTCACGACATCGCGACGGTCGTTTCGTCCCGCAAGCCGTCGAATTCTTCCCTGACGGCGGCCATCCGCGTTTTCGTTATGGCTTACTTCCGCGCCGCTGCGACCGAGGAAGGGCATAGCCGCGCGGGCCACGGTCCGGGCGGTTCCTTTATGGAATCCCTTATGCACAAACGCTCGGAAGACCAGGACAACCTGGTTTCTATCGGAAACAACCGGCTCGGGCGAGCCTGGGCGACTCGTTAGGATTGTTTTTCCTTGAAAAAAGGTCCGGATCGCAAAAGGGCCTTTGCGATTTGGTAACCATTTTTTCAGTTTCTTAAGGCATTTTCTCTTCATGCCTTTTGCGGCGCAAACAGCAAGGCGCCGATTAATGAACAGGAGCCGAAAATGGCCATAGACATGAACATGAACATTCTGATCGTCGACGATTACAAGACGATGCTTCGAATCATCGAGAATTTGCTTAAGCAGCTTGGATTCAAAAACGTTTTTCAGGCCACCGACGGATCGATGGCGCTCAAGATGATGCGCGAGACGACTTTCGGCCTTGTCATTTCGGATTGGAACATGGAGCCGATGACCGGCCTGCAGCTTCTTAAGGAAGTGCGCGCCGATGCTCATTTGAAGGCGACGCCCTTCATCATGGTTACGGCGGAAAGCAAGGTTGAAAACGTCGCAGCGGCCAAGGAGGCGGGCGTCAACAACTATATCGTCAAGCCGTTCAACGCTGAAACGCTCAAGCAAAAAATCTCCGCCGTCTTGGGCGCTTTTTAAGGACAGGGGACGAAAATGGTCAACGTTCAGCGGTTCGCCGATATGGAAACCGATCTACATAAGAAAATCCGCGCGGCCAGCGATCGCGCGCCGCATCCTTTGTCGGACGACGAGATTACGAAGATCGTTCGCGAAGCGGTTTCTTCCCTGACGGGGGATGTCACGGCGGCGGATCTCAAGTTCTACGCCGAACTCGAAGAATTGGCGACCTATATTCGCCACGCGAAGCAGGAAATCGCGGAAATCAAACCCAAGGAAATCAGCGCGAGCCACATTCCGCACGCGACGGACGAACTGGACGCCGTTGTGGGCGCGACGGAAGAGGCGACCAATAAAATTATGGATCAATGCGACGTCATCAGCGGCCTTGCGAACGAATGCGGGCAACCGGAAACGGCCCAGAAACTCATTGATTGCACGACGCGCATTTTTGAGGCCTGCAATTTCCAAGACATCACGGGCCAGCGGATCACGAAGGTCGTGCAAACCCTCAAATACATCGACGGCAAAATCGCGGCGATCATGAGGGCTCTCGGCGAAGAGATCGGGCGCGAGGCCGAGGCCCATTTGCACGACGCGACGCCCGATGCGGAAAAGGCCCTGCTCAACGGCCCGCAATTGCCCCACAAGGCCATCGATCAAAGCGAGATCGATAAGCTGCTGTCCGGGGAAGCTTAGGTTCTTTTCTCAAGGAAAAAAGGTCGGCTCCAGCGCCAGACCAGGCGAAAGGCTCGGATCGTCGGCCTTTCTTCAAAATAGCCGCGCGGCTGCAGGAACGCCCCTTCGACAAAAACCGCTTCGGTTGTCTTGAGAAAAAGGAGCCGCGCGCCGAAAGGCATGGGCAAAAGGCGCGCGTCGTGAAAATCCATGAGCGGCGCGCCGTCGGCCTTGACGTCCTGTGTGCGCCAGAAGGTGAGATTTTCTTCGGTATGGCCGGGGCCTGTGAAATCGAGAACGTCGAGTTCTTCGGGCTTTTCGAAGCGGACCGCGAAGGAATCCTGCGCCGTGAAAAACGCTTCTTTTGCCGCAAGCGGTTCAAGAACGGGATGCCAGCCCGCAAGAAACAAGAAAAGCAAAAGAGCGACGGCGAGGCTTGGGCGCGTTTCCTTTTGCCGCAGATCCAGGAAAAACTGCACCGCAAACAGGCCCCAGAGCGGAAACAGCCATTTGAAATAATGGATGTTGTTATAGCGCCAAAGGCCGCCGGGGATCAGGTCGAAATAACTGGCGTAGAGAAAAACATAGGCGAACAGGCCCAGCGCCACGGCGCCTTTCTTCCCTCCGCGAAAGAGGCAGGCCGTCATGCCGATCACGCCCAGGACAAGCCAGGGAAACCGGACCAGAAGAGCGACCGGATCGCCGTCCGCGCCGAAAAGCGCGTGCGGATCGAGAAACAGGCTGTAAAGCTTTATCGGCAGCGTTTCAGGCAGAAAGGCGCGGCCCTTGGACGTCCATGCCATATAGCCCGACAATTTCCAGCCATAGATCGCCCAATGGGTGAGCAGGGCCAGCCCGCCCGTGAGAAGAAAGCCTGCGGCGGCGGCGCCCGTTTTTTTGAAAAAGGATTCGTTTCGCGCCGCAAAAAGCCAAAAAAGGCCCGCAGGGATCAAGGCTACGACGTCCACAGGGCGAACAAGCGGCGCAAGGCCGACGACAAGGCCGAGGAAAAAGGCCCGACGCGGCGTTTGTTTTTCCAGCGCGAACATAAGGCCGCCGAACAAAAGAAGCGCGCCGGGCGTGCTGGTCCAGGGAATGAGATATTGCCGGAAAATTTCGTCGCTGAAGACGGTCGTAAGCAGAAAAACGACAACGCCCGTTGGTTTCGAAAAACCCATAAGTTCGGCCAAGCGCGCGAAGACAACTAAACAGCCGACAAGCAAAAGACCGTTGACGATCATAAAAGGTTCGCGCGGCAAAAGAAAATCGAACGGCGCGGCCAGCAGCGCATAGCCGATGGGCACCCAATGATGCTTTTCGCTTAAATCGCCCGCCGCCAGCGCCTTGACCGATTTCCAGTAAAGGCCTTGGTCCCACCAAGCCCACCAGCCGACAGGCGCGGACGGATCCAGGGCGATCCCGGTTTTCGTTTTCGCAAGATGGCGCAGGCAGGCCAGAACATAGACCAAAAGAACCGTAAGCGCGCCGCAAAGCACGGCGCGGTTCTTTACGAAAAGCCAGGACTGATTCGCCAAAGAGCGAATAAGGGGGAGGGAAAAAGGAAGGGACGGCATGACGCAAAAGGGCGGGGGTTGGACAAATCCTTCACAAAATCAATCGTCTATCACAGCTTTGGCAAAGAGCACAGAAATCTTTCCTTCTTTTCCCAATTATGATATTGTTGTGCAGCGCACAATAAAGTTGTTTGGTTTCAGGCTTAACAAGGAGTTGTCTTCCCACGCTTGCTATTAAAAGAAAGGGAGGTCTTATGAGCCAACTGGCTGCTTATGCCGATCCGTCTCGCGCCGTTTCCATGGAAGTCGCGCCGTTTCAAGACAGCAAACACGCCTCTTTGTCCGTCAGGATGGAAAATGGGGACACCATGACCCTTACCTGTAGCGCCGAGGAACTTGTGTCTTTGCGGGACAAGTTGCAGGGCCATCTTCAGGCGCTTCGCGCCGAGGAATGGGCCTCGCACGATTATGAAGATGAGTTTAACGACAACGCGGCGGGATCTTAAGTCACGCGCCTTTGGTTCTGATTCCGAAAAGGTTCCAGAACCCCCGCCTTCTTTTGCGGCGCACAAGCACGCACCAGGGGTTTCGGCGGTAATTTTCTTTGACCTCAATCCCCGTAAAACCGGCCTTTTTGAACAAATGCGCTTCGCGGCTTCGGGTATGGGCGCGCAGCAGCGCGATCCCGTCCGGTTTAAGCAGCCGATCCAGGTCTTCGGCAATAGCCCTGTAGGCATCCAGCCCGTCCTCGCCGCCGAAAAGCGAACAGGCGGTTTCGTAATCCTTCATCTCAGGATCAAGAAGCGGCGCGGTTCGCATGAGAACCGCCGGTGGGTTGGAGATGATAAAATCGAACGATTCTTTGATCGCCGCGCCCCAATCGCTTTTTAGGAAAACGGCGCGGTCCTGCAGGCCGAGATTTTGCGCGTTTCGGGTCGCGGCGAAAACGCTGCGCTCGTCGCTATCGACGCCGACGCCCGTCGCCTGGGGAAGTTCATGCAGCAAAGCGAGAAGCAAACAGCCCGATCCCGTTCCCAGATCAAGCAGGCGAAGCGGCGCCCCTCTTTTTTCTTTCAAGACAAGAAGGGCGTTATCGACAAGCGCTTCGGCCTGGGGGTCGGGCCTGAAGACGAGATCGGCCATCTGGAACTTCAGCCCCCAGAAAACGGAAAAGCCCAGAATACGCGCCAGAGGCTCGCGCTTTTCTCTGCGCCGGACATAATCTTCCGCTTTTTGCGTTGTTTGTTCGTCGAGGGGGGTATCCGGGGGAAGAGGGAGAAAGGGATCCTCTTCCAGACCCATCGCGTGCGCCAAAAGCGCCCGCGCGTCCTGCGCGGGCGCGTAAACGCCTGCCCTCTCCAACCTTTCGGCATAGGCGCGCAAAAGCTGCCCGGTTGTTTTCATGAAGAGCCGATCCTTGACGATAGATAGGTTCCGCTGCCTTGGTTGTTGCCACGACCGCGAGGCCCTTTTGTTGAGGAGGATAGGATGGGAAACGGCACGGGTTCAACGGCCCGTTTTTGAGTGGTGACCCCGGCGGGAATTGATCAAAAACGTTCGTTCCTCACGTTTTTGCCCGTCAAGCGGCGCCTCGGCCCTTTGGGCCTGCGGCGTCCAAAACGTTCCTATAGTCGCGTTTTGTGAACCCGCTGCGCGGGTTCAAAAGTTCTGTTGAACTTACCACTTAACAAAACAGGCCCCACTTGGGGGCCTGTTTTGTTAAGTGGTGACCCCGGCGGGACTTGAACCCGCGGCCCTCTGATTAAAAGCCTATTTATGCATCTCCTGTCAAGTTTTTGTTTTTTCAGAGATCGGGAAAATATCCTCTATAACAACCTGATTTATAATTGCTTTCATGGAAGATTGGGCGTAAGCTGGCGACATTGATTTACATTTTTCGCCCTTCGGGGTGTTGACATATTGTTGACATAGGCCATGAGAAACGACCACGCCCTGACACAGACCGAAGCCCTCAAGGCGATTGCCCCAAAGCACGGGCAACGCTTTCTTTGGGATGGCAAGGCCAAGGGCTTCGCTTTGCGGATTACGTCCAACGGCGCAAAATCTTTCGTCTATGATTACCGCTTTCTGGGGCGGCAATATCGTATGACCATCGGCGTTTTCCCCGATTGGTCGGTTGCCGCCGCGCGGGACAAGGCCGTTAAGATAAGCAAGGACATTGATAACGGCATAAACCCTATGGACGAACGCAGGAAACTGCGCGACGCGCCGACGCTTCAAGACCTTTGGGAGCGATATAAAACCGAATGGTTGCCGCAAAAGGCTCTTGCTTCCCAGAAAGATCAAACGAGCGCATGGGAAAATATCATTTTGCCGAAGCTGGGAAAGGAAAAACTGTTAAACATTTTTTCCGCCGATATTGACGATCTGCACCGAGAAGTGACGGAGGTTCGCAAAACCCCGATCAGAGCGAACCGCATCGTCGCTTCCTTACGCAAAGCCTTCAATCTTGCCGTCCGGTGGGGCTGGATCGAGAAGAATCCGGTTGTGGGGGTGCGGAAGAATCCCGAAGAGAAGCGGGATCGGTATTTGAACAAGGAGGAAATAGGCGCGTTGGCCGTGGCGCTGGCGGAGCATTCCGACCGGACGGCGGCGAACGCGATTAAGCTCCTTATGCTTACGGGCGCGCGACGCAGCGAGGTGACGGGCGCGACGTGGGATATGTTCGATCTTGAAAACGGCATATGGACAAAACCGAGCGCCCATACGAAACAACGCAAATTGCATCGCGTCCCCTTGAGCGCCCCGGCCCTCAATCTTTTGAAAGAGATCAAGCGGCAGGCCGAGGCGGATTTTGCGGAGGCGCGGCGCAAGGACAAAGCGGCGAAGCCCAGCCCGTTTGTCTTTCCGAGCGACGTTGCGCCGGATCAGCCGATTCAAGAAATCCGCCGGACATGGATCACGGTTTGCAAGGCGGCAGGGTTAACGGAGAAGATTCTGAAGAAAAACCGCGCGGGCAAACCCATGAAGGACAAGGAAGGACAAATCATTACCATTGACTGGCCAAGCGTCCGCATTCACGATCTACGGCATTCGTTTGCCAGCATTCTTGTTTCGGCGGGGGCGTCTTTGCCTCTTATCGGGCAAATGCTGGGGCATACGCAGGTGCAGACGACGCAGCGTTACGCACATTTATATGACGGCCCGCTTCGCCAAGCGGCGGATATGGTCGGGGAAGTGATTATGCCCTCGCAAATCGCAGGGCCGAAGGAGAAGAAGGTAAAACATGGCAAAAAGAAAAGAACAAAAACCGCTTGAGAACGCGATCCCGTTGCAGGACGCTTTTTTCGCGTTTTGTGATCCTGAAATTGTTGCCCGCTTTCAAAAGGCAAAACAGCGCCGCGACGGCCATGCGGAAGCTATCGACCATGAGGCCATGCGCCGCATGGGGCGCGTTGACGTGCGCGCGCCCCTCTTAAAGAAGGAAACGGACGCCCATCTTCAAGCCCTTGAGAAAAACTTTCTTGAGAAGTTGCAAGGCGGCGTATTGACGGCATGGGCGCGGGAAGGCTCGCCCCTCGCGCCCGTGCAGGAAATTCCCGTCTCGGCGTGGTCTTTGTTGCGCCTGAAAAGCCTGCCCAAGAATCTTGCAAAGGGGCCGCATGGCGATCTTTATGACGTGCGGATCGTGAACAACGCGCCGACCGACGCGCCACCGCATGAGAAAAAGCACGGGGGCCGCCCGCCTAAAATGACGGAGATTCTTGCGGAATATGAAAGACGCAAGAAAGAAGGCAAATGCGAAAAAACGCTCCGTAGTGAGTCGTTTTATCTTCAATCATGGTCAAAAAAGAACTTTCCGGACAAAGAAACGCCGAGTCACAGAACCATTCAAAATCATCTTTCCAGAATCGGGACAGACTCTTCGAGCAAAAACAAATAGATAAAAGCGCAAACTTTTTTGCCCCTCCCTGTTTTGGGATAATTTTTCGGGACAGACGTTTTTCATAGCTTCCTCAGAAATCGGCGGTTTTCGCCGTGTCAACCAGAGGAGGCTTTATGCAACAGCAAGAAGAATCAAAGCCCCGCCAAGCGTCGGTCTTGGAGGGTTTTTTATCCGAAAAAGAATACGCCCGTCAACGCGGCGTAACGATCCGCACCTGCCAGCGCGACCGGATGCTCCGGCAGTCCCCGCCCTATGTGATTATCGGGCGGCAGGTCTATTACCGGGTCGAAGCCGTGCGCGATTGGCTCTTGACGCAGGAAAAACATTGCACCCGCGAGCCGGATGCCTTGGTACGGCGGAGGGCGTGCGCATGGAGGTAAAAGTCCCGCTTCCCATTCCAGAGGAAGACCTCCTGCGCGGCGCGGATCAAGTTGCGGCCTTTCTGTTCGGATCGGCCCGTCACCGTCGCAAGGTTTACCACCTCATGCAAGCGAAACAAAACAGGCCGCCCATCATGAAAATGGGATCGCTGGTTTACGCGCGCAAATCGAAAATCATGGCTTGGCTCGAAGCGCAAGAGAAAGGGGCGGCGAATGGATCATAACGCTGACGCCGCCCACGGCCCGGACGTTGCCGCGATGCTCCGCGCGCGGATCGGCGATCTGGCGCGGCATCTTTTCCCCGGCGAGGAAAACGAGAGCATGTCTTCCAAAGCGCAATTGCGTTTCAGGAAGAAGGGGAGCCTTGCCGTTGAAATTGACGGCGAGAAGGCGGGGACGTTTTACGATCACGAAGCGGCCTTTGGCGGCGACGCGCTTATTCTCGTCAAGCACAAGCTGGGTCTCGATACGCGCGAGGCGTTCGCATGGGCCAGCAATTGGCTGGGCGTCGAGAGGCCTTCCTCCGGCGGATGGAAAGAAAAAACCCGCGAGGAAAAACTCGCGGATATTATCGGGCAATCCGGCCCTCTTAACAACACCGCCGCCGAACGCTATTTGCAAAAGCGCGGAATCGACACGGCCAAACTTCCCGATTGCCTTCGTTTTCGCCCGAAAGCGTACAAGCGTTACGGCGCGCTTGTCGCGTTTTCGACGGACGAAGCCGGAAACATTCTCGCCTCACAGCAAATCTATGTGAGCGAAGACGGCATGAAGCCGGGGCTTGCCGTGTCGAAACGAACGAACAGAACCGCGCAGGACTGGCCGAAGCGGGCGAATGTCCGCTTTCCCGGTAAGGAGCCGATCATTTTGGCGGAAGGCGTTGAAACCGCGCTTTCCGTTTGGCAAGCGACGGGACAGGAAACGCGCGCCTGTCTTGGCGTCGCCAATATCGCCAAAGCCCCGTTGCCGAAGGGCGCAAGCGTCATTATCGCCCGCGACGGCGACGCGCCGGGAAGCAGCGCGGACACGCAGCTTCACAAAGCCGTGGCGCGGTTGAAGAAGCGTTATTTGCGCGTGGCCGTGGCCGTGCCGCCGGAGGGCAAAGACTTCAACGATATTCTTGTCGAAAGCGGCGAAGAGGCCGTGCGCGAGATGATAGCGAACGTCTCCTTTTCCGACGGCAGCGACGGGGACGGCGAAAGCGACCTTAAAAAACTTCGCATCGGCTCGGACGTGGAAATGGCAAAGCGCGTCCGCGAAGACCTGATTGACGAATACGGCCCCGTCGTTTACAGCGAATCCTATTTCTGGCGTTATACCGGAACGCATTGGGAGCCGATCCCCGAAGAAGAATTGCAATGCGCCGTGCATCCTTACGATGGAGCGCTCTTTGAAACGCCGGGGGGAGAAATGTCGCAAGTCCGGCTGAACAATAGCCGGATCGTTTCTTCGCTCAAGCAGCTTTCATGGATGCTCGCAAAGCCGAGGTTTTTCTTCGAGCCTGACAAAGGCGTCAATTGCGCGTCCGGTTTTATCCGGCTTGCCGAGGACGGCACGGTGAGCATCGAGCCGCACAACCGCGAGCATCGTTGCCGCCATACGCTCCCCGGCCATTGGCAGCCCGGCGCGCCCGGCCTTCCTCCTGAAGGCTCGCTCTTCCGCAGACTTCTCGACGGCGTATTTCAGGGCGACGCGGAAAAGCAGGAAAAGATCGAGCTTATCGGCGAAGTTTTCGCGGCGGCGGCGTTTCGCATCGCAACGTCATTAACGCAGCCGAAGGCCGTTGTTTTCCACGGCCTGAAAGCCAACAACGGCAAGAGCCAGTTTCTTGACGTTCTGCGCGGCCTGTTCCCGCCGGAGGCGACCTGTTCCATGAGCGCGGCCCGCATGACCGACGAGCGGCATGTCGTTTGGCTTGTCGGCAAACTTCTCAACGCGAGCGACGAGCTTTCTTCTTCCGCCGCAGTCGCTTCGGACGTGTTCAAGAAAATCATCGTGGGCGACGTTGTGGACGGGCGCGACGTGTTCAAAAGCCGCGCCGAGTTTCGCGCGGAAGCGCAGCACGTTTTTGCGACGAACACTTTGCCCTCGTTTCAGGGCGGCATGGATAGCGGCATCGAAAGGCGGCTTCTTGTCCTTCCCTTCTCGCGCATCATTCCAAGCAAGGAAATGCTGGGGCATATCGGCGCGAAGATCGCCAAGGATGAGGCCGATCTTGTTCTGGCATGGGTTGTCGAAAGCGGCATTCGCCTTATCCGGCGCATGGAGTTTCAAGAGCCGCAATCCTGCAAGCACGCCTTGCGCGACTGGATTGCGGGAGCCGACCCCGTTGTCGGCTGGCTCTGTGAATGCGTGGACTTCATGGAAGAGAAAGACGGCTTTCCCGCGCCAGTCTCGACAAGAAAGGCTTACGACCTGTTCACGGAATGGGCGATCCGCGAGGGATACAAGAAAGACAGGATTCCCGCGATCAACGGTTTCGTGCAGCGCGTCAAATCGAAAGCCGGGGAAGGTTTTGAAACCAGACGCCGGAGCGAGCGCAATTACTTCCACGGCTTTTATATCAAGAAAACGGCAATGGAGTGCGATTGAGTGGGCCACCTGTGGGCCATGAAAGCGGCAAAAATCAACCCTAACCTTATGAAAGTGTGAAGATGCTTTACTTACCCTCAAACCTTCGCGTATGTGAGAAAAAAAAGAGAGAAAAAAGAGAAGCGAATTTTTCTCCTTATATCTTTAGGATTCGGCCTCTCCGGCCCATCTTCACACAATTAAAGCGTTATGCCGCGTTTGGCCGTGCTTTGTGGCCTATCGGTGGCCCATGTTCCCCGTGCCTTCCGCGTAACGGACGGCACAGCCGCGTCCTGCGTTGCGCCGTGCAAGGTACTGTGGGGCGAATTGCTATGCGGGCGGGCGTAGCGCGGGGGTTTGGTAGCGGGTGGGAATCTCAATGACTAAACTCAACCAATCCTTTGAAAGTAAATCCGAATTCGCCGCTCGCGTGGGGGTGACGAAGGGGCGCGTCTCGCAGCTTGTGGCGGCGGGGTTGCCCGTGCGCGAGGACGGCAAGATTGATATTGAAACGGGCCTTGCGTGGATGGAAGCCAACCTTGACCCCGCCAAGCGTAACAAGGGCGGCGCGAAGATCGAAGAAGAAAGTGACGGCGGGCCTTCGCTGGCCGAAGCGCGGCGCCTGCATTTGATCGTGCAAATTCAGCGCGCGAAAATTGCGCTTCGACAAGAGCGCGGCGAATTGATAAGCGCGGATCAGGCGAAGATCACGATTTTCAACCGCGCCCGTGCAGAACGTGACGCGCATATTGCGTGGGTGCAACGTACCGCCCCGATCCTTGCGGGCGAGCTGGGGTGCGATCCCGCGCAAATGTTCGCCGCGCTGGATCGGCTTATGCGCGAGCATTTGGAACATCTGGCCGATACGCCGTTGGACGTTTTGAAAGATGCTTGAGGTCATTGATGTTGCATGGCGGCGGGGGATGAGACCGGAGCCGCAAATCGACGTGTCGGCATGGGCCGAGCGTCATTTTGTTTTGCCGCCGACCTCGGCGGAGCCGGGGCCGTGGCGCACAAAACGGACACCCTATTTGCGCGAGATCATGGCCGCGCTTTCGACTGGCAATCCCGCCGAGCGGATCGTTTTCATGAAGGGGGCGCAGCTTGGCGGGACTTCGTGCGGCCTCGCTTGGATCGGTTATGTCGTTCACAATGCGCCGGGTATCATGATGATGGTGCAGCCTTCGATTGACATGGTGCGCCGGAATACCACGACGCGCATTGATCCCATGATCGAAGCCTCGCCCGTCTTGCGCGAGCTTGTCGCCGCGCCGCGCTCGCGGGATTCCGGCAATAGTCTTTTCCGCAAATCCTTCCCCGGCGGGCAATTGGTTATGACGGGCGCGAATAGCGCCATCGGCTTGCGATCAACGCCCGTGCGCTATCTGTTTCTTGATGAGGTTGACGGCTATCCGGCAGACGCGAACAACGAGGGCGACCCCGTGGCGCTTGCCATTCAAAGAACGGCGACCTTTCGTGGGCGGCGCAAGATTTACATGGTATCGACGCCGACTTTGAAAGATCATAGCCGCATCGCGGCGGCTTATGAGGAATCCGACAAGCGCATGTTCTTCGTGCCGTGTCTTCATTGCGGCGATATGGCCCCGATTACATGGGCGCGTATCCAATGGCCGGAGGGCCGCCGTTATCAAGCGTCTTTGATATGCGAAAAATGCGGCGGCATTCATTTTGAGCATGACAAACCGCGCTTGCTTGAGGCCGGAGAATGGCGCGCGACGGCCCAAGGCGACGGGCGCACCATCGGCTTTCATCTCTCCGCGCTTTATAGCCCGTGGGAAACATGGGCCGAGATCGCGCTTGAACACGGCCAAGTGAGAAAAGACCCGCCGCGCCTGCAAGTTTGGACGAATACCAAGCTCGCGGAATGCTGGGAAGATATGGGCGGCGAGATTTTGAATCCCGATCCGCTTATGGACAGGCGCGAAGATTGGGGCAAGAGCTTGCCCGAAGGCGTTGCGCTTTTAACGGCGGGTGTGGATGTACAAGGCGACCGTATCGAGGTGCAGATTGTCGGTTGGGGCACGGATGAGGAATCGTGGGTGATCGACTATCGCGTGATCTGGGGCGATCCGTCGGGGCCGCGCATCTGGAACGATCTGGATTCTTTTTTGCAAACGACCTATCCGCACAGCCGCGCTTTGCCTGACATGCCGATCCGTGCAGCCTGTATCGACACGGGCGGGCATCATACGAAGGCGGCTTATGAGTTTTGCCGCACCCGTCTTGCGCGGCGCATCTGGGGGATCAAAGGGCGCGGTGGCACGGGCATTCCCGTCTGGCCGCACCGTCCCTCGCGCACGAAAGGGCGCGTGCCGCTCTTCATGATCGGCGTGGACGCCGTGAAAGATTCACTTTTCGCGCGTTTGCATTTGCGCGAGGTCGGCCCCGGCTTTGTGCATTTCAGCCAAGAGCGCGACGCCGAATACTTCCGCCAGCTTACCGCTGAGCGCGTCATTACCCGCTTTGAAAAGGGCCGCCCGATCCGGTCTTGGCAACCGAAGCGCGAGGGCGAACGCAACGAGGCGCTGGACACGTTCGTATATGCGATGGCGGGGCTTCATGGGCTGATAAGCATGGGCCTGCGCTTGAACGACGAGGCAAAACAGCTTCTTTCTTCACGCGCCCGCGAGGGGCAAAAACAGCCCGCGCAAGCCGCATCCGTCACCATTCGCTCAAAATGGATGACCTGACCATGCCGCGTGTTACCTCTTTGTGCAAAAGAGAGCAAATCATTCAGTCTATGAATACAGGGCCGCTTTTGCTGCATATACTGGATGCTTCAAAAGTTTCGCCATGCCCTGAAACGAACGATCCGATCCGCCTTCGATAGCGCAGGCGGCGGTCGGCGTTGGGAACATGCCAAGAGCATTGACTCCCTGAATGCCGCGATCTTGTCCAGCGCCACAGTATCGGCGCGGCGCGCGGGGTATTACGCGCGTAACAATCCGTGGGTAGTCGCCGCCGTGCAGGGGCTTGTCGCAAATGCCGTTGGTACGGGGATCAAACCACGCTCGCGCCATCCTGACGAAAACGTCCGCAAGAAACTTCATGCGCTTTGGGGCGTATGGACGGATGGCGCGGACGCTTCGGGCCTCACCGATTTTTACGGCCTGCAAGCCCTTGCCATGCGTTCGATGGTGGAAGGCGGCGAGACTTTCGCACGTTTCAAGATGAACGGCAAAGGCAACATTCCTTTGCAAATCGAATTGATCGGCCGCGAACAAGTGCCGATGGACTTACACCGCGAGCTCGTACATGGCGCACGCATCCGCGCAGGGATCGAGTTTGACGCGAACGGCGCGCGCGTGGCGTATCATTGCTATCGGCAGCGCCCCGGCGATCCACTTGCGCCGATGCAAACTGATCTTGTCCGACTTCCGGCCAGCGACATGATCCATCTGTTTCAAGCCCTCGCGCCCGGACAGTTGCGCGGCATGACATGGCTTGCCCCGATCCTTTTGCGCCTGCATGAATTGGATCAATACGAAGACGCCGCGCTTGTCAAAGCGAAAGTCGCGGCGCTCTTTACGGGCTTTATCCGCGATCCTGACGGCACGGTGGCGGGGCTAAATAATGGCAGCGGGACGAATGGTGTTCTTTCGGTTGGCATGGAGCCGGGGAGCCTCGTCCCGTTGCCGCCCGGTGCGGATATTCAGTTTTCCGATCCGGCAGACCCCGGCGATTACGGCTCTTACGTCAAAAATCATATTCGCGCCATCGCGTCGGGTCTTGGCCTTCCTTATGAAATCATCTCCGGCGATCTGGAAGGCGTGACTTATTCCAGCATTCGCGCTGGTCTTGTCGAGTTTCGCCGCCGGATTGAACAGCTTCAACATTCGGTCATCGTCTTTCAATTCTGCCGTCCCGTGTGGGAAAGGTTTGTGCGTCTTGCGGTGTTGGCTGGTCATATCTCCGCGCGTGATTTTGACAGCGCGCCGCAAGATTTTCTGGCCGTCGATTGGTTGCCGCCAAAATGGGATTGGGTCGATCCGCAAAAAGACGCGAACGCCGAAATCGCGCAAATCAACGCAGGGCTAAAAAGCCGCAGCCAATCCATTGCCGAGCGCGGCTATGACGCCGAGGAAGTTGACGCCGCGATTGCTGCCGACAAAGCGCGTGAAAAAGCAATGGGTCTTTCCTTTGCCGCGCCCGTCAACAAGACCCCCGATCAAGGAGAAAAAGCCAATGCCTGATCTACTGACCCGCAGCGCGAGCCTCGCGCCGCAAACTGCCAACGCTGACGCCCGCACGATTGAGGTTGTGTGGAGTACGGGCGCGCCCGTGCGCCGCCGCGACATGCAAGGCGATTACTTTGAGCGTCTTTTGCTCGACCAATCCGCCGTTGATCTGTCCCGTTTAATCGGGGCGAGCGTTCTTGACGCGCACAAACAAGGCGCGGTGCGTGACGTACTGGGAACGGTACGCAGCGCGAAGGTGGACGGAAAAGATGGCCGCGCCGTTTTGCAATTCTCGACCCGCGCCGAAGTCGAACCCGTTTGGCAAGACGTTCTCGCCGGAATCCTTCGCCATGTATCCGTTGGCTACACGGTCGAGGAATGGGCGGAAAGCGTCGAGTCCGGCAAGCGCACCTTGACTGCGACACGCTGGACGCCCCTTGAAATCTCTCTTGTCCCGACCCCCGCCGATCCCGGCGCAACCATTCGTAAGGAGGAAAACATTATGCCCGATCCCGTCACAAAAGAAACCCGCGCCGCCGTGAATGCAGAAATCCGCAGCATTGCCCGTGTCGCCGGACTCGATCAAGCCTTTATCGACGCGCAGATTGACGCGAACGCCACGCCGGACGAAACGCGCAAGGCCGCGTTTGACGCGCTGGCGCAGCGCGGGGCCAATATCCGCACCGAGCAAACCCGCATGGAAATCGTGCAGGATCACGACGAGCCGACTGTGCGCGCGCAGCAAATGGGCGAAGCTCTTTATGCGCGGATCAATCCGGCGCATGAATTGTCCGAACCCGCGCGGCGTTATGCTTATGCGACATGCGCGGACATGGCGAAAGAGATTTTGACCTTGCGCGGAATGCCCGTGACGGGGCTTTCGCCCGCAACGCTTATCACGCGCGCCTTGCACACGACAAGCGACTTCGGCTTGATCGTGGGCGACACGATCAACCGTACCCTGCGCGCCGCGTATCAGGCCGCGCCCTCCGGCATTCGCTTGCTGGGGCGGCAGACCACGGCAAAAGATTTTCGGGCCGTCAACAAGATCATGCTGGGTGAAGCGCCGCTTCTTGAGAAATTGAATGAGCATGGCGAGATCAAATCCGGCACGATGGCGGAAGCAAAAGAATCCTACCGGATCGAAACCTTCGCCAAGAAAATCGGGATCACGCGGCAAGTGCTGGTCAATGACGACCTTGGAGCCTTTGCCGACCTGTCCCGCCGCATGGGATTGGCCGCCGCCGAAACCGAAGCGCAAACGCTTGTCGCCTTGCTGGAATCCAATAGCGGCGACGGGCCGAGCATGAATGACGGCAAGGCGCTTTTCCATGAAGATCACGCCAATCTTGCGGACAGCGCGGGGGCCATCTCCGACGCTACGCTTTCGGCAGCGCGTCTTGCCATGCGGACGCAAACGGGGATCAACGAAGACCGCTTGATCCGCGTGACGCCCAAATATCTCCTTGTCCCGCCCGCGCTTGAAACGCAAGCCGAAAAATGGCTGGCGACCATCGCGGCGGCCAAGGTGGACGACGTGAACACCTTTTCAAACAAGCTGACCCTTGTTGTCGAGCCGCGCCTGCCCAGCGCGACGCGCTGGTACGTCACGGCGGACGCGGGAGAAATCGACGGCCTCGAATACGCCTATCTTGCAGGCGGTGAAGGCCCGCAAGTCGAAAGCAAATCCGGTTGGGATGTGGACGGCGTGGAAGTCCGCGTGATCCTCGATTACGGCGCGGGCTTTGTCGATTGGCGCGGTTGGCATATGAACGAGGGAGCGTAACGCATGGCTGACCTTGCCCAACTCACAACATGGCGCGACGCGCTATTAAAGGCGCGTTACGCCGGAATCCGTACCGTCGAATATGACGGCAAGCGCGTGACCTATGGCAGCGACGCGGAAATGGCAAACGCGCTTTCCGATCTTGAAAGACGCATCACGGCCACAAACGCGCAGCCCATCACCCAAGTTCGCATCACCTCAAGCAAAGGAGTCTAAAGCATGAAAAACTACATTCAACCCGGTAACATTATCACAGTCACCGCTCCCACGGGCGGCGTCACCTCCGGCGCGGGCCTCCTTGTCGGTAATCTTTTCGGCATCGCCACGGCAAACGCGGCGGCAGGCGCAGACGTTGAAATCTCCACA
This sequence comes from uncultured Rhodospirillaceae bacterium, assembly GCA_964652235.1. Classification (GTDB taxonomy): domain Bacteria; phylum Pseudomonadota; class Alphaproteobacteria; order UBA9219; family UBA9219; genus CAZZDK01. The sequence goes on from CAZZDK010000011.1 coordinate 23,910, forward strand.
ACGGGCGTCTTCGATCTACCGAAGGCCGCAAACGCCACCTTCACCGAAGGCCAGCGCGTCTCATGGGACGCCACCAACGCGCAAGTGGTCGCTCCAGCCTCCGGCATGATCCCCATCGGTATAGCCACCGAAGCCGCCGCCAACGGCACAACCACGGCGCTCATCCGCCTCGATGGGATTAGCACCGAGGCGGCAGCGTAAGACATTAGCTTAAAGAAGGAATAGCCGTGTCAATCGGTTCCTTATTTACGCAATGCCGAGCGGCAGACCGGACAGCCTCGCACGTCGGAATGATGGCGAGGCTGTTATGGGCTATCTTGAACAACGGAACATCGTTCTCGCTGTCCCCTACGGCCACAAGGTAATCGTACGCAACTGGCAATGTTGCCATATGCGCCCGCAGAACATCGGCTTTCGATTCCTCTGTGACGATCACCTTTGCTTCGCCCGTGCAATACCCCTTTTCATCGAATGAAAGTTCATTCGATATGTTTTTAGGGATACCCAAGGTGCGGCATGTGACGTTGTTAAGAACATCAAGGCCCGTGCTGATAGCCAACAAATCATAGCTTTGCTGACGAAACCAATTCACAAGGTTTTGCGCTCCGGCGCGGATCGGATTTACGTCAAGGGCCGAGACAATCCTGTCCCTGTGAATCCCCTTCCATAGCGAGGCATCAAGTCGCACCCATTCTTCGTAAGAAATTTCTCGGCTCTGATACATACCGAAAAATCCCGACGCCTTATCGGCAACGCCTAAATGCAGGTGAAGGTGACGCCATGGGCTTCGTTGTGTCCGCAAAGTTCCGTCAACGTCAAAAACAACCAACTTCTTCATTTTCATTTCCTCCGTTTTCATTATGAATGTAAATCAAGTTTTCTGTACAGGGTTTTTTAACCTAATGATGGCGTATATTTGCCGATCAATCTGTTAAAATCCGTGATCCTATGCAGGCTGTGTGCGTGACCTTCAGCATGAGCCGCAGGAGACACCTTGATAAGCCTAACCTTCTCTTGGAAATCAGGGATTTTCTTGGCTCCGACAAAGGCCAGACTTGCTCCTAAAGCGCGCTTAATCTCAAAGAGAATAACCTTTGCGCTTCCTTTATAGGGAACCAGTCCCCCGGCTCCTTCGATCCGCGTGCTGGACTCGGCAAAGAAATCGTCGATTTCAGGAACATTCGTGCAGCAATGCTCGACCGAGCCATAGTGCGATCCGACATATTTCTTGAACCATCTTCCCTCATGCTCGATCCGTTCTCCGGCGCATTCTTTCGTGCCCGCAAAAATGTTGCCCATCATGACGGAAGTTGCTCCGGCAGCAAGAGCCTTGGCAATGTCGCCAAGTTCTTGAATGCCGCCATCCGCAATAACGTGAATGTTGTGCGGGCGCGCGATTTTTGCGACTTCTTGGATGGCTTCCATTTGCGGCACGCCGACACCGGAAATTGAGCGTGTCGTGCAGATTGATCCGGGGCCAAGACCAACTTTAAGCGCCGCAATTTTGAACCTTGCAAAATCTGCGGCGGCATCGGCGGTCGCTACGTTCCCAACAATGATTTTGTTGGGCGCTTCCACGCTTTTTCGACCAACAACCTCAAGAACGGCAGAGCTATAGGGCTGAACCGTATCAAAGATAACGTAATCAACCGCGTTGTGCTTTATAAGATAGTCTGTTTTTGCTTCGTCAAAAGGCGATGTTGCCACGATGATCGGCGGACGATCCCCGACTTTGACGTTTTGGAAAAAGCCGTTTTTCGTAATTTTGGTTTGCGCCAGTTTGTCGATTGCCTCTTTCAATTCGTCGCCGTAAAGGTCACGATGGATCGGAGCCAATGCGCCGCACTCGGCCATTGCTACGGTCATATCGTGCGCCCACACGCTTGTCATTGGCGCTGACCAAACGGGCAAGCCTGTTTGGAAGCTCGGCAGAATCTCGGATGCAAGATCGACTTGATCCGGCCTAACGTCCGTTCGTTCCGGCAAAATTAATACGTCACTAAAAGTCAACCCCCGCAGGGACTTTATACCTTTTCTTATATCGTTTCTCATTTTCGTTTCCTCTGTAAAGTTAAAATGTTTCGTTGAATGCACTTCTCAAAAATTGTTATTTGTCCGGTTTGCCCCCTTTCGTTTCTTTGCTTTTTCTCTGACCCGAAAACCTAAACATCTTCCTCAATCTCCGGCGTTGAGGCCGTTACATGAACCGCGCCAGCGTAAGAGATCGTTTTCAGAGAGCCGTTAGGATCGTTTTCCGTCGAACCACCGATCAGCGTTTCGTAGTAAACGAATTGAACGCCATGACGAGCGAAGGTATCGACGAGGGTTGTAAGCGTTTCTTTTCTGGGTATGTAAATGCTATGTTCGATATTCTTGACCGTCTCCGCCGACATGCCGGATTCTCTGCCAAGGTCTTTGCGCGTCCACCCCAGCAATGCGCGCGCGGCCTTGATCTGTTTTGTGCTTAGAAGTCGAGAAAGCATTTGTTCCACCTATGCCGTTTGAAAATGTTCTGTTTGAAATGCATTGTTTTTGCCTATGTGACGGCGCACGCGATAATCCTCCGCCATACCGATCAGGACTTCCATTTCTTCGAGGTCGCCGGAGCGATACCGTTTCAGGAAAGTTTGCTTGTCGATGAATTCGCCTTCGGTTTCTTGCCATGTGTGGCGCGGCCCCTTGCTTGTCACAAACGCTGTCATGACAAGTTCGTAAGTGACTTCCGAAAGAAGTTCCCCCGGTGTTGCGAGAACGGCGGCGATTGTCACCGCGTCAAGCGTTGCGCTGGCTTGATCTTTCGCTTCACGGCGCGCCGAGTCCTCAATCGTGTCATCATCCCAATCAATGCAACCGCGCAGGATGTCGAAGTCTTTACCCTTCTTGATCGCAAGAATCTCGTTGCCGTCCTCGCTGAAAAGAATGAGGCTGATACCCACGGCGCGATCCCAAGCGAATGTGAAAAGCGGCTCATGAATGATGTGTATGGCGTGTTCGTTCGTCATGGCTAGGCATCCATCCAGTTGAGTTCGACCTTGGCGAGGGCATAAGACATGGCCCAATGGCGTTTGACTTCCTGCGGCGGGAATCCCTTGGCCTCAAGGTCGGACGGTCTGCATTCGCCTTTGTCTTTCAGGATTTTTGCAATCTCCGTCGCCATTTCCTGACAGGGGGCGAAAATGTTTTCGTCCCCAGCAACTCTCACGATTTCCATGTGCGCCTCGTTTTTGTTTCTGTTTTCTTCTTCCAAAAAGAAAAGAACCGCGTCCGCGACCAAATCTTCGGACGCATACCAGCGATGCCGGACGATCAAGCGTTCATAAAGGCCGTGGAGAATGCCAAGATCGCTCGGAAGTTCGGCTTGATGTGTAGATTCAAGATTGTATTTGAGGCGCTCGATCAAACTGTCCAGCAAAGCCGAATTGTGATCGTCTTGCGGCGGCGCGCCTTGCTCTTTATCTTTCCCGTCTATCGTCATGATGAAAACTCCTTGTTTGCAATCACAAGGCTTTCATGCGCGTTTCTTGATAGAGAAAAACACAGCTTTATTTTTGTATATTTGATATTTCTGCGGTCGGTGATGGAAGGTTTCAAACAAACTTTGTTTTTTCGACCTTTTGCCTTTGCCTTCTCGCACGAGAAAAACGAACGGAAAAAGAAAAAGGGCCTCGATAAAATCGAAGCCCCGCGTTGTGTGGGTTATCTTTGCGTTTTAGCCGTTAGGCCGTTTGATGTTTTCCCGTCGTTGCTTGGGTCATGAGAGGATTCGCCATGCCCCAAAGGTCAAGAAATCCTTCCCTGAAACTCCGCGCCATATTTCCACCGCGATGCAGCGTGTATTTGAATCCGTCCATTCTATCAGGAAGAACCAAAACAAACCTATCCCCGTAAACGAAATACGGCACGTTGCCCATGTAGCATTTCAAGATCATGCGGAAATGGCAGCTCGCCGGAAGGTTCGGCCCCATGTCCGGTTCTGCCAAAAGGCATTTGACGGGCGCAAGATCGCAAAGCTGTTTCAACCGATCTACGTTGCTTTTTTCGTTCGCGCCGATGGCGTTGACAAACATTTCCAGAGAAAAGATTGAGCCGTAAATCTCTCCGCCTCTTTCCCTGACCGTGTTCATGATGTCGTTAAAAAAGAAATCAGCGCCTTCCGTACCTTCAACAAGGTCTATTTCTGTTTGGCGGCGACGGATGCCTTCGGGATAAATAAACTCCCATCCGGCATCTTCAATGGCGTGGCGGATTGCGTTCATGGTACGAGAGCGCGGGGAAATCGCGCCGCCTTCGATCTTGCGGATCGTCGGAATGGAAAGGCCCGTCAAGACGGCCAAGTCTTCTTGCGACAGCCCTAACAAAGCTCTTGCCGCTTTGACCTGATTTGCGCGTATTTCGTACATTGTTAAGTTCTCAAAAATCAGTTGATGGTTTTCTTTAAGTCCAAATCGACAAGAAAATTTATCATGGGCTGAAACAAATGGGATGGCTGGTCTTTCAGTTCTTCGCCGCCAAAGGTGGCCAGCAAGACCGCCGCGACCGTTGTTTCACAAATTTTCTGTTCATAAGCGACGTAAGCGATCATGCTATAAATGGCGGTCAATTCATTTTTGCGAAGCGATGGCTTTTCTTTTTTGAGCATATCGAGGCCGGAGAGAAGAAGTCTCATTCCATCGGGGGCAAGGTTCGGCCCCGCTTGTGCGACGGCGGCGTAAAAAATTTCGTCGGGGAAAAGGGCCTTTGCCATGTCCTCCCCCTCAATTCGCGCTTTGCGTGGAAAGGGCCGAAGGCATAAGATGCTCAACAGCGCGGACAAAATCGCAACGGCGCAAATCTTCCAGTTCCTCAACACCCATCGCCAGCAAGAAAAGGCCCGTGGCAACCCAAAGCTCCTGCCCCAAATGCTTGGCGCGGTATTTGACCATTTCCAGAACCGCCCTCATTTCATCGGAGCAAAGGGGGGCCTGCATACGGCGGTCGATAATATCCCCCTCAATTGCTACGGGGCTAGGCTGTTTGGCCACTTTGGGGAGGCTATAGGGGAAGGTCAAAACGATGGCTTCATGAGCGCGACAAGAATTATCTTGGATGAATTGTTCCTTTTGGGCTTTATAAGCTGCTGTTAAATCAAGCATTTCATCCCCCTGAAAGTGTTTTGTGTCTTATGGTTCGTCTGCCTTATTTTGGTAACGTAACGGACTTTTGGGACGAAAGCAATAGAAAATCTACACAGTAGGCAAAGAATATCTACATGAAAGCATTGTTGGGGTTGAAATTGTTCCCATACATACTTAGAATGTGTTTTATAACAAGTTTGGGCTAAAAAACTTTAAGCTTTTCATTAACCAAAAGTCGTGTATAGTATCAAAAAACGCCTACGGAGTAGCATTTCTATGATTACAGCGAGACAGATTCGAGCGGCCAGAGGCCTTTTGGGGTGGGATGCCGTGGAGCTTGCCCGAAAAACGGGTCTGACCAAAGAGACAATCTCCCGAATTGAGATCGAGCAAGTGCGCCCCCAAGAGCGAACGGTGCTTAAAATCCTGCGCGTTTTCAACGAGGCGGGCGTCGAATTTACCCCCAACACGGGTGTACAGCTTAAACCTCAAAATGTGGAAGCCTTGGAAGGAACGACGGGCTTTCTGCGTTTCTATGATTTTGTGTACGAGTACCTAAGCCAATACGGGGGGCTGGTTTGTGTAAGCGGCGTTAATGAGAAGTTGTTCGTCAAATATCAAGGCGACTTCGCGGACGTTCATATGAATAGAATGGCCGAATTGGTCAAGAAGCGCGACGATCTTATGATGCGGATTCTGGTGGAGGAAGGGGACTATAATTTTGTCGCCTCCTCTTATGCTCAATATAGGTGGCAGGCCAAGGAGTATTTTTCTCCGGCTCCCTTCTATGTCTTTGGGGACAATCTTGCGCTGATTTCCTTCGCGCATGAGCCGTCACCTCTTGTTATTTTTATCAAGTCCGCGAGCTTGGCGGACGCTTACCGTCACGCTTTCGATCTTGCATGGACACAATCAATCGAACCGCCTCCTAAAGAGGGGGACAAAAAATGAGCTTTCTTCAGGGGTCTATAGATTTTTTCACGGGAGCGCGATCCTCTCATATGGGATCGTACCAGTATGTCAAACATGCGGGTATCCGAAACGGCAAAAGCATGTCGGGGGCGAAACTGTGGGCTGAGATTGAAGCCGATGAGTTAAAGGCAACCGAGACAAATCTATTCAGCGCCGAAGAGCGGATTTTACGGGCCGTCGCAAAAGACGTTGGCGCGTACTTTCCTGATTGTTCCCCCGTCCTCGAAATGGGAACAGGCACGCCGAACGCTTTCAGAAAAAAAACGCTCCTCATTATGATGGCGCTTCGCAGCACAGAATATATTTGCGTGGATGAATCCAGCGAATTTCTAAATAGCCTAGCCACGAATAAAGCTCTTTCCGGCTTTAAGGTAAGGCCCATTCTGGACGATTTCTTTGAAGGTCAGAACCTTTATTTTGATGATCCCGAACGGGATGCGCTTGTTTGCATGTTCGGAAGCACCATCGGCAATATCGTTGCGCCTTTAAGCGAGACCCCCCCGAAGGATGCTTTAATAGAGCATTTAGCCATGATCGCACACGCGGTTAACCGAGGGGGGCTTTTAGTCTCCTTTGATGCGAATATGGATGGGAACGGGATCACGGCCTTTTATGGTAGGCAAGCCCTCTTTCAGTTGAATACCTTTTTCCGTATGGCGGAAGAATTGCCGATAAAAGGAGATTTTGACCCGTATGCCTTCGAGTATAAGCCTGTGTGGTTTGCCGAATCCGGGACGTTGGCGCATATGGCCATCGTAACGCGCGATATGTCCTTTGATCTTGGCGGAAAGAAAATCTTCTTGGCCGCCGGACAGCGCCTTCATATGAAAAACTCTTTCAAATTCTCTCCCGCGTTCTTTTCTGATTGTTGTGAGAAGGCGGGGTTTGAAGTTCTCAAAACTTGGTGTGATCCATCGCAAACGCATGTGTGCCTTTTGAAGAAACGCACACAAGCTATCATTCTCCCGCACCAAGAAAGCCTACTGGCCGTCAACTTTTAGGCGGCTTGGCCTCTGCTTTGTCCAGTAGATCGGCAAGCCGACAGCCGAGCGCATCGGCCAGCTTGATGCAGTTGAGAAGGGTCGGGTTGCGTCGGCGGTTTTCGATATGGGAAATCGCCGTCCGGTGCAGCCCCGCCTTTTCCGCCAGTTTTTCGTGGGATAGACCAAGCTCCTTGCGCCGCGCCATAAGCGCGTCAATCACCTTGTTTTGAATCTGAATCGCATGTTTCTCTTTCATGCGAAAAAACTTGCACAGGGGCTTTTTCAATCATACGTTACTATAGTAACGTCTTGTGCAGGGTGTTCCCGATGGATTTAACCGCGCTTCCCGATTGGCTCTTTGATTGGAAAACAGGCTTGTTTTGGGGCTTGGGCTGCTTTGGCCTTGCTTTTTGGCTTCTGGGCTACAGCCTTCACCGAAACCTTGTGGAAGTGAGAAAACAAACGGTACGGATGGCCGAAGGAATAGAGGCCGTGATCGCCAAAATGAGCAAATGAGCCGAATCGTGTAGGAAGCGGCACTACGTTTTCGCGCCTTTTGCCGACATAAAACGAAGGCGTTTTGTTGACATAGTGTTGACATGGAAAAAGAGAAAGGGCTGCAAGATTTTTTTATCTCTTGCAGCCCTTTGTTTTCTCTTAGAAAAGTGGTGACCCCGGCGGGACTTGAACCCGCGGCCCTCTGATTAAAAGTCAGATGCTCTACCGACTGAGCTACGAGGTCGCTTTTCGTGAAGGCTGGAAACTAGGAAGAACATACCGGAAAATCAATGAAAATTTGGTTTCAGGCCCCTTTTCCTCCGTTTTTCATGAGACCGGGGCCGCAAAATCAGTTAACAGGCGCGATTCCCGGCGGCGCCTCAGCCCAGGGGTCCTTTCCCCGCCCCAATTCTCGGCCTGTCTCAAAAAGGGCCTTCATATAACAAGGATCGAACATTTCTTTTGAAGAGGCGTTAAAGCTCGCCGGGATGTTCGTTTCGTGGTAATGCGCGCCGTCGCGCTGCGCCGTCAGATAAAGGCGGTACAGATCGCCTACACCGTTGTTTTTGATCAGGCTGTCCACGGACCGCTTGCTGATGGAAAAAAGGCCCGGTTGCGGCAACCCTTCGTATTCCGGTTTCACTTTGGCGTTACGGATGATGTAAAGATTGCGCTCAACGCCGCTTTTTCTGAAGGCCGCCACGGCGCCGCGCGGCATTTGAATCGGGTAGAGAAAAACCTGCGAGGTCACGCCGCCGTCCACGTGAATCTCGCTATAGGTTTTTCCGCCGGCCGCCACCTTGATGAAGACCGGCTCGAAAACGCCCGGAATAGCCGCCGAGGCCTGGATAATCTTGTGAAACAATTCGGCGCGATCCGGATGGCCGCTGGCTGCGATGGCTCCCATGTTCCAGATGACGCCTCGCTGCGCCTCTAGGTTCGTCGTTCCGATGAACAGGCGGCGGCCCTTGCGATGTTCGGCGGCGATTTCGTCGAGTATTTCCTCCGAATAGGTTTGGCGGATTCGCTCCACGAACGGCGAGACGTCGGTCAAGGCAAGCCGTCCGCCCGTCAGTCCGGAAAGAAAAGTCCACAGATCGGCCAAAACGATGTTGTCGGTTTTCGTTTCCGTAAACAGCGCCTCGAGTTTACGGTCGTAGGTTTCGCCGAGGAAAGCAAGCGGTGCGATTAGCGCCCCCGTGCTGACGCCCGTGACCAGATCGAACTGCGGCCTTTCCCCCGAATCCGACCAGCCGCTTAGAAAACCCGCGCCGAACGCGCCGTCGTTGCCGCCGCCGGAAAGGGCGAGAAAGTGGACGGCCGAACAGGAAGCGTTTTTCCCGCACCGTCCGGCGCGAAGCTTGCGAAAATCTTCCATGCTTTGCGCGACCAGATGCTCGGCGCCGTGCGGCATTTCATCGGCCCAGAAACGAATGGTGGGCGGAAAATCCGGCACGCGCGCCGCGGCGGACTCTTCCGCCGGAACGGGCGTGTGGAGCGGAAGAGACGCGCAGGCCGAAAGAAGGAAGGCTAGAAGGAAAAGGGCCGCTTTGGAGAAAAAGGCGGGGGGCACCGGATCAATCCCTGACTTCCGTGACGACTTTCTTGCGCCCATTTTCGGTGCCGAAGCGCTTTTGGAGGGCCTGGAAAATCTGCGGGCTGACGAACGAGCTGACGTCGCCGCCGAGAACGGCGATTTCCTTCACAAAGCGCGAAGAAATAAACTGATGCCGATCCGAGGCCATGAGAAAGATCGTCTCAATCTCTTTGCACATGCGGTGGTTCATCCCGGCCATCTGGAACTCGTACTCGAAATCGGAAACGGCGCGCAGGCCCCGGATGACGAGCTCGGCCCCTATTTCCTTGGCGTAGTGCATAAGAAGGGTTTCGAACGGACGCACCTCGATGTTCGCCCCTTTTTCGATCAGGGGCTGAATCTCGGTTTCAACGAACTTGACGCGCGTTTTGGTGTCGAAAAGGGGGCCTTTGCCGCTGTTCTTGGCGACGCCGATGATGAGCTTGTCGACGAGCTTGGAGGCGCGGCAGATGATCTCGAAATGGCCGAGCGTAATCGGGTCGAAAGTGCCGGGGTAAAGGCCGACACGCGGTTTTCCTATCATTTATTATAAACCCTGATTCGTGGCGCTTGAGTTCGTTTTAAGAAAAGCCCCTTAAAGAAGGCTTAATCCGCGCCTTCCTCGCCTTCCTGGTCCTCGAGGACGGCGACGGACACGACTTTTTCATCCTCCGCTATGCGGAAAAGAGTGACCCCCTGCGTTCGGCGCCCGGCGACGCGCACGTCCGAGGCCGGCATACGGATAATCTGTCCGCCATCCGTCACCAGCATGACGTCCTGGCCGTCCTTGACCGGGAAGGTGGCCACGATCAGGCCGTTACGGTCGGACATATCCATGTTCCATATGCCCTGTCCGCCGCGTCCTGCGATCCTGTATTCGTAGGAAGAGGTGCGCTTGCCGTAGCCGCGCTCCGAGACCGTGAGCAGATATTCCTCTTGCGCGGCCAGTTGCGCGAAGCGCTCAGGCGAAAGCACGAGGTCGGTGGAAACATCCTCTTCGTCGCCGTTTCCGTTTTCTCCCGTTTCCTCGCCATTGCCGGAAAGAGCGCGTTTTTGCTTGAGATAGGCCCCGCGTTCTTCCGGCGAAGCCTCGACATGGGCGAGGACGGACATCGAGATAACCTCGTCGCCTTTCGCGAGCTTGATGCCTCGAACGCCCGTCGAAGTCCGCCCCGCGAAGACGCGCACGTCGCTCGCGGCGAAGCGGATCGCCTTGCCCTGCCGCGTCGCGAGAAGGAGGTCGTCTTCGGCCAGGCAGGTGTGAACGGCGATCAATTTGTCGCCTTCCTCAAGCTTCATGGCGATCAGGCCGCCCGCGCGGATATTCGAAAAATCCGAAAGCTTGTTGCGCCGGACCGTTCCCGCCGACGTCGCGAAAACGACGTTCAGGCTTTCCCACGCGCCCTCGTCTTCGGGCAGGTGCAGGGTCGTCGTTATGGTTTCGCCTTGCTCAAGCGGCAAAAGATTGACAAGCGCCTTGCCCCGCGCCTGCGGCGTGCCGAGCGGCAGCTTGTACACCTTGAGTTTGTACACCATGCCGAGAGAGGAAAAGAACAGCATGGGCGTGTGGGTCGAGGCCACGAAAATGTCGGAAACGAAATCCTCGTCCTTCGTCACCATGCCGGTGCGGCCTTTGCCGCCCCGTTTTTGCGCGCGGTAGGTCGAAAGCGGCACGCGCTTGACGTAGCCCGCGTGGCTGACGGTGACGACCATGTCTTCGCGCTGGATGAGATCTTCGATGTCGGTCTCGAATTCCTGGGCCTCGATGGTCGTTTTTCGCGGCGCGGCGAAGCGAGCTTGAATATCCGCGATCTCTTCCTTCATGATGGACAGAACGCGCGAGCGGTTGGCCAGAATGTCGAGATAATCCTTGATCTGGTCCGTCACGGCGCGAAGGTCGTCGCCGATCTTGTCGCGCTCCAGGCCCGTCAGGCGGTGCAGCTTCAAATCCAAAATGGCTTTGGCCTGCGCCTCGCTCATGCGGTAGGTCTTGTCCTCGCGCAGGCCGTCCTCGTCCACAAGCGCGATCAGCGGCGCGATATCGGCGGCGGGCCAGGCGCGAGCCATCAATTGTTCCTTGGCGATCGCGGGATCCGGCGCTTTGCGGATAAGGGCGATCACTTCGTCGATATTGGCGACCGCGACGGCCAGGCCCAGCAAAATATGGGCGCGGGCGCGGGCTTGTTCCAGCTCGTAAGTCGTGCGGCGCGTGATGACTTCCTCGCGGAAGGCGAGAAAAGCCTCAAGAACCTGGCGCAGGCCCATCAATTCGGGACGCCCGCCCTTCAGCGCCAGCATATTCACGCCGAAGCTGCTTTGCAAAGGCGTGTGCTTGAAAAGCTGGTTAAGAACGACGTCGGCCATCGCGTCGCGCTTGATTTCGATGACGATACGCACGCCGTCGCGGTCGGACTCGTCGCGCAGATCCGCGATGCCCTCAATGGTTTTGTCGTGCACGCATTCGGCAATGATCTCGATCAGGCGTTTTTTGTTCTGTTGATACGGAATCTCGGTGACGACAATCGCCTGGCGGTCTTTGCGAATCTCCTCGATGGTCGTGCGGGCGCGCAGGACAATGCTGCCCCGACCCGTATGGGCGGCGGCGCGGCAGCCCGCCTGGCCGAGAATAAGGCCGCCGGTCGGAAAATCCGGGCCCGGGACGATCTCAAGAAGTTCTTCGGTCGTCATGTCCGGCTTTTCGATCATCGCGATGCAAGCTTGGCAGATTTCGCCAAGATTGTGCGGCGGGATGTTCGTCGCCATGCCTACCGCGATGCCGTTCGCGCCGTTGACGAGCAGATTCGGGAAACGCGCGGGCAGAACGACCGGCTCGACCGTAATCTCATCGTAGTTCGGCTGAAAAGCGACGGTATCTTTGCCGATGTCTTCCAAAAGCGTTTCGGCGGCCTTGGCCAGCCGCGCTTCGGTATAACGCATGGCGGCGGCCGGATCGCCGTCCATCGAGCCGAAATTGCCCTGCCCGTCCACGAGCGGCAGCAGCATGGAAAAATCCTGCGCCATGCGGACCATGGCGTCGTAAATCGCCGCGTCGCCGTGCGGGTGGTATTGCCCCATCACGTCGCCGACGATGCGCGCGGATTTCTTATAGGGCTTGGAGCTGTCGTAGCCGCCCTCTTTCATCGCGTAGAGGATGCGGCGATGGACGGGCTTCAGGCCGTCGCGCACGTCGGGCAGCGCGCGGCTGACGAT
>CAZZDK010000011.1:36277-62564 GCA_964652235.1 uncultured Rhodospirillaceae bacterium
AATCGAGGTAGGACTGACGCATTTCGTCTTCGATGGAAATCGGCGAAATGTCGGAAGGGAGGGGGGCTGGGGAATCGGAACCGGTCACGGGAAAGCCTGTTTTTTCAAGGAGAAATTTGTTTCAAAGGAGTAGCATTTTGGCGTCGTCGCGCCAAACAAAAAAAGCAAAAAAAGGCCTTTTCTTTGAGGGAGTTAAGGAAAAAGGGACGGGCTATTCCTCAAAGTCCGGCAAAGGCGGCGGCTGGTCCACTTTGTAGCGCTGCGCGAAGCTTGAGGCCAGCTTGGCCAAAGCGTCGTAAACGGCCCGCGCGTGCATGGTTTGCGCGCTGCTGACCAGCAGGCCCCCCCGCCAATAAACCACGGAAACGTTGCGCGCGATGTCAAGCGGCGGCACCGCGACGGCTTCCCGCGTTTCGGCCATAAGGGAAATCCAGGAAACGCAGTCGAGGCCCTGATGCTGCAACGTCGCTATTTCGGGCAAAAGCTCCACGCGGGCGACCGGTTCTTTGTGCGTGGGGGCCTTCATGAGCGGGTAGGCCGGGACCTGGTCCTCCCGGAGCCTTTTAACGACTTCGTTCGCGGCCTCGCTGCCGGAAAGGCCGCAGGAATCGCTGGCCGGGCCGTTGCCCAGATGCGCCTGGCGGACCAGAACCTCCTGAATGCCTAAAAGAGCGGGCGCCGACCCGGCGGCGCGGGCTTCCTGGGAAAGGAAAAGGCCCAGCGCGGCGCAGAGAAAAAAGGCCGCTTTATTCGCGTTCATCACGATGCGTGCGCTCCATGCGTTCGTGGCGCTCTTGGGCTTCGACGGTCAACGTGGCCACAGGCCGCGCTTCGAGCCTTTTGACGCCGATGGGATCCCCCGTTTCTTCGCAATAGCCGTATTCGCCGGAACGAATGCGCTCCAGCGCTTCGTCGATCTTGCTGATAAGCTTGCGCTGGCGGTCGCGGGCGCGAAGTTCCAGCGCGACTTCCGTTTCGACCGAGGCGCGATCCGTGATGTCCGGCTCGCGCAGCCCGCCTTCGTCCTGAAGTTCCTGCAAGGTGTTGTCCGCGTCCCTGATGATTTCCTCTTTCCAGGCGATAAGCTTCCGCCGGAAATATTCCAGCATGACAGGATTCATGTAGGGTTCTTTTTCGGTCGGCTTATAGTTGGCGGGCACGGTGACCATACGCAAAAACTCCTTAAGGGCGATTCGAAAAACAGGCGCTTCAAGCGCGCGTGAATTTGGCCAATTCCACCTGCGCGCGCAAGTCGATTTCGTCAAGAATTTCGGTTAATTTCGGGTCCGAAAGGGTCGGCCTCCTCACGCGAACGGCTTCGGCCAGGCGAAGAAGCTTCGCCTTGGAAAGCGCCCCGCCCAGAATATCCAGGCGCAGATCGTCAAGTCGGTCCAAAAGGTCCTCGGCGCGCAGCTTTCCGCGCGCGGCGCGAGCCAGGGCGTCATCGACCTCCTGAATGTTCAAAACGCCGGAAACCGAGCCGAGCGCGCTTGTTTCCAGAAGGGGGTCGGCTTCCTCGGCCTCGGAGAGGTGTTTGGAAAAGCTGGCTTTGTCCGCGCGCGAGGCATTGGTCGCGCGCTTGACGGGCGCGGTGACGGATAACGAACTTGGCCCTTCGATTCGACTGATCATGTCCGCATCTTAACCTTATCGGCGCTTGGGATCACCCTTAAAGTGGCGATCACCCCTCTTTTACGCAAGAGGGACAAGAGCGGGCAAAAGCTGCCGATCAGGGACGAGAAAAACAAGACGTACGGCTGAAAGGCCGAGACGAACAGAGCGGGTCGGCTTTTCTATTCATTATAAATCAAATGGATAGGGGCGCCCCCTTCTTGCAGGCCCGTCTGGCACAGGGTTTGCGAGAGAAAGGCCGGAAGGATCAGGAGTTTCCATGACCGGCTTTGTTGATACGCCTCTCTTTTCTTTCTCTCTCCCCTCTTCGGGCTGGATCCGCCGCGCCGTCCGGAGACGCTTTCTTGCGGCGTCGATCCTGGCGCTTCTGATCCTTCCCTCTTTTCCCGCCCAGGCGACCTCGCGGCTTAAGGACGTCGTTGATTTCGAAGGCGTGCGTGACAATATGCTGATCGGCTACGGGCTGGTCGTCGGCTTGAACGGCACGGGCGACGGCCTGTCCAACTCGCCTTTCACCGGCGCCAGCCTGGTCGGTATGCTGGAGCGCCTTGGCGTCAACACCCGCGGCACGAGCATGAAGACCAAGAACGTCGCCGCCGTCATGGTAACGGCGACGTTGCCGCCCTTTACGGCGCAGGGCGGGCGGGTGGATGTGGCGGTCTCGACGCTCGGCGACGCGAAAAGCCTGACGGGCGGGACTCTCCTCGTCACGCCGCTTCTGGGCGCGGACGGCGAGGTTTATGCCGTCGCGCAGGGGCCCGTCGCCGTGGGCGGTTTTAACGCTTCGGGCGACAGCGCTTCCGTCACCAAGGGCGTGCCCACGGCGGGCCGCATTTCCAACGGCGCGATCATCGAGCGCGAGATACCGTTCCGCCTGGCGGATCTCGGTTCCTTGCGCCTGGGGCTTCGCAACCCGGATTTCACGACGGCCAAACGCATCGCCGATGCCATCAACCAGGATTTGCGCACGCAAGCCGCCGTCGCGGTGGACCCGGCGACGGTGCGCGTTCTTGTTCCCGACGCCCGCCGTCACGACATCGTGGGCCTGATGACGCAGATCGAACAGATTCGCGTTCAACCCGATCAGGTCGCGCGCGTCGTGGTGGACGAGCAATCGGGAATCATCGTCATGGGCGAAAACGTCCGGATCAATACGGTCGCCATTGCGCAGGGGAATCTGACCATTCGGATCACCGAAACGCCCCAGGTCTCGCAGCCCGCGCCTCTTTCGGAAGGGGGGACGACAACCACGGTGCCGCGCACCGACATCGAAGTGGACGAAGGCGACGGCAAGAAACTTGGACTTCTTAAAGAGGGCGTGAGCCTTCAGGAATTGGTGCAGGGGCTCAACGCGCTCGGCATCGGGCCGCGCGACATGATTACGATTTTGCAGTCCATCAAGGCGGCGGGCGCTTTGCAGGCCGAGCTTGACGTGATTTGAGGAGGGGGAGGATGGAGGTCGGCGCCGTTCAGGCAAACGCGGTTCTGCCGGAAGCTTCGCTTAAAAAGCTGGAGGCGGCCTCGCGCGAGTTCGAAGCCGTCTTCATGGCGCAAATGCTCAAACCCATGTGGGAAGGCGTCGAAACCGATCCGGAGTTCGGCGGCGGCACGGGCGAAGACGTCATGCGGGATATGCTGGTCCAGGAATACGGCAAGGCCATGGCGCAGGCGGGCGATTTCGGTCTGTCCAGCGCCGTGATGGCCGAAATGATCAGGATTCAAAGCCAAAGCCAGAAAGCGGCTTTGCAAGGAGGAGCCCATGGGTAAAGAACCGGTTGAAGAAAAAGCCGTTAAGACGGACCCTTTCAAACTGGCGGCTTCCGTCGAGGAAACGATGCGTTCCTTGACCGCGCTTATGGAAAAGGAGCTGGCCTTTCTCGACAAACAGGACATGGCGGGCCTGTCTTCCCTGCGCGAAGAGAAGGCGAAGCTTTTGCGCGCCTATCAGGAACATATTCTGACGCTCAGGCAGACGCCGTCCTTGCTTAAGGGGGCGGACGAAGCCGCGCGCGGACGGCTGCGCGAGATCGGTGAAAAATTGGCCGAAGTCGGTCAGCGCAACGCCGCCGTTTTGAAAGCCGCCATCGCCGGGACGCAGAACTTCCTGCAGACCGTTATCGAGGCCGCGCGCGAAGGCGTGAAGGTCGTCGATAGTTACGCGGATACGCGCAAAAAAGGCGGCGCGAAGAAAGCCTATAGCCCCACTTGTTCGCCCATCGCCGTTGATCGCACGGCCTGAGAACGAAAGAAAAAGGAGATTCCCATGGCCTTGTTCGCCGAAACGAAAACGCAAAATCTTGCCGCTTCCGGCGCCTCATCGTCCGGGCTGCTCGCGGCGTTGAAAAACGCTACGGGGAGCGGGGCGGCGGCGGGTCTGTTCGCGAGCCTTCTGGCCGAAACCCAGGGCGGCCTGGCGACGATCAAGCCGAACGTTCCGGAAACGGCCAAGAACGTCGCGGGCAAGAACCAGGATAAGGCGGCTCTACGGACGCAGGCCGGAGAGGAAGTCTCCGCCACGCCCCCGGAGGCAAAGGCTCCGAAGGAAGGGACGAAGGCGGCCGTATCGTCGTCCAACGAAACCGAGGCCGTAAAGAGTGACGAGGAAGAGGAAAAGCCCGTCGTCGCCAAGGACGAAGAAAAAGTCGCGGAAACGGCTTTAGAGGCTGAGTCAATCGAAGAAGTTTCTCAAGAGACCGGCGCCGAAGGCGCTCCCGGTCAGGACGGGGCGACGGAGGACCTTGAAGATCAGCCCTTTCTGGCTTTTTGTCTCCCTCAGCCAGAGGCAGTCGAAAGGAAGGCAACAAAGAATGTGGGAGAAAGCCCGCAAGGAAGCATTCAAGCGTCCCCCGCGGAACAAACGGAAGAAACAAAAAGCGCCGAACCGGACCTAGACGGCGAAACGGTTCTCAAGGTCCCTTTGACGACGATTCCTTCCGAAAGGCCGTTCGAGGCGCAGCAGGGCGTCGCCTTTGAAGCGAAAGAAGCGCCCCCAAGCGCTCCCTCGCCCAAGAAAGCGCCGGACCCTGTCGCGGCGTTCCCGGAAACGGCCCCGGCGATTGAAACCGCCGCCCTCCCGGCTCCGGTCGCGCAGGAAGAGGACAAGCCTATCAAAGCCTTTTTCGGCTTGACGAGGGAGAGCCAGGAAGTCCCGACGCCTGCGCCCCGGACGACGACAAAGGAAGGGGCTGAGGCGCTTGCGCCGAATCCCTCGGCTCAAGCTCCAGGCCAGGAAACGGGTTCCCCCAAACAGCAGAGCCTTTCGGTCGGACAGAACCTTGCGGCTTCTTTGTCTTTTCCAGTCGGCGAGGCCTCAAGCGGCGCGGGATCAAGCGCCTCAAGCGCCTCCAATATGACGGCGCCGATCGGCGAGGCGGGGCGCACGGCCAACACCTATAATGTGACGGGCCAGCTTGCCGTTGCGAAAAACGGCGCGTCCGGAACCTCGCAGGCGGTCGAGCAGGTTGCCGTCCAGATTCATAAAATGGCCAAGGCGGGCAAGGAGGAAATGACCATCCAGCTTAATCCGCCCGATCTCGGAAAAGTCGAGGTCAAGCTGACCTTTACCGACGACAAGAAAGTTCAGGCCGCCGTGACGGTGGACAAGCTGGCGACGCTTCAGGCGCTGGAGAAGGATTCCGCGATTTTGCAGCGCGCGCTTCAGGACGCCGGGCTTCAAGCCGATGCGGGGTGCCTGCAATTTTCTTTGCGCGGCGACGGCGCCTTTGGTCGGGCGCAAACCGGGGCGGAAAGCGGCGGGAAGGAAGGCCTGCCCGTTTTGACCGCCGAGGACGAAACGGAAGAAGCCGCCTGGGGCGGTCCCGAAACTTACTATGTCACGCCCGAGCGCGTGAACTTGCGCGTGTAACAGGGAGAAAAGCCATGACGACCGTCGATACAAGCTCTTCCTCTTCCGTTCTCAACAACTACATCGCGTCCCAGGCGTCGAGCGCTTCGTCCACAAGCTCGTCGAGCAGCACGAGCCTTTACGGCGACTATCAGACCTTTTTGAAAATTCTTGTCACGCAGCTTCAAAACCAGGACCCGACCTCTCCGACCGATGTCAGCGAGTTTACCTCGCAGCTCGTCCAATACGCCGAAGTCGAACAGCAGATCAATTCCAACGACAAGCTCGACAAAATCATCTCGTCCCTCAATTCGAACGGGATCACGCCCCTTTTAAGCTATGTCGGCGCCTACGTCGAAGCGCCGAGCGAAGGCAAGCTGACGGTTCAAAACAGCCAGGCGATCCTGGCCTATAATCTGGACCAAGAGGCGCTCAGCGCGAAGATTTACGTCAAGAACAGCAGCGGCAAGGTCATCGCCACGCTGAACGGAGCCACGACGAAGGGCCTTAACCGCCTGGTCTGGGACGGCACTTGCGACGACGGCACAAAGGCGGCGGACGGCGCCTATTCCTTCTCCATCACCGCCAAGAACAGCTCGGGCGAAACGATGGAGCTTAGCGACGTGCGCGTGATAGGCCGCGTCACCTCTATCGAGACGGACAGCAGCGGCAACGTCGTTCTCAAGGCGGGGGATCTGTCCTTCGACGACAAAAAGCTGATCTCCGTCTTCGCGAACATCGGTTCCTCGAGCGAGACGACTTAGGGTCCAAACTCGATTGCCGCGCAGAACCCCCGCGGTAATTGAGTTTGAACCCTAGTTATACCGACGGTCAGTTCCATAGGCGCCGAAACAAGCCCTCAAGCGCCGGGCCTTTGATTTATCTGCCCTTTTCAAGCGAAAGAGAAAGCCAGTTCAGCGCGCCGTCGTGTCGCGCCACGAACTCGCCCTTCGGTCCGAGGAGATAGGTCGAGGGAATCCCCGGCGGCTCAAGCGCCTCGGCCGCGAGAGAATCTTCATCCATGTAAAGAGGCAAGTCCCTAAGCTCGAATCGGCGCGCGAAAGCCGGAACGGTGTGGCGAGCGTCCGGGTCTTCCGCCAGCGCGATGACCGCTATGCCTTGCGCCTTGAGCCGGGGTCGCGCGGCAGCCAGCGCGCGCATTTCCGGGCGGCAGGGCGGACAAAAGGGCGCCCATAAGTGAAGCAAGACGAGCCGATTCTCTTCAAGAGCCTCAAGGATCAGGTCCTTAAGGCGGTCCCTTTGTCCCTTGACGTCCCTGACCAGCACGGAAGGGATGGGAAGCGGTTCGCTTAGGGCCGTCCAGCCGCTCGTCTGCCTTTCTTCAGCCTTTCCTGTGGCCGGGAAGCCGCCCGCCGACGCAAAAAATGCCAGAAAAAACCAAAGACAGGTTGCGAAAAGGGGCCGAAAAGGCCTACGCTGGAAGGCGAAAAGAAAACGAAGAATCATTCGGGTTTCCCATGCTTTTTTTGGCGCCCTCACGATCGACGATGGCCGGATTCCTGGGGCTGGTCCTTTTGAGTTTGGCCCTTTTAAGCGGTTGCGGCAAGCGGCCTTCGGTTTTGGAGGCGCCTTCCGGCGGCGATCCGCGCGCCCGCGTCTATCCAAGCCCGGAGTTGGACCCGCCGCCATGAAGCCGTCGCCCTTTTCCTATTGCAACGATGTCTTATGCGCCGAGGCCGTTCCCCTCGTCGAAATTGCCCAGGACGTGCCGACGCCCTTTTTCTGCGCCAGCGTCGGGCAGCTTCAGGCGAATGTCCGGCGCCTTTCGTTCGATCCCGACGCGCGGGTTGATTACGCGCTGCGGGCCAAAACGAGCCTGCCCGTGATCCGGGCCTTAGCGGAAGCCGGGGCCGGAGCTTGCGTAAGGTCGGCGGGCGAGCTGGCTTATGCGCTGGAGGGCGATATGCCGCCCGCGCGGATCGTTTTGGGCGGTTTTCGCAGGAACGAGGACGACATAACCGCCGCGCTGCTTGCCGGCCTTTCCCGGATAAGAATCGGCTCTTTTGCGGAGATGGGCCTCGTCGAGAGGATTGCCGAAGACATGGAGAGGACGGCGCCCTTGTCCTTGCGGATTGATCTGGGGCTTGGCCCTTCGGGCGGGACGGATTTGACGCTTGAAAATCTCGCGGGCGCCCTCGGGCGGATCGCAAAAAGCCCGCGCCTTTCCTTCGCTGGGCTTTCCGTCGCCGCGCCGCGTGAAGTAACGGCCCTTGACGCCGCTTACCGGCGGCTGGTCGAAGTCGTCGCCCTTCTCAGGGCCGAGAGCTTCGCGCCGGGGACGCTCGAACTGGGCGAGATCCAGGCGGACACGCCTTCCCTTTCTTTCGCCGATTGGCTCTCTTTGACGCGGCAGCGCCTGGCGTCGCTCGGTTGCGCTTTGCGTTTTGAGGCGGGCGAAAAACTGCTTGAAAAAACCGCCCTCCACGTTGTCCGGGTCCTGGGCGTCCGCCGGGAGGCAGGCCGGACGGTCGTCGCGCTGGACGCCGATCCCTGGGACATCGCGGAAGGAGCCGCTGAGATTCTGCCCCTTCGCTTCGAACCCGGGAGGCTGACCGCTTCCGTCGTTCTGACCGGGCCGTCGGGCGAGCCGGACCCCTGGGGCGGGGAAAGAATTATGCCCTTTCCCCATAAGGACGAGTTGCTGGCCGTTCTTTCTTTCGAAAAAGCCGGACGGTTTTCCTTCCTTGCGCGGGAATCCCTCTGGGCTGAGGTTTTTGTTTCAGGCGCGGATTACGCCTTGACTCGCCGCTCCCTCGCGCCTGCCGAGCGGATGGGATGGGAAGCCGTTCCGGACTGGATGGGGGCCGATTGTGCAGCGTAGCGCCCGGAAAAAAATGCGTTCTCTTTGGGAAGACCGCCGCCATCATTCCAGGCGCGGGAGCGATAAGTTGGCCTTTTTCCTTTCGCGGCTGCGGGCCTCGCCGCGCCTCGTTTGCCTTGCGCTGGCGCCCCCGGGCGCGGCCCTTGTTCTTTACGCGCTTTTGCGCGCGGCTGAAACATTCACGCCAACGCGGCCAGGGGCGCACGGGGCGGCTTTGGTCCTTTTATGGTTCTGGGCGGCGCTGGCTTTGCGCGGGGCGGTCGGCTTCTGGCCGCGCCGTCGGCACCTGCAATTTTTTATCGTCTGCGCGGCCCTGATCGCATATGGCTCGTGCTGGGAAACCTGGGGCGCTTCGGAGGCAAAGGCCTGGGTGACGCCTCCTGTTTACGCGCGCCTCCCGACGGAACCTCTGGAAGGGTCTCGTTTCGGCCGACGGATCGACATTCTGGCGGGAAGCCTTGTCCATGTCAGCCATTCGGGGCGCAGCGGCTCGGCGGTCGCGGTTTTGGGGGACGAAGAAAAGCCGCTGGAGGAAGAAGGCGCGGGAGAGGCGACGGTTTCCTTTGCCATTCCCCAAGAGGCCAAACCCGAATCCCTGACGCTTTTTCTGCGCCGAGGCTTTAAGCGACTCGGCCTTTGGCATCTTCGCCTGGTGCCCGATGCCGCACCCCGCATCGCTTTTACCGAAGCGCCGCAGGTCACCACGCGCAAGACCGTTCGCTTCGCTTACGCGGCCTCGGACGATTACGGCGTGGAGAAAATCATCGCGCGCCTTGCGCCCGCAGCCTCTTCGCCCAAGGCGGGAGAACCTCCCGTCGAAATCGTTTTAAGTCAGCCGGGACTTAAGGAGACGCGGGGAGCTGGTTATGCGGATCTGACGCTTTTGCCCTGGGCCGGGCTTCGCGTAACGGCCTATCTCATCGCCGTGGACGGTGCGGGAAATCGCAGCTTCAGCGCGCCGCAGGAGATAGAGTTGCCTTCCCGCGTCTTTCGCAACCCCTTTGCGCGAGCTTTGATTGAAGAAAGGCAAAAGCTGCTCGGCCAGCCCGACGGCGCCGCGCGGGACGAAGCCGCGAGCGTCATGGCGGGAATCGCGCGGCAGCAGGGGTTGTATCGGGGCGATCCGGTCGTTCTAATGGCGCTCCGCGCCGCCGCCGTGCGCCTGGTTTTGAACAAGGAGCCTTCGACGGTCGAGGCCGTGCGCGACATGATGTGGCAAACGGCTATCCGGCTCGAAGAGGGAGCGCTCGGTCTGGCGCGAGGCCGCCTCGCTTTGGCCGAGAGAGACGTTTCCTCCGCGCTTGAGCGGGAAATGCCGCAAGAAGCCGTCGCGCCCCTTTTCGCGCGGATGGAGCAGGCGCTGGCCGCCTATTTTCTCGCGCTTGAAAACGAACGGGCACGGCAACCGACGGCTTTGCAAGGCGTGGAATGGCCCCTAGCGGGAGCCGGAGAGGTTCTGTCCGCCGAAGACATGAAGGCTCTTTTGACGGAAGCCCGCGCGCATTCCGATAGGTTCGCGCGGCAAGCCGCGCGCGAGAAGCTGGCGCGGCTGCAAGGGCTGATCGAAAATCTTCGCACGACGCCGCCGGAGCTGACGCCCGATCAATACAAGCTTGTGGAACAAACGTCGCTTTTGCGCGCGCTGGTGCGGGGGCAGAAAAACCTGCTCGAAGAAACGGCGCTTTTACTCGGCCAGGAAAACAAAACGCCCAAGGGACGCAAGGCGCGTCGGGATGGCCTCGCCCGGCTTTTGTCCCGCCAACAAGTTCTGCTGGCGGCTTTGCGCGAGGCTTCCGAAAAGGTCGAGCCGGTGATGCGCCTTGAGGCCAAGAGCGGGGAAAGGGCGATGGAAGAAGCGGCCCGGCTTTTGCAGGAAGGCGACCTTTCCCGCGTTCAGCAAAAACAGGCCGAGGCGCTGGCTCTTATGGAAAACAGCCTTCTGACCTTGGCGGAAAAAATGCGACAGGCGCTGGCGGCCGAGACGCCGTAAAAACCAGCTTTTCGGCCGATTATTTCCGGGTTGACCCGGACGAGCGGAACGCTATGATCGCCCCCTGCCTTGCGGGGCCGGCTTTTTCGGCCCGTGCGCGCAAAGGCCCCAGTGGCGGAATTGGTAGACGCGGCAGACTCAAAATCTGTTTCTTGCAAGAGAGTGGGGGTTCAAGTCCCTCCTGGGGCACCAAGAACCAAAAAGGGGGGGGTCGGCTTTGCCGATCCCCCTTTTGGTTCTTGATGTATCAGGTTGACTTGAACCCCTTGGGGTTCACAAAACGCGACCATAGGAGCGTTTTGGACGCAACTCGCCGAAGGCGGGGGCGCCCGAAGGGTCAAAAACGTGAGGAATCGAACGTTTTTGATCAATTCCCTCCTGGGGCACCAGCAGCCTAAAGGCTGCCGAGCAAAAGGAAAAAACGCCTTACATCATAAGACGTTTGAGAAAGCGATCAAAGAATGTTGCGGACCAAAATTTTGGGCTATTTAACCATACAGCCATATTGACCGAGAAAAGAATCTACCTACAATTGCCGCGACGGGACACTTTATCGGAAAGGAACGAAATTTATGCCTTTATTTGAAAAAGCGCGGTGCGGGTCCGATCCTGCTTCCAACATAAAGGCGGTCGCGCAGCAAATCAGCGAAGCCGTTGTCGAGCGTTATCGAGAAGAAGAAACAGGCAGGCTGAACGCGGAAACGTTATTGGCGACGACGGCGGCTTTAACGGGGAGTATAATCCGCTGTTCCTTTAGGAATATGGCTGAACCGGAGGACAGGGCGGAAGCGAGCGAGATTCTTCGAGAGATATCCTTCGTCCTGCAAACCTTTTTGGTAGGCAAGGGGGCTGACAAAAACGATTTCGTCGCTTTTGACGAAATTCTTTCACGAACGCTTGGGAACAAAGATTATAAAACCGGCCTTGTTCTCACGAACGATCCTCATCACAGCCCCCATGAAAATCCCGCCATTGGCGCGGCGGCCCTGAGAGAAGACGCGCTTTTTTCAGCCCATAAAGCGGGGCTTGAGGAAAAGGATTTAGCCAAAGCTTGCCTTTACGCGTTGGCGCAAACGGTTGGCGGCGTCGTATCGGTCCTGCCTGCGCCCGTTGCCTATAGGATGGCGATGGAGGTCGTCGTCGGCGCCGCGTATATGGAGCCGCTTGACAGGCGTTCCGTTCCCGTCGTTCCCAAACCCGTTCTTTCAAGACGCCTTGTTGAGGCCGGGAGCGGCCTTTCCGAAATATTTTTGAAGCAAAGCCACGCCATCGCCGACGGCGCTCGGCTGGACATTCCGACCATGGTGGCCAAGGCGGGCGCGTTTCTCGGCGAAGCGACGCACAAGGCGTTTGTAAGGAAGCCCATCGCTGCCGATTATGTCGTTTCGGGCGAGGTCAATGCTTTTCTGGAAGAATGCAATATTCAAATCATGGCGTCCTATATCAGGCGGGGCGGCGACGCCAAGAGCCTGGCCGAATACGGGGAATATGCGGCCAACGCGGCAGCCAGCATCGGACAAAGCCCGTATCCCAGACACAATGTGGAGGAAGCCTATCTTCCCCACAATTGTCCGGCAGCCGAAGCGGCCATGGCTCGGGAGCCCGCAAAGGAAATCGCGAAAAAATATAATCTGTTGGATTGGGAAATGGCGGCGGCCAGTTTAGTCGCCGTCAACGACCACATCCGAATCGCCGAGTGTTTTATCACGACCCCCGTGGCTGCGCGCCTCGCCATGGAAGAGGCGGCGGCCATCGCGCGCGTCGCGCCTGTCGATTGGGATTCCATCGCGGCGGCCTCGCCCAGGGATGTGCGCGAAGGCATGTGGGAACTCCAGAAAAAAGCGGCTTATGCCGTCAGCGAACGTTACCCGCATTCTGCAAGGAACATACTGGACCAGTTGTTCCCTCGGTAATTTTCGCAAAGGCGCGCCTTTCCCGTCGGGCAAGCGACCGGGCCTTTCGCCGGTCTTACGCCTCGGCTTCTTGCGGCAGGGCAAAGGGCACGATGCGGACCTTGTAGCCTTTTTCGGGCAGGAACCAGGAATCCACGCCGTTCAAAATGGCGATCCGCGCTCTGGGCGGTATCTTTTTTGAACGCAGCATTTCGCTGATCCGGCTGGTTTCTTTCGGGCGCGAGATCACGCATTCCGCCAGGTCCAGCCGGACCGTGCTTTCAATCACCTGCGCGCCGTTCCAAACATTGACAAAAGGCACGAGGTATTCCTTGCCTTCAAAAGCGTAAACGAGCGCCTTTTCCTGTGTAGGCTCGCCTTCATAGGCGGCTCCCACCAGATAGGCGACCGGTTCCGTTCCTTCTTGGATCGGCAGGAGGCGCGCTAGGGCCTCGTCGAGTTTTTTGATTTTTTTGCACATAATCTTTCCCCCTTAAAATGGATCCCCCTTGAAAAATTAACCTTTCATAAAACTTTCAAATAGTATTGAATTCCAATCTGTTAGATTGATATTAGCAGAAAAAAAGCCGCCGGGAAACAGCGGCTTTGCTTTCGCGGTTTTTGGTAGTTTACTACCTCTAATGGGTAGGAGTGTGGTTTCTTTCCGGTTAAATTGTCGGAAAAAAAACCATAAAGACCTAGGGAACGACTTCGTAGCTCGTTTTAGGCAGATAAAGCACGCCTTGCGCCCCATATTTTTTGACGAGGGAGGCGACAAAGCCTGTTTGGTTCAGATAGGCAAACGAGGTGTTGAGCATAGCTTTCAAAGCGGGTTCGTTCAGCGGGATCGCAATGCTTGAGGCCAAAAGCGCGGCTGGGCCGCCGGGGACAAGACGAATCTTTCCCGGGTTGGAGGCCGAGAAAAGTTGTGCGCTCATCACGTCGGTAAGAATGGCGTCCGCTTTTTGCGTCACGAGTTCCATGAGAAGACTCGATCCGTCGCCCATATTCGAGAGCGTCACAAGTTTTGCCTTCGGAAAACGCGCAGGCGCGATGGTCGCCGTCAGTTCGCCTTCGTAAACCGCAATGCGGACGGGTTCATCGTCGACGGCGCTCAAACCGGCATCGAAACGCGCATCGCCCTCGCGCGCATAGACGTTGTAAAAGGCATAGGCGATGGGATCGGTGAAATCGGCCACAAGCGTTCGTCCTGGCGTCGGCGTTAACGGACCGCAAACGGCGTCATAGCGGCCTGCCGCAAAGCCTTCGAACATCTGCGCGTAATTGACTTCTTCGGTGTATTCGATTTTGAGGGAAAGGTCTTGGCCGAGCCTTTCGAAAAACTCAGGAACGAAGCCGGAGACGACCCCCGTATTCGGGTCCTTCATGAAAAAGGGTTTCCAGACGAAATAGGCGCAGCGCAAAGTTTTGGTGCGCATCACGCGCTCATACGCCGTTTCTTTGGGCGCGACGGGCGCTGGCGCTTCGGGCGCGCGCAGGAAAACGGCGCCCAGGGCGATCAGCGCGACAAGCAGGGCGAGAAGAGAGGAGAGTTTGCTGGACATAAAGCGGCCTTTTCGGAAAGACTTTGGGAAGAACAAAAGGTATGCTAGCCGAAGGAAGAAAACAGAACAAGAAACAAAAACCATGCCCAAAGCTCTCATCACCGGCATCGCCGGACAGGACGGGACCCATCTCGCCGCGCAGCTCCTTGAAGAGGGCTGGGAAGTCGTAGGCGTTGACCTGGCGCGCGGCGGCGATCTTTGGCGTTTGCAGGAACGCGGGGTCCTGGCCCGCGTCCGGTTGATCGAAGTCGCGCTTTCCGACGCCGCTTCCCTTCGCAACGTCTTGCGCGCCGAAAAGCCGGACGAACTTTACAATCTCGCGGCGCAGAGTTTCGTCGGGGATTCCTTCAAGGACCCTGCCATGGCGCTGGAGCGCGACGGCGCGGGCGCGGCGCGGCTTTGGAACGCGGTGCGGACCGAAAGTCCGGAGACCCGCTTTTTTCACGCCTCGACGTCGGAGATTTTCGGGCGGGCGAAAAAAGCCCCGCAGAACGAAAAAACGCCGTTTCATCCCATCAGCCCCTACGGCGTGGCGAAGCTCGCGGCGCATTGGTCGGTCGTCAACGCGCGGGAGGGTTTCGGGCTTTTCGCGTGCAACGGGATTCTTTACAATCATGAATCTCCCTTGCGCGGGCCTTTGTTCGTGACGCGCAAAATAACGATCGGGTTTGCGGAGATTAAAAAAGGCCGCGACGAACCGTTGGCGCTCGGCAACATGGACGCTTTGCGCGACTGGGGCTATGCGGGCGATTACGTGCGCGGCATGAAGCTTATGCTGCGCCATCGTCGCGCGGACGATTACGTTCTGGCGACGGGCCAGACGCATTCGGTGCGAGAATTCGTGGAGCGGGTCGCCGCTTTTCACGGTTTTTCCGTCGCATGGGAAGGCGAGGGCAGCGCCGAGATCGGGAGAGATCAAAAAACGGGACGCCTTCTCGTCAAAGTCGATCCGGCTTTTTACCGGCCGGTCGAGCCGTCCCTTTTGTGCGGCGACGCGGGCAAGGCGCGGCGCGTTCTTGGTTGGAAACCGGAAGTGTCTTTCGAGGCGCTGGTCGAGATGATGGCCGAGGCGGATGGGAAGCGGGCGGGGCGTTAAAGGAGCGGCGGGTTTTCCTGCGCGTCCCAAAAGCTTTGCGGCAGCGAGGCGAACCATTTTTCGCGCGAGAAAAAGCCTTCGATATGCGCCCGCGCGGCCTCGCCCAGGCGCTTGCGCTCGGCCGGATCGCTCAAAAGCCTTTTAAGCGCCGCCGCCGCTTCCTCGACGTTCGGATCCGCCCAGCGCCCGCCGTACTTGTCGTAAATATGCTGCGGGTCTTCGATGGGGATCAATTTGCACCCCACTAGGACGCTGCAATCCGGTGTCATGAAATCCAGATTGGCCGACCAGCCCGTCGCGATAACCGGCTTGCTCGACGCCATGCCCTCGGCCATCAGCAGGCCGAAACCTTCCGAGCGGTGCAGCGACATCACAACATCCGCACGAGCCATCAAATCCTTCATGCCCTCGTCGCTAAGCTTCTTTTCCAAAAGCATAACGTTCGAGAGGCCCCGCGCGGCTCGTTCGATGCGGGCTTTGGATTCGGGCCAGGTCGCGTTGTTGTTGATCTTGATGACAAGCGCGACGTCGGGATCGTCGCCCGCCGCGCGGCGAAAGGCCTCGACCACGGCTTCCGGATTTTTCCGGGCGTGCAGCGAGCGCACGTCGTAGGAAAAGAAAACGACCGTCTTCCCTTTAAGTTCGGGCAAAGGGTCTTCCTTGGGGGTCGAACGATAGGCGGAAACGTCCAGGGGATAAGTCACCGCGTGAACGGGCTTGCCGCCCGCGATTTTCTTCATGGCCTCGGCCACGAAACGGCTCGGCGCCCAAATCTCGTCCACAAGCTTCGCTCCCCGCGCCCAGCGCGGCGGCGGCGTCTCAAGCTCCCAGGCCCAAAGGCCCGCAACGCGGCGGCTTTTCAAGCGGTTCCGTCCCAATGCGCCAAAGACCAGCGCGAGAATGTCCGGGTTGATGTGAAAGACGATAAAGCCGCCTTCGCTTGCTTCGTCGGGCCAGAAGGATCCCGCGTCGAAGTCTTCCAGAACCGCGAAACGGCTGGCGTTCGCGCCGTGAACCGGAAGGCCTTTTTCCTTGAAGAGCCGAAGCATTTGTCTTGCGCCGAGGCCGAGGCCCGAAGCCGTCCCCAAAAGGCCGCAAACAACCACGTCGCCGCGTTCGGTCCTGCGTCCGGCGGGCAGGGGGCGCGCGAGAAGACGCTCAAGAAGCGCCAGTTCCAGTCGTCTTATGAAACGAGGCTGAAGAACCCAAAAAGAACGGACGAGTTTTTTGAACATCGTCAGTTTTTCGTTCCGCGGCGGCGCAGGTCGGCCTCGACCATCATGCGCACCAGTTCCTCAAGCGGGACGGTCGGTTCCCATCCCATCTTTTGCTTGGCCTTGGCCGGGTTGCCGATCAAAAGCTCGACTTCGGCGGGCCGGAAAAAGGCCGGATCGACGACGACCCACGGCTCGCCGGTCTTCGCGTCTGTGCCGATTTCCTCCAGGCCCTTGCCTTCCCAGACAAGCTCGACGCCGAGCGCTTTGGCGGCCATCTCGGCGAAACGGCGGATGGTCGTCGTCACGCCGGTGGCCAGGAGGTAATCGTCCGGCCCGTCCTGTTGCAGCATACGCCACATTCCCTCGACATAGTCGCCCGCATAGCCCCAGTCGCGCTTGGCGTCGAGATTGCCGAGCGAGACGGCGCCGCCTTGGCCGAGATGCTTGGCCGCGAAGGCGTCCGTGATCTTGCGCGTCACGAACTCGATCCCGCGCAGGGGGGATTCGTGATTGAAGAGGATGCCGGAGCAAGCGTAAAGGCCGTAGGATTCGCGATAATTCGTCGTGATCCAATGGCCGTAAAGCTTCGCGACGCCGTAGGGGCTGCGCGGGTAAAAGGGCGTGTTTTCCGTTTGAGGGACTTCTTGCACCTTGCCGAACATCTCCGAGGTGGAGGCTTGATAAAAGCGGATCTTCGGATCAATGGCGCGGATCGCCTCAAGAAGGCGCGTGACGCCTAAAGCGTCCACTTCCGCCGTATAAAGAGGTTGTTCGAAAGAAATGCCGACGAAGCTTTGCGCCGCGAGATTGTAAATCTCGTGCGGACGGATTTTTTCGACCGCGCGAAGGACGCTGGCTTCGTCCGTCAGCTCGATGCACTCAAGCCGGACGTTTTCCGTCACGCCCAGCTCGTCGAGACGCCAGAAGTTCGGCGTGCTGGCGCGACGATAGGCGCCGAAAACCTCATAGCCCTTTTCGATAAGAAGCTTGGCCAGATAAGCTCCGTCCTGGCCCGTGATGCCGGTGATAAGCGCTTTTTTCGTCATGTTTGTTCCTCTTTGCTACGCGCGGCCATATTGATCGTCGAAGCGAACGATGTCGTCCTCGCCCAGATAATCGCCCGACTGCACTTCGATTAGATGCAGGTCTATCTTGCCCGGATTCGAGAGGCGGTGCTTAACCCCTTTGGGGATATAGGCGGATTCGTTCGGGAAAAGCATTTTTTCTGTCTCGCCGCAAACGATTTTCGCCGATCCTTCCACGACGACCCAATGTTCCGCGCGATGGTGGTGCAGCTGAAGCGAAAGCGCTTTGCCCGGCGAAACGACGATGTGCTTGACCTGAAACCGCGCGCCCGAAGCGATAGGCTCATAGGACCCCCACGGGCGCAGAACGCGCCGATGGTCGAGCGCAAGCGATCCGTTTTCGTCCTTGATCGTGGAAACGAGGTCCTTCACGTCCTGCGAGCGGGAAAGCGGCAACACCAAAACGGCGTCGTTGGTCGCCACGACGGCCAGATTCTCGACGCCCAAAACAGCGACCGTCGGACCATAGGAACGGACATAGGAACGGCGCGTGTCCATCGCCACGACAGGCCCTGCCGTCGCCGTTTGGTTTTCGTCTTTGCCCGACAAGTTCCAAAGAGCCTGCCAGGAACCCAAATCGTTCCAGCCCATTGAACAGGACAAGACCGCCCCCTTCTTCGTGCGCTCCATGATGAGCCGGTCGAACGGATGGTCCTCCATCGCGGCATAGGCTTTTTCGCCGAGAAGCAGGCAGCCGTAATCGTCCTGCGCGTTTTGTAGGGCCTCGCGGCAGAGCTTCAGCGTTTCCGGCGCGAGTCTTTCCGATTCTTCAAGCAGCGTTCGCGGCGCGTAAAAGAAAATGCCGCTGTTCCAAAGCGATCCTTCCTCGATGAACCGCGCGGCGGTAGAGGCGTCCGGCTTTTCGTGAAAGGCGGCGATTTTCCTGACGGGGCCGTCGCCCTTTTCCGGCGCGATATAGCCGAAGCCCGTTTCGGGATGTGAGGGCCGGATCCCGAAAAGGACGAAAGAGCCGTCCTTTACGGCAGGCAAGGCGGCATCCAGGCCTTTGTTGAAAGCCGCTCGGTCGGCTATAACGTGGTCGGAAGGCAGGACGAGGTGCGCGACGTTTGGCGCTTTTTCGTCCATGACGGAGGCGATGATCGCAGGCGCCGCCGTATTTCGGCCGACAGGCTCCAGGCAAACGACGGCGTCTTGAATCTCAAGACGCTCCAGCGCGTCGAGAATAAGAAATTTATGATCGACGTTTCCGATGATCAGCGGCGCGGCAAAGCGTTTTCTATCCGAGACGGCCATCAACGTCTCGACGAAAAGGGAATGCTCCCCCACAAGGCAGGCGAATTGTTTGGGCATTCGTTTTCGAGAAACGGGCCACAGGCGCGTGCCGGAACCGCCGGAGAGGAGAACGGGTCTTATAAGCATTTGGAAACCTTTATAAAGGCGAGAGGCCTTTGTACAAAAAAGGAAGAGCGAGAGCTAGGAAGAAAAACCTTCTGAAAGCCAATCTTCGATTCGGGAGGCGAGCTCCTGTGGATTCCCGTCGATATTCAGGATCTTAAGCCGTCCCGACGCGCCGGATTTGATTGAAAAGGCGTTTTTCTTAAGGGACAGCTCCTGGGCCAGACGGGCGATGAGCGCTTCGTTCGCCTTGCCGTCCCGAGGGGACTCTTTAACGGCGATCTCGACGGCTTGACGTCCTTTCCCTGTGTCCACAAGGCGAGCGGGCCCCTTTCGCGAGGCGTTCGGTCTGACGCGGACCGTCAGGTAGAGGCCGCCTGTATGCGGGGAAAGGAAAGAAGAATTCATGAACTCCTTTTACATATTTTAACGTTCTTTTGGGAATTTTTTCGCGTCTCGGCGGAAAGGCCCTTCTCATGCAGGAACGACGATCTTTCGCGCGGCGCTTCATCCAAAAAAAGGAAGCGGGAGTCCTTTGTCTGCTGGCGGCCATGGCGGCGGCTTTGGCCTGGGCCAATTCGCCTTGGGGCGGCGCCTACGAGCAATTCTGGGCTTTAACCTTTCCGGGCGGCGCTTTTACGCTGCGTCATTTCGTCAACGACGTCTTGATGGCCTTCTTTTTCGTGATGGTCGGGTGCGAGCTGAAGCGGGAACGGCTTGAAGGCGAACTGGTTTCCTGGTCCCAGGCCCGGCTTCCGGTCATCGCGGCGGTGGGGGGGATGGTCGTTCCCGCTCTTTTGTTCTTGCTGACGGTGTTCGCGCTTGGCGGCGGCGTCGAGGCCGGCGGCGCGCTCAGGGGCTGGGCGATTCCGACGGCGACGGACATCGCCTTTGCCCTGGGCGTTTTTTCTTTTCTGGGACCCTACGTTCCGGTGAGTCTCAGGACGTTTCTTTTGGCGCTTGCGACGATGGACGATATGGGATCGGTTCTTCTGATCGGCCTTTTTTATTCTTCCGGACTTAATATAGGCGCCGTCGCCGCCTTGCTGCTGCTCGTCTTCGCTCTTTGGGGGGTCAACAAAAAGGGCGTGACGAACATTGTGCCTTACGCGCTTCTGGGCGGCCTTCTTTGGTTCGCCGTTTTCTTTTCGGGCATTCATGCGACGTTGGCGGGACTGCTTTGGGCGTTCCTTCTCCCCTTGCGCAGACAGGGCCTTCACCATAAATCTCTTTTGCGGGAAGTCGAAAACGGGCTACATCCCTGGGTTTCCTTTTTCGTTCTGCCCGTTTTCGCCTTCGCCAACGCCGGCGTTTCTCTTCAGGGAGCGACGTGGGAAACCTTCGCCGATCCCCTTTTGGCGGGCATCATGGTCGGTCTTCTTCTGGGAAAGCCGCTGGGAGTCATCGGTTCCGCGTGGCTTGCGATTCGCGGCGGGTTTTGTCAAAGACCGACCGATGCGAGCTGGAGGCAGATCGGCGGCGTCGGCTTTCTCTGCGGCATCGGCTTCACGATGTCGCTTTTTATCGGCACATTGGCCTTCGAAGACGCGACTTCCCTGGCGGCGACACGCGCCGGGATTCTATCCGGATCGACGCTGGCGGCGGCCATCGGCTACCTCGTTCTCCTCCGCAGCGGGAAGAAAGCCGGTTAATCCTTGCCCTTGTAGATATCCACGATCTGGCCGAGAAGCTTAAGCGCGTCCTCGCGCGAGCGCTGGAAGCTGTTGCGCCCAATGATCGAGCCGTTGCCGCCGCCCGCATAAATAGCCTTGGCGTCTTCAAGGACGGCGTTTTCTCCTTTTGCTGCGCCGCCCGAAAAGACGACGATACGCTTGCCGTCGAAGCAGCATTGCATGATGTGGCGCACGCGGTCGGCTTGCGTCGCGATGGGAATGCGCTTTTCTTCATAAACTTTCTTGGATTCCTTGTTGCCCAGATGGTCGCTTGGGAGCTTGACCTTGATGATGTTCGCGCCCAGCAAAGCCGCCATATGGGCGGCATAGGCGATCACGTCCACGGCGAGTTCGGCTTCTTTCGTCAGATCGCCGCCGCGCGGATAGGACCAGACGACCACGGCCAGGCCCTTGGCCTTGGCTTCGCGCGTCATTTCCCGCAATTCCTCGTACTGGCCGAACATGGCGTCCGACCCCGGATAAATCGTAAAGCCGATGGCCGCGCAGCCCAGGCGCAAAGCGTCGTCCACGCTGGCCGTGACGGCCTGGTCGGCGTCTTTTTGCTGCGTGGAAAGGCTGTTGGAGCTGTTGACCTTGAGGATGGTCGGAATCGCGCCCGCAAACGTGTCGGCGCCTGCCGCTAAAGAGCCGAGCGGCGCGGCGTAAGCGCTCAGACCGGCGTCGATGGCGAGTTTATAGTGATAGTGGGGATCGTAAGCGGGAGGATTCGGCGCAAAGGAACGGGCTGGTCCGTGTTCGAAGCCTTGATCGACGGGCAGGATGACCATTTTGCCGGTGCCGCCCAATTTTCCGGCCATCAGCAGGCGAGCCAGGTTGGCTTTGGTTCCCGGCGTTTCGCCTTCATAGCCGGCTAGGATTTCACGAACGCGGCGCGACAGATTCATAAAGGCCTCCCCTGAAAAACGATTGCAAGCGCGCGGGAAGATTAAGTCAAAGACGGGGCCTTGTCCAACGGGTCTTTTCCCCCTAAGCTGTCGGGTGGTTAACGACGAGGGCCTTTTATGAACCGTTTTCACGCCTCTGCCGGGATCGCCATCGGCCCTATCCTTTTCATTCTGGCGCTTTTGGGGGTCCTCGCCACGGTTCTGTCCTCAGGGATGGAAGGGGGATTCTCTTCGGCCGGGAACGCCGACAGGATCACCGCCGATATCGTCGGCCAGGCCAACATGATCCGCACGAAAATTCTGGAATGCCAGATGCAATTTCTGGTGAACGGCCGGACTCACGCCTCGGCTCCTTGCGCGAACGATCCTTACCCCTGTTCGGATCAGAACGACGGCACGGCGGTGGCGGACTTGACGTGCCCGAACGACGCTTTGACGGCGGGCGGCAACGAGCAAAGCCTTTGGAGCGGGCCGCGCGCCGCGATGCTGCCGCCGCCGACCAAAGGCTTTTCCGCCTGGATGTACATGAATGCGGGCGATGCCGGCGGACGTTGTTTCTGGACCGCGCCGACGGGGGGGAAGAGCTCGGCGGTCGTCCAAGGCCTTTCCCGCGCGGCGGAAAAGTTCACGTCGAAAGAGCATTCCTACGACAGCGCGAGTTCTTCGCAAAAGTTTGTCGTCTTCGTCACCGTTCCGAGCGGGACGGTAGATGAAAAATGCGCCGTTCCATAGAGGCTTCATGGGGTTCGAAGAGGCAAGGCCGGAATATTACGAGGGCCTGAAGATTTTCCAGGCGCACACAAACCAACAGGAACGGCTTAAGTTTCTTTTGAAGACCTTTTGGACCCTGGCGCGAAACCAGAAAGACTTTTTGCCTCAACCCCCTTTCCTTTGGAGAGACGTTGGTTGCGGGGACGGGACCTTCACGCAAAAAGCGCTCGAGGCGCTAAGGGAAAGCGGTTTCCCGCCGCCGGTTTACGAAGGAATCGAACCGGATAGCCATTTCGTCTCGGCGGCCAGAAACCGTTTAGCCGGAGAAATAGGCGTGAAAATCGTGAAGGGGGAAGGATTTGACGGCACGCTTTCTCTTTGCGGCCCAAGCGATATTATTAGCGGATTCAACGCACTCTATTTCGCTAAAGATCTTCAGGCGTTTGGAGCGGATTTGGCCGGGGCGTTAAAACCAACGGGACTTGGCCTGTTCATACAGAATCATTTGTTTACACAAAGGGCGGGCGAAGCTTTTATCGGTGCAGATTATCAGGACTATGTCGCGTCTCTTCCGACAGAGGTCTTTTTCCCGCCCGTTTCCAAGAGCGGGTATGCTTTGATAACGGGCCGCGTCAGCGAAAAGGATATAGCGGAGAATGAATCTCTTTCCGAACAGGAAAAGAAAAATGCAATCATCGTGAAGAAAATCATCGACAGCATGGGGGGTATATCGACTGAAACGGAAGCGGGACAGCACGTCGCTCGCCTATACGAAAAGCGAATCTTGAGCGAAGATTACGGCGGCCCGGGACGTTACGTGACCGACAATTTTCTTTTGGTTTTATCCCTCACCGCAGGCAACGGCGGCTTTCAGGGAAACGACGAAAAAAATTATGAAAGGTCTTCGGGACGAGATTGCGCTTGAGAGAAACGTTACGTCGAAAAGAACGTTCTTTCCGTTCCGTCCATGACAAGGCAAGTCAGGCAGCCGGAAGCGTAAGCTCCTGTATCGATCCCGATGCGGTTGGGGCGGATATCCGGCTGCGAATGGATCGTATGGCCGTGGACGATCATCTTGCCCATGCCTTTCGGATAAAACAAAAAGGCGTCCCGGATCCACATTTGGTCCTCGGGCGTTTGCGAGGCCAGGGCGACCCCCGGACGCACGCCCGCATGGACGAAATAGTAATCGCCATAGGTCACAGCATGAACGGTATCGTTCAAAAAGGCGCGGTGCGCGTCCGGCACGGCGCGGCGCAACTGTTCGCGCAATCCCTTAATCCTTTCCGAGGCCGGGGCCGCAGAGGGGGCGTAAGGGTTCACGCCGTAGCTCGCGAGGGTTGCGGCGCCGCCGAACTGCAGCCAGAGGGGGACGATGGAATCGTCTCCTTCAAGAAAACGGAGCAGGCAATCGTCATGATTGCCGCGCAGAAAGATGGGCGAGACCCCCTCGCCGAAAGAGCCTAAAAGGCGGTCGATCACGCCTTTGGAATCAAGACCCCGGTCCACGTAATCGCCCAGGAAGATCAACTTTTTTTTCTTCCGCCCATGCGCTGCCGCGTCCGCTTCGATCATCGCCAGAAGGCGCGTGAGAAGATCGAGGCGGCCATGAATGTCCCCCACGGCGTAAAGCCTGTGGTTTTCAGGCGTCGAGGCTTTGGTTTTCATGCCTTTTCAATGGCACGAAAGGGGGCCGGAAAACAATGGTTTCCTTATTTCAGGCCGCTAAAAGCCCATAGGCGTACCAGCGCACCATGCCCTTTTCAAGCGTGGTCGTGACAAGGGTATGAACAACCTCGTCTGTCGGTTCGGCGGCGTCCATGATTTGCGCGGCCAAAGACGGATTCCGGACCGCCAGTTTTTCCAGCGTCGGCTTAAGCGAGCCGGAAATATTGGCCAGGCCGACGCGGCAGAGCGCCTGAAGCACCAGCGCCTCCTTGGCCGAAAGAGAAAGAGGGCCGCCGACGATGGGCGAGGCCAGATAGACGACGGGTTCGAGAATTTCCGTCTCTTCGTTTTTAAGATGGGCGTTGAATCCGTTGGCCCAGGCCGGATGGCTCGTTAAGGCGGAGGCGTAGCCCTCATAGCGGCCGCGCATGGGTTGTGCGACGCCGCAGGCCACAAGGATCTGGATGGCGGAAAGAACTTCGTCGGCGCCGAATGTTTTGCCCAAGGGGTGCTGGAGAAAGTCGCCGACGCCGAGCGGCAGCAGACACATGAGATCGATCAGGCCTGAGAAGAGCGGCGTCGTTAAAGGAATTTCTTTTCCGCCCATTGAAACCTGAGAGGGAATCTTTTCCCTTCGGGCCGTGATCCCGAAGGTGAAGAAACCGAAGAGAGCCGGCTTTTCCTCGGTTTGCTGGACGGGAAGCTTGACCCAGATGTCGTTGCGGCATTCCCTTTGCGCCGCAAAGTCCTTGATCGGTTCGTAAAGCAGGTGGTCTTTGCATTTCAGCAGAGGTTCTTGCGCCCGCGGCGGCACCGAAAGCTCAAGATAATTCGCGCCGATATCGGCGTCGCCCGCCAAGGTGAACCCGCGGGGCAAAAGGCCCTCCATCGTTTCGAAGGCGCCGGATTTCGCTTGAGGTTCTTTTCCGAGGCAGGATTCGAAAAAGGCGTCCGGCGCCTTGTCCGCGATCGCCTTGTCCAACGCGGCGCGCGCGATCGGGTGCCTATCAAAATAAAAAGAGCCAAGAACCTTCAACTCGTCCAGAAACTCCAAAGCCTGGGAAGGCGAAAGCTCGGGCGCGTATTCCCCGATCAAAAAGCGTAAGGATTCGTCCGGATTGGCGTAAGCGCGATAGCGATAGGCTAAAAGCCCGCCGGGCTTAAGTCTCCTTTCGGCCAGGGAGAAAAGGGCCTGCCTTCGGGATTCGGTTGACGCGGCGCCTGCGAAGTCGCAGGCCAGATAATCCAGCGTCGTCGGCAGAAAGGATTCCTCGGCGCCGAAAAGAACGTTTGACACGTGGCGCGCTTGAGCGAGGGAGGCGGCGGCTTCGGCTTCCTGTTTGGTTTCGAGCAGACCGTAAAACCGGCCCTCCGGATTGCTGGCCGCCAGGCAAAGCAGCGCCTCCGGATCAAAGGTCCCCGTCTGCGCGTACGAGAAGGCGATGCCGGGTTTGCGCGGCACGACGCCGCGCAGGGCCGCGACGTAGGCCAGACGGATGGGCGAGAGGTCGAGGGAAAGCGGCGAGGCGTAAGAGGGCATGGTCTTGAAACTCCAAAGAGAAAAATCAGAGATATTTCAAAAGGGACAGGTCGATGATCTGCGCGGTCACGGCATAGGCGGATTCAAGCTGGGCCTGAAGCACCGTGATCTTAACGCTAACCTCGTTGACGTCAACCGCTTCGATATTGTCCACCTGGTTTTCGATGCTTGAAATCTTGGATTCGATCATCTTCGACGTTTTCTCAAGCGTCGAATAAGCGTTGGTCGCCGCCGTATGCACGGCGCGCACGTTCGAAAGGCCCTCGGAAAGAAGGTCGAGCGCGTTATCCATGTAGGTCTGATAGTTGGCGGGGTCTTCCGTCGCCGCATAGGCCCATTGCAGCCCCAGGATGATCTGCTGAAAACCCTTGTCGGTGCTGGTAATGCCGTAGGTGAGGGACTTGGTCGTGTCGATGGTCGCGGAATCTTTGACCCAGGCTTCCGGCACGGCGGCGGCAGGGTTCAAGGGATCGTAGTTCACGTCGTAATTCGGCACGGCGGGCGAGGCGACAGTCGTCGTGCCGGCCGGAGGGATGTTGGCGGGGTCGAGAATGTCGTCGGCGCTGACGACGGGCGAGGTGTCGTAACGCGTGCCCGCGAAGATGTATCTCTCGCCCACTTTCTGGTCGAGGTAATAGACCATGTCTTCGATGTAGCCTCGGATGGCGCTTTGAATCGACGAATTCTTGGTCTCGTCGTAGGCCGTGGAGGCCAAAAGCGTGCTATAGGCGTCGCCGACCGTGTTTTCGATCCCCGTAAGGGACTGGTCGTAGGCCGTCATGCGCGGCATAAGGTTTTCGATGACGGTCAGGAAGCCTTCCTGCGTGGAGGTTTGGCTCGTGAGATTGAGGAGCTTTTGCGCGTCGCTGGAGCGGTAATCGACCATGTTGGTCGAATATTTGCCCGTCGTAAGCTGCTGCGAAAGCGTCGAGAGCATGCTCTGGCCGCTGCTGAGATTCTTGGCGGAGATAAGCTGCAGGCCCAGGGTGCTGATGCGCTCAACCATGAAGAAACCTCACACGATGGATTGAAGAATGGAAAAAAGATCCTGGATCGCCGACAGAACGCGGGCATTCGCCGCATAGACGTTCTGCAAGGTGACCAAGGAAAGCATTTCGTCGTCCACGTTTACGTTCGTCGCGTTCGTGTATTTCTCGCTCAGGTACGATTTCATGTTCGACGCCGTTTCGCTGAGCTTGGAGACGGCGCTCGCCGCCTGCTGGAATTCCGTGAGGGAAGAGGTGACGAGGGACGAATAGCTGGCGCCCGTG
>CAZZDK010000011.1:62579-70422 GCA_964652235.1 uncultured Rhodospirillaceae bacterium
GGCGTCCAGAAGGGCCGTGACGACGTCGTGAATCGCGGCTTCCTTGATCTTGAGCGTGCCATCCAGAAGCGAGGCGTTGACCGCGAAATCCGTCCGGTTCGTGCCCGTGAAGAAATCCGAAGCCAATTCGCCCGCGCCCGTCGTCGCGTTGTCGTAGGCGGCGGCAAAGGTGTCCGTGCCGGACGTCGCGGTCGTCGTTGTCGTCAAAAAGGCGTTCGCGATCAGATCGATTTGATCGCGCAGTTTTTGAAGAACGCCCG
Organism: uncultured Rhodospirillaceae bacterium; assembly: GCA_964652235.1. Taxonomy (GTDB): domain Bacteria; phylum Pseudomonadota; class Alphaproteobacteria; order UBA9219; family UBA9219; genus CAZZDK01. The sequence continues at coordinate 62,840 of CAZZDK010000011.1, forward strand.
TAGCGGAATCGGTGCTGCTGGTCGAAGCGGCGGAAGTGTCTCGGAACTTCACGAGCGCCTGAAGAGAGCCGCCGGAAAGCGTGTCGTTCAAGGACAGGGCCGGGTTCTTGTCGGAAACGACGTCCGTGCCGTCATAAGAGAAAGAGGAAACGGAAGCGCCGTCCATCAGCTGGAACCCGGAGGTCGTGTAAAGCGCGATCTGCCCGTTTTGTCTGTTCAGGACGTTGATCTTCACAAGTCCGGATATTTTGAGAAGAAGCTTGTCCCGGCTGTCCTCTAAATCGCCCGAAGCCACCCCCGACGTCGTCGCCGTGGCGATTTTCACGTTAAGATCCGCTATCTGCGTGAGATAGCTGTTCAGGTCGTCCACCGTGCTGATGATTTCGTTGCGGCATTGCCGGTCCAGCGTCTCGATTTCCGTCGCGACGCGGCTTATTTCGTCGGCCAGATTGACCGAGGCCTGAATGACGCCTTGCTGGGCGACGGCGCTTTCCGGCTCGGCCTCGAGGGCCGTCCAGGCGTTGGTCAGTTCGCTGACCACGCTGGAAAGAGCCGGGTTGTCCGTGCTGGAAAGGTTGAGCAGGTCCGCGACTTGCGAGAGATATTGGTTCTGGGTGCTGCGAAAAGACGCCTCGGACGTCGCCTTCCGCAGGGCCGTGAACATGGCCACATCCGTCGTCCGTCCGAAGCCCGTGACGAGAACCCCGCCGTTCGTTTGGCCGAGAGAGGCGGACGCCAGGGAGACCGTCTTGCGGGTATACCCTTCCGTGGCCGCATTGGTGACGTTGCTGCCCACGACCTCCAGCTGCGTCGAGACGGCGGACAGACCCGACTGGATGATCGAAAGCGTGGAAAAAAGAGAACCCATGGGCGATCAGCCTTTCAAGGCGGCTTTACCGGATGATATTGATGGCTTCCTGCATCATGTTGTTGGCCGTCGTGATCGTTTTGGCGTTGGCGGAATAAATCTGCTGCGCCTGGATGAGCTTGGTGAACTCGTCCGCGATGTCCACGTTCGAGCTTTCCAGCGCGTTCGAGACGATCTTTCCCGCGCCGTTCGTCCCGGCCAGCGAGTAGCGCGCCGTGCCGGAGGCGAGCGTCTGGGCGAACACGCCGCCCGTGACGCGCTGCAGCTTGTCTTCCGCGAAGAATTGGACGACGGGGATCTGCGCGATGGTGCGCGAACGTCCGTTGTCGTAGTTCAGCGTCACGAAGCCGTTTTCGTCGATGGAGAGGCTCTGGAACGAGCCGCGCGGAATACCGTTCTGTTCGAAGGTGCTCACGGAAACCGAGGTGTCGTCGAACTGGGTAAGGCCGGTCGATTTGCCGTAATCGCCGAAATCCACGGTAAGCGTTTGCGATCCCGCGCCGTCGAACGTCAGGCCGAACTGAATGCCCGCTCGCGTTCCATCGCTGATGACCGTCCATTCGGGCGGGGTCGCCGTTGACGCCGCAATGCTGTTGATGGTGCCGGCGGGACCGGCGGAGCCGTCGTTGAACGTAAAGGTGATGTCCACATCGTAGTCTTCATAGGCGCTTGTTGTTGTGTTATAATGGCCATTCGGGACGACGATGTTCAAAGACCATTCGTTCGTGTCCGTTTTGGTCCAAGTAAAGGTCAAATCGTGCGCGCCGCCGAGCGCGTCGTAAATCTCGATGGTCGAAGGAGAAGATTCGAACGCCACCGCCGCGCTTGAAGGCAGGTTGGCCGCGTAATCAACGGCAGATGTTTCGACCGGGTTGTCGAGAAGTTCGGAAAGGCGGATCGGATCGGCCGAAGAGGTATCGACGACCCCGTTTTCGTCCACCGAATAGCCCGTGAGATAATATCCTGAGCCGTTGACAAGGTAGCCGTTGGCGTTGAGCGTAAAATCGCCTGCGCGGGTGAAATAGGTCGTTTTGCCGAACGAAGTCGTGCCGTCCGCGCCGACCACGGCGGCGCGGACCGGGAAATAGCCCGATCCGGAAATGGCCAGCGAGGTGTCGCTCGACACCTGGACCAGGTTGCCTTGCTCGCTGTTTGTGTAATAGGGCGAGGCGCTCACGCCGCCCGGGTCGTTCGTTTTGGCGTTAGATTGGGTGACAAGGGATTCGAAACGAGTCGTGACGCCCTTGTAGCCCGTCGTCTGGGCGTTCGCGAGGTTGTCGGAAATATTGCCGATGGAGGCCGATTGGGCGGAAAGGCCGCCGACGGCGCATTGCAGGGCTGCGTAAAGGGACATAAAGCACCTCGTTAAGGCAAAACGTCGAAAAGACGTGGGGAACCGTCTTGAGTGGAGCAAGCCCTGTGCCAAAAACTATCTGATTGAAAATCAATATTTTTATATAAAGGAGAAGAAGGGTTTCCCTTCCTTTTGGGGCAAAAAATGCCGAACCCTGCAAAAGAGTCCGTCTTTTGCGGCCTTGACAAGGAAAAGAGAACCAAAGTAGAACGTATCTGTTTTGTCCCCTTTTTGTTCCTTTCCGGGAGGATTTCATGCTGACGCGCAAGCAAAAAGAACTTCTTCTGATGATCCGGGACCGTATCGCCAGCGAAGGGGTGACCCCCTCTTTTGACGAGATGAAAGAATCGTTGGGCCTGCGCTCCAAATCGGGCATCCACCGCCTGATTACGGGTCTGGAAGAGCGCGGCTTTATCCGCCGTTTGCCGCATCGCGCCCGCGCGCTGGAAATCATGCGTCTGCCGGAAGGGGAGGAGGCCAAAAAACGTTCCGCCGCAAAAGGGCCTTCCGGCGCGGCTCTTTTAACCCTGCCTCTTTATGGGCGCATCGCGGCCGGAACGCCCATCGAAGCCATCAGCGATCCTCAGTCCCAGGTCGAAATTCCGCCTTCCTTGTTGGCAAACGTCAAGGGCGGTCTTTCGGGCGAGCACTATGTTCTTGAGGTCGCGGGCGATTCCATGATCGAGGCCGGGATCATGGACGGCGATCAGGTCGTCATTCGCCGCAGCGACACGGCGGAAAACGGCGCCATTGTCGTGGCTCTGGTGGACGGCCAGGAAGCTACGCTTAAATACCTGGAGCGCCGCAAGGACGGCATTGCGCTCATCCCCGCCAATGCCAATTACGAGACCCGACTTTTTGAGGCGGGCCGGGTCAGGGTGCAGGGGAAGCTGGTCGGGCTGGTTCGGAAATATTAACGCTCCACGGTCTGTCTTCGCCTTCTTTTCGCGCCGTTTCCACAACCGGACCTTTGTCCGTCAGCGTCACGGTATGCGCTCCGAAATTTCTAAGCGCCTTTGCGTCGATCATGAGCGGCGCGCCGCAATCCGAAAGAACGAAGGGCGCGAACAAAAGGTCCGGCCTGCTTTCACAGGCCGCGCGGATTGTTTCCGTCGTCGCCCCTTTTAAGAGAAAGAGCGCGGTGAAAGAGCCCCGCCTGAATGAACAAATTTCCGGTTCGCACGATAAATCCTCGCCGGGAGAGAGAGGGGCCTTCTCGTTAAAAAAGAGAATTTCCGGATTCATCGTTCTCTGCTTCCATTGGTAAAGGACGAAATTATCCTTTCTTTTGCCGTAGGCGGCGAGCCTTCCATCTTCAAGGCGGACGGCCCAATTCTCGCCGTCTGGCGCGATGAGAACGGCAGGCAAAGCAACGGTCAAAGGATAAAAGCAGGCGATCAGGATGGGCAAGAGGCCGAAAAATCGAAGCCCTTTTTGCCAAAGGCAAAGCCACAGGCCGCCGAGGATAAAAAGACCCAGCGCCCATGTCGGCATCGGCGGCGCGAAGAATTGAGAAAAAGGCCAGGCGGCGACTTCCCGGGCGATGGCGATAAGGCCGCTTACGCCCCATCCCGCGCCTTTTAAGAACCAATCTTCAAGCCCGAAGGGCGTCGCGAGATAAATCAAAAGCAAACAGGGCATGACCCAAAGACCGGTAAGCGGGATGGCCAGCATATTCGCGACGACGCCGTAAAAGCTGAAGGTTTGGAAATGAAAGAGCGTGAAAGGCGTCGTGGCCGCCGTCGCGATAAGCGAGGTCAGGATAATATCCTTTCCGTGCCGCCAGAGAGCCTTAAGCCAGAAGGGAAGCTCGAAAGAAACGTCGTTTTTCAACGCTGCGTCCAGTCGTTTTTCGTAAGCGGCGACCATCGCCAGAACGGCGGCGAAGGACATTTGAAAGCTTGGCCCCATCACATGATTGGGCGCCGCGAGCATGATGAGGGCGGCGGCGAGCATGACGAGCCGGACGCTGGTGGTCTTTCGATCCGCGACGACCGCGAACAGGACAAGGCCCGTCATCAGAGCCGAGCGCACCGTCGGCGCGTCGGCGCCGACGAAAAGCGTATAAAGGCTCGTGCCGAAAATAGCGGCGACGGCGGCGATTTTCTTGATGGGCCAGCGAAGAGCCAGAAAAGGAACCAAGGCGAAAAGCGCGCGCAAGGGAACATAGATCAAAAGCGCGATCATGCTTACATGGATTCCGGAAATGGACAGCAAGTGCGACAGGCCTGAAAGGCGCATGGCGTTCATCACGTCCGGGGCAATTCCCGATTGGCTCCCTGTCAAAAGCGCCGCCGTCATGGGAGCCTGATCGGGCGGCAAAAGCGCGAACGTTTTCAGGATAAGGGCGCGACGGATTTTTTCCAGCGCGACATTCAGCCGGTCTTTGAAAGAGATCTTTTCGGGAGCCAACAAACGCGGCGCGTCGAAGGAAAAACCCGAAGCGCCGATTTGCTTGAAAAAGGCGTGGCGCCGAAAAGAGTATCCTTCGGGAACGACGGGTTCGCCGGGAGGCCATAAGGGACCGCGCAGTTCGATTTGTTCCCCCGCTTGCGGCAGTTGCGCGAAGGGAGTTCGGACTTTGATCCTCAGGAAAAGGGGTTTTTCTTCGCTTGCGCCCAGCCGGGGGTTTTTAATCGTCAGCCGCGCGCCCGAAGGCAAAGGTTCGGCCCGGTAGAGAAGGCCCTCGATGGAACCGGGCGCAAGCCTTTCCGCCAGCATGGGCGCGGCGGAAAAGCGCGTTTCCAGTTGAGCGGCGTTGAACCCCAGGGCCGAGGCCAAAAGAACGGCCAGAAAAGGCGTTAAAACAGGCCAACGTTGGCCTGCAACAAAGGCGACAATAAATCCCGGCGTAAGGACGAGAAGAACCGTTCCCGGCTCCCTTGGCAGGGCAAAGTAACCTGCTACGCCGAGCGCCATAAAAACAGGCAGCCATAGAGGCCACCGGTCGCGCTGGTCGAGAAAGGGACGAAAAAGAGCGGGCAAAGGGTTCACAAGGGCCGTCGGACGGGATAAGTATGGACCTGTTTCGCACCCTAAACAGCTTTGGGCCTTTCGTCATCATGTCCGTTGTCGTCCGTTTCGCGCCGTCGCCTACCGGGTTCCTTCATATCGGCGGCGCCCGCACGGCCCTTTTCAACTGGCTTTACGCCCGCCATTGCGGGGGGCGGTTCCTTTTGCGCGTGGAGGACACCGACCGGGAACGTTCCACGCCCGAGTCCGTTCAAACCATTTTGGACGGTATGACGTGGCTGGGGCTCGACTGGGACAACAAAGACCCGGCGGAAAACGGCGGCAAACATTACTATTCCCAATATGATCGCCGCGAACGCCATGCCGAAGTCGCAAAGCAGATGCTCGCCGACGGAACCGCCTATGCCTGCTATTGCTCGCCCGAAGAACTGGAAGCCCTGCGGGCCGAGCAAAAAGCCAAGGGCCTGCCCCAGCGCTATGACGGGCGCTGGCGCGACAGGCCCGCAAGCGATGCGCCTGCGGGCGTGAAGCCCGTTATACGGCTTAAGGCCCCGCGCGAGGGCGAAACCGTCGTGAACGATCTCGTCAAAGGCTCCGTCGCGGTGCGGAACGAACAGCTTGACGATATGGTCCTGCTTCGCGCCGACGGCACGCCTACCTATATGCTGGCCGTCGTGGTGGACGATCACGATATGGGCATCACGCACGTCATTCGCGGCGACGACCATTTCACGAACACGTTTCGGCAGGTGCAGATTTACAAGGCGATGGGGTGGGAACTTCCGGCTTTCGCCCATCTGCCGATGATCCTGGGGCCGGACGGCGCGAAGCTTTCCAAACGCCACGGCGCCCCCGCCGTCTTCGATTACCGGGACATGGGCTATTTGCCCGAAGCCATACGTAACTACCTTTTGCGCTTATGCTGGGCGCACGGCGACGACGAGATTATCTCGACCGAGCAAGCCATCGCCTGGTTCGATTTCGACGGCGTAGGCCGTTCGCCTGCGCGGTTCGATTTCGCGAAACTCGCGCATTTGAACGGCCATTATATCGGCCAGACGAGCGAGACGCGCCTGGCCGCGCTGGCTGCGCCGTTTGTGGAAAAGCTTCTGGGCCGTTCTTTGACGGCGACCGAGCTTGGGACGCTTGAAGCGGCCTTGCCGGACATCAAGCCGCGCGCGCAGCTTTTGACCGAAGTGGCCGAGGCGGCGCTGTTCTACTTCACGCGCCTCGCGCCGGACGAAAAGGCCCAGAGGCTCTTGTCGCCGGAAGCCAGGGAACATCTGGCCGCTTTGGCCGGGGCTCTCCGATCTCTTCCGGAATGGACGCATGAAGCCATCGAATCTCTTTTCCGGTCCTATGCCGAAGCAAAAGGCCTCAAGCTCGGCATGGTTGCTCAGCCTTTGCGGGCGGTCTTGACGGGTCGCGGCGTTTCTCCGCCGATCTTTACGGCGGCGGCCCTTTTGGGGCGGGAGGAGGTTCTGGCCCGCATAGAGGCGGTTTGTTAATCGAAATTTGATATTTCTTGCCTTATGCCTGAAATACTTTCATAAGCTCCCGAAGAGACAGCGAAAGAGCGCCCCTTTGACGACAGAAGATTTATTATCGCCGCCTCCGGCCCCCGGTTTTCCGGGCGAATCCCCCCCCAACTGGCTCGAACAGGACGACCGGCTTCGCGCTTATTGGGAAGAGCATAAGCCGCCGGAAGAAATCGCCGCGCTTTTGGGCCGCACGGTGGCGGCCGTCATGACCCGCGCCGCGCGGCTCGGCCTGCCGCGCCGGGCCGCGCCGGGCCGCAAGAGAGGCTACAAAAGATCCGAATCCGAAACTCGCGAGAGAAGCGTGCGAATCAAAGCCCGTAAAGCCCGCGCCGCAGCCTATGTCGTGGAAGATGAGCCGCCCGCTTCGGTGGACGTTCGCGTCCGTGTCTGCCTTATGTGCCTTCAAAAATTCGAATCCGAAGGCCGCCATAACCGGATTTGTCCGAGCTGCAAAGGGTCTGCCGACTACATGACGGGAAGCAGCACGCCGGATTTCGTTTTCAGCGTCAGCAAGTAACGCTGGCGTCCGTTCTTTCGCGCCGCGTCCGCGGCGTTTCCTTGGGGAGTTCGCCATGGCACTTAAAGATGCAGTCGAAACGGTTCTGACCCGCAATGCGTTTTACCGCGACGGCTACAGGCTTCTTTTGCGGATCAGCATCATCCAGGGGATCATCATCGCGCTTTTGGGGCTGTCCATCCTGGTGTTGCTTTTTTCGGTCGAAACAAGGCACATCTATTTCGCGACGACTGCGGACGGGCGGATCATTCGCGTCGTGCCGCTCAACGAACCTTTGCGTTCCCGTGCCGATGTCGTTTCTTGGGCGGCGGGCAAGGCTCAGGAAGTCAT
>CAZZDK010000012.1:0-63884 GCA_964652235.1 uncultured Rhodospirillaceae bacterium
GCCGTCGCCCTCGTCGCTGCCCTTTATTGGATCAAATTGTGAGTCCAGACCCTAGGGTTTCTTTTTCCAAGAGAACTGCATTTAACTTTTCTTGGCTTTCAATAAGTGATTTTTGGCGCTCGTTGAATTTCGTTGTTGTCCATGTTGCATAACCCGAAAGAAGTAGAGCAATTAATGCTATCCCATTTTCTGCATCAATTTGAAAGGCCATCACTTAATCCTTATGTTTTTGCTGCCACGAAATGCCTTTGCCAAAGTATCCTTAAGTTCCTTAGCAAGGTCTTCAGTTATTTTCTTTCCCATTTCTTTAACGTGTTCCGAAATATTCTCACTATTTTCATGGATTAGATCGTCTTTTGTCATAACCCTTTTGCAGGCGGCACATTTTGTTAGCTCAATTGTTTCGTCAACACCCTTTTCGGTTTCAAACAGGGTTCCTCCGCAAGTGGGGCATAACAAACTTACGGCTTTGTTGTATTTCTCTGTATCCATTGTTGCCCTCTTTTTGAATGGCAAAACTGCCGTTTATGGCGAATCTGGCTATATTTTCTGCTTTAACTTTATATTTTACAAGACACCATTCTTCTATGAATCAAGCCATTTTCTTGAATAGTTGACTTATTGGCCGCAAATCCCCATTCTCCTCTCAGAGGCGGCAAAAAACCGTCTTCGGGGTGTAGTAACCTCTCCAACAGCGGTGCTTTGTGTTGCCGTTACCAACACTGCCCTCAGCCTATGGCTGGGAGGCAGTGGCGCATGTCCAAGCCTCACGGCTAAAGGCCATTGCAGTCGTCTGTTGGCGATTTACTAACTCCCAGCCACCAGAGGTTTCCCCTCTGGTCGGCTTACCTCTTTGGGTCTGGCTGGGGGATTGCGTGAGGAAAATTTCATATTTAGACGGGCTGCGGGGTTTTGCCGCGCTTCAAGTTGTTTTGGTTCATTACCTTTCCGTTTTTCTCCCTTCTGAGAATTGCAGCCCCTTTTGGTTTTGCTGGCAACAATGGATGCGGGAACGGTTTTTGTTCTTTCCCGTTGATGGCCTGATGGCTGTTTCCCTGTTTTTTGTCCTGAGCGGCTATGTCCTTACAAAATCCTTTGCACAGACGCGGGACAAGCCTTTCCGCAACATATTCAAACGCTGGGCGCGGTTGCAAATTCCCGTTTTCTTTGCCCTTGCGCTGGCCTTTGGCTTGTTTTCTCTTTTTGGCTTTGTCCATCATGAAGCCGTTATCTTGAACAATAGCCAGAATTATGCGCGGCAATTTTGGGCTATCTCACCAACCTTTGAAAGCCTCTTGCAGGAGGCCTTTTCTGACTCTCTCCTGACGGGCTATCAAAACAGCTCCCTTTTCATCGGATTTGGCGGGGATTTCTTTTCAAGCGCCCAAACCTTAAGCCCTGCCTTTTGGAGCCTGAACATTGAGTTTTGGGGTTCCATGCTCATCATTTTATTGGCTTATCTGCGCCCCTATATCCTGCCGCATTTTATCACCATCATGCTTTGCTTTCTGTTTTTCCCGATGCACAATTTAATCCTTTTTGTTGCGGGGCATCTTCTGGCCTGTGCCACGGAAGGGGAAGAAAAAGAGCCGCCTTTATCTACGCACCTGACCCGAAACATTGGCGGCTCGGCCTTGGTTCTTTTTGGCGTTCTTATCAGCGTGTGGCGAGAGGATGCTATTTCAGAAAATGTCTTTTTTGCGCTGAACAGCCTAACCTATTTTCCGGCGCAGTCGCCATTTCATTTTGCTGGGATGGTTGCCGCGCTGTTTATCTTCCTTGGCGTGTTTATATCCCCATGGTTCCACGCGCTCTTTAATCTCGCGCCGTTTCAAAAACTGGGGTGGATTTCTTTCGGCCTCTTTCTTTTGCATTTTCCAATTTTGCTGACAGTCACGGCTTTTCTGCAAGTTCATTTGCATCAGCTTTTGGGTTATGGCGCGGGGGCGGTCATATCCGCCAGCCTTGGGCTTGTGGTCACATTCAGAATCGCCGCCACATTCACCAAATGGGTTGATGCGCCAGCCATCCGCTTGAGCCGATATATCGGCGGCAATCAGGAGGCCGCAAAGCCAGAGGAACAACCACCGCGCACAGCCTATCAAAAGAAAGGGCTGATGAGGCCAAATGAGCAAGAATTTTTCGGACGGCTAACCCGCGCCTTGCCCGAATATCATATTTTTTCTCAAGTTGCCCTTAACGCTCTGCTTGATGCTAAAGAAGGCTTGCATTGGCGTGATAGACTCATAACCAGAAATCATTTTGATCGGAAGATTGCCGATTACGTCATTTGCGCCCGTCAGACTTTTGACGTGGTTGCCATCGTGGAATTGGACGACATAACGCACGATACGGAAAAAGACGAAAAGCGTGATGCCATGCTCAAAGAAGCGGGTTATCGGATCATCCGTTATCAGTCACGGGCAAAGCCGACAGAAAAAGAAATTGCGGCTGCGTTTGCTTCTCCCGCCTAATGCAAGGTGTGCGCGGCTGGTTTTCTGCCACGCGGCGCGGGCGTTTTCGGCGCTGCGGGGGTGGCATAAGAAGCCTTAAATTTGCTGATAAGCGCCTCTTTTTCCGCTTCACGGATTGACTTGTCACGCAACACTTTCTGATGCGCGGGGCTTTTCGCCACAGGCGTTCCCATGAAAATCTGATCGTATTGATAAAGCTCTTTCCGATCCAGATAATCCGCATAAATGTCGGCGTCTTTTTCTTTTCTTGCTTTGTGTAGTCTTTGGCGCAATTCGGCCAAGCAAATGGCGCGATAAACCCTTTCATAGTTTCCGCTTGCATAAATCTTGCGGTATTTGTCAATGGAAACGCCGTTAATGCTCTCAATATCTTTGTTGGCAAGCAGTTCGGCAACGAGCGTTGCGGCCTCAACAGGAAATAGGCTGCGGTCGCACATACCGTGCATTTCTGTCTCACAGAAAACGCGGTCACGCTCCCCGCCACAAACGCATGTTTGAACGTCGCCAGACGCTGTGCGGATAAAGAGGGCTGAGGCAAAAGCGGTGATTTCCTTGGTGTCCGCTTTGAATTGATCTTCGTTAAATACGCCTGTCGTCGTATCTGTATGGACTTCTTTAAACCAGTCATACAGTCTGTTTGTTACAAACAGAAAATCACCGATGGGCGTGTCATCAAGCCTTATTGCATCCCATTCTTTTGATTGTCCGTCGGCTCGTTTTGAATTTCTTATTCTTGCGCCGATGGTCGGTCGGGGCTTCGTCGGTGTTTCTTCCAAATATTTTGAATTTGGCCCCGTATAAAGCTGGATGCGGCCATCATGCGGGAATGCTTTTTCTAAACCGCCAAGTCTGACGATTTCCTTGAGAATAAGGTCAAAAATTTCTTTTGGGGTTGTTTTTCCCTCAAACATAATCATGGCGCGTACTCCCCTTAGCGAGGTTGCGCGTCTGATTTTATCTGCGGGTGTGATCCCGCATCCTCTATTGGTCGTGGGGGATAAAAGCGGATAAGTTCACGCTTGAATGAAACTGGGGAACCTTGTTTTGCGGCCTCAGCATCTTTCTTTATCAAGGCCTCAAATTGTCTCACGAGCACGTCATGATCTTCAACAGTCAGCGGGTGGGATACCAAATCAACAACTGTATTAGGTTGCCCATGTCCAGACCGTTCAGATAAGTCCACAGTAAACTTGCAATAATAAGCTTCTCTTAAGTCATGAACGTATACCGTGACACCGTTTTCTTTTCTTGTGCTGCTAGGGGCATAAACCTCACGGCCATGGATGCGGTAAACAACCCCACCAGGGCGCACGCCATGTTCAACAACTTCAATTTCTCGTTCGGTCTGTGCCACAGAGAAAAACCCTAAAATCTTTTTGATAACTGACTTCAGCATAGCGTCCCCCTGTGGGCTGGTAAAATGATTTCGTGGCCTGTTAATTGTTGCGCGTTGCGCTAAATTCCTTTTCGTCTGCTAACGGATGATAGCAAAAATCCGGCCTCAAAACAATTTTGTTATTAGTTTCAATGGCTTAGCTTAACCATTTGTTAATAAATAGAGCCTGTTAACTCTTTTATTCAACAAAAGCGCAGGGTTGAGAATTTTCTCTTAACCATGTTGCCGCTGTCCCGCTGGTGACGGTAGAGGGAAGCGGGTGCCGTTCAGGGCTTCTTTCACGAAGACAAGGGCGGACTATCCGCAAAGGCTGGCAGTGCAGTAGCCTCACGCCGTCCCTTGCCCGCGCTTGCGCGGGTCGGCGGGTTCATCCCCGCCGAGGACGTGAGGCGTTGTCCCGATGGTGACGCAAGCGCCGTCCCGATCTCTCCGCAAGGGCGATGTTTCCGCGTTGGAGCTTCCCGCCGCGCCCGACGCTCAGGGCTCCCGCCCGCGAGGGCGGGATGAGCGGAGGAGCGGCGGAACAGACCCCCCGTGTCTATAACATGGGGGGTCACAGATACATTCTTCCTCTTAACCATCAAAAAACATTGACAGAGGACATTCTCTGTCCTTATGGTGCCGCCATGACTGATGAAACATACACACTCAACGAAGTTGCTGTGCGTCTGAGCCTTTCAAAGAAGGATCAGGCCGTTGCGCTGCTCACGCGCAAGGTCAAGCATTGGACAAATTATGATTTACTGAACACGATTGGGGAGAAGCACACGGGCACGGGGCGCAATCGGCAGTATAAACGAGATGAGGTTATTTGTGCCGCTTATCTCAACGAGCTTTCAAAGTTTGGCCTCACCATCGGCGGCCTAAAAGATTTTCGTGAAGAGTATGACAAGTGGATGAAAAGCGCCTCCAAGCGTAAACTGTTGCAAGGCGGAGCGACCGAAGATGATGACGGCATTTATAAAGGGGAAATCGGCGGCTATATCCTTTATCAAGGCTGGTCTGGCGACGATGAGACTAACGGGAAGTTCCTGTTCGTTGATGATCGGTTCTTGCAGCAGAAACTTTTGGGGCAGTTCCCGCCTGACATGAAACCGCAATATTTTGCCAGCGTCCTGCTTTTGAACTGCCAAGAAATCGTTGAGCGCCTAAAACTCTAACCCCTTTTTTTTAATCTAGCGAGGTCACAGGATGTCCACTAACCACGACACAACTTTTAATTTCCTGACGCAAGGCGTGGATACGATGGAAGTCTGCTATTATCTTGATACACACAAGCCAGCTTTCAGCTTTGAAAAGCTGGCTGCCATGCGTGACGGCATAGATCGGCGCAAAGAGAAAGACGGGAAAAAAATCACGCTCGGAGGGAGAGATTTTCTGCTTAAGGCTGGCGGCACGTCTTCCGGCTTCCCTTTCATGATCCGAGATAATGATTTTATCATTCAATTTGGCGAGTTCAACAATCCGGCTTTCAGCGTCAAATTCCTAAGCCGTTCTCTCTGGCATAAAGGCTATCGTGCCATGCACAAAGAGTTTTTGCATTGGGCAATAGCCCTGAACCTTATACCGAGAAAACGAGAGACTCTTTCCCGTGTTGATCTCTGCTTGGATTATGAGCTTATCAATAAGGATTTTTGGGAAGAAAACTTTGTTTCCAGCTTTCACAGAGATTGCAAGTTTCGGAGCTTTGGGGAAGACGAAACATATAAATTTGGCGTTGGAACCTGTGTGCGTGTTTATAACAAATCCGCTGAGATTAAAAACAAAAGCAAAAAGACTTGGTTTTATTCCATCTGGAATGGCCTGATTAATAATGTTTGGCGCATTGAATGGCAACTTAACAACGATTATCTCAAAAAGCGTGGTGTCCGAACTCTTGATGATTTTGAAAAATCTATAGGCTTTGTCCTTGGCCTCTTGTGTGAATATCACACGTCGTTGCGCACCGTAACTTCCGACACCAACCGCTCACGTTGGCCTGTGCATCCGCTTTGGCTGGATGCGCAGGAGCGGTTCTCCACTTTGGGAATGCAACCCATCAAAGCAGCTTCAAGGCTTCGGGATCACTATCCCGAAAGAGTTCAAGGCATAATTGTCAGCATGATGGGGAATGTAAAAGCCGTCGCTGCGTTAACCAGCGTCTATGACGACACGCCGCCACAGGGATTTCAGCAAACGCTAACGAATATCAATGGGCAATTGCGCCGGATTTACGACCCTCTTTCTTGGCAAGAAGATGTGCAAAAGAAAATGGATAAATTGAGGTTGGCCGATGTCTGACGGAAATCTTGTTTTGAGCCTTGTTTACAGGAACGGGGCACGTCCGGCAGAAATCCAGTTGCTTTTGTCGTGTTTATCCGAGATTCTTAAGGAAATGCAGTTTGCAGAAAGTGAAGATGAAAATGAGAGTAGCTCTTTATGCCCGTGTGTCAACGACACGCCAAGCGGAGAATGAATTATCCATTCCCGACCAGTTGCGCCAAATGCGTGAATGGTGCAAGCGCAACGGGCATATCGTCGCCCATGAATATGTAGAGGCTGGCGCAACCGCGACGGATGACAAGAGGCCGGAGTTTCAAGAAATGATTGCGGCAGGAGTGGAAAAACACGCTCCTTTTCAGGCGGTCATTGTCCATAGCTATTCTCGTTTCTTCCGTGATCTGGCGCAAGCCGTTTTCTATGAACGTCGGTTGAATAAGTCGGGGGTTGATCTTGTTTCTATCACACAGGAAACAGGCAACGATCCGATGGGGCAGCTTTTCCGCCATTTGGTCATGATGTTTGACGAATACCAAAGCAAAGAAAACGCCAAGCACACCTTGCGCGGCATGAATGAAAATGCGCGGCAGGGATATTTTAACGGGGCTAAAGCCCCCTTTGGCTATCGGACAATTGATGCGGGACGCACGGGCGCACATGGGCGGCTGAAAAAGAAACTGGATATTGATCCCGCCGAGGCCGAGATTGTTCGGGAAATCTTTACACTCTACGTCCACGGCAAAGACGCGCCGCGTATTGGCATGAAAGAAATTGCCAAAAACCTAAACGAACGCGGCCTTCTTATGCGCGGCAAACTCTGGCGCACTCAAAAGGTTTTTGAGGTGCTTTCCAGTCTCACATATATGGGCTTGCACGTCTTTAACAAGACGGACAGCAGGACGCGGCGGATCAAGCCGGAAAGTGACTGGATCAAGGTTCCTGTTCCTGCTGTCATTGATCTGGCTCTTTTTGAACAAGCAACCAAGCTGCGCGGCGCGTTCTCTCCCAAGCGGTGTGCTCCGCGTCGTGAAACGTCCTCAACACTTTTGACAGGCATTTTGAAGTGTGATTGCTGCGGTTCTGGCATGACCATCACCACGGGCAAAGGCGGGCGCTATAAATATTACAAATGCACCAACCGCATGAGCAAGGGCAATGCCTCTTGCCCCTCCCGTAACATTCCCGCCGATAAGCTGGATGGGCTTGTTTTGGATGCCTTCCGGCAGAAGGTCTGTGCCCCTGATTATTTGAAGGGGCTGCTTAACGACCTCCGCGCCGAAATGGATAAGGGCGGTGGGGCAGATAAAGGACGGATCAAAAAACTTGAAGCCGAGATTAAAAAAGTTGAGCAAGCCCAAAACCGTCTCATTGATGCGGTTGCCTCTGGCGTATTAGATAAAGATATGGTCGGAGATAAGGCGCACCAGAACAAAGCCCGAAAAGAAAGCCTCCTTCTTGAAATTGCCGCCCTTAAGCGCAAACAACAAATGCCGCTAGCCGTTATCTCTCCCCAGAAGATAGATGCCTTCACCCGCGTGATCCGCGACCGCCTGACGGAGCCTTCCGCGTTCTCCCGCGCCTATCTTAAGGCCGCTGTCGGTGAAATCAGGATAAGGGACGACGAAATGACGATCCGAGGCTCTCGGTCGTCTATGGTGGGTCTTATTTCAAATGGAGGTCATATTAACGTGGGCGAAGTGCCCACATTCATACAGGAATGGCGTCCCCGATAGGATTCGAACCTACGGCCCCAAGTTTAGGAAACTTGTGCTCTATCCAACTGAGCTACGGGGACTTGTCCATTTTTGTGCCACCAAAAGGAGGCGTAACGGCCTAAAATACAGGCCAAAACTTGCGAAAGCGTTTATGCCTCATTCCAGCGCGGCCTGCAAGTAAATCGGCGAATTCGGAGGCTTTTCTGCTTTTTGGTATAGGGTTACGCTTCACTATAACGAAAGACACGGGAGACGGGGCCTGTCGATGAATGCAAGTGCTAAAGTCTGGCAAGGAGTACTGGAAGAGTTTAATAGCGAGACCGCGTATTGGGCGCAGTATTCCTTGCATCCGATTGGTCGGGCTAAGCATTTTGCCCCTTGGGAAGGGTTTGCCGCAGACGGAAAGTTTGTTGCTTCTGGTGCTTTGACCGAGGCGCAGAAGCATTACCCGTATGTCGAGGGGCTTGAGGATTCAATCAACGAAGCGTTGCGCTGGATGAAGCGCCCTCCTGCTCAATTGAGGGAGGGGCTTAAGCGTCTGTCTGCTGGGAAACAGCCTGACGACCTTTTTGCCATTTTCAAACTATATGGTGATTTCAGGGAACATCTCGCCGTTTTATACGCTCGCGATCCAGGCCATGCAGGATTCCCAACCCAAAGAGGAAGTAGTCAAGCACCCCAGAGAAAAAGCGGACAGGCAAAGCGGAAAAACGGCGATCAAAAAAAATCATATAAACTGAAATGCTTTGCCGCCAGCTTTATGATGGCTGTAATCAGAACTCGCGGATGCACCATTAAGGACGGGATTATAGAAGCCCGGCATTGGCTTGAAGATTTTGCGGCAAATATCGTTTTAGGAAAAAAGAAAGCGCCAAAGGAATTTGCTGATTACGATTTTAATGTGCTGTTGCAAAAGCTTCCAAAGAAAATGGGGCAAAGCGAACGGGCATCCTATCAATTACACGATAAGTTCTGCAAAGAGCTTACCGCACCTCATTTAGATGAATGGGTTGATGAGGTTTTGGTGGCAAAGATTCAGACACTTTCCCTTTTCTGACCCTAGGTCGGACCCCGGTTGCGCCGAACATAAGAGCCTAGGTGTTACAGATAGCTCCATTGAAACAAATGGAGGTCCCTATGCCTGAAATACCACAAAACACCAACCCACCAGAAAGAATGTTCACTATTGGTCAAGCGGCAGACCTTTTGGGTATTCCGCGCTGGAAGCTTTATCGCGCCGTAAAATACGGTCTCGTTCCCTGCCACCGGATTTTGAACTCGAGAAAGTTGGTTCGCCTATCTGAGATAGAGGCGGCCATTCAACAGTATCAATATTTTCCCAGAATAAATTGGAGGGACCAATGAGCAACGTTGTCAACAAAGATCAAATCGAGCGGTTCATTGCCACTCGCTATCCCGCCGATCATGACGGTTATAAAGTTCTGTGGAGCCGCCAGCAACAAGGCAAAACCGGATTCTACGGCGCGGATGAAACCGACGCGTTGAGCGAATCTATTGCAAAGCGCGGCGCAACAGAAGACCTTTATTTGCCTGTCGGGCTTCAGCGCGAAAAGTTGCCGCCGACCGAACGCGGAAAAACGGAAGGGGTTGTTTCTGTCTCCGGGCTCTTTGCGGATATCGACACGCAAATCGGGAAGGATGTGGATCGGGGCTATTGCCGCGACAACGAAGAGGCGCTCACAATTCTGCGGCAGTTTAAGCCTTTTCCTTCCATTATTGTCAATTCCGGCAACGGGCTTCAGGCACACTGGCTTTTCGACTCTCCGGTATTGCTAGAGTCTGCGGGCGACCGCGAACGCGTTCAGGCCGTCTTCCGCGCCTTTCAGAAAAAGTTGCGTGAACACTTTGCTGCACAAGGCAAGGTCATCGACAGTGTGCATGACCTGGCCCGAGTATTTCGCATTCCAGGGACGTTCAATCATAAGTGGGGCGAGCCAAAGCCTGTTACGGCGTTGGAATACCACGAGGACGCGAGATATGGCTTTTCGGAAATCGAGGCCATTGTGCAAGATGTCCTTGCGCCCGAACCGGCCACGAGTGACGAGGACAGCGATTTTCCTCTGGCCGATCACAATAAGATTGTGAAGGGGTGCCCTTGGTACGGCGCGTGCGTCAAAAATCCTGAAAGCTGCAGCGAGCCGAACTGGTACGCCGCCGCTTCGATCACAAGCCGGTGTGAGGACGGGCGTCACAAGTTCCATGCCTTCAGCCATAAACACCCAAAATACACCGAGGCGGAAGCTAACCAAAAGTTTGATCGCGGTTTTCAGGAGGCGGGCCCGCGCACCTGTAAGGCGATCTGCGAGGATCTTGGCAACGAGGCCTACTGCAAAAACTGCCCCCATTTCGGCAAGATCACATCGCCGATTCTGCTGGGGCAGAAGAAAAAGCGGCAAGAAGCGGCAAAAGACAAAGCTATCGCCGCAATTCTGGAATCGGCGGAATTGTTTCATGATGCCGGGGGAACCGCCTTCATGACGACAAAGGACGCCAATGGGGTCGAACGGACGCATATTATCAACTCATCCGGCGGCAAGAACCAAATACGACATGCCCACTATTTGAAGACTGGAAAATCTTTACCGGCACAGGCCGTAAGTGATGTCGCCGGTCTTTTGGAGGCCAAGGCCTTGTTCACGGGACCATGCGAGGAGGTATTCATTCGCATGGGAGGGCATGACGGCAATATATACATTGATCTCGGTGACGAGGCGGGGTCGGTCGTTTGCATTACGCCTGATGGTTGGGATGTCAGACAGGAAAGTCCGATAAAGTTTCTGAGGCCAAAGGGCTTGACCGCTCTGCCGATGCCGGACAAGAACGGGGACGTTCATCTGTTTCGCGAAATTCTTGGGCTCCCCGAGGAAGTTTGGATGGGCTTGCTTGCGTTTATGGTGAGTTGCACCCATCCGAAAGGCCCTTACTTCCATTTGATGATTGAAGGTGAACAAGGAAGCGGAAAAACCTTTGCCTCATCTTGTGTGAAGCGGGTGATCGATCCGGCAATCGCACTTCGGACCATCATACCCAAAAATGTACGCGATATGATGGTGATCGCTGACACAAACCGTCTTTTGTCATTTGACAATATGTCGCAAATCTCAGGTGATATGTCGGACGTTTTGTGTACGTTGGCGACAGGCGGAGGATTGATCGGGCGCAAACTGTTCACGGATGGCGATCCGTTCATCATGAACTGCACGCGGCCTGTAATCATGAACGGGATCACAAGTATGATCTATCGTCCGGATTTGTTGGATCGCACGCTTCCGGTTTTCTTCATTGCCCGTGCAGAAGAAGGCAAGATAGCTGAAGAGGAGTTGTTGGCGAAGTTCAACAAAGCCCTGCCGCGCATTCTTGGTGGGCTTTACGCCATCCTTTCGGCGGCCTTGCGTAACAAGGACAAGGTTCAGGCTCCAACAAATATCCGTATGGCAGACTGCGCCCTGTGGCTCTGTGCGGCGGAACCTGCAACGGGCTTGCCCGAGGGAGCGTTCGTAAAGGCAATCGTTGCCAGCCAAAAGACCCTTGTGGTCGAGCAGATGGTAACGCACCCAGCCGTTAGGAAGCTCTTCGAAATCCTGAAAAACGGGGCTTACGAGGGAACGCTTGGCCAATTGCATGATCGTGTTTGTTCCAATCTCAGCCCCAAGGACAAGGAGATTGTTGGGCAAACCGCATCCGGGTTCTCGAACAAACTAAAGCGCCTGAAGTCTTCTTTGAAGGCTGTCGGGATCGAGTTTGAGTTTGGAGGGAAAACCCGAACCGGCAAGATGGTGCGCTTTTGGCTTAACGAAAACGCTATTGAGGATGGCCCTGAGGATGAGGAGGAACCCCTGATCACAAACAGACAGTATTAGGTCAGCAGTCTGTGACGATGTGATGCATGTGATGGCCCTTTCGCTTCTCTCGTTAGGCAGATGATGCCCAGCGGGTCGGCGAAGGGGGGCGAGGGGCTTTCGTGGATCATCACCATCATCACACCATCACACCAATAATTGTGTGGCCACTATTTGCCGTGTTTTTCTTGGAAACCGGAGGCCATTTGTAAAAGGAGGAGAAGATGGGAGCCGTTAATATCAGCAAGCGCAACATGACGCGCAAGACTCGCTCTGGGGGTGCGGTCGTTCTGCAACGCTATGTCCTGAGCTACACCGACCCGAGAACGGGCAAGCGCATGCAGAAATTCTTTGAACGTCAGAAGGACGCGCAGACGCATCAATCCAAAATCATGTCCGACCTGCATCTGGGCGTCTGTGCGGACGAGCGGAAAGTGCCGACCATTGCCGAGGCGTTCGATAACTGGATCGACGACAGGCGCGGCCAAGTCAAAAAGACGACCATAGATGGTTACGCTTGTTACCGCCCGTGCATCGTCGGGCCGCTGCTTGCAGGAACGGCAGAGCAGCGCATGGTCTATGCCCGCACGGGCAAGGTGCCGAAGGGCCTGAAGCTCCTGCCCATGCTGGGCAACAAAAAGGTGACAGCCCTCACAACGGCGGACATTCGCGCATGGCAGCGTTTGCTGTGTGATACCGTCGGCCCCTACATGACGAAGAAGGCGCAGTCCTATCTGAAAACCTTGATGGGGCTGGCGGCGGAGGATCACAACCTCCGACTGGCACCGATGCCGCGTCGCCTCGGTCGGGGCAAGCCCAAGGTGGAAAAGGTCATCCTCCTGCCGGAGCAAGTGCAAAAGCTACTGAACCACGCGAAGCAGGACCGCGATTACGGCGTTTATTACGCTTTCCCGTTCTTGGTTGGAACGCGCCCGTCCGAACAGCTTGGTTTGCTGTGGGAGGACGTCGATTTTGAAAACCGCGTGATCCACATTCGCCGGATGCAGGAAAAGGACGGCAGGTTGTGCGAGACCACCAAAACTTCGGCGGGCATGCGCGATGTGCCGATGTCGGCCATGCTTTACGACATGATGCTTGAATGGAAAGACCGCTGTCCGAGGCGCGAGGGTTGCCCGCATCGCGTCTTTCCGAATATCGGCTTTCGCAGCTTTCACAACAAACCTCGAAAGGGCGGCGGGAACTTTCTGCTCTATGGCAACTTCCGTGCGCGGGTCTGGGTGCGGGTTTTGAAGAAGCTTGGCTTGCCGCCCGTCACGCCGCACAGCGCCCGCCATTGCTTTATCTCAACCCTGCAAGCGCAAGGCGTGGAGATCGGGCTTGTCTCTAAGTTGGCCGGACACGCGAACGCCAGTATTACGCTCGGCCATTACACGCACGCCGTCCGAGGCGGCGAGGATGCGGTCGAGAGGCTGTCGCGGGCCTTCCTGCCGGAGACGGCGCAGAGTGTGTCCGCGAGCCAAGGAAAGGCCCTCTCTGGTACAGGCGGCGCGGCCTGAGCCTCGCGCGCGAAGGATGAGGTTTTAAGGAGCCGCCCCGCGTGGCCCTTCAGAAGAACGGCAAGACACGAGGTTGAAATAGCCCGCTCGCTCTGTTGCACTACCAAGATGACCCCTTGCACCCTATTGCTGGACAGGGCCAACAAATGAACTCCTGCTCCCTTGGCACATGATCCGCGCCCCGAAACGCGGCTCTTGAGGCCGCGCCGGACGCCAAAACAACGTTGCGTTCGCCGCCGCGTTTGCAGAAAATGAGGATTGCTGGATTTCGCAAGATAGAAGGGACCCACGGAATGCCCAGCGCAAAGACATTTTTGGCATGCCCACAGTACCCCATAGAGCGAGTTGACTTATGCTCACGGTGATCGGGAATTCCGAAGCCCTGTAAATACAAAACATTGACGCAAATAGGCTTGCCGTGCTTTTCTTGGCTCGAGGGCAGGAAAAAGCTGCCTTCCGGGGTGTAGTTGCCTCGTAGTTAGCGGTGCTTTGCGTTGCCGTTACCAACGCTGCCTTTCGGTCTCTTATGGCCGGGAGGCGGCGGCGTATGTCCAAGCCTCACGGCCAAAGGTCGTCGCGGTCGTCTAACTACGATCAACTAACTCCCGGTCGCCAGGGCACATGCCCCTGGCGGCTTTTCTTCTTTTGGGGAGTTGGCCGATGGATAATCTCAAAACAATTTTTCTTCTTTGTGGGCTGGCCGGTTTGTCGGCTTGTGCGATAGGCACGACCCAGATCGCGGGCTCAACGCCGGGCATGGTGAGTGTTTGCGCTGGCAAAGAATCCCAACAGGTGATTTTGAGCACGGCCCAAGCGGCCTGTCAGGAATACGGCAAGAATGCCGAGCTTATCGAGGAGACAAAAATCCGGTGTTTCCGTGAGGGCGGCTGGATGGAACCCGCGAACAGTTACTTGCAAAACTTCCGTTGTGTCGCGCCATAGCGGGGGGCCCCATGACAAAAACAAAAATCTTGAAAGTCATTGAAAGAATTTGGCTGGTCTTGGCCTTGATCCCGTTCGTACTTTCGTTCCCGCAATATTTTTCAACTCTTCGAGAGACGAGCCCGTTTAGTCTGGACTCGATGATCTTCACGGCGAGTTATCTCTTTCTCTTTTCTCCCACGCTTTATGCTCGGTACTGGCGCGACAACCTAGAGAAGGGAAAGGACGAAACGAGGGGGCAAAAGATCAGACGCATGTTTTGCCTGTTCGCGCTTATGGCCTTGGTTCTTGGGGTAACGTGGCTTGGCCTTCGCGCAGGCTTAAGATAAATTATCTAAGCCGTAGCCAATGCGAACGCTAAGCTTTGTTGGTCATCACCCCAATCTTCTGCGGACACCTTATTCAGGGCGGAATATATCGCTTTGCCGACTGCTGCAGCAACAGGGGGAGGAAAAGCATTCCCTATTTGCCGATATTGAGCTGTTTTCTTTCCTTGAAACGCCCATGAATCTGGGAAGCCTTGGATACGAGCAACCATTCTATTTGTAAGACGTGGCAAATGATTTATGGGCATATCCGATGAAGGTGCGGCATCAGCAAGCCCCTTTCCATCTACGCCCAGTTTTTCCCACTGAGTTTTAGCTCTCGTTGGGCCTAGATCAGCTCCCCCGTGTTTCTTAGAACCTCCAACAATAGTTGGGGCTACGGCGTTAGCCTTTCTTTTCCATTCTCGAAGACCCTTCCAGCCGTTTTCTCCTAGCAGGTCAGCGATGGTCTCTCCGACAGTGGTCACTTTTGTGATTGGGCGTGGCCAACGAAAGTACTGTGCGTACTGGGGCTTCAGGCCAACCAAAACAAAACGGGGGCGGAGTTGAGGAACGCCGAAACTTGAAGCGTTCAGAACTTGCCACGACACCTCATAACCAAGGGTGTTAAGCTCTTTTATTAGCTTTTGGCGGTACCTATCAAACTTACTCGACGCAAAACCGCGAACATTCTCGAGCATTATAGCTTTAGGTTGACATTCGCGTATTAGGCGAAGGGCTTCAGGGAAAAGATCGCGTTCGTCATTAGCCCCTAGCTGTTTACCAGCAATAGAAAATGGGGGGCATGGAACGCCGCCAGCAAAGAGGTCAACGCCCCGAAACAATTTTCCATCAATATCACGAACATCTGTTTCAAGGACGTTCCATGCAGGCCTGTTGTGCCTAAGCGTTGCGCACGCGTTAGGGTCAATCTCGACAGCGCACTTGGTCTCAAAGCCAGCCATTTCCAATCCTATGGCTTGGCCCCCAGCACCCGCACAAATTTCCACTACAGAAAAGCTCATTTCATACCGTTTTCGAATCACGTGACAATTTTAACCTATGGAACTAACCTACACAATATTTCCCCTTGTGCGCGTTTCTTTGGCATTAAGTTGAGGCCCCTGTGAAATTTGAAGAATACATCGCTAGCGTCCCTCATAGCCTTAGCGAGGTGAAGCTCAAGATTCTAAAAACCCTTTGGGAAGCAGGGGACGGGTTTCCACGTCCTTGGGTCAAAAGCGCTCTGCTTTTGAAAATCACAAAACAGAAGTACTTTGACCGTCGCACAAGAGAGCTGAGAGACGAGCAAGGAATTGATATTGAAACAAAACAGATAGACGGCCAGCACTGTTACAGGTTGGTTTCTGCAAAAATGCAGAAGGCGAATCCAAGACAATACCTGTCCGCTTCGCAGAAGGCAGCTCTCTTCGAAACAGCAAAGAACACATGCCAAGTTTGCGGCAAGAAGTGCGCGGGCGGCGTTCGAGGTCTGCAAGCAGATCACAAAATCCCACTCGTGCGCGGCGGCTCTCAAGACATCGGCAACTGGCAGACGATCTGCAACGAGTGCAATGTTGTTAAACGGAGAGTTTGTGAAGGCTGCGATGCTGATTGTAACGCTTGCCCATGGGCCTTCCCCGAGAAGTTTGGTGGCTTTATCCGGCTTAACCTTTCGGGTATAGCGTTGTCACGTTTGAAGGTTCTAGCGGGCGGAAGTGCTAGCAAGATGGCAAAGATCGCCGAGAAGCTTTTAGAAAAAGCAATAAACGAAGAAGCTTGAAGTCGTGCTCCCATGCGAACCGGCGAACTGCGAACGCATTGCAAACACGGGGCTTTTTGGCGGTGTTACATGCGCCGAAAGTGGCGGCGCGGCTTTTTAATATGTTGGGGGTATACATGAATGCCCGCTTAGGAAACCGATGCTTTATCCAACTGAACTGCGGGCGCTTAGAACATTTCGCGAGGGGGTCTTTATGCCTCAAGCCCTTGCGGGACGCAACAGCAGGGACCGTTAGCCCTTATTCTTCCTTTCTATTCTTCCTTTCCCCCTTGCGCCGTTCGCGCTATATTGCTTAGAAGCGTTCTAAACAACAGGAGGCCTCCATGCTCGGCGTAGGACAAAAATTCCCGCCTTTCAACCTGTTAGCCGTTGTCTCCGACGATCCCAAGCAAGCATTTATGTCCGTGACGGAAGCGGCCTTTGAGGGACGGTGGCTGGTCGTTTTCTTTTGGCCCAAGGATTTTACCTTCGTTTGCCCGACGGAAATCGCGGCTTTCGGCTCGAAAAACAAGGAGTTCGAAGATCGTGGAGCCCAAATTCTGGGCGCCAGCGTGGACTCCGAATACGTCCATTTGGCCTGGCGGCAAAATAATATGGTTCTCAAGGACTTGCCTTTCCCGATGCTGTCCGATATGAAGCGGGAATTGGCTGGGGCGTTGGGTATCCTGGACCCCGGCGCGGGCGCAGCCCAGCGCGCGACCTATATTATCGATCCCGAGGGGACGATCCGTTTTGTTTACGTGACGGATTTGAATGTCGGGCGTAATGTGGACGAGGTTTTGCGCGTTCTGGACGCGCTTCAAAACGGCGGGCTTTGCCCGTGCGCCTGGCAGAAGGGAGAGCCGACCCTTAACGCCGGATAGACGACGAAAGAGGGGGCCATGTTTTCCCGTATTGCGTTACCGACACGACCTTATTGGTTTTGGGGGTTTTTAGCGCTTTTGGTCCTTCTTCCCCTGCCGTTCGGCGGAAACCGGCCTTGGGCTTCGGATTTATCGGGCGTGATCTGCGGCGTCCTTCTCATCGCCATGCTTTGGACGCGCGAGGGCGCGCCGCCCAGGCCGGGGACGCCTCCGCGCAAGAGGCTGGTCTTTTGCATGGCGGGCATAACGCTTTTGATTTTTTGGATGTTCGTCCAGACGGTATCCTGGACTCCCGACGCCTGGCATCATCCTCTTTGGAGCGAGGCGGCGGCTTTGCTCGGCTCCATCCGCGGCGCGATTTCTGTTGATCCCGGCGCGTTTCCCGAAGCGCTTGTCCGATTTCTAAGCGCCGTCGCCGTTTTTATTCTTGCCTTTCAATCCGGGCGAGACAGAGACGACGCGAAGATGATTCTTCACGCCCTGGCCTATGCCGGGTTCGCTTACGCGCTTTACGGGCTGATCGTCCAATCGACCGGGAGCGAGACGATTCTTTGGTACAAAAAATGGGCCTATCAGGGATTCCTGACCTCTACCTTCGTCAACAAAAACAGCTATGCCGCTTATGCAGGCCTGGGCCTTTTATGTTCGCTTTACGTCGTGCGCGAAAGATTCAAGCGCGTGACGGCCAAAGACCTCGCGCTCGCCAAGAAATCCCGTCTGGCCGCCCTGTTCGTTTCTCTTTCGGCCTGGGATTTCGCGGTTCTGTTCATGCCGGTCGTGATTCTGGGCGCCCTGGCCTTGACGGGCTCGCGGGCGGGCGCGGCCAGCGCGCTTTTGGGCGTTTTTACGCTTTTTTTGGCCTTTGCCATCGCGCGCCGCTGGAGCGCGAAGAAATGGTTTATTTTGGCCGGGACCATCGGCGTCGTTTTCGTCTTGTTCGTGAATATGGGCGGCGACGCCTTGATGACGCGCCTTCAAGACGAAAAACTGGGAGAGGACCAATCGACGCGCCTGGCTGCTTACGCGCTCGTCCGGCAGGCGATCAGCGACAATCCCGTCTTCGGCTTCGGCCTGGGAACGTTCGACGGCGCTTTTCGTCTGTACCGCGACGCGAGCCTGCCTCTTTGGTTTCATCACGCGCATAACGATTATCTGGAAATGATGATGGACCTAGGCGTTCCCGCCGCGCTGCTTTTGTTCGTCTGTCTTGCCGTTCCGGCAAGCTGCTGCGTGGTGGGCGTGTGGAAAAGAAAGCGCGATGCGATGATCCCGGCGATCGCCGTCGCGGCCACCGTTCTGATCGGCTCGCACGTTCTGGTCGATTTCAGCCTTCATATTCCGGCGATCGCGGCGACCTATGCCGCGCTTTTGGGCGTGGGCGTGGCGCAGAGCTTTTCTTCGCAAACGAAGATTCAGGAGCTTTCGCGTTTGCAGCAGTCCAAGGCCGCGCCGCGCAGGAAAGACCAGGAAACGCCTTGTTCGCAGCAGACAGGGGCCAGCCAGAAAAAATAAGGAGATTTCATGAACGCGGAAAAAACGCCGGATTATAAAAACCTGCCTTTGCCCAAGGGCTATCGCTCTTATATCAAGGATATCGGACCGACGGCTTGCGATCTTTACGCCCTCACAATGATATTTTCGGCCTGGAAGCTCGGCTTTGTCGAGGAAAAGGTCACGACGTCGCATATTTTCTGCCGAGGCCTTGTGAGCAACGGCCAGACGTATAAGGACAGCGAAAACGACGAAATGCGCCAGGCCAAGGTGCCCTATCTCGTCAATGCGGGGCTGGGGCTTGTGGCCGAATGGTTTTCCGGATGGAAATGGCGCGACGATGATTTGCGCTTCCTTGCCCAGCAAAATCTTTTTCCGGACGATTTTCTGCATTGGCTGTCCGAGCAGCGCTTGACGCTCGACATCGACGCCATGCCGGAAGGCGAGCTGATTTTTCCGCAAGAGCCGTCCCTGAGGCTTAAAGGCCTGTGGTGGCAGCAGATGGCGGTGGAGGCCACGACGCTTTCGCTCATTTCCACGAGCACGAACCTGGCCACCGTGGCCTCGCAGGTGCGGCTCGCGGCGCAGCGCGAGGCGCGAAAGGCCGGCTCGGTCCTGGTGGAGGCGTCGGCCCTGGAGCTTGCTTCGCTGGCCGATATGTCCTTGCGCCGTTCGCCCTGCCCCGGCGCGATTCCGTCCGCGCGCGCGGCCTATCTGGCGGGGTGGGACAGCACGTCGAACGTCTATGCGGGCAAATGCTACGACATTCCGGTGATGGGCACCTTCGCGCACGCCTGGGTCATGCTGCACGACACAGAGGAAGAGGCTTTTGAAAATTGGGCCAAGGTCAATCCGGGCGCGACGGTTTTTCTCGTCGATACCTACAGCACGATCGAGGGGATCGAAACGGCCATTCGGGTTTGTAAAAAGAACGGACTGACCCTTAAAGGCGTCCGGCTCGATTCCGGCAATCTGGCCTATTTGTCTTTTCAGGCGCGTAAAATGCTCGACAAGGCGGGCTATAAGGACGCGCGGATTCTCGCCACCGACAGCATTTCGGTCAGCACGGCGGCCAGTTTGTTCAAGCACGTTCCGGAAGACCCTGCTTTGCGCGAAAGCTTCGTGACGGGTTTCGGAATCGGATCGGAAGTGGCGGTCAACCGGAACCAGCCGCTTTTAGGTTTTGTCATGAAGCTGGCGGCCATTCATGCGGACCGCTCGACGGGGCGGGACGAGTTGGTGCGCGAGGTCATCAAACTTTCGGAATCTTCTAAAAAAACAACGTTGCCCGGTCCGCTCGACGTGATCCGCTACGTGGTTCCGAGCGGCCATTTCGCGGGCGACACCATCGTTTCAGCCGAGGCCGAGCTGGGCGACGGGCGGTTGGCGCACGATCTTTATTCGGTCCACACCGAAACCGGAAAGGCGAAGCTGTTCCCGAAAGGCGCGCCGTTCGTCCGGCTTTTGCGGCCCTTTATGCGCGGCGGCGAAGCGACGCAGAAACCCTATGCCGAAAAAGACGCTCCCGGCCTTCTTCGGGCCGCCAGGGCGCTATGCGGCGAATCCCTGAAAAGGTTGGAGCCGGACCATCTGCTTCTGCCGCCGGACTTGCCGCATTATTACGGCGTAGGCGTGGACGAAAGGCTCAAGCAAAGGCAAAACAGCGCCGTTCGCCACATCAACGGCGAACTGGAACGCCACAAGCAATGCGCGCGCTTCGGGCTTACGTAGGAAACTTAAAAACCGAACCGGACGCCGAAACGGATTTGATGGGAGCCAAAGCCGAGTTTCATTTTTTCGGAAATATTTTGCGAAGGCGAGAAAGCGTCGAAGCTTCCTTCGCTTGTTCCGAGGTACCGATACGACATACCGAGGCTAAGTTGCGGGTTGATCTGGTACATCGTGCCGACCGTGAAATGATAGGCGAAGACCGTCGAAGAATCGTCGCTTGTGAACGTCACGGGCGCGCCGGAAACGGAGAAGTCAAGCCGCGCGAGTCCCGCGCCTGCGCCGATGAAGGGCTTGATAGCGGAGGATGTGGGGATGTCGATATAGCCGCTGCCCATAAGGGTTAGGACCGAAATGGACCCGGGACTCGGATAAATAACTCCGGCTTCATGCACTTTGTCGAGCTCCGCTTTTTGATAGCCGATAGAGCCGTCGATCCTGAAAAGACCGAAATCGTAACCGAGGGCGCCGTCGAAAACGGCGCTTTCGTTGAAAACGATGCTGGAATCCAAAGAAGAGCCGTTGGCCTTTTTGTAATCCTTAATATCGCTGTCGGCGTTGAAGGCGCCGGCCAGGTTGATCTCAAGATATTTGCCGGTAGCTTGCTGTGCGGTTTGGGCGGCGGCGGGCGCGGCGGCGAGCAAAGCCGGAACGAAAAAAGAGAGAAGGAAAGAGGTCTTTCTCATAAAAACTCCTTGGAACGCGAAACGACGGGGCAAAATACGCGAAAACCCCTGGGGAGGTCAATCAAAAGACCGTTTTTCCACCCGAAGCTTGACTTTCCTGAGGCAAAAACGTACCAAGCTCTCCTTCGGTTTGGCCGAAGCCCAGATGGCGGAATTGGTAGACGCGCAGGTTTCAGGTACCTGTGGCAGCGATGCCGTGGAAGTTCGAGTCTTCTTCTGGGCACCAGCGGCAAGCCGCCGCTGGCGTTTTTGGGTGTTCCCCGTCGGCAGAAAGGACGTTGCCGCCATGGCCGAAACAAAAATAACGCTCCATAAAGGCGATATTCCCGCAGGCATGGTCTTCGGTCCGGCGGTGGCCGTCGATACCGAATCTTTGGGCCTGAATATCAAGCGCGACCGTTTGTGCGTCGTTCAATTTTCGACCGGCGACGGGACGGCGCATCTGGTTCAGTTCGCGCCGGGCCGCATCGAGGCGCCGAACCTGAAGAAAATGCTCGCCGACCCCTCGATCCTGAAGATTTTTCACTTCGCGCGGGCCGATCTGGCCATGATCGCCTATTATCTGGGAGTCATGCCGGGGCCGGTCTATTGCACCAAAATAGCGTCCGTTCTGACCCGGACCTTTTCCGATCATCATAGTCTGAAGGATTTGACGAGGGAGCTTCTGGGTGTCGAATTGTCCAAAGAACAGCAGACCTCGGACTGGGGCGCGGAGACCCTGACGGACAAGCAATTGGCTTATGCGGCTTCGGACGTCTTGCATCTGCACGCGCTGCGGGAGAAGCTCGACGCCCTTCTTGCCCGTGAAAACCGTGCGGAGCTGGCGCGGGCGGCTTTCGCGTTTCTTCCGGCGCGCGCGGCTTTGGACATCGCCGGATGGCAGGACATCGATATTTTTGCCCACAAGCCGACGCGATAATCTATAATCAAGCCATGAATCAGGAAGAAAAAACCGCGCCGCGTTTGGAGCGGTTGCGTCCCAAGGACACGCGGGACATCGCCTCCCGCAGCGCGGCCTACAGCAGGCTCGTCGCGCGGCTGCGCTGGATTTTGCCCGCCTTGGTTTTAACGGGCTTGGCCGCCCTTATGCTCTGGCCCCGGCTTGACGGCGGCGGGATCGCGGGGCCAGTCGTTCAATCCATGCCCGACCTCATGGTGCAAAATCTTCGCCTGACGGGGCTGGACAAAAAGAACCAGGCTTATTCCCTGACGGCGGCGCGAGCCTTGCAGGCCACAGCGGACGGGCAAAAAGGCGCCGTCGATCTCGAAAAACCGGAAGCCGAAATGGCGCTTACGGGCGGCGCTTGGCTGGCGGGCCGGGCGCAGAAGGGACGGCTCGATCAATCGAAAAAGGCGCTTTGGCTGGGCGGCGCGGTCGAGTTTTTTCATGATGCGGGGAACAGACTTACCAGCGATGAGGTTTTTATCGACATTAACCAGGAGACGGCCTGGGGAGAAAAACCTGTTTTAATTCAAGGGCCTTTCGGTGAAATCAGAGGGCAGGGTTTCCGGCTTTTGGACGGCGGGCGCATTTTTGTCGTCAAGGGATACGCCACCGCTAGGCTTGATTTGCGGGCTCTTCAGGGAGATAAACCTTCCGGTAAGGATTCACCGTCACGATAAGGCTATGGCCCTTCTTATCCGCTTGATTTTGATGGCGACGTTGATCGCCTTTCCGGCTGCGGCCAAAGCGCCGGGTCGCGCGACCGTGCCTGCGCAGGCGACGGCTTCCTCGGGCGGGGACGGGCCGCTCGACATCTCGGCGGAAGAAAGCCTCGAATGGTATAAGGACGAAGGCCTTTACGTCGCGCGAGGGAAGGCGCGGGCGGCGCGAGGGGATACGGTCGTGGAGGCCGATCTTTTGACGGCAAAGAAACGCGACGGCGCGACTAAAGAAGGCGCGGGCGGCGACATGGCGTTTTTGACGGCTGAAGGGAACGTCAAAATTTCCGATCCGCGGCAGCAGGTTTTCGGAGAAAAGGCCGTGTATGACCTGGATCTCAAAACCGTCAAAGTGACCGGCCCGAATCTTAAATACTTGACGGCGGACAATGTCGTAACGGCGAGGGATTCGCTGGAATATTTCGAAGACAAGGCCGTCGCCGTCGCGCGAGGCCGGGCGCTCGCCGAGCATAAGAAAAATCGCATCGAGGCCGACGTTCTGACGGCCTTTTTCGCGCGCGATAAAACGGGGGCTCTTGCGCTCGACCACATGACGGCACAGGGGCAGGTCGTCGTGGTGACGGAGGATGGGGGGGTCGCGCGCGCGCAGCGCGGCTATTACGATGCAAAGAAAGACGTCGTTTATCTGATGGACCAGGTTCGCATCACGCGTGGGCAGACGCAACTGGCGGGCGATAAGGCCGAGGTGAACTTCGCTACCGGACAAAGCCGCCTTTTGAACGACGGGTCCGGGCGCGTGCGCGCGCTCTTGCCTTCGTCGGGAGAGAAGAAAGAGAGCGAGAAAGAAAGCAAGGCAAGGCCATGAGCGAGGAAGCCAGCAAAATAATCCCCTTTCACGCGGGCGCCGCGCCGCGCGCCGCCGCTTTCCCCGACGACAGGCCGGGACTTGAAGCCGCGCGCCTCGGCAAGCATTACAAGGGAAGGCCGGTTTTGCACGATGTGAGCCTGTCCCTTCGGCGCGGCGAGGTCGTGGGGCTTTTGGGGCCGAACGGCGCGGGCAAGACGACGTGCTTTTATATCCTGACGGGGCTGATCGCGCCGGATTTTGGAACCATCGCCATCGACGGCATGGACGTCTCGACGCTCCCCATGTATCGCCGCGCGCGCCTCGGTCTCAGCTATTTGCCGCAGGAGGCCTCCATCTTTCGAGGCCTTAGCGTGGAGGACAACATCCGCGCCATTTTGGAAGTCATCGAGCCGGACCGTGACACGCGAGAAACCATGCTCGACGAGCTTTTGGTGGAGTTCGGCGTCGCGCATTTGCGCCGCGCGCCCGCTATCGCCCTTTCCGGCGGCGAGAGGCGTCGCGTCGAAATCGCCCGAGCTCTGGCCTCGCAACCCCACTTTCTTCTGCTTGACGAACCGTTCGCCGGAATCGATCCCATCGCGCTCGGTGACATACGCGATCTCGTGACGCATTTGCGCCAGAGAGGCCTGGGCGTTCTGGTCACCGACCACAATGTCCGCGCGACGCTTGAAATCGTGGATCGCGCGACTATCATTCACGATGGGCGCGTTTTGATGGAAGGGGTTCCTGAGGAAATCGTCGCCCATGCGGATGTGCGTCGCGTTTACCTCGGCGACGAGTTCAAAATGTGATGACGACGCTTCGTCTCGATCTTCGCCAATCGCAAACGCTCGTGATGACTCCCCAATTGCAGCAGGCGATCAAGCTGCTGCAATTGTCCAACCAGGAATTGAATGAGTTCGTCGCGGCGGAGCTTGAAGCCAACCCCCTTTTGGAGCGGGAGGAAACGCCGCTTGCGCCGCGCCTTGTTCCGGACGGAATGTCGGCCGCGTCGCAGGAAAAGGAGGGCGAGCCGTTAAGCCCCGGCGAAACGGCAGACGAAAGTTCTTACGAAACGTTCTCGACCGGCGAGGGGCGGACTTATGAGGGGCCTTCCCGTTCCGTCGCGGAAACGCTTGCCGAGAAACCGAGTCTGCGCGACCATCTTCTGGGCCAGATTCACGTCGATTTTCCAGACCCCGCCTGCCGGATGATCGCCGTCGCCCTCGTGGAAATGCTGGACGAGGCCGGGTATCTGCCCGCCGATCTCGCGCTTGTTCGCGCTCAAATGGGCGCCTCGGAAGAGGTTTTCGAGAGCGTTATCGAGCGGCTCCAAAAACTCGATCCGCCGGGAATCTTCGCCCGCTCGCTCAAGGAATGTTTGGCCATTCAGCTTAAGGACAAAAACCGTCTCGATCCCGCCATGGCGAAGCTTTTGGACCATCTGGAACTTTTGGCCAAGCGCGACCGCGCGGCGCTTATGAAGATATGCGGCGTGGACGTCGAGGATCTGGCGGACATGATCGAAGAGATACGCGCTTTGACGCCCAAACCGGCGCTCGCTTTCGCCTCGGACGTCGCGCCGACCATCGCGCCCGACGTCCTTCTGTCGCCTTTGCCGGGCGGCGGCTGGCACGTGGAGCTGAACAACGACAACCTGCCGCGCGTTCTGGTCAACGAAGCCTTTTACGCCAAAGTCCAGGCGGAAGCGCGGGCGCCCGAAGAAAAAACCTATCTCAGCGAACGCTGGCAGCAGGCCAACTGGCTCGTCAAGGCGCTGCGGCAACGGGCGACGACGATTTTGAAAGTGGCCTCGGAGATCGTCAAACAACAGGACAAATTCTTTCTTTACGGCGTTCAATACCTGAAGCCTCTGATTTTAAGGGACATCGCCCAGGCGGTCGAAATGCATGAATCCACCGTCAGCCGGGTAACCCAAAACAAATACATCGCTACGCCGCGCGGCCTGTTCGAGCTGAAATATTTCTTCACAAACGCTCTGCCGACGACCGGCGGAAACCAGGAAGTCTCCACCGCCGCAGTGCGGGATCGAATCAAAGCCCTGATCGCCGCCGAAACGCCGGATAACATTCTCTCGGATGATCGGCTGGCCGTTCTCCTGCATGAGGAGGGAATCGACGTCGCCCGGCGGACCGTCGCCAAGTACCGGGAAGGGATGCGCATCCCTTCCTCGGCGCAAAGACGAAGAGAAAAGAGGGATCGGTAAACTTTTTACCTTTGAAAAACAAGCGACTAGACGAAAGCTTTCCGCCGCGCTTGACTCCCTTCCGTTCAAGACTATCTTGGGCGGCCTTGGTCCTTGGTGAAGGCGTCCGGGACCCCTTGCAACGAAACGTTCGGGTTTTTTCATGCAACTGTCCGTTAAAGGCAAACAGATCAATGTCGGCGAGGCGCTGCGGCAGCACGTCGAAACGAAATTGAGCGAAATCGTCGGCAAGTTTTTCGGCGACACGCTTGAGGCGCAGGTGACTTTTTCCCGCGAGGCGCATTTGTTCCGCGCCGACTTGACGGTTCATGCCGGACGGAACCTCACGCTTCAAAGCAACGGCAGCGCGGACGAGGCCTATCCGGCTTTCGACCTGGCAGCGGATCGGATCGCCGAACGCCTGCGCCGCCACCGCAATCGTTTGAAAAAGCACCATCAGGAGGCCCGCGCCGAAGAGGCTCTGATGGCGCAGTCCTTCGTTTTGAACGCCGAGCAGGCCGACATTTCCGAGACGGGCGCCGATAATCCCGTCGTCGTTGCGGAAATGACCACGCCGATCGAAATGTTGACAGTCAGCGAAGCGGTCATGCGTCTCGATCTCGGCGACTTGCCCGCTCTGATGTTCCGCAATCGCGCGCACGGAGGGCTGAACATGATTTATCGCCGCGCCGACGGGCACATCGGTTGGGTCGATCCGTCCCAAAACGCGAAAAAAACGTAAGGGCTCCCCCATGAATCGCCCCGCTTCCCTATGCGATCTGCTCGGCGCGGATTCCGTTTGGGTCGGCCTTGAAATTTCAGGCAAGAAACAACTTTTGCAGGAAATGGCTTCTCTGGCGGCCGCGCGGCTCGGCCTGGAATCGCACGTTCTTTTCGACGTGTTGTGGGAAAGGGAAAAACTCGGCACGACGGGTGTCGGGCAGGGAATCGCCATTCCGCACGGGCGGATCGCCGGATTGGACGATGTGCGGGGCTTTTTCGCGCGGCTGACGGCCCCCATCGCCTTCGAAGCGGTGGACGACCGTCCCGTCGATCTCGTTTTCCTTCTTCTCGCGCCGGACACGGCCGGGGCGGATCATCTGCACGCCCTGGCCGCCGTTTCCCGTGCGCTGCGCGACCAGGCGTTCTGCGAAAAACTGCGTCGGGCGAAAGACGCGCGCGCGCTGACCGAGATTCTTAAAACGGCGCCCTCGGCCGAAGCGGCCTAGCCTTTGCGGCCTTTGACTTTCCTTGGCGTTTAGTGTTTCCTGTTCGCATCCCGCTTTGTCCCCACGAAACGCGATGCGCCTGCCTTTCAAGCTTCCTGAGAAAAAAGACGAATGGCCCGGCCTGCTTTTAGGGTGGGGAGTCATTGTTCTTGGCCTTTTTCTCATCGCTTTTATTATGGTTTCTTCTCCGCCTGAGAAGAAACTTGTTTGCGATCAGAGAAACTGGACTCCCTCCTTGACGCGATTTGGGACGTGCCGTCGCGCCGAAGAGGAATAAAACGCTCGTTTTCCCCATTGAATCTGCTATAAAAGCCGCGGGGGGCTGGCCGCAGGCGGAAGGACCGCGCCAACCCGGTCAGGGCCGAAAGGCAGCAGCCGTACCGCGTTTATCCGGGTTGCGGGTCCAGCCCCCCGCCTTCAGACGATAAGGGGATTGTCTTTGACAGGGCTTTTCGACGACGACCAGGCGCAAGGCGGCGGCCAGCCCTATCGGGTCCTGGCGCGCAAGTACCGCCCGTCGACGCTCGGTGAATTGATTGGACAGGAGGCGATGGTTCGCACGCTGCGGCGCGCCTTCCAGTCGGGGCGCCTGCCGCAGGCCTGGATTTTGACGGGCGTGCGCGGCATCGGCAAAACGACGACCGCGCGAATCATCGCCAAGGCGCTTAATTGCGCAGGCCGCGCGCCGGGGGCGGACGACATCGAGCCGTGCGGCAAGTGCGAAGCCTGCCGGGCCATCGCGGAAGACCGGTATGTCGACGTGCAGGAAATGGACGCCGCCTCGCGCACGGGCGTGGACGATATACGCGAGATCATTGAAGGCGTGCGCTACGGCCCCGTTTCGGCGAAGTACAAAGTTTACATCCTCGACGAAGTCCATATGCTTTCGAAAAACGCCTTCAACGCGCTTTTGAAAACGCTCGAAGAGCCGCCGCCCCACACCAAATTCATTTTCGCGACTACCGAGATTCGCAAGGTCCCGGTTACGGTCCTTTCGCGGTGCCAGAGGTTTGATCTGCGCCGGATCGACGCGGCGACGCTGGCGGCGCATTATGCGCGGATCGCGGCGCTTGAGAACGTCGAGACCGAAGAAGAGGCGATCAAGCTCATCGCCCGGGCGGCGGACGGCTCGGTCCGCGACGGGCTAAGCCTTCTGGACCAGGCCATCGCGCGGGGCCAGGGAAAGGTCGGCGAGGCCGACGTGAAAGATATGCTGGGCCTTGCGGACAGGAACGCGAGCTTCGGCCTTTGCCGTCGTCTTTTGCGGGGCGAAATGCGCGAGGCCCTGGCGGGGTTCGAGGCCATGCAGCAAGTCGGCGCGGATCCCGTTCAGATTTTACAGGACCTGGCTGACAGCATTCACCTTTTGACGCGCGCGCAGGTCGTTTCGGATGGAGGGGGGCTGCGCGAGGCCCCGGAGGCCGAAAAGAAGTTTGTGAGCGAAATGGGGGACGTGAAAGTCCCCGCCTTGACGCGCGCCTGGCAAATTCTGCTTAAGGGAATCGAGGAAGTTTTGTCCGCCCCCCAACCCGCCAAGGCGGCGGAGATGGTTTTGATCCGGCTGGCTTACGCTGCCGAATTGCCTCTGCCCGGCGATCTTATCAAACAGTTGCGCGAGCAAAGCCGTTCCTCTGTCGCCGCCGAAACGGCGCCGTCCGGGCCGCCGCCTTCGGGTCCCGCTTTACGCGCGCGAAGTGGCGCCGCTCCCCTCGCCGTCGCGCCGCCCGCTTCTTTTACGGCCATTTCCGCCGCCGCGCCCGCGCCGCAGACGTTCCGGGAACTGGCTTGCCTGTTCGCCGTCCATCGCGAAGCGGGCCTTTATGCCGAGCTTGTCGCCCATGTCCGGCCCGTCCGTTTTGCGCCGGGACGGCTGGAAGTGCAGCTCGAAAGCGGCGCTTCTCTTAACCTCGTCAGCCGCGTTTCACAATGTTTGAGCGATTGGACGGGCCGCCGCTGGGTCGTGGCCGTCGCCAGCGAGCCCGG
Organism: uncultured Rhodospirillaceae bacterium; assembly: GCA_964652235.1. GTDB lineage: Bacteria > Pseudomonadota > Alphaproteobacteria > UBA9219 > UBA9219 > CAZZDK01. Next base: position 28,908 of record CAZZDK010000012.1, read on the forward strand.
CGGCGCGACCTTGCAGGAAGAGGACCGCGAAGCCGAAAGGCAAAGGCAGGAACGCGCCCGCGCGCACCCTTTAATGCAGGCCGTGAAAAAAGCGTTTCCGGACATGAAGCTTGTTTCGCTCAAGAAGAAAGAAACGCCGCTCGCCGCCGGAGAGGAAGTTCTTGAGGCCCCGCCAGAGGCGGAAGAAACGGACGATTGATTTTTTCAGCGGGAGAAAACTGGATGTTGAACATCGGACAAATGATGAAACAGGCCCAGGCCATGCAGGCCAAGATGGCCGATATGCAAAACCGTCTGGGCGAAATAGAAATAACGGGCCAATCCGGCGGCGGGCTTGTCGTGGCGACGATGAACGGCAAGGGAGACTTGAAAGCCATAAAAATAGAACCCAAGGCCGTCGATCCGCATGACGTGGAAATGCTGGAAGATTTGATCGTCGCGGCCTGCGCCGACGCTAAGGCAAAGATCGAGGCGCTTATCGCCGAGGAAACCGAAAAAGCCATGGGCGGCCTGAAACTGCCGCCCGGCATGAAATTGCCGTTTTAGTCCGATGTCGCCTCTTGACCGCCTGACGCACCTTATCGCGAAATTACCAGGCTTGGGCCCGCGTTCGGCCCGTCGCGTCGTGTTGCACCTTTTGGCGCGGCGCGAGGCGCTTTTGGAGCCGTTGATCGAGGCGTTAAGCGCGACGGCGCAAACGGTCCGAAGCTGTCCCGTTTGCGGCAATTGGGACGTGCAAAACCCCTGCGCCATTTGCCGCGATCCTTTGCGCGACACAAGCGTTCTTTGCGTCGTGGAAAACGTGGCCGATCTTTGGGCGCTGGAAAGGTCTTCCGTTTTCAAGGGCCTCTATCACGTTCTGGGCGGCACGCTCTCGGCGCTGGAAGGCGTCCGCCCGTCCGATCTGCGCATCGCGCCGCTTTTGGAGCGGGCGAAAAAGGGAGAAGTGAAGGAAGTTATCCTGGCGCTCGGCGCGACGGTCGAGGGCCAGACGACGGCCCATTACGTTGCCGAGCGCCTCGAAGAGACGGGCGTCCTTGTTTCCCGGCTCGCGCACGGTATGCCGGTGGGCGGCGAGCTGGATTATCTGGACGACGGCACCATCGCGGCGGCGCTTCGCGCGAGAAAGTGACTCATTTTCGATCCGTCTTTCTGCGGCGCGGCTCGCGGCCCGCCGGAACGAAAAGAGCCGCGAGCCTTTCAAGCCGCCGCGTTTCTTCCGGCAAAAGAGGGCCGATGGAAGCGAAGGTTTTTCTAATGACGTCCAGCGCTTCCTTTTCCCTTCCTTGCGCGCGATCCAAAAGAACGGGAATCGCCTGCACGGCCCGTTCCTCGTCCAGGACGAGCGTCATATATTGCCGCCGCGCCAGCGCTCTATATTCGTTCCCGTCCAGGTCGGGCAAGAAGCGCGATTCCTTCCGCAAAAGAGACAAGGTTCGAAACGCCCGTTCGTCGATGACATTCGCCGCGCGAACGACGTAAAGCAGCCCGCGCAGCGCGGCCTCGGCCAGGCCGCCTTCCTCAATCCGTTCCAAAAGAGCCTTCAGGCGATCTTGCCTCTCTTCCTCAAGCTGCACGTCTCGTCCGGGCGGCGGCTTGGCGTAGGGCCTTACGGTCCGCAGGCCCAGGCCCGCCTGAACCAGGGGGGCGCCGTAGAACAGTATAAAGGCGTTTTCGACAAGCGTTGCGCCGAAGGCGCCCAGGGCGTCGAAAAACGACTCGACGCTTTTAGAAAACAGCGTTTGCGCCTGCCAGAACGCATTGTCCTCTTCGACGGGGCGCCGCGCGGCGCGTACGGCGGCGGCCAGCGCCCCGACCGGCGCGACGAAGGGGTTCTTATCCGAGAAAAAGGCGAAAGAGACGCGCAGAGGATGGCTCTGCCGCAAGCCTTCGGCGAAAGAGGACGTCACGGCGCTTCGAACAAAGGGAGAAATAAAGGTATAGTAAAGGCCCTGTATGTTCTCCGAAAGGCGGGAAACGGCTTCGAACATCCGATCTTCTTCCGGTCCGTTCACGCCAAGCGCCCTTATGTCCTCAAGGCTTCTTTTCTCGAAACGCAGAATGTCGTCGCCCGAAGCCAGCGCCGCGCCGTTTGGCGCTTCGTTCTTGGGCAGAAAACAGGCTTCGTAAAGTCCCGGCGGCAGGGATTCGATCATATCGACGTTGCTGATGAACTTAAGATGTTCCTTGCGCATGACGGCGGAGGAAACGAAAAGGCCCAAATGCCCGACTTTCTCGTGCAGCGAATAGACGATGGTTTGCTCATGCGCGAGAATGTCGTCGTCGCAGGCGTAGAGGTCCAGAATCCAGCCCAGGGCCTGTCCCGGCGGCGTGATGTCGTCGCCGCGCGAGCAGAAAACAACGATGGGCGATTTGATGTTTCTCAAATCGGCCCGGCGGCCGTCCGAGGCGTGGATTTTTCCCTGAGTCAACCGGTTGCCGATAAAAAGCTCGTCGGCGATGAATTGCATTTCGTCGCCTTCTAAAAGAACCGGCGTGCCCCACCAGCGCTCGAAATCGAGAAAGCGCGGCCCTTCCGTGTCCACCTTGGCGTAAACGCCGTAAGGTTTGCGCCAGAACGTATTGGCCGGGTTGCCCAGCTCAAAAGCCTGCACAAGCCACGCGCCGTCGAACAGGCCGCCGCCGAGATCGCTTAGAAAGGCGTTGAGCCACGAGCCGCCGACCATGCCCGCCGTATAGCGGGCGGGGCTTTGGCCGCGCGCGCCCGCCCAATAAGACAAAGGCGCGCCCGCCAGAAAAAGGATGCCGGGCAGACGCGGATGGAGAGAACACATCAGCGCGATTTGCCATCCGGCCTGGCAATTGCCGATCAGGCAGGGCTTATCCGCCTGCGGATGCCTTGCGATGACGAGCCTGACGAAATGCGCCATCGCGGCGCACACGTCCTCGACCGTTTGGCCGGGGACGGGGCGCGGCAGAAAACTCGCGAAATAAACGGGGTGGCCTTCGGCCAGGGCGAGGCCTATTTCGCTGTCCTTTTTAAGTCCGCCGATCCCGGGGCCTTGCCCCGCGCGGGGATCGAACACGACGAAAGGTCGCCTGAGCGGATCGACTCGGCCTTTTCCCGGCGGCTTGATTTGCATAAGCAGGTAATTGACGGGGCGCGGCAGGGCGCGCCCGTCGGCCAGCACCTCGGATTCGAAGAGGAGAACGTCCGGGAGTTCGCGCGCCTGCTGCTCGAAATAGACGTTGCCGCGCTGGCGCAAAAGGTCGAGGAAAAGAATCCATCTTTGCGAAGCATCCCAAAGATAAGCGACCCCCGCCTCGAAAAAAGCGAGGGGAGAGACAAAAGAGGCGGCCTTGTTTTCGCGGGAAAGGGGCATACGCGGGAAGGACTCCTCGGAAAAGCCTACCGTCCCGAAGTTAATAGGAGGCTAATATCATAGAAACGCCCAAACGGCCTCGCTCTTTGACATCACTCGCTCTGCGCCTCGCCTTTCCCTTGCCGGACACAAGATTCTGTTCGGCAACGGATATCACGTCCGGCGAGAGAAAGGCTCCTCGCAACCGCTCGTGACCCTGGCAAGCCACTTCGTTCGTTGGTGCAATCCTCGAAGAACAATTCCCAGGGACGAAAATTCTGTTCGATGAAATCTTCCTCAAGAACGGACCAGCCGGACTCGCCGGTGAGATTTTCCTGCTGCGAGCGATAGGCTTCAAAAGCCGCTCTTTTGGCTTTCAGATAAGGCCTCGCATCCAGCTTTCGCCCTTTGATAAGAAAGGGAAAGCGCCAAAGGCTTTTGATCGCCTCGCGTGGCCAGAACCACATGGGATAACAAAGAACACGGCAAGCGATTTTTTTCTCTTGGCGCAAAAGAGAAAGAGCCTCGGCCACGGCGCGGTGGTCTGGATGAAGGTCGGCCCCGAAAGGGGCGAGCAGAAGGTCCGGGGCGTAAAGGCCGAGTTGCTCGGCGATGTCCGCTGCGATGGGGCCGATTTGTTCGCTGGCTCCGCCGTCCGGATAACCGAGGAAGATCAAATCCTCTTCGGCAAGGCCTAGACGCTTGATCGCCTGCGCTGATTCCTTTCGGCGAAGAGCCTTTAGGTCTTCGGGGTTCAGGCTTTGAGAAACGGTTGAGGCCGCCCCGTCCGTTACGGTTACGATACGAAAAGAGGCTCCCCTATTTTTGAGGTGGATAATGAAAGCCCCGCAACCTAAAGTTTCGTCATCGGGATGAGGTGCCAAAATCAGAACCCTATCAGCGCGAAAAGAGGCCTCAATACTTTCGCTCAGACAGGCAAAAAGTTGGAAAAGTCCCCCGGAGAGACTTTTTTTGAGTTTCTTTTTAAGACTTGGTCCCAAAGAAATCATGGTTTTTCAAGGCGTTACGCCCCCCTCACACCAGAGTGTTAAAAAAGAGACAATTCAAGGCCCTGTTCTTAATACTTCCTCAATTATTTGTGTCTTTTCGACCCTTTTTTTGGTATATCCAAGGCGGGATTGAACCTTAACGGGGGAGTTGTCCAGTCGTTTTCGTCCAAGTAGCACATTCTCTTATCTTATTCTGTCATAAAGTGGAAGGTCTGTATAATGTCGCCGCGTGAAGCCCTCAAACGCATAACCCCTTCTTTAGCCTCTTTTCAAAAGGGATCTGCTTCCCGCTTGTCCGCCGAAAGCGCGGCCCAGGCGCGGCTGGAAGCCATTGCCGAAGAAATTCAAGCGCTTCCGATCGGCGACTCGTCGGAAATCGACATTCTTTCTTTTCCCGAACGCGGCGCGCGCCGGGATATTGCGGCTCCCCTGCGCTGGTTTCTGTTTTCCGATGCCCTGGCGCTGACCGTGGGGTTTACGGCCTCCTGGCTGGTGGCCTCGCTTGCGAATCTTTTCTTTTTTGATCGCACCGTTCTCCTTTTGATCGGAGAGGGTGTGGCCTTCCGGTTTCTTTCTTACGCGGCCATCGCGATCGGCGTTTTGCTTTGGTTCGGCAATAAGGGCCATTACAGGGTCCGTCAGCCCTTCTGGATGGAAGCCCAGCAGATCGTGCGCGCCTTCGGTTTCGCTTTGATGATCGACGGGTTCCTGCAATTCGCCGTCAAGCAGGATTTCTCTCGCCTTTGGCTTGTTTCGGGGTGGGTTTTCGCGGCGGCTGCCGTTCTGGTTTTTCGCGCGGCGGCTCGCTGGAGCCTTCGCCGCGCCGGGCAATGGCAGGTCAGAACGCTTCTTGTCGGCAGCGGACGAATCGCCGACGAAACGCGCGCCGCCCTTCGCACGGCGCCGGAGCTGGGCTACGATATCGTCATGCAGGTCGAAAACGCTCTTTTGCTTTTGGAGAGGGCGGGACGCTCCTGGCGGAATCTTTGCAACCGCTTCGACGCCGATTATGTCGTGATCGCCCTGGACGGCCATGTTCTGGCCGAAGCGGGCGAAGCGCTTGAAATGCTTTCCCGCGAAGGCATTCCCTATTCCGTTTCGCCGCCGCTTCGCCACTTGCCGGTCTTGGAGACGACGCCGCAATATTTCTTCAGCCACGAAGCGATGCTCATGATTCCGGCCAGCCATTTGGATCTGCCCTTGGCGCGGGCGATGAAGAGGGCGCTGGATATTCTGGGCGCGGGGCTTGGCCTTTTGTTCTTGAGCCCCTTGTTCGTCCTGATCGCGCTTTGGGTCAAAAAGGACGGCGGCAACGTTTTTTTCAGCGACGTCCGTATCGGCATGAACGGCAAGCCTTTCCGTTGTCTTAAGTTCCGTTCGATGGTCGTAAACGCGGACGCGATTCTTTGGCGTTATCTGGACGAACACCCGGAGAAAAAAGCCGAATGGGCCAAATATCATAAACTTCGCGACGGCGACCCGCGAATCACGCGGATCGGGGCCATTCTGCGCCGGTGCAGCCTGGACGAATTGCCGCAGCTTATCAATGTGTTGAAGGGCGACATGAGCTTGGTCGGGCCGCGTCCCATCATGTTCAGGGAACGCGGGTCCTATAGCGAGGATCTTGTCCATTACTGCCGCGTGCGGCCCGGATTAACAGGGCTTTGGCAGGTCAGCGGGCGCAGCAACCTGTCCTTCTCGCGCCGCGTGCAGATGGATATCTGGTACGTTCGCAACTGGTCTTTGTGGCACGACATTGCTATCCTGTTCAAAACGATTCCTGCCATCTTGAACAAGACCGGCGCCTACTGAGGTTTTTTCATGTCAACGTGTCACGCCTTAACGTCCGAGGCCGATATTGAACGCCTGGCCGCCCCTTGGCGCGTTCTTCAGGCGGAAAAAGGCCTTTCTCCTTTTACCGATTTTGATTGGGTCTTCGCCTGGTGGACGAGCGTCGGCAAGCCGGAAGGCTCTTCGCTTTTCGTGGTGGTCTGCTTTGAGGGCGAAAGGCTGAAAGGCGTTTTGCCTTTCGCCATCGCGCCGAAGGCGGGGGTGCGGATTTTGCGTTTCGCGGGGCACGACGTTTTCTATATCCGCAATCTTCTGGCGGAGGACGAGGCGACGCTTGAGGCCATGTGGAGGGTCGTGCGGGACTCGCGGGATTACGATTTCGCCGACATCAAAAACATTCACGAAGGAACGGCGGAGGAGAAAATCCTGCGGTCCTTCGCGAGCGTCCTTCAAAGAGAGCCTGTTTATTACCGCGAACATATCGGCTTGACGCGCAGGAATCTGTTCGAGCCCTACACCAAGAGATTTCGCCGCAAGCTCTATAAAATCGCGGAAACGCTCGCCAAGAAGCCCGAATACACGTTCGGCGTCTGCGAGGACGGCTCTTTCCTGAACGAGGCGATGCCGTTTCTCGTTGAGGAAAAACGGGCTTGGTGCAAGGAAAACGGCAAGAGCGGCATTTTCAACAGCGCGCGGGTGGAAGACTTTTACCGCGCGGTCAGCGAAGTCGGGATCCGGCAGAAAAGCTTTCGCCTTTTCTGGCTGCGCAAAAGCGGGCGGCTTGTCGCTGTCCTGCTTTGTTTCGTGAGCGCCGGAACGCTTTACGCCCACACCGTCGCCCACGATCCTTCGGTTCGCAGCGTTCATCCCGGCCTTTTCCTTAAGGCCGAAGCGATGGCCTGGGCCTGCGAGCAGGGATTGCGCGAGACGAATTTCATGGAAGGCCAAGAGTATTTCAAGGTTCGTTTTTCTTCAGGCGAACGTCCGGCCTATGAGTTCATCCTTTCCCGCTCGCTTAAAGGACGGCTGTTCGCCGCCGCTTACCGCGCGCGGCATTTTCTTCAGCGTCTGCGCCGCCGAAAAGAGGACGTATGAACGAAAGGACCGGGAAAATCTATTTCATCCATGAGGGGAAAGAAGCCTATCCCGAAATCGCGGCCTATAAAGCTTTTTTCGCAGGCGCCTACGAAACGCAGGATCTTCATCCCCGAAAGGTCGAGGAAGTCAAGGACTTGGGCCGTTCCGTCGCCTGGCACATCATGGGCTTTTATCCGAAAAGGCCGCGCGCGGCGCTGGTCGTGCACGATTACCGCTCTTTGTCCGTCGGACGGACGCGTTGGATTAAGGACAGGATCAAAAGATACGGCAACGCGCGGCCCGACGTAAGGATTTTCCAAAACGCGGCGATGCGCGACGCGATGGGATTCCGGGACAATGTTGCGACGACTCTTTTGCCGATGGGCGTTTCTCCCGAGATCCTGTCTTTTCGAGAAGAAGAAAAAGGCGAACCGATCTTCGATTTCTGTTATATGGGCGCAATGTCGGCGGAAAGAAAAACGGAAGAAATGATCGACAGTTTTCTGCGCCGCTATGGCGGCTCGAAAACGTTCGTTCTGTACGGAACGCCGGAACCGTTCCTTCTTGAAAGATATAAGAATCATAAAAACATCATCTTTGCCGGGCGTCTGCCGCAAAGGGAGCTTTTCCCCGCTTTGCGCCGTGCGCGCGCGGCGGTGAATTATTTTCCCGTTCATGCGCCGCACAGCCTTCAGACGCCGACCAAGCTTCTCGAATACGCCGCGCTCGGCCTGCGCATTTTGAGCAACGAACAGCCCCAATCGCGCCTCGTCTGCGAAAAGCACGGCGTTCGCAGCTTGTGGGGCTCGCCGCGCGATATGTTCGCCGCCGCGCCGGACGCGCTGGACTGGGAAACGAACGAGACGGTCGATCCGTCCTCTTTCTTGTGGCCGGGCGTGATCGCCCGGTCCGGGATTGCCGCTTTGATCGAAAAGGAAGGCCGCGCATGATCCCTTGTCGCCTCGCGGCCGCCGCCCTTTTCGTTTTTGTTTCCCTCGCGGCGACGCCCGGCGCGGCGTCGTGGCCGGAGCCTTCTTTCGGCGAAGGGTTCGGCGTTCAAATCAAGGAAGGCCGAACCGGCGAAGACGAGATGAAAAAGATCAAAGCCGCCGGACTTTCTTACGTCCGGTTCGTCATTCCTTGGTACGAGGTGGAAAAACCCAAGGACCATTTCAGATGGGACGTCTTCGATTCGGTCATGCGCCGTTTGCGTAAACACGGCCTTAAGTCCGTCATCGTCCTCGGCGGCGGGCATCCGGCCTATACGGGGTTTATCGAAGCGCCCAAGGGCAATCTCGATCATATCGATTATACGCTGGCGGCGCCTTCCTCGCCGGAATCGATAGAGGCCTTCGCGCGTTATGCCGCGCAGACGGTTTCGCATTTCGGAACCGAAGACATCGTGTGGGAGCTTTGGAACGAACCGGATTCGGACCGCTTCTGGGCGCCTAGGGCAAATGTCGGCGATTACATCGCCATGGCCGACGCCGCGTGCCGCGCGATCCGCCAAGCCGCGCCCGAAGCCCGAATCGTCGGCCCCGGCATGGCCGATACGCCGGGACGCTTCGGCCATTTGATCCCCGGCTTTTTGGGCAAGGTCCTTCTTTCGCCCGTTTCGTCCTGCCTGGACGCGGTGAGCGTGCATCCCTATCGCGACGGCGAAAGGCCGCCGGAAAACGTCGCTTCCGCCTATGAAAAGCTTCGGGACTACGTTAAAGCCTTTACGCCCAAGGGACAAAATCCTTTGCCCATCGTTTCAACCGAATGGGGCTTTACGCTGACGCATGTCTCGCCGGAAGAACAGGCGGATTTTCTGCTTAGAAGCTTTCTGATGAACAGCCTGGAGGGCGTGCCCCTTTCCATTTGGTACGAATGGCGCGACGCGCGGGAAGGCGAAGGCGATCCCGAAGCGCATTTCGGTCTTTTGACTTTGAGAAAAGAAGAAAAGGAATCCTACAAGGCGCTGGCCGCTTTTCTGCCGCCGCTCAAAGGCGCGCGTCTCGAAAAGAGATGGGTGCTCGGCGGCGAGGCGGATTTTATCCTCTCTTTCCTTCATCCGGACGGACGGAGGTCTCTTGTCTTCTGGTCGGCGGCGGCGCGGCCCAAGGGACGGATCGTCGTAGAGGGGGGCGAATCTTTCGATCTTTCCTCGCGTCCGCAACGGGTCGATCTCGGCGAAGGGAGTCCCTCTCTTTCCTTTGAGGTCCGGCCATGATCGAGCGTTTGTTCATGATCGGTCTGGCTTTAATCCCTTTTACGGCGATTCCCGGCCTGCCGTTTCTGGGCGAGCTTCGCCATGAATTGTCCGCGCATCTTTTCTTTGCGGCTATCGGTCTTTCGGTTTTCTCCCTTTTTTCCGTCAACGGAAGAAACAACCCGTCGGCGCTTTTAAGACAGGGCGTTTATGGCCTGCCGCAGATTTTTCTTCTCATGCTGGCCGTTATCGCCGTCTCTTTCATCGCAAACTTTCCGACGATCAAGGAAAGCTCCTTTCAAGGACGCAGCGGCATCGGCAAGTTCGCGTCTTCGACGATCTTGATCTTTTACGGCTTTTCGCTCGCGACGCTCACCTACGCTTTGGCGGCGCGGACGTCCTGGGGCAAGCTGATCGTCAAGCCGCTTGCCGTCAGCGTCGCCATTTGCGCCGCTTTTTCGGTCGTGGAGATAGCGGGCCAATATAACGGCGCCGTGGGGAGCGTCTATAAAGCCCTTTCAAGCCTTGTCCACGGGGGCATCGTTTCCGCCGCCTGGGACACGCGGCTGCGTTCCGTGGCGTCCGAACCGCCGGATTTCGCCAACACGGCGGGCTACATCTGGCCCTGGCTTTTGGCCGCCGCGCAGGCTTCGCGGGGAACCCGCAGACTTTGGTTTTTCGGCCTGTGGCTTGTCCTGAACGTCATGATCGTCTTGTCCGAAGCGCGGACCAGCCTTGTCGTCGTCTCCGGTCTTTTGGGCGTTTTTCTCGCGCTTCGCCTTTTTTATCTGCCTTTGGAAGAAAAGCCCGATCCTTTCCGCGCCATGCCTCTTGCCAGCGTGGCGGCCTTGCTCTTCTTGCCCGTTTTGGTTCTTTTGATCGCGTTTTACGCCGACGACATCGTCAATCTGGTCGTCATGGGCGACAGAGTTTCGAATCTTTCGCGCCTGGCGTCGATGACGGCGGCGCTTCAAATGTTCGCGGACAGGCCGTTTTTTGGATTCGGTTTCGGGCAGTTCGGCTTTCACGTCACCGACTATATGCCCTCCTGGGGGTTTTTGAGCTACGAGATTCGCGAATGGCTTTTCCAGGAAACCGGCTATTGGCCGGCCGTCTATTCGGTCTATGCGCGATTCGGCGCGGATATGGGAATTGCGGGCGTCCTGATGTGGATCGGCCTTTGGCTCTTTCTCGCGCGGGCGGTCTGGCGGGCCTCGCGGAATTACCGCCTCGCAACCGGCGAGTTGCCTTTTGCCGCCTATCCCCTGATCATGAGTTGCTTTTGCGTCTTGCTTGCGGGCATTCCCAACGACAGCATTCGCGCGCCGATGATCTGGATCAATATGGGACTTGTCTGCCGCTATCTTCACGAAATGCGCCTAGGGCAAGCGGCGCGCGTGCGGACGCAGCCTGAAGAGGAACTCGGCCCATGACCAAGGTTTCGGTCGTCGTGCCGGTTTTCAACGGACAGGATACTTTGGCGCGCGCGCTGGAATCTCTTCGCGCGCAAACGATGACGGATTGGGAAGCGCTCGTTATCGACGACGGATCGACAGACCGGACCGCTGAGATCGCGCGCGGCCTGGCGCAAAAGGACGCGCGGATTCGCTACGAAGCCCTGCCGCGCAACCGGGGCGTGAGCGCCGCCCGCAATAGGGCGCTTGACAAGGCCGAGGGCGAATGGATCACGCCGCTGGACGCGGACGATTGGTATGAGCCGCAAAGGCTGGAAAAAATGCTTGAAGGCGCCCTGTCGTGCGGCGCCGACGCCGTCCTCGACGAATTGCTGATTAGCGACCATGCGACGGGCGCGATCGTCGAGCGGACGCGCTTTTGCGGGTCCGGCGCGGCGCGGCTTCTTTCGGGAAGGGAAGTGTTCGAAAAAGACACGCCCTTTTCGCGCGTCGCCATCGGCTATGCGCGGCCCCTTATCCGCCGCGATTTTTTGCGGGACAAGCTGCTTCGTTACGACGAAAGGTTTCATCTGGGCGAAGATTTTCTTTTTCTGGCCGAGATGGTCCTACGGGGCGGCAGAGTCTTTACGCTGCCCTTTGCGGCCTATGTCCACGTCCGAAGGCTTTCGCCGACGACGGGAGAGGTCTCGCCCTTCTCGCGTTCGCAAAACGATTTTGAGCAGATAGCGAGGGGCTGCGAGATTCTTCGAGCGCGCTACGAGGAAGTTTCAGGCGAGGTTCGCCGCGCGATGAACCGGCGCTGCCGCGCTTTCGGGCGGTTGGCTCGTGCGCGGCGGCTCAAGCTTCTTTGGCAGGAAAGGGACGTCGCCGGTTTTTTGCTCGCGCTTGCGCGCCGACCGGACGTTTTCGTCTTCGTCTTTCTCGTGGGTCTTTCGCGTTTTTTAGGCCGCTATACCGGGCAACGCCTGAACGGCGCCGCTCTTTGACATCACTCGCTCTTCGCCTCGCCTGCCTCTTGCAGACTGGAACATCGCTTGTTTATGACAGAGGCCTTTCAGTCTGCGAGAGGCAGGCTCCTCGCAACCGCTCGTGACCTAAACGAATGCGCCTAACCGTTCGTTGGTATTATATCCCTCTACATCTCAGAATCTCCGCATAATGCCGCGTGGCGGTTTCGACGGAAAAAGAGCGGCCCCGTTCCTCAAGCGCCGCTCGGTCCGGCGAGGAATCCAGCGCGCGCAACATTTCTTTGGCCAGAGCGAGCGGATCGCGCGGCGGCACCAGGGCGCCGAGCTTTCCGTCCATCAGAATCTCGCGCGGCCCGCCGCAATCGGTGCTGACGACCTTTGCGCCGCAGGCCAGGGCTTCGGCGACGACGTTGCCGAAGGACTCGCTTGTCGAGGAAAGAACGAAAAGATCCGCGGCCTTAAGGGCGCTGAAAACGTTGGGAACGGCGCCGGGAAGGGCGACGGAATCTTCAAGCCTCAAGGCGCGAACCATACGTTCCAAACGGGCGCGCTCGCTGCCTTCGCCGAAGATCAGCAGTTTCAACGGGCGGCATTTAAGCGCGTCGGCAAAGGCGCGCAAAAGGGTGGGATAATCCTTAACCGGCAAGAGCCGCCCGATGGACACAAGAACAGGCGCGGTCTTGTTTTGTAGCCAGGGATGGGGCGGTGGATTCGAGGCCAGTTTCGCGAAATCGTCCGGAATGACGGGATTGTAGATGGTGCGGGTTTTGCCGGGGTCAAGGCCGATCAGACGAACCAGTTCCAGCGTCGCCGCGTTCGAGACCGAGACGACTTCGTCCGCCAGTCTGTAGGCGAGGCTCAGAAAAAGGCGCTTGAGCTTGTTGCGAACGGTTTTCGTCGCCTCAAGCCGCATATGCTCGACCAGGATGAGCTGTGGCTTCGTGCGGGAGAGCTTGACCGCCAGCGCGAGCGCCACGTTCAAAAGAGGCAAACCGCTGATAAGGGCGGTAGGACGCCGTTGGCGAAGAAAGCGGATTGTCGCGGGAAAGGCTCTGGCGACGCCCCAGAGGCCGTAACTTCCGCCGGGAAGCTTGACGACTTCGAAAGAAGCCTCGGCTTCTCTTAAAAGCTCGCCTTCTGCCCGGATGACGAGGAAGACGGGGGAAAAGCCGCAGCGCTTCAGCCCCCCGGCCAGACGCAGCGCGAACCATTCCGTTCCGCCGCTTTTCAGACTGGAAAGGTAAAAAACGACGCGCGGAGCCGACGGGGGAACGTCCATAAAGTTAACTGTTGCGATGGTCGATGGTCTGTGGTCCTGTCCAAGGCGAGGCGTATTCTAAAGGGACCGCTCTCTTTCTGCAAGAAAGAAGGCGTTCTTTTATCCAAGAGAAGGCATAGATGAAATCCGGCAAACTGTTTTCTAAAGTCGCGACAATGGGACTTCGAGGCCTTTCTCTGGCTTCAAAGCTTATCCTGACCCTTTATATGGGCCGTTATCTCGGTCTGGCCGATCTGGGCGTTTACGGCCTGGTGTTCGGAGCCGTCATGATCGCCTGCGTCGTTTTGGGCGGACGGCTCGATTTCGTCGTGACGCGGGATCTCGTGGGGCAGTCGGACCTGGGCGCCCTGACGCGAATGCGCGACCAGGCGGTTTATTACGGGTTCAATTATCTTTTGTTTTTGTGTCTTATCGCGCTTTTGGCCGCGCTGAGGATCGCGCCGCCGTTCATACTCTTTTCCGTTGCCGCGCTCTCGATTCTTGAGAGCCTTTCGAACATGACGTCCGTCAACCTGATCGCTCTTGAAAGACCGACGCTTTCGACGTTTTTGTTCTTCGTTCGCGCGGGGCTTTGGTGCCTGGTCGTCGCGGCGATCGGAATCTTTTTCCCCGCCACCCGCAATGTTGAAACGGTTCTTGTCGGCTGGATGATCGGCAGCGGCGCGAGCTTTCTTTTGACCCTTTATGTCTGGAGGTCCTTGCCCTGGGCCGAAGCTCTGCGCACGCCCGTCGATTGGCCGCGCCTGAAACGCGGCATTAAAAAAAGTTTTCCGATCTGGCTCGGCACGCTGGGCGGCGTGGCGGCCTTACACGTGGATCGGTTCATCGTGTCCTATTATCTGGATCTGGAAAAAGTGGGGGTCATTACGTTTTTTGCTTCTTTTTCCATGGCGCTTCTTTCGCTCGTTCAAAGCGGCTTTTTCGCCTTCGCCATCCCGCGCCTGATCCGGCATCACAAAAGCGGCGAGACCGAAGCTTTCTGGCGCGAGACCCGTGCGACGCTCTGGCAAACGGGGTGGTTTGTCGGCGCGGCGGCGCTCGTGGTCGGTTTCGCCGTCCCCGTCCTGGGCGGCCTTTTGGGTAAACCTCTCATCGCCCTCGAATCGCCGACGCTTTGGCTTTTGCTGGCCGCCGTTTGGATTCGGGGACAGGCAGACGCCTTATATTACGTTCTCTACGCCCGGCATCAGGATTGGGTGAATTGGACGGGCGACCTCCTGTTCCTTGTGCCTTCGTTGGGCGGGAACCTTTTACTGATTCCCCTTTGCGGGCTTGAGGGGGTGGGCTACAGCTCGATTCTGGCCGCCTGTTTCCTTTTGGCCTGGCACGCCTTCTTTGTGAAATACCCAAACACGAAAATATTTTTGTGAAAGTAAATACGCCTTGAAAGTATTTAGCCGGAAACGGCGGAAAAGCTCGATTCTTAAAATTTGAGCTAAAAGCTAAAATATCTAATTATATCAATAATTAAGCGCAGATTAGGCGCCTTCGTTTAGAGTGAAATCATCACGAGCGATTGTGGTGATTTCGATGAAAAGAATTACTTTCACCCTTTTGATTTTAGCCCTTTTGATCGGCTTTTCCCCGGCGGCTCGCGCCGAGCTTGACGACGGGACCGCCGTTCCGGCTTCGGTCGTTCGTCCCCTGATGTCCTGGGTCGAAAAAGAATTGGGCGTCAAAGTCCCCTATCTGCCCAATGTCGTGGCCAGTCGGACTCAGCTTTTGCAGGTCGTCAGCCGGATGGGTCCCCTGGCCGGCCGGGCGCGGGCGCTTTATATTGGCGGGACAGTGTTGCTTGATAGTCGCATCTTTGACGCGGAAGAATCGACCCAATTGAGCTTCCTTTTACACGAATTGGTCCATTATGCCCAGACGTTCCGGCACGTCCCGGCGGGCGCCTGCGCGCAGGCCCGCGAGTACGAGGCCTACAGCCTTCAGAATAAATGGCTGCAAGAACAAGGCCATGCGCCCATCGTCTCGGCCTCCTGGATCAAAAAAATGGCCTCCTGCCCTGCGGATACGACCATCGCCTTGGCTCAATCCCGTTAAGAAATACGGCCCTTTTAACTCTGAAACGCCCCTTTCCCCCAGGGGCGTTTTTTTTATAGCCGTGAAAGCAATTCCCTAAAAAAGACTGGCAAAATCAGCCTTTTTTGTTTACAACGAATACCGAATAACTCAGCCCGATTGGGGGAACACATGAAAAAGAAACTTGGAACGTCTTTTTTGGCGAGCTTTTTTTTGACGGTCTTTTTGCTGGGCGGTTCGGCCCTGGCGGCCAGCGTCGCCGAACAGGCGCAAGCCGCTCTGGCTAAAAAGGATCTGGCTCCTTTGCGCGCGCTTTTGGACCAGGGTCCGGGCGCGATTGACGACGTTGTGAAAGCTCTTTTGAAGGCCGTTCAGCAGAACCTGACGTCCGATCCGGGCTTTGCCCAGCAAAGCATCACAATGGCGGGCCAGTATGCCACGCAAATCACCCCGCCGACGGTTCCTTCCGTTTGCGCCGATATGCGCCGCATTGCCGAGTCCGTTGCCGCCAACCAGCCGATCAGCGCGCCGCTTTACAGCGCGGTGGCCGAGGCTGCTCGGAGCTTTGCGGAAGCGCCGGTCGTCGTCGCGGCGGGCCGTCCGAATCTTTGCGAGGAAGCCTGGCTGCAAATTGCCAATCTGGCGGGCGATCCGCTTTTAGCCCAGACAAGCGTCCACCGGGATCCTCGGCCCGTTCCGCCGCCGCCGCCCATCCCGCCTAGCGCCGACTGAGTTCATCCACGTTTAACCAGAACACCGAAGAGGATCGAATGCGTATCGAAACAAAACTGGGCTCAACCGCCCTTCTGGCCGTTCTTGTTTTTGCCAGCCAGACGGGACCTGCTCTTGCCTACGGTCCCGAAGGCCTTTTCGGCGGTCGTCCGCAGCCCGACAGTTCTCTCGTCCTGGGCGAGCCGGTCGAGCTTCGCAACGACAGGCCGGAACGCGCCGAGTCCGTTCTCGACCATCCTCGCCCGGATTACGATCCGGCGCCGATCGAGTTCGGTTCCTTCGAATTGTTCCCCACCCTTGAACTGGGCGAAACCTACGACACGAACATCTATGCCGCGCGCAATGATCGCCGCGACGACATGATCGGCACCGTCCGTCCGATCGTAAGCCTGTTTTCCAATTGGGGGCGGCACGCTTTGTCCGTCACCACGTTCGGCGACATCAACTATTACAGCGAGCATCCGGACGAGAATTATCATAACGCCGTCATCGACGTGAACGGACGTTACGACATCGTGAACCAGGAATGGCTCGCGGCGCGCGGCGGCTATCAGCATCTGGCCGAGCAGCGGTCCTCGCCGAACGCGGTCAACGGTTCCGAGCCGACGACCTTCGGTCTGGCCAAAGCGGGCCTGACCTTCTATCGCGGCATCGGGCAGGTGAAGCTGAACGCCGATTACGACTTCAAGCGGTTCGACTATAACAACACGCCCTCTACGAACGGGACCATCGACCAGAGCGGGCGGGATCGCGACGAGCACGTGATGGGCGCCACCATCGGCTACGATCTGTCGGGGAATGTGCGTCCCTACATCAAGGGCGCGTACAACATCCGCGAATACGACAACAACCCGACGCACAAGTCGGACGGGTACAATGCCGTTCTCGGCGCGACGATGGACTTCGGCGGCATCACGTCGCTCGATCTCTTCGCGGGCTACATGGTGCAGAACTACGACAAGTTCATCGTCAAAAAGACGGTCTCGTCCCCGAGGGTCGGCGGGCGTCTCGACTGGAACGTGACGGGCCTGACTTCCGTTGTTCTCGAAGCCGACCGGACGATCGAAGAAACCACGCACACGGGCTATAACAGCTTCTTCTCCACCGGCGGTTCGGCTACCGTGACGCACGAGCTTCTTCGCAACGTGCTTGTGGAAGCTAACTTCGCCTTCACGCGTAACGACTTTAACGGCACCGGCACGCGCCAGGATGACGTGATCAATGCGGGCCTCGGCGGTCGTTATCTCATCAACAGAAACCTTTACACGGACCTTCTGTACAGCTGGGAGCGCCGCTATTCCACGGACGACGGATCTAAGTATCTCAGGAACATGGGAACGGTCCGTCTGGGCGTGAGGCTCTAAGGAAAAGGCGTAAAGGGAGCGGTGGGCATGGGAACGCGCAAAATACTTTCTTTCGTTTTTTTGTGCGGCCTTTTGCTCTCGGCTCCCTCGCTTTCTTTCGCGGGCGTGGATCGGATTCCTTCGGCTCGCGCTTCGTCCGCCCCGGCGGAAACCGAAGGCTATATCCCCGACCAGGGCGCAGCGCCCTCTCTCGCCCCGACCGGGCAGACCTCTTCCTCTCAGGCTTATGTTTTGGGCGTGGGCGACCGCATTCGCATGACCGTTTTCGGCGAGGCCGATTTGTCCGGCGATTACGAAGTCGGCAGCACGGGCTTTGTGGCGCTCCCCCTGATCGGCGACGTTAAAGCGGCCGGACAGCCTCTTCAGGCTTTTGAACAGGCCGTCAAACAAAAATTGTCGCAAGGCTATTTGCGCGACCCGCGCGTCAGCGCCCAGGTCGTGAATTACAGGCCCTTTTTCATTCTGGGCGAAGTCGCCAAACCCGGCAGCTACCCTTACGTCAACGGCATGACCGTTTTGAACGCCGTGGCTTTGGCCGGCGGCTATACGTACCGCGCGGACCGTTCGGACGTGACGGTGACGCGATCAGGGGATGGGGAAAAGCAGGAAACCAAGGTTCCGGAAACCGCCGTCATAATGCCGGGGGATATTATTCGCGTTCCGGAAAGATTTTTCTGAATTTAAGGCCCTTTTGCCCCCTTTCAAGACAGGGGTTTTGAAGGTTTTTTAAGCGCTTTGTTTTACTTTGAGGAGTTTTTATGCCTGTCCTTAAGTCCCTGCCTGGAGATTTTCCCGTGCCCAGCGAAACGCCGCCCGCTCTTTCAACGAACGCGCTAGGGGGATCGTTCCTCAAAGGGGTCGATCTGCGCGAGACCACGCGCCTTTTACGCCGCCGCATCCAAATCGTTTTGCGCCTAACCGTGTTGTGCGCCGCGCTGGGTCTTTTGGCCGCGCTTGTTCTTTCGCCCCAATACAAGGCCGAGGTGATCCTTCTTCTCGATCAGCGCCAGCCCAAGGTCATGGATGTGGGCGCGGCCATTTCGGGCCTGCCGACCGACAATGCGGCGGTGCGCAGCGAAATGGACATTCTAACGTCGCGAGGGGTCATTGATCGCGTCATCAAGAAACAGGGGCTGATCGGCGATCCCGAATTCTCGAAGAAAAAGAAAATCTGGGATAAATGGTTCGGCCCTGGCGGCCTTTTCCGCCGCGCCGATAAAGAAGCCGATGCCCAGGCCGCCGAAGAAGAGGCCAAAAGGCAATGGACGGAAGTCGCGCAAGCGATTCAAGACAGGCTTAAGGTCGAAAACGACGGGCGCTCGTTCAGCATCAAGCTGACTTTCACTTCGCGCGATCCTAAGAAGGCCGCGCAAATCGCCAACGCTATCGCCGACGAATACCTTGTCGATCAACTTGAGGCGAAATACGAAGTCGTGGCGCGGGCCAACAAATGGCTCAGCGAAAGGCTGGCGACGCTTCGCACGCAGGTTGAGACAACCGAGCAGGCGGTGGAAGCTTTTCGCCAGAAGGCTAATCTCATTCAGATTAACGGCGACACCGTTTCCATGCGCCAGATGCAGGAAGTCAACACGCAGCTGATTACGGCGAGAGCCGCGACGTCCCAGGCCGAAGCGCGGCTGAGGAACGCGGAAATCATGGTGCAATCCAGCGGCGGACTCGAGGGCGCGACCGACGTTTTGGCTTCGCCGCTTATTCAGAAACTGAGAGAGCAGGAAGCGGAGGTGCGCCGCAAGGAAGCCGAACTTTCCACGCGCTACGGCGATCGCCATCCGACCCTTATCAACGCGCGCGCTGAACGGCATGATTTGCAGCGCAAGATACAGGAAGAGGTGCAAAAAATTCTGAGGTCTCTTGCCGGCGAAGTGAAAATTGCCCAGGCGAAGGAGCAGCAACTTCAAAGGGATCTTAACAATCTGGAAGCCAAGGCGGGGGCCGAGCTGAAAGACACCGTTCAATTGCGCCAGTTGCAGCGCGAAGCGGACGCGAACCGGACGCTCTATGAGAATTTTCTTTCCCGCTTCAAGCAGACATCCGAGCAGCAGGATATGCAGTTGCCCGACACGCGGATCATCGCGCGCGCCGACACGCCGGTTTCCCCCGCTTTTCCGGTCAAGTGGCTGTTTATGGCCGTCGGCGCGATTGTAGGCGGTATGCTTGGCGTGGTCGCGGCCTATGTCCTCGAATTCCTGGATCGCGGCTATCGCACCGCGCCCCAGGTTGAAGAGGGAACGGGAATGCCGGTCGTCGGCCAGGTGCCGAGTCTCAAGAAAATCTCCAAGGCTGCGCCGGAAATGTACGTCATCGAAAAGCCCCTGTCCGCCTATACCGAATCCCTGCGAACCGTGCGGACGGCCATTCATTTCTCGAACGTGGACAATCCGCCCAAGAGCGTCATGGTCACCAGTTCCGGTCCCGGCGAGGGCAAGACGACCTTCTGCCTGTCTTTAGGGCGGGCGCTTGCGGCTTCGGGCCACAAGATTTTGCTGATCGATGCCGATATGCGCCGTCCGCGCTTGGCGCGCATTCTGGGGATCACCGCCAACGGGCGCGATCTGGCTTCGCTGTTGACGGGGACGAATACGATCGAAAAAGTCGTCCGGCAGGATCCGCTCGTCACCGGCCTTGACATCATACCGGCTTTCGGACGCACGCCGAACGCGCAGGATTTGCTCGGCTCCAAGCAGATGAAAAAGTTCATGCAGGAAATCGGCGCCAAATACGATCTGGTGATCGTGGACACGCCGCCGATCCTTGCGGTTTCGGACGCCGCCATGATCGCGCGCGTCGTCGATACGAGCCTGTTCGTCGTCAAGTGGGCCGAAACGGCGCGCGACGCCGTGACCCAGGCGCTCAAGCAGCTCAAGACGCTGGATTGCCGCATCGCGGGCGTGATCCTAAATCAGGTCAATCTGCACGAGCTTGCCAGCTACGGCGAGGGCTACCACAGCCACAGGTATCATGCCTACTACACGAACTGAGAAACGGGTTTTCCCGTCCTGGTGGGTCGCGTGGATCGCGGTCATGCTTTTGGCGTTCGGCCTTCCGGCCCTGCTCGCGCGGCTTATTATGTTGCCGGGCGATTCGGTGCGCCTGGCCATGCTGAGCAGCCAGCCTGTTTCCGAAGAAGATTTTCAGGTTTTGGAGAAAACGCGCCGGGCGGTCGTCGGTTGGTTTCCCCTTAACGCCAACTTCAACGATCTGGCTCTTGTCGCGTTTACGCGCGGGGGACAGGCCGACGGGGAAGCGGCGAAAGCGTTGTTTGCCGAATCGGAAGGTTGGCAGCGCCGGGCATTGACGGCCTCGCCCGCCGATCCTTACGGTTGGTTTCGTCTCGGCTACTTGTTTTTGTTCGCCGACGGCAGGCCTTCGCCCCGGACGGCGGCCGCCTGGACGCAATCCATGGCCGTGGCGCCTTACGAGCCGGAACTCATGATCCCGCGTTTGCAGATGGGCATGGCGAATTACGCTTTCCTGAAGCCAGAGGCGAAAGGCTATCTGCCGATCCTGATCCGGGGCAGCTCCATCTTTGATGCCGAGGGCCTTGCCCGCCTCGCTAAGGCGGGCAGATTCACCGGCCTGGTCGAAGAGGCCCTGGTCGGCGACGAAGAGGCTCTGAAAGCGTTCAGGGAGAGGATCGCAAAGTAACAAAGGTTGTCGCGGCTCTCCGCGAAGAGCTCCTTACGCCTGGGCGGCCGGTGGAGGACGGGCGATCCCGTTTGTGGCCCTGCGCAGGTCTTCCAAATCGCGCTGAATGTCGTTCAATATCTTGAGCTTCTCGGCCAGGACGGCTTCGTTCCGGTCGATCTCGACTCGGCTTTTTCGGGCCAGAGAAAGAGCGCTTTGCAAGGAGCGGCGTATCCCCTCAAGGGTGAGATCGACTTTTTCGTCGAGCGTCCGGCGGAACTGCGCGCTGGTTGCGCCGGCGCGGCTGATAAGATCGTAGCGCACACGACCGCAATGGCGGTCGAGCCATTCGGTTGCTCGCGCTTTCGTGTTTTTCAGAATGATTCTCCTGGCGATGAAAGAAGGAAGGACGGAGATAAAGGCTAGACGAATCATTTCCAGGCTGAGGGGGTCGTCCTTCAAAAGGAAATAGAAGCCGCTTTTTTCCGTCAGCCCGTCTATCGACACGAAGGGCTCCAGCTTGAGATCAAAGACGTTGCTGGCAAGCGCGTGAACACGTTCAATTGTTTCGTTCGTTTTTGACGCGAATTCATGGTGCGCTTCTTCGAGTTTTTTTGAAACTCGCTCGGCCATTTCCTGGCGCCAGGTCCCTACAACCTCGCGGATCTTGTCGGACGCAAATCGTTCCAGATTATCGCGCAGGTCGGGCGTTTTTTGCTGAAGCGACCGGAGATATTCTTTTTCAATCGCTTCGTGAAGGAGGGGGAGCCTTTCTTTGTGAAAGAGCCTAATGTCCTCGTCCAATTGCGCGACGATGCTTTTCATGTTGCCGTCCAGCAAATAAGCGCTTCGGTCGCGATCTTTTTGCAATTCCTTTATTTCATGCTCGAAGACGGCGATTTTTTCATGAAGCTGTTCAAATGGCAATTGCGCGGCTTTTTGTTCCAACCGAAGGGCGACGATTTCCGCCGTTGCCGATCTCAGCAGGGCGTGGACGGCGCCTGTCAGAAAAACCACGCCTTTTTCCTGAGCAAGAAAAGACTGCAGCTGCTCCTCAAAGTCCGGCAGATGGCTTCGGACGAGGTTCTCTCTGTCGCCGCTCTTTTTAGCCTCAAGAGCCATGCGGGCCGATAAGGGGTGAACGCGGACATTTCCTGCCCCCAAATCTTCTTCCAGAACCTCCCGCGTGAAAGCCATGGATTCCTCAAAGTCTTTCTCGCTGACTTGGTCTATCTTGTTCAAAAGAAAGAACAATTTATGCGCATAGAGGCGAACGTCTTTTAAGAAAGCGTGTTCGTTTTTTGATAAGGGCGGGTCGGCCGATACGACAAAAATCGCCGCATCCACATAGGGCAAATAAGCCAGGGCCGCGTCAGTATTGTGTTGATAAACGGAGCCGACGCCCGGCGTGTCAATAATCCTAAGGCCGTCTTTCAACTGATCGGACGGATAGAACACTTCGACTTCTTTTACGTTCTTTCGGTTCTTAGGATTCTCGCGCTCGGTGATATAGGCGGGCAACCGATCCAGTTGCGTTTCCGCGCTCGTGCCGTCTAAAAACCGGATCACAGCTCTTTTCTCTTCGCCGTAGCGCAAGATCGTGACCGCCGACGTCAAAGGCACGACCGCTGTCGGCAGAATATCCGCGCCAAGAAGGGCGTTGATAAAGGTCGATTTGCCGCGCTTGAACTGCCCCAGGACGACAAGATTGAATATCTCTTCCTTTAGCTTTTTTTCGACGCCAAGGAGGGGCCCTTCACTTTCCGGTCCGACGACCTTTTTAAGCCGTTCCGAAATTTCCTGAAGGGTTTTTCTGGCTGTTTCATAGGACAACATGGCTTCTCGCTTCGGTTAGGGGCAAAGGCGGCGGCAAAACGTTTCCCGCCGAGCTAGCCCCCATCAAGCCACTTAGGGCGATCCACATTACAAGATTCATAGAGCAGCCGAAACAAAGGAGCCAAGACTTTTACCGGAGGCGCATGATGGAACCATCCTTCCGCGCAAAGGCTATCGACTTCGCATTTTCCGACCCCATCGGCATAGGCGTGATAATTGTGCGGAATGGTCGGCACGCAAAGGGGTTCCCCCTCAATCCCTTCCATGCCGGCGATCCATCGGAAAGGGGGCTTGATCCCGAGCCTTTTGAGAAAATCGCCGTAGCCGGCCAGCCCGCGCTGCATATGTTTCTCGATGATCGGCGGTATGCCCTTGCCCTTCGAGGTGCTGAGCGAATGCGCATCCACGCCCCACACTTCTCCTCTGCTGAAGACGAACGAGACCAGGTCCGCGCAAAAAATTCTGCTGTCTATATGTCGGTTGGGGGCGTCGCTCTCATCGCTGAATAGATCCTCCATTTGAGGAGCTTGGTTCCCTACGCTTGTATAAGCGCCGTAACCATCTTCCGCCCTGATGTGAAAAATATCCCCGAACATCGAATCGAAACTCAGCGGCATCAACAACGGATGGCTGTTGGCCATGGCCCTTATTTTGTCGACCTCAAACGTCCTCGCTTCTTCCTCCAAGGGTATGACGCGAAGCCAGAGGGAGGGGCCCTTTCTTAACCAAACTTCACCGCCGAACTTGTCGTATCTGTAAGGAAGGATATCGTCAAAAAGACCAAGGGGGCTGCCCGAAGGGCGAAAGCTTGCCTGATAGGGGGGCGCGGCGTTGACGGAAGCGGCGCTGGCCAGGTTCTGCATCGGGAGATTTTTCACGTTGCTTCTCCTTTCTTTTCGAAACGTGAAAGCGACGTAAAAAACCCCGCCAGGCGATTTCACGTGGCAGGAGTCATTAGCTCTTATGAGCGGTTCATGGGGAACCCCATCCCCATTTGCGAGTATAAAGGCCAAGATTTTTTTTGCAACGGCAATCCGACCGACTGCCGGGGTAGAATTTTAGTTTAATCAAGCTGTTAGCCAATGAGAGGGAAGCAAAACCCGCCACAGCCTTTGGCAAAGCCAAAGAGACTTGCGGCTGGTTGGGGCGGGAGGGATCGAACCTCCGCATGGCGGAATCAAAATCCGCTGCCTTACCGCTTGGCTACGCCCCAACAGGTCCTTCAAGGGCGGGGTTAAGGCCCTTTTCGGCGCAAGAGGGGGCCAACATAGCCCGCCTTTTCCCCCAAAGCAACAATCTTAAGTGCTTGTTAAACAAAGATACACGGCTTTTTAAGACTTAGAGAGGTAGGAGTGGAGGACTGCCCCAATTTTCCTGAAGGAGGGCCTTTCTATGTCCAAGACGGCCACGCTTTTGGATCGCACCTTCGACGAAGGCGTCGCGCTTACGCTTGAGGCGCGCAACTACATTGCCTATCACGAGCAGGCGGACAGGCGGCGCCAGAACCTGCCCCATTGCCTGCACGTCGGCTATCATCACACGCGCGTCTCGGCGCGTTTGATCCAGATTATGACTTGGCTTCTCGCGATGAAGGCTTTGTTGTCCGGCGAAATCTCGCCGGAGCAATTTGCCATGCCGCAATACGAACTGGCGGGCGGCGAGGAATGTGAAAGCGAGATGGGGCCGGAGATACAGGAACTGCCTTCCGGCTTGCGCGATCTTTTGAACCGCACGCAACTGCTTTACGCGCGCATTTTGCGGCTCGACGCCATGGTACGCGAAAAGCTGGCGGCGGGCGAGGTGCCGAACTTCGGCATGATCCAGGGCATCCAGATCATCGATCCGCCGACGGACCCGATGAATTAAGGGCCCTGGGCAGAAAATGCCCCCGCCGGGCGTCCGGAAAGAGGGCGCGGTCGTTTTTCAAATAGGAAACAAAAGATTAGGGCGGCTCTGGCCGCCCTGTTTTTTTGGCACCTCTTTTGCAGAGACTAGGGTTGAGTTCTTTCCTTTCTGCAAAGCGAGGGACGCCCATGTCTTTGTATGTCAGCATCTCGACCGCGATCACCGGATTGACGGCGCAGTCCCGTTCGCTTGCGAACGTCTCGGACAATCTCGCCAATACCTCGACGACGGGCTATAAATCCATCGGGACGAACTTTCAGGACATCGTTTCTTCGGGGGGGAGCGACAAAACCAACGGCGCGGGCGTTCGGACGACGCCTGCTTACTATAACGGCCTGCAAGGTTCCATCGCGGCGTCGAACGTCGAGACTTATATGGCCATTTCGGGACGCGGTTTTTTCTCCGTTTTCGGGGAAGACGAAAACGGCGATCCGGACACGGCCAAGAATTATTATACCCGCAGCGGCGACTTTACGCTGGATTCCGACGGGCGCATGAAGAACAGCGAAGGCTTTTTCCTGACCGGCTGGGCCGTCGATCCCGCGACGGGGGCCGTGGACAAAACGACGCTTGTTCCCATTGAAATAGCCGACATCATCAATACGAACATCGTGACGACGGCGCTTGAATACGATGCGAACCTTCCTTCCAGCGCGACGACCGGCACGGTCACGTCGGCCTCGACCGTCACCGTGTACGATTCCGAGGGCGAGGCGCACGATGTAAGCTATACCTGGGAAAAGACGGCGACGAACACCTGGAGGCTGACGGTTTCCGCTCCCGGCGCCGGATCTCCCGATTATACGGGGACGGCAATCTTCACTTTTACGGACGGCACGGGCGTCGATACCGAAGGCAACAGGATTCCCGCAGGCCGGATCGACACCATTACCAGCACGGATTTCACGGTGGACGGGACGAACTTGTCCTTTTCCCTCTCTTATCCCGGCGCGACGGCGATGCCGCTTACGGCCAGCTTCGGCAGCGTTACCCAATTCGCCGACGAGACGATCACGGTTTCGGTCTTTTCGCAAAACGGTGTGCCGGAGGGAACGTTCAACGGCATTTCAATCGACAAGAACGGACTTTTCTCCATCAATTACGACAACGGAGTCAGCCGGACCTATTATCAGATACCCTTGGCCCTTTTCAACGCGCCCGAACAGCTTCAAAGGGTAAGCGGCACGGCCTTTATGATTACGGAAGCTTCCGGCACGCCGAACGTCGTCGCGGCCGGAACGGACGGCGCGGGAACGCTTGCCACGAACGCGCTGGAAAACTCGACCGTGGACATCGCCGATCAATTCACCATCATGATCCGCGCGCAGCAGGCCTACGCCGCCAACGCCAAGACCATCACGGCGGCGGACAGTATGCTGAAGACGCTGATTACGATCTGAAATAAAAAAGCGGCCCGAATGGGCCGCTTTTTCGGAGAAGAAAAGCTTATACCAAGAAACGCCTGAACGGCACCGCTCTTTGACTTCACTCGGCTTCCGCGCCTCGCCCTTCCCCTGCTGGACCGGTCTTGCCGTTTTGCAACGATTTTTTTCATCCAGCGGGGGAAGGGCTCCTCGCAACCTCTCGTGACCCGAAGGAGTCTCTTCATCCGTTTGTTGGTATTAAGCCTTTTTCTTAGTCGTCTTGGCGGATTTGGCCGTCGTCAGTTTGATCTTTTCTTCTTTGGCGGGCGCGGCCGCTTCGGCGGCGGCTTCCTTCTTGCCTGTCAGGCCCGCGAAGCGCTTGTTGAACTTGGCGAGCTGTCCGCCGCGATCCACCATGCGATGCTGGCCGGTCCAGGCCGGATGCGTCTTGGGATCGACGTCGAGTTGAAGCCTGTCTCCCGGCTTGCCGTACGTGCTGCGCGTCTTGAACTCCGAGCCGTCGGTCATGACGATCGTGATTTCGTGATAATCGGGATGTGTCTCTGTTTTCATTGTCTTGGCTTTCTTAAGCGTTTTCTTCTTAGAGAAGCGCCTTTCTAAGAAAAGGGCCGCGAAAAAGCAAGAAAGGATTCATTTTTCTCACCATAAACAGGCCAAGCCTTTGTTTTTGAAGGATTTTATATCTTTCCGGTCTTCTTTTGACTCTTAGCCCCTTTTTCCGCTACAAACGCCTTGTTCCAATCCAAGGGTTAAAGGGATGGGAAGGCAGGTCGGTCCTCGCGTCGCGAGCACCGGCCCTTTGGGTTTTTGGGTCATGCCGACAGTTCGATGAAGGGATGCGCTCGGGTCACGAGTGGTTGCGAGGAGCCTGCCTCTCGCCGGATGGAAGGAATCGCCCTGAACTAAGCCTTGGTCTCGGCAAGAGGCAGGCGAGGCGCAGAGCGAGTGAATGAGAGATTTATAGGGCTTCTTACGGGCCCAATGGAATGACGCAATGTTTGAAAGTTTGAGCGCAAAGCTGACGGGCGTGTTGGACCGTCTTACGCGGCGCGGCGCCCTGACCGAGGACGACGTGAATGCCGCTCTGCGCGAAGTGCGTGTGGCGCTGCTCGAAGCCGACGTGGCGTTGCCCGTCGTGAAGGATTTCATTGCCAAGGTCAAAGAACGCGCGGTGGGACAGGACGTTTTGCGTTCGATCACGCCGGGACAGCAGGTTATCAAGATCGTGCATGACGCGCTTGTTGAGACGCTGGGCGAAAAGGCCGAGCCGCTTCATATCAATGTCGCGCCGCCCGCGATCCTTCTCATGCTTGGCTTGCAGGGCTCCGGCAAAACGACGACGACGGCCAAGCTCGGGCGTTACCTGACGCAAAAAGAACGTAAGAAAGTTTTGATGGCCTCGCTCGATGTGCGCCGCCCGGCCGCGCAGGAACAGCTTGCCGTTTTGGGCAAACAGGTCGGCGTGGACAGCCTGCCCATCGTGCCGGGGCAGGGGCCCGAGGAGATTACGCGCCGCGCGCTCGAATCTGCGCGCCTGCAAGGCTACGACGTTTTGATCCTCGATACGGCGGGCCGCTTGTCCATCGACGAAGAATTGATGCAGGAAGCGGCGGCTGTGCGCGACGTGGCGTCGCCGCACGAAAAGCTGCTCGTCGTCGATGCGATGACCGGGCAGGACGCCGTAAATACGGCCAAGAATTTCGAAGAAAAGATCGGCATTACGGGCGTCGTTTTGACGCGCATCGACGGCGATGCGCGCGGCGGCGCGGCGCTTTCCATGCGGGCCGTGACGGGCAAGCCGATCAAGTTTCTGGGAACGGGCGAGAAAACCGAGGCGCTTGAGGTCTATCATCCCGATCGTCTCGCGGGCCGTATTTTGGACATGGGCGACGTGGTCTCCCTCGTTGAAAAGGCGGCGGCGACGCTTGACAAAGAATCCGTCGAAGATATGGGCAAAAAGTTCATGTCCGGCGAAGGATTCACGTTCGACGATCTTTTGAAGCAGCTTCAGCAAATGCGTAAAATGGGCGGCCTTTCGGGCCTGATGAGCTTTTTGCCCGGCGTCGGGAAAATTAAAGAACAGCTTAAAAACGCGAACATCGACGAACGCGCGATTAAGCGTCAGGAAGCGATCATCCAATCCATGACAAAGGCCGAACGCAAGGACGCGGATTTGATTGCAGCCAGCCGCAAGCGCCGGATCGCGGCGGGCGCGGGCGTGGAGGTGGCGGACGTCAACCGCCTTATCAAACAATTTCTTGAAATGCAGAAAGTTATGAAGCAGCTCAAAAAAATGGGACAGGGCGGCTTTGCAAGAAACGTCATGCCGGGCTTTATGCAGGGGAGGAGATAGCCCAGCGGATGTAAGAGGCAACACGGTCAGGTCACGAGCGGTTGCGAGGAGCGCGGCGTTCGCCGGACTGAAGAGATCCCGAGAAATCGGGCGCGCCGATCGGCAAACGACGTGCGAGGCGCAGAGCGAGTGAAGTCAAACAACACAAAGACATAAACGAAAAAAAGGAGAAACGAAATGATCAGTATGCGTTTAACCCGTCGCGGCGCGAAGAAAAGGCCGTTTTACCACATCGTGGTGGCCGACAGCCGCGCGCCGCGCGACGGGCGTTTCATCGAAAGCATAGGGACCTACAATCCCATGCTGTCCAAGGACAACGCGCAGCGCGTGACGTTCAAGGAAGAGCGCGTCAAGCATTGGCTGTCCGTCGGCGCGAAGCCGTCGGATCGCGTGGCTCGTTTTTTGGCCGATGCCAAGCTTGGCCCGGCGGTCAAGTGGAGCGAAACGCCCAAGAAATCGGCCCCGCGCGCCAAGACGCAAGAGCGCATGAAGCTGCAGGCCGAAGCCGCCGCCAAGGCCGCTGAAGCCGCCGCCGCGCCTGCGGAAGGTTGATGGGACGCCGTCTTATTCGCATAGGCGTCATCCTCGGCGCGCACGGTGTGCGCGGCGCGGCGCGCCTTGCGAGTTTGACGGAAAATCCCGAAGACATCTTTGTCTATAAGCCGCTCACAGATGAAAGCGGCGGGCGCGTTTTCGAAATAGAAAAGCGCGGAATTGGCAAGGATTGTTTTCTGGTCTCGATCAAGGGCGTTCAAACCCGCGAGGCGGCGCAGGCGCTCAAGGGAATGGGCCTCTTCATCGAACGTTCACTTTTGCCCGCCGAAGAGGAAGGCGAATATTATCTGGCTGATCTCATCGGACTTGAAGCGTGGGACGAAAGCGGCAAACCCGTCGGCAAGGTCGAGGCGACGCACGATTACGGCGCGGGCCTTTTCCTTGAGATTAAACCGCCGCATAGGGAAAGTTTCATGCTGCCTTTCAAGGACGCTTTCGTGCCCCGTGTGGACATCGCCGCCGGGACGATGACGGTTCTTCTTCCGGAAGGATGGCTTGAGGAAGAAAAGAGGGAAGAGAGGAAAAAATGACAGACATTTCTCCGATCCCCCATTTCCAAATCCTCACGCTCTTTCCCGAAATGTTTCCGGGACCGCTCGGAACGGCTTTGGCGGGCAAGGCGCTGGCGGACGGTTTGTGGAAGCTCGACGTTCTGAACATCCGCGATTTCGGCGAAGGGCGGCATCGCGCGGTGGACGATACGCCTTACGGCGGCGGGGCCGGGATGGTTTTGCGGCCCGATGTCGTGGCGGCTTCTTTGCGGGCGGCTTCGGAAAAATGGGGCAAGGCGGACCGGCGCCTTTACCTTTCCCCGCGCGGGCGGGTTTTGGATCAGGCCTTGATCGAAGAACTGGCGGCAACCTCATCGGTCCTGCTCCTTTGCGGGCGTTATGAAGGGGTGGATCAGCGCGTTCTGGACGTCGAAGAACTTGAGGAAGTTTCTCTCGGCGATTTTGTCCTGGCGGGCGGCGAAGTGGCGGCGATGGCCCTGATAGAGGCCTGCACGCGCCTCATTCCGGGCGTGATGGGCAACGAGGCGACGCCTGAAGAGGAGAGTTTTGTGGAGGGGCTTCTCGAATATCCCCATTACACAAGACCTCCTATTTGGGAGGGCCGCGAGGTGCCGGAAGTCCTGCTTTCCGGGCACCATGAAAAGGTTAACGCCTGGCGGCGCGAGCAGGCCGAGGCGCTCACCCGCCAAAGACGGCCGGATTTATGGGAAAAACGGAAAAAACGTTAAAAAACGCACGAAAGCGTTGAGTTGAAGGGCAATCCCGTGTATAGGAGGCCCCCTCAAGGAGAAAGATCATGAATACGCTACAGAAATTCGAGCAGCAGCAGATCGAAAAGCTGGCCGCCAAGGTTCCCGATTTTGCCCCCGGCGATACGGTCCGCGTGAACGTCAAGGTCGTCGAAGGCACCCGTGAGCGCGTGCAAGCCTATGAAGGCGTGTGCATCGCGATCAAAAAGGCGGGCATCAATTCGTCCTTTACCGTCCGCAAGATCAGCTACGGCGAAGGCGTGGAGCGCGTATTTCCGCTCTATAGCCCGCGCCTCGATTCCATCGTTCTGGTCCGTCGCGGCGATGTGCGGCGCGCCAAGCTTTATTATCTGCGCGGGTTGCGCGGCAAAAAAGCCCGTATCACGGAAAAAACCAATTACAACGTTCAGGCCGACGCGCCGGCGGCGGAAGAAGCGGCTTCGTAAAGTTCAAGCAAGGGGATCCCCAAAAACCCTTCCCGGCCTGCCGGGAGGGGTTTTTGTTTGGGCGCAAAGGATGATAGAAAGAGCCATGACAGAGGAGACAGCGCCTTTAACCATCGAAGAATTCGCCGCGCTTCTCGCGCCCCTTTTGCCTGCGGGCGAGGAGGCGGCTTTGGCCGTTTCCGGGGGGCCGGACAGCCTGGCGCTGGCTTGGTGCGCGAAAAGGGCCGGAATTCCTTGCCGCGCTTTTATTGTCGATCACAAATTGAGGCCCGAATCTTCGGACGAAGCGCAAGAAGTCCGAAAGCGCCTGGCGGCGATGGGAATCGAAGCCGAGATTCTGGTCTGGGACCACGGCGCGTTGGAAAGCCGTATTCATGTCGAAGCGCGCCGGGGGCGTTATGCGCTGCTTATCGAAGCCTGTAAAAGGCGCGGCTGTAAAAATCTTCTTCTTGCCCATCACCGGGACGATCAGGCGGAAACGATCCTGATGCGCCTTTCCAAAGGCAGCGGGATCGAAGGACTCGGTGGCATGACGGCGGTCAAGGAAATGAACGGCGTTCGGCTTTTGCGGCCCTTTCTTTCCGTTCCCAAGGCCCGGCTTGTCGCGACGTGCGAGGCGGCGGGGCTTTCTTTCGTAAGGGACCCCAGCAACGAAAAGGAAAAATACGCGCGCGGACGGTTACGGCGCGTGATGGGTTCTTTGGCCGAAGAGGGGCTGACGGTCGAGCGGCTTTTGGATTTGGGCGAACGCGCCGCCGAAGCCGCCGCCGCCATCGACCATTACGCCAAAAAGTTCCTGCAAACGGCGGCGGTCGATTTAAGCGGCGCGGTTTCTTTTGAGGCCGGGGCGTTTGAAAAACTGCCGCAGGCGGTTGCTCTCAAGGTCTTGAGCCTTTGTTTCCTCACGATCCGTCCGGCGCCTTTTGCGCCGGAGAGAAAAAAATTGCTCGCGCTTTATCGCCATCTCTTAAACGACCGACAAACCACCCAAACTCTCGGCGGTATTTTAGCGCGGCGGAAAAAAGACATCCTGCTTTTCCGGCGCGAACCCGCAAGCGTAATAGACTCTCAATCCATTGCGCCGGGCCAGACGATCTTGTGGGACGGAAGGTGGGGCGTCGCCTTTTCCGGCGGCCAAGGCGGCGAAATCCGCCCCCTTGGCTTTCAGCCGCATACGGTTTTGGACGCTCTCGCGCCGGGACTTAGAAAAAAGCTGCCGCAGGGCCGCGCTCGCGCCGTTTTGCCCGCCTTGTGGCGGGAAGGAAAGCTGACGGCGATTCCTTCCTTCTCTAAGGAAAAACAAGGGGGTTTTGCGGCCTCTCTTTTGCCGCCTTTGTGGCGTTGATTGGTTGCAATGCCATCCGTCCTTCCTATATATAGAGTCTCTGACATCTGACATCCGGTATCTGACATCCGATGAACGGCTCCGCCAAAAATATCCTCGTCCTGATCCTGATCGGCTTTATGCTGATGGCCCTGTTCAATCTGCTGCAGGGGCCGGGCGGTCTGCCGGGCCAGGCCATGATGCCTTTCAGCGATTTCGTCGCGCGGGTGGAGGAGGGCAAGGTCGCCGACGTGACGCTTAAAGGAAGCCTGGTTTTAGGACATATGACGGACGGGGGCGCTCCTTTTGCGACCTATCTGCCCGAGGGCGCGAACGTGATGGATCGGCTTTTGGCGCGAGGCGTGAAGGTCGTCGCGCAGCCCGACACGTCCGCCGAGCCGACCTTTTGGGGCGTTCTTATCTCTTCCTGGCCGATGCTGCTGATGATCGCGGTCTATGTGTTCTTTATGCGCCAGATGAACAATGCGGGCGGGAAGGCCATGGGCTTTGGCCGCTCCAAGGCGCGTATGCTGACCGAGAAAACCGGCAAGGTGACGTTCGAAGACGTGGCGGGCGTTGAGGAAGCCAAGGCCGAACTTCAGGAGGTGGTCGAGTTTCTGCGCGATCCCCAGAAATTTCAGAAGCTCGGCGGCAAGATCCCCAAGGGCGTATTGCTCGTCGGGCCGCCGGGAACGGGCAAAACGCTCATCGCGCGGGCCGTGGCGGGCGAGGCGAACGTGCCGTTCTTCACGATTTCCGGTTCGGATTTCGTTGAGATGTTCGTCGGCGTGGGCGCAAGCCGCGTACGCGATATGTTCGAGCAGGGCAAGAAAAACGCGCCTTGCATCATCTTTATCGACGAAATCGACGCGGTCGGCCGCCATCGCGGCGCGGGCCTCGGCGGCGGCAACGACGAGCGCGAACAGACGCTCAACCAGTTGCTCGTGGAGATGGACGGATTCGAGGCGAACGAAGGCGTGATCCTGATCGCCGCGACGAACAGGCCGGACGTGCTCGACCCCGCTCTGCTGCGTCCGGGGCGCTTCGACCGCCAGGTCGTCGTGCCCAACCCCGACATTCTGGGGCGCGAGCGCATTTTGAAGGTTCATATGCGCAAAGTCCCGTTGGCGGCGGACGTGGATTCGCGCGTGATTGCGCGGGGCACGCCCGGTTTTTCGGGCGCGGACCTCGCCAATCTTGTCAACGAAGCGGCGCTTCAGGCCGCCCGGACGGGCAAAGCGGCGGTCGGGATGGCGGATTTCGAATCCGCGAAAGATAAAGTCATGATGGGGGCCGAGCGCCGCTCGATGGTCATGACGGAAAAAGAACGTAAATTGACCGCCTATCACGAGGCGGGCCACGCGCTTGTGAGCCTTAACGTGCCCGACGCCGATCCCCTTCATAAGGTGACGATTATTCCGCGCGGACGTGCGCTCGGCGTGACGATGAACCTGCCGGAGCGCGACAAATACAGCCAGACGCAGGGCGAGCTCGAATCCCGCCTGGCCGTTCTGTTCGGCGGCAGGATCGCCGAGGAGATAACCTTCGGCAAAGAAAACGTGACGACGGGCGCGAGCAACGACATCTTGCAGGCCACGAGCATCGCGCGGCGAATGGTCACCGAGTTCGGTATGTCCGACAAATTGGGCCGCGTGCGCTACAGCGCGAACGAACAGGAGGTCTTTCTGGGCCATTCCGTCGCGCAACAACAGAATATGTCCGAAGAGACCGCGCGGCTGGTGGACGAGGAAATTCGCCGTCTGATCGACGCGGCGGAAGGACGGGCGCGGGACATCTTGACGACGCGAAAGGCCGATTTGGAAAAACTGGCCGAGGCGCTTTTGGAATATGAAACCTTGTCCGGCGAGGAAGTGGCGGCGCTTTTGCGCGGCGAAGATATTCGCACGCGGGACAAGGTGGCCAAGCCCCCCGCCTCGGACGCGCCGTCTTCCGTGCGTCGCGGCTCGGTGCCGCCTGTGCAGCCGGAAACGACATCCATCGTAGTATAGAAGGAAGGCCGAGCCGTCCCTGGTTATCACGGCAAGTCCTCGCACCCCAAGCGGGGCAGGAATTGGCGTAGAGCGCATACAATCAAAACCTTTTAATCGAGAAGAAAGAATTTATTAACCGTCCGGTCCGGATTCTTTTTCGAAAGGACCCTGACAAACAAGACGGACGGGGCTTCGAGTCCTGAGAGGCAAATAAAATAAGGAGGGGGCCATGGCCAAGCTTACAATCGCGATGAAGCAATCCATAACTCTTGCGACGGTTCTCGTTGGATTTCTCATGCTGGGAATCTACAGCCTGAATTATACGCATGAACTCCTCATGAAAGACCGCGAACAGGAAATCAAACATCTCGGAGAAACAGCCGTCGGCATACTGGCTCATTTTCAGGCTCTTGCCGACAGGGGAGAGTTGTCGAGGGAACAGGCCCAAAAAAAGGCCTTTGACGCCATGAGGGACATTCGTTTCGGCAAAAACGATTATTTCTTCGCCTATGAATGGTCGGGCATCAACAGAATGCTGGGGCCGAGAAAAGAGTTCGAGGGAACGAACAGAATGGAAGCGACGGACGTCGAAGGCGTTCCTTATATCAAGCTGTTGATAGAAAAAGCCAAGCAGGGAGGAGGTGCCGTTTCCTACCGGTTCCCGAAAGAAGGCCAGAAGGAGGCGAGTCCGAAACTAAGCTATAGTATGCCTTTTGCGCCTTGGGAGATGCTTATAGCGACGGGCGTTTATATCGACGACATTGACGAGACGTTCTGGAATTTAGCGAAGAAATTCGGTCTTGTGGCGATAGGGCTTTTTTTGGTGATCGGCTTCATCGTCGCTGTCATTTCGCGCAGCATTGCGAAGCCCTTGGCCCGGATTACTAAAGTCATGAATGTTTTGGCCAACGGCGATTTGACGGTCGAGGTTCCGTACACGCAAAAGAAGGACGAGATCGGGCAAATGGCTCAGGCCGTCTTGGTGTTCAAGGAAAACGCGATCAAAGTCGAGGCCCTACGCAAGGAACAAAAAGAGGCGGAGATACGCGCCGCGCAGGAACGCAGGCAGGCCGTGCTGAAGATGGCCAGCGATTT
>CAZZDK010000013.1:0-3675 GCA_964652235.1 uncultured Rhodospirillaceae bacterium
CGAAGCGGGCAAGGGCTTTGCCGTCGTGGCGAGCGAGGTGAAGGGCCTCGCCAACCAGACCGCCAAGGCGACGGAGGAGATCAGCGCGCAGATCAGCTCGGTTCAGGCGGAGACCAATCAGGCGGTTTCTGCGATCCGCACCATTTCCGAGGTCATCGACCAGGTGAGGGATATCTCGGCGAACATCGCGGCGGCGGTGGAAGAGCAGGGCGCGGCGACGAAGGAAATCGCCCGCAATGTGCAGCAGGCGGCTCAAGGGACGCACGAGGTCTCGACGAACATCGTCTCGGTGACGGAAGCGGCGACGCAAACCGGCGCGGCGGCGGAGCAGGTCCTTTCCACGGCGGGCGAATTGGCCAAGAACGCGGAATCCCTGCGCAAAGAGGTCGAAAACTTCCTTGCCAACGTCCGGGCGGGATAGGCCTATCCCACCAGGAGAAACAGTCCGTAGAGGATAGCGACCGCCGCCAAAGAGGCGATCCCCGTCTTTCCAATGCGTTGCGTCGCGCCGATCTTGGCGCCCGGATATCGGCGGGAAAGAGCCCAACGCGCCGCATGGTGGAGAGCAAGCCAGGTAAGGCCCATGGCGCCGAGAGGCAAAAGAGTTTTAACGGCCAGTAAGGCGCTGCCGCTCATGGAGGCGGGCAGGGACGAGAAAAAGAAACCCGCGAAAAGCACCGCGCTTAAAAGGGCGCAGAGGCTCCCCGCAATCGCCCGCGCTTCTGCGGTATAAAAGGATAAGGAACGGCTGATGTTCCCCATAATCTCCTGCGCCGCGCCGCCTGAAAGGCCGATGGGGTAAAGACGGCGCAGGTGGTTCGGATGGGCCTGTCCGGCGAGAACCAGGTTCAAAGCCTCTTTCATCAGGCGCGGCGTGATGGCCTTTTCGAAAGATTTATGGCCTTTTACGGCGTCCTGCAAAATCTTGCGCGCGGGAGCAAGGGCCTCGTCCAGAAACGCCGGAACGTTTGACAATCTGCCCTGCTTGCCGAAAACAATGACGTCGCTTTCTTTTTTTCCGATCTTCAGCCGAATTTCGGCATAGGGAACCCGCGCGGTCAGGCGCAGCAGTTTTTGTTCCTCTACCATTTCGGGCTGTGCGGCGGGCGGGTGCAAGGTCACGTCCATATGGGCGGGGGCGAGCTTGTCCTCGCCGATCCGTTGCATCATGCGCATGAGGCCGCTCGGCAAATCCGTCGTGCGGCCCAAAGAGAAGTGAATCTTCGCGCCCCTGGAAATATCGACTTCCTGCGTCACAAAGCCCGTCCCGCCGCAAGAGGGACAGGGCTGGCCGCCTTTGCCGTGGCATTCGGGACAAGGCGTTTTGCCGAGGGTGTAACAAAATCGGCAATTGATATACATGGCGCCGTGGCAGATGGGACAGGTCTTGCCCGGATTGAGGCCGTCTTTGCCCGTTCCCTGGCAATGGTAACACAA
This sequence comes from uncultured Rhodospirillaceae bacterium, assembly GCA_964652235.1. Classification (GTDB taxonomy): domain Bacteria; phylum Pseudomonadota; class Alphaproteobacteria; order UBA9219; family UBA9219; genus CAZZDK01. Next base: position 1,438 of record CAZZDK010000013.1, read on the forward strand.
TTCCTGTCCGCGCCCTTGGCAATGGATGCAAATCTCCGACCCTTCGCCGCGGCACCGGGGGCAGATGGTTTTCCCCCTGCCTTGGCAGGCAGGGCAGGTTTCCGTGGCGCACAAAGCCGTTTTTTGATCTGGCCATACGATGTCGGCCTCTTCCGCGCCCCAGCCGTGGCCCGGTTCTTTCTCAATTTCTTCCCGCGCGGGCGCGAGCCAGGCGTCGTTTTTCTCGAATTCTTCCTTCAGACGGGCGAGTTCTTCCTGCAAGGCCGCAAAGGAAGGCAGAACCTTCCGGCTTTTGTTTGTGGCTTTTCCGAAGACGGCGCGCGTTTCCGCCTGGAAAGAAGGCGTTAAGGTTAAAAGCCCCTCGACCGTATGGACGGTCTCCGAGATTTTAATCGCCTTGATGTCTTCGGACGCGATTCCGTTGCCTTTCGCATAAGAGCGCAGGCGTTCAAGAGTTCTTTCGGCGAGAGAAGACGTTTCGGACATGAGGGTTAACGGCAAAAAAAGACGACGCAACGATTGTGCAATGGAAAAGGCCGAAATACAATACGGCTTCGTACTTTGAAAATCGCATGGGTAAAGAAGGGAAGAAAATATGAGCGCGAGAAAGACGGTTGATAACGATACGCTTACTCTGGAAAAAGGGGATTCCCTTGTTTTGGACGCCATGGTGGAAGCCGGAAAGCAGATGTTCCGCCGTCGGCTCATCGCGTTTTCCAACGGCTATTTTCTGGCGGTTTTAAGGCCTGAGAAGGGTGGGAATTATCTTGTGCAGGTCTGCGCCAAGACTCCGGAGGGGTATGTCGCAAAGGTCAATCCGGCGCCGGGCGAATTCCCCGAGGCTCAATACAGGCGCACAGCCAGAGAAGTTGAAGCGATTATGTGCGGTATTCGAAGCCGGGAAAAACATTCCCAGGCGGAAACGCCCCGGAAGGGTACAGCCAGGAATGCGTTCAAGGCCATGGTAAGAAGCTACATTAATCCTTAAGAATCGATCTCAGATAGCTTCCCGTAAAGCTTTTTTCGTTTTTGGCCACCTCTTCGGGCGTGCCTTGCGCGACAACGCGCCCGCCGCCGTCGCCGCCTTCGGGGCCGAGGTCGATAATATGATCCGCCGTTTTGATGACTTCGAGGTTGTGCTCGATCACGATGACCGTGTTGCCGTTCTCCACAAGTTCGTGCAGCACGTCGAGGAGTTTGCGCACGTCGTCGATATGCAGGCCCGTCGTCGGCTCGTCGAGGATGTAAAGCGTCTTGCCCGTCGCCCGGCGGGACAGCTCTTTGGACAGCTTCACGCGCTGGGCTTCGCCGCCCGAAAGGGTCGTAGCTGACTGGCCGATCTTGACATAGCCCAGGCCCACGCGGGCCAGCGTTAGAAGCTTGTCGCGGATGGAAGGGACGGCGGCGAAAAAACCAGCGCCTTCCTCGACCGTCATATCAAGTACATCGGCTATCGACTTGTCTTTATAGGCGATTTCCAGCGTTTCGCGATTGTAACGTTTGCCGTGGCATTCCTCGCAGGTCACGTAAACGTCTGGCAGGAAGTGCATCTCAATCTTCGTCACGCCGTCGCCTTCGCAAGCCTCGCAGCGTCCGCCTTTGACGTTAAAGGAGAACCGTCCCGGCCCGTAGCCCCGCGCCTTGGCCTCGGGCAGACCCGCATACCATTCGCGCATCGGCGTAAAGGCGCCCGTATAAGTGGCGGGGTTGGATCGCGGCGTGCGCCCGATGGGCGATTGATCGATGTCCACGATCTTGTCGATTAACTCGACGCCTTTGATCGCCTCATGCGCGCCGGGGTTCTCGCGCGCGTCGTTAAGCTTGCGGGCGAGGGCTTTATACAAGGTCTCGAGGACCAGCGTCGATTTGCCGCCGCCCGAAACGCCCGTCACGCAGGTGAAAACGCCGAGCGGAAACTTGACGTCGATATTCTTGAGGTTGTTTTCCCTCGCGCCGACGACCTCCAAATGCTCGCCGCGCCGGGCCTTGCGCCGCCGTGCGGGCACCGGAATTTGCTTGCGCCCCGACAGGTAATCCGCCGTGAGACTTTCTTTACATTTGATGACCTGCGCGGGCGTTCCCTGCGCCACGACGCGCCCGCCATGTACGCCCGCGCCGGGGCCCATGTCGATAAGGTGATCGGCGCTGCGGATCGCGTCCTCGTCATGTTCGACGACAAGCACCGTGTTGCCGAGGTCGCGCAGATGTTTCAGCGTTTCCAGCAGCCTTGCGTTGTCG
>CAZZDK010000013.1:3703-26857 GCA_964652235.1 uncultured Rhodospirillaceae bacterium
GAACATAAAGGACGCCCGTCAGGCCCGACCCTATCTGCGAGGCGAGGCGAATGCGCTGGCTTTCGCCGCCGGACAAAGTACCGCTCGCGCGGGAAAGGGATAGATAGGACAGGCCGACATTATTCAGGAAACCGAGCCTTTCCTTGATCTCTTTCAAAATCCGCGACGCGATGTCTTTATGTTTTTGCGAAAGCTTTTTCTCAAGCGCCTCGAACCAGGCCCCGGCCTCGCGGATCGAAAAGGCCGAAACTTCGCTGATGTTCAGGCCGTCGATTTTTACCGCCAAAGCTTCGGGCTTGAGCCGCATTCCGCCGCAGGCCTCGCAGGGCGTGGAGGATTGAAAGCGGCTGATTTCCTCGCGGATCCAGCTGCTTTCCGTCTCGCGCCAGCGCCGGGCGAGGTTCGGGATCACGCCCTCGAAAGGTTTATGCGTTTTATAGCTGCGCGTGCCGTCGTCGAAGGAAACGGTAATGGGCGTTTCGCCCGATCCATAAAGAACGGCGTGGCGGAAGTCTTTGGGCAAATCGCACCAGGGCGCGTTCATGCTTTGCCGGTAATGTCGCGCAAGCCCCGCGACAAATTGCATATAGTAAGAAGCGAACGTCGTTTTCCACGGGGCCAAAGCGCCTTCGTTCAGGGACAACTTTTCGTCCGGCACGACGAGCGCGGGATCGAAATCCAGCCTTGCGCCCAGGCCGTCGCAAACGGGGCAGGCGCCGTGCGGGTTGTTAAAGGAAAACAGTCGCGGCTCGATCTCGTCGATCGTAAAGCCGCTGACGGGACAGGCGAACTTGGCGGAGAAAACCGTTATCTCACCCGATGTCGCGTTTTCAACGTGCATCAGCCCGTCCGCCAGCCTCAGGCAGGTTTCCACCGAATCCGCGAGGCGATGGCCCATATCAGGCCGCACGACCAACCGATCCACCACGACGGAAATATCGTGTTTGATTTTCTTGTTCAGCTCAGGCGCATCTTCGATATCGTGAACCGTTCCGTCGATCTTCACGCGCTGGAAGCCCTGCTTTTGAAGCTCCCGCAATTCCTTTTTGTATTCTCCCTTGCGGCCCCGCACGATGGGCGCGAGGAGAAGGAGCTTCGTCCCTTCCGGCATGGCCCTGATCCGCTCCACCATCTGCGAGGCCGTTTGGCTTTCGATGGGCAGGCCCGTGGCGGGGGAGGTGGGCACGCCGATCCGCGCGAAAAGCAAACGCAGGTAATCGTAAATTTCGGTCACGGTGCCGACGGTCGAGCGCGGGTTGCGCGAAGTGGTTTTTTGCTCGATGGAAATGGCGGGGGAAAGGCCTTCGATGGAATCCACGTCCGGCTTTTGCATCATCTCAAGGAACTGGCGGGCATAGGCCGACAGGCTTTCGACATAGCGGCGCTGCCCCTCGGCATAGATCGTGTCGAAGGCGAGGGACGACTTGCCCGACCCCGAAAGCCCCGTCAGCACGACCAGTTTGCCCTGGGGGATTTCGACGTCGATATTCTTGAGGTTATGTTCGCGCGCCCCGCGCACGTGAATCGTCTTATTCATGGGGGCTTTCTATGCGCCAAACGGCGGAAAAAGACAAGAACAAAAAAGGAACAAAAGACTTGCGCTTAGGTCCCAATCTGATAGGCTGAGCCCGCTCATCATACATACGGAGAACATCATGGCAGGCAGCGTCAACAAGGTCATTCTCGTGGGCAATCTGGGCCGCGACCCCGAAATCCGCACTTTTCAAAACGGAGGCCGGGTGGCGAGCTTTTCCATCGCCACGTCCGAGAGCTGGAAGGACAAAGCGACCGGCGAACGCAAGGAGCGCACCGAATGGCACCGCATTTCGGTCATGAACGACAATCTTGTGACGGTCTGCGAGCGGTATCTGAAAAAGGGCGCCAAGGTCTATATCGAAGGCCAGCTTGAAACCCGTAAATGGCAGGACAAGGACGGACAGGAAAAGTACACGACAGAGGTTGTGTTGCGCCCCTATCGCGGCGAGTTGACCATGCTCGACAGCAAAGGTGGCGGCAATGATGCGCCGCCCATCGATAACGGCGGCTTCGGCGGCGGTTCGTCCCCCGGTTCTGCGCCGGACCTCGACGACGAGATTCCGTTTTAACGGGCCGAGACTTGGCTTTTATGCCCTTCGACCTCATCATCTGGGATTGCGATGGCTGCCTTGTGGACAGCGAGGCGATTGCCTGCGGGCTGGAGGCGCAAGAGCTTTCGGCGCTTGGTTAACCATGTTTTCCATCTAACCCGTCATTGCGAGGCGCGAAGCGCCGCGGCAAGCCAGAGCCAAACAAAACGATCCCCGGTTTCTTCGCGACTCTGGATTGCTTCGCTGCGCTCGCAATGACAAAATGCCCCGAATCCCGACCCCCGAACCCCGACCCATCGTTTCATGCCTCTTTCCGATTTCATCCATCTGCGCGTTCATTCCGCCTATTCGCTGGCGGAAGGGGCGATCCGCGTCTCGGAAAAGGGCAAAGGCGCGCGCAAAGATCTTATCAAGCTTTGTCTGCAGCACGATATGCCGGCGGTGGCGCTCACGGACAAAGGCAATCTGTTCGGCGCGCTTGAGTTTTCGATGGCGGCGGCGGGCGCGGGCATTCAGCCCATTATCGGCTGCCAGGTCATGCTCGCGCGGCCTGAGCAGATCGCGGGCAAGTTCCCGGCGCGGCGCGATCTGTACGACCAGATCGTTCTGCTGGTTCAGAACGAGATCGGCTACCGCAATCTTTCGGCGCTCGTGACGCAATCTTTTGTCGTGACGGACCGGCCTGATCCGTTTGTGACCTACGAAGAACTGGCCCAATGGTCCGGCGGACTTATTTGTTTGACGGGCGGCGCGGACGGTCCCGTCGGTCGGCTTTTGCTCGAAGGGCAGGGCGCGGCGGCGGCGCAGGCGCGGCTTTCGCAGCTTAAGGAAATATTCGAAGGCCGTCTTTACGTCGAAATAGGCCGCCACCCGGACGGCGAGATCGGCGCGGACGAACAGCGGATCGAAGAAGCGCTTTTGGATCTGGCCTACAAAAACGACCTGCCGCTTGTCGCGACGAACGACGTACATTTCGGCAGCGTCGATATGTACGAGGCGCACGACGCGCTGCTCTGCATCGCGGACAAGACGATTGTCGCGGAAACGAATCGCCGCCGCTTGACCCCGGACCATCGGTTCAAATCCGCCGCCGAAATGCGGGCCTTGTTCGCCGATTTGCCGGAAGCCTGCGACAACACGCTGGCGATAGCGAAACGCTGCGCCTTCATGCCGGAGCCTCGCCGCCCGATGCTGCCGCCCTTTCCGATGGAGGAAGGCCGCACCGAAGCGGAGGAGCTTCGCGCCCAGGCCGAAGCGGGCCTGAAGGCAAGGCTCGACGCGCACGGTATCGCGGATCGCAAGCCTTACGAAGACCGCCTGGCGTTCGAACTCGACGTCATCATTAAGATGGATTTTCCGGGCTACTTTTTGATCGTGTCCGACTTCATCAAATGGTCCAAGCGCAACCGGATCCCCGTCGGGCCGGGGCGCGGTTCGGGCGCGGGTTCGGTCGTCGCCTGGTCGCTTTTGATCACGGACCTCGATCCCATCCGCTTCGGCCTGCTGTTCGAGCGCTTTTTGAATCCCGAACGCGTGTCCATGCCGGACTTCGACGTGGATTTTTGCCAGGAACGGCGCGACGAGGTCATCCGCTACGTCCAGGGCAAGTACGGCGCGGACCGCGTGGCCCAGATTATTACCTACGGCAAATTGCAGGCGCGCGCGGCGCTGCGCGACGTAGGCCGTGTGCTCGCCATGCCTTACGGCTATGTCGATAAGATATGCAAGCTCGTGCCGACCAATCCGGCCAATCCCATTTCGCTCGGCGAGGCGATCGAGATGGAGCCGCAGCTCCAGCAGTTGCGGGATTCCGATCCGACCGTTGCGCAGATGATGGACATCGCGCTGAAGCTGGAGGGGCTTTACCGCAACGCCTCCACGCACGCGGCGGGCGTGGTGATCGGCGGGCGCCCGCTTGTGGATCTTGTGCCGCTCTATCGCGACCCGTCTTCGCCGTTGCCCGCCACGCAGTTCGACATGAAGATGGTCGAGACGGCGGGCCTCGTGAAATTCGACTTTCTTGGACTCAAAACGCTTGATGTTCTGCAAAACGCCGTGGACCTTCTGGCGGCCAGGGGCGTCGATGTCGATCTTTCGCATCTGCCGCTTGACGATCCGAAAACGTTTAAGCTTCTCGCGCGGGGCGATACGGGCGGCGTATTCCAGCTCGAAAGTTCGGGTATGCGCGATATGTTGCGCCGCCTGAAGCCTAATCGCTTCGAAGACATCATCGCCTTGGTCGCGCTTTATCGCCCCGGCCCGATGGACAACATCCCGAAATACATCAAGTGCAAAAACGGCGAGGAAGAGCCGGAATACCTGCACCCGCTTTTAGAGCCGATTCTGAAGGACACGTTCGGGATTTTGATTTACCAGGAACAGGTCATGCAGGCCGCCCAGATTCTGGCGGGCTACAGCCTGGGGGGCGCGGACCTTCTGCGCCGCGCGATGGGCAAGAAAAAGCCGGAGGAAATGGCGGCCCAGCGCGCGACGTTTATCGAAGGCGCGGGCCGGATCAACGGCATTTCGGAAAACCAGGCGAGTCTGATTTTCGACCAGATCGACAAGTTCGCGGGCTACGGCTTCAATAAATCGCACGCGGCGGCCTATGCCTTGATCGCGTATCAGACGGCCTGGCTCAAGGCCAATCACCCGGTCGAATTTTTCGCCGCCGCGATGAACTTCGAAATGGGAGATACCGACAAACTCGCGGTGTTTCGACAGGAATTGGCGCGGGCGGGCATCGCGCTTTTGCCGCCGGACGTGAACAGGTCTTTCACGAACTTCCGCCCCGAGGCCGTCGCGGGGGGCAAGGGCGCGATCCGCTACGCGCTGGCGGCCATCAAGGGCGTGGGCAGCGCGGCGATGGACCTGCTTGTGGCGGCGCGGGAAACGGGAGGGGCGTTTAAGGACCTGTTCGATTTCGCCGAGCGCATTGACCCGCGCGTGGTCAACCGCAAGCAGATGGAAGGCTTGGCGATGGCCGGCGCGTTCGATCCCTTATGCAAAAGCCGCGCGCAGATGATCGCCGCGATTGATCTTCTTTTGAAGCACAGCCACGTGACGGCGGATGAAAGGGCCAGCGGCCAGACCAGCATTTTCGGCGCGATGGACGTCGCCCCCCGGCCTTCGCTACCTGTGGTGAAAGCGTGGGACGAGCTGACGAAGCTGCAAAACGAATTTCAGGCCCTTGGTTTTTACCTTTCGGCCCACCCGCTCGACAATTACAGCGCCCTTTTGGAGCGTCTGGGCGTCGTGACGGCCTCAAGCGTGGCCGGGCGGCGGCAGGCGCTGGGGCCGAGCCGCTTTAAGCTGGCGGGCATCGTGATGGGCAAACAGGAACGCACGGCCAAGTCCGGCAATCGTTTCGCTTTCGTTCAGGCCTCGGATACGGCGGGGTCTTACGAGGTGACCGTGTTTTCCGAACTCCTGGCTTCGCGGCGGGATATTTTAGAGCCGGGGCAGGCCCTTTTGATCGAAGTCGACGCGCAAGGCGGGCTGATTAAGGGTCCCGACGACAACGGGGACGATTTGCGCTTTATCGCTCGCTCTTTTGAAAAGCTTTCCGACGTGGCGGCCCGTCTGGCTCAGGGCATTCGCGTCCGGCTTTACGACGAAACGCTGGTGCCTGAATTACAAAAACAGCTTGCCGCCGCGCCCAAAGGCCGGGGCAAAGTCATGCTGGCGCTCGATCTGGACGACGAAACCGCCGAAATAGAGGTTCCCGGCGGCTGGCATCTGACGGAAGAGCTCAAGGGGCATCTGCGCCAGATCGGTCCTGGGCTTGAGGTGCAGGAATGGTGAACGCGGCGGTTTTTACCGCCTGAAACTTAATCCCTTTCCCCCATTTGGCTTTTTGAGAAAAAGGGTGTAGATTGCCCATCTAACCGTTTGAAATACCGGAAGGCGGATGAAGCTATGTCCATGACGAAACCAGCGGTCAACCCCGATAAACAGGCGCTGGCCGATTGCCGCGCTCAGATCGACCAGATCGACGGCGCCCTGCACGATCTTTTGCGCGAGCGGGCCGAGATCGTGGATCAGGTCCGCAAATTAAAGGGCAAGCAGCACATTTACATCCGCCCGGGGCGTGAGGCTCAGATTCTGAGGGCCTTGATGGGGCGGCCCCAGGGAAAGCTTCCCGAAGGACTGGTCGTCCGGCTCTGGCGAGAAATGATGTCGGCCTTCGGGCTTTACGAAGGCGGGGTCAAAGTCGGCGTTTACGCGCCGCCCAAAGGGCCGGGCCTATGGGACATGGCCAGGGATTATTTCGGGTCTTTCATGCCCTTGAGCGAGTTTCCGACCGCCGCCGCCGCGATCAAGGCGCTTCAGGCCGATAAGATTCAAGTTGCTGTTCTGCCGCCGCCGGAGGCGGGGGAGAAAGAGGCCTGGTGGCCCCTTTTGGCCGAGGCGAAGGCGAACGTTCTGACGGTTTTTGCGTCCTGTCCGTTCGAGGGGCTGAAGGCCGGGCGTTCCAACGCGCGCAATTGCCTGCCCAAGGGTGTGATCGTCGGCAAGCTCTATCCGGAATTGACGGGCGACGACCGCAGTTTCCTGGCGCTTCAATGCGTCCATGTGCCGGAAGCCGAAATGAAACGACTGCTCGGCAAGGCGGGCTACAAGGTGCGCCAGCTTCTCGTCCACGCGACGAGCAAAGCGGCTTCCGCGCCCACGACCTATCTGGCCGAGGTGGACGGCTTCGTCGGCAAGGCCGATACGCGCATCGGACGGATCAAAGCCATGCTGGGCAGCCGGATGAAGCAGTTGTCGCCTCTCGGCGGGTATCCGGTGCCGCTTAAGGGCGGTAAGAAATAACCACCGTTCGTTGTCATTGCGAGGAAGCCGAAGGCTGACGAAGCAATCCAGGGCCGTTGCAGAAGGGACTTTAACGACTCTGGATCGCCACGGCCCCTTCGGGGCCTCGCGATGACGAAAGAAGGAAACGATCTTCGCCCGCCAAGGCTTCTTCGCAATGACGGTTTTTATAGAGAGAAAAACATGACGTCTTCCAACCAAACCCTCGGCATTATGGGCCTCGGCGGCTTTGGAACGCTGGCAGCCAAGCACCTCGCGCCGCATTTCGATCTTGCGGTGTTCGATCCCTCGCAAACGACGGTCGAGAAAGCGGCGAGCCTCGGCATAGCCTATGAAACCGCCACGCAAATCGCCGCGCGGGACATTGTCGTTCTTGCCATGCCTATCCCGCGTATGCAGGAAGCCATCGCGACCATCGCGCCGCACCTTAAGAAGGGCGCGCTCGTCCTTGACGTCGGCTCGGTCAAGGTCAAGCCCGCGCAATGGATGCGGGCCGGGCTGCCCGATTATGTGGACATCGTGGCCACGCACCCCATTTTCGGTCCGCAAAGCGCGCCGCACAGCGTCAAGGGCCAGAACATCGCCGTCTGTCCCGTGCGCGGCGACAGGGTTGAATGCGTCGAGGCTTTCCTGCGCGACGTTTTGGAACTGAACGTCATCCGCACCTCGCCCGAAGAGCATGATTACGAAGTGGCGCATATCCAAGGTCTTACGCACATGATCGGGCGCGTCCTGGACAGCCTGGAGCCTTTGCCCCGCCGCATGACGACGAAAAGCTTCAATCTTCTGATGGAATCGGCGGAAATCGTGCGCGGCAACACGCTGGAGCTTTTCCTATCCATCGAGCGGGAGAATCCCTTCGCGGCGGACGTTCACCGCAAGTTCTTCTCGCAGGTCGAGGCCCTGCGCGACTTTCTCAAGGCGCACGACGCCTGGGAAGGGCAGAAAAACAACGAAAAGCCCTCACCATTCAAGTTCAGGGATCGTCAATAACCGCACCGGGCCGAGGAAAAGACCGCCGCTCTGCACCGAAATCGGCACGATGGGTGCGGACGAACCCGTCAGTCCCGAGGGCCTTGAGAGGACGTTCAAAGAGGAACGGAGAAGGGATTCCTGCCGTTTGTCGATGGTGCCCTGGCCGACCAGCGCGGCGATGGCCGCGCCGAGGCCCTCGATACGGCCTGAAAAAGCGCCTTCGGGCTGAAGCTTCGGATCAAGCCCCATCGTGCCTGTGGCCGTCACGATCATCGGCCCCCAATTCAGGTAAAAGCGGTCGAACTCGATGACGCCGCCCGCTTCGTTCCAGGCTTTGACGGATTCTTTGTCCGAAAAGTCCGGGGCGGCGCCCATGATGCGCATATCGATCATGGCCTCGCGAATCGTGTCGCCGAAAAGAACCGGTTTGATTTCCTTAAGCGTCAGCCCGAAAGGATGGAGCCATAACGCGAGACCCGTCTCGGTATGATGGCGAGCCTGGCGGCGGGGCAGGGCAAAGCCGAACTTAATGGCGTCGGCGGAAAAGGGCGTCGTGCCGATTTTCCCCTCGACGCTCTTGCGAAGCTTGCCGGACACGCTGCGCCAGTTGAAAAGACCCATATAAAAGACGGATTCTTTGGCGCGTAAAGTCGCGCTTTTTCCGTTGCCGACCGAAAGGCCGTCGAAATGAACGTGAACGGCGAAAGGCGAACCGTTCGTATAGCGGGAGGCGTAGTCGAAAGCGATACCCTCGGCGCGCGCGGCTTCGACCCAGCCGTCCAGGGCTTTGTTGAACTGGCGGGCCGTGACAAGCCAGAGAAGGCTCCAGACAAGGAAAAGCGTAATAAAACCAAGCCCGGCCCAATGGCGGCGGCGCAAATGGCGGCGGGAGAGAACTTTCGCGGCGAACGACATGGGAGCCTCCGTTTTGGAAAGGTTTTTTCAATTTAGGCTTCCGTGCTTTTCAGGTAAAGGACATAAAAGAAAGGCAGACACAGGCATGACGGATCCATCGGAAAACAGCGAAGATATTATCCTTCCGTTTCAGCTTGAGGGCAGCGTTCTGCGCGGGCGGCTCGTCCGGCTCGGTCCGGCCATCGATGCGATGATCGGGCGGCACGCTTATCCTCCCTCCGTCGCGCGTTTGCTCGCCGAGACCGTTGCCGTTACCGCCGCGCTGGCCTCCGCCCTTAAGCTCGACGGCGTTTTCACCCTGCAGGCCAAAAGCGACGGGCCGGTTTCCATGCTCGTGGCCGACGCGACGGGAGACGGGGCCCTGCGCGCCTGCGCGCAATTCGACGCGGAAAGGCTGGCGGAAACGCCGCTTTTAGGCGCGGGAACGCTTGTTTTCACGGTCGATCAGAGCGCCTCGCACGAGAGGTACCAGGGAATCGTGAAGCTTGAGGGCGAAAGCCTGGCCGAGGCGCTTCAAACCTATTTCCGCCGGTCCGAGCAAATCCCGACGGGCCTGATGGTCGCGGCGCGGCAAGATGCGGCGGGCGCCTGGCGGGCCGGATGCCTTATGATTCAGAGGATGCCGCGCGAGGGCGGCCATGCGCCGCTTGCCGACACGTCGGTCGAGGACGACTGGCTGCGCTGCATGGCGCTCATGCAATCCTGCACGCCGGAAGAACTGACGGACAAGGCCCTCTTGCCCGAAGGCCTTCTCTACCGCCTTTTTCATGAGGAAGGCGTGCGGGTTTACGATAAAAAGAATCTGCGGGACGAATGCCGTTGTTCGCGAGAAAGGCTTCAGGGCATCCTCTCCCAGATGCCCGCCGGGGAGGTTCGCTCCATGGCCAAAGACGGCAAGATAGAAGCCGCCTGCCAATTCTGCGGCAGAACCTACGTTTTTTCCGAAGAAGAAATCAGAAATTCCTAAGCTTATTCAGAAACGGCCCCATGCAAACGGGCGACATACGGATAAGAATATCGTCGCGGCTTATAAAGTGATGTTTGAGGGCGGCGGCGATATGAAGGGCAACAAGCAAAGCCATAAAACCGGCCAGCCCTTCATGCGTTTCTTTGAAAGCGTGACGGACTTCGCCCGCGTTTTCGAGGGAGGCGAGGAGGGGCATATTGGGAAAAGGAATAAGCCCGAAAAGCTCAATACCGTGAGGCCCCGCCGAAACCATGGCCCACCCGGCCAGGGGAACGGCGAGCATAAGAAGATGAAGAGCGATATGGACGGCCCGCGCCGCCAGGATCTGCCAGCGTGGCATGGTCGCGGTCGGCAAGGGCGGGGCAGGGCTTTTATGCCGCCAGTAGAGGCGAAAGACCGCAAGCAGCAGAATCAGAACGCCAAGGGTCTTGTGGGAAGTGTAAAGCGCGCGACGGACTTCGGGCGAGCCGCCGAAATCGGACATAACACCGCCCAGCGCCAGCGCGGCCAGAACGCCGAAGGCGGCGAGCCAATGAAGCGTCTTGGACACGGGATCGAATATTTTTGCGGGCTGGGGGGACATGAAGTCCTCCTGTTTTATTTGTCGAGCCTCGTCCGGGCCTCGAGGCGGGATTGGCCCTTTTCATCCGTCGCTTTGTAATCCTCGCCGTTGGCGATTTTTTCGGACCAGCCGAGGAACCGGTCGAGCCAGCTCTTCTTTTTGGGCGTCTTGATTTCGGGTGCGGGCGCAGGCGGCGCCCAACTTGAAACCGGGGAAGACGAAACCGCCACGCCCTCGCTTCTTATCGGCGCAGGAGGGGAAGAATCGTAAGGGATCATCGGATAGGAATCCGGCGGCGTTCGGATCGGAGGCTCCAGGGACGAACCGGCAGAGGACAAGTCGCCTTCGGGAGCGATGTAATGAAACCCGGCCCCGGCGGGAGAGACCGAGAGAAGCAAGAGGCTCAGCGCTGCGCCCCAAAGAAAAACCCGTTGGCCGCTCATCGGCGATTCTCCGGAAAGACAAAGACTTGAGCAGGGTAAGGGGGAATCGCCGCTTTTGTCCAGAGGTATCAGAACCGCAGTTTCTTGATCCGCTCAATGGCCTCGGCGAGACGTTCCTTGGAGACCGTCAGGGCAAAGCGCACAAAACCCTCGCCCGGAGCGCCGAACCCGTTGCCGGGCGTGGTGACGATGCCGCATTCCTTGAGCAAAAGGGAGGTAAAGGCGCTCGACGCCATGCCTTTAGGCGTCGGGCACCAGACGAAGAAGGTCGCCTTGGGCACGATGGGGGAAAGCCCCGCCTCTCGCAGGCCCGCGATCAAAACGTCGCGCCGCTCCTGGTAAATGGCCTGCATCTTGGCGACGAAAGACTGATCGCTTTCAAGGGCCGCGATCCCGGCTTCCTGGATCGCGTTGAAGGCGCCGGAATCGATGTTGGATTTGACCTGTCCAAGCCCCGCCAGAATCCCCGCGTTGCCGACGGCAAACCCGATACGCCAGCCGGTCATGTTGTAGGTTTTAGAGAGCGAGTGGAACTCGATTCCCACATCGCGCGCGCCGGGCACTTCAAGAAAGCTCATGGGCCGATAGCCGTCGAACCCCATCTCGGAATAGGCCGCGTCGTGCGCCACGATGATGTCGTAGGTTTTGGCGAAGGCGACGACCCTTTCGAAAAAGGCTCGGTCCGCCACGGCGGCGGTCGGATTGTTCGGATAATTGATGAACAGAATCTTGGCCTTGCGCGCGACGTCTTCGGGAATCGCGTCCAGGTCGGGCAGGAAGTCGTTCTTCTGTAAGAGAGGCATGAAATGTGAAACGCCGTTCGCGAACAACGTGCCCGAATGATAGACGGGATAGGCGGGCGTCGGAACCAGCGCGATGTCGCCCGGATTGATAAAGGCGAGCGGAAAATGCGCGATCCCTTCCTTCGATCCGATGAGCGTGACGACTTCTTTGAGGGGCTCGAAATCGAGATTGAACCGCCGCTTGTACCAGCGGGATGCGCTTTCGCGGAAAGCGTTCATGCCGGAGTAGGAAGGATATTGATGGTTTTGCGGCTTGCGCGCGCCGCGGTCCAAGGCTTCGATGATGAAATCGGGCGTCGGCAGATCGGGATCGCCCACGCCGAGGTTGATGACGTCCACGCCGCGCGCGATGGCCTCGTCCTTCAGGCGGTCAAGCTCCTGGAAAAGATACGGGGGAAGTTGTTTCAAACGCTCGGCTTTTTCGAAAGGCATGAGAGACTCCTCAGTTAAGGGTTAAAGATTTTGCTTAAACCAATGGCCGAAACGGCTCCAGAAGCCGCCGCCGACAGGATCGAATCCGGTATGGGGGTCAAGCGCGTCGGGTTGCAGGGCGGCGACGAGCAGGCCTGCCGTCGTGGAAAAAGCGGGGCCTGAGGTCGCTTCGGCCAGTCCGGTCAAAGTGGGGCTGCCGCCACGGGCGCCCTGATAAGGGCGGGCGATCCGCAGGGGTCTTCCCAGACGGACCTGTTTGTCGAGAATGCGTCCCGCCATGTCACGGATACCCGGAAGCTGGCTGGTGCCGCCGGTCAACACCGCCCTGCGGCCCGCCATCTCGCTCATGCCGCTTTTAGCCAGGCGGGCGCGAACCATCTCAAAGATTTCCTCAAGGCGCGGCTGGATAATCTGAATCAGCTGAGATTTGGGCAGATGGCTGGCGAACTCGGGCGCCTCTTCGCCGACTTGCGGCACGTCGATGATCTCGCGCTCGTCCAGCGCGGAAAGGATCGAACTGCCGTAGAGCGTCTTAAGCCGTTCGGCATGGGCGAAGGTCGTGGTCAGGCCGCGAGCGATGTCGTTGGTGATGTGCAAGCCGCCCACGGGCAGACCGTCGCAGAAAATCAGATGGCCGTCGAAGAAAATGCCGATGCCTGTCGTGCCCGCGCCGATGTCGATCAGCGTGCAGCCTAGATCCATTTCGTCCTCGACCAGACAGGAAAGACCGCTGGCCAAAGGCGCGGCGATCATGCGCTCGACTTCCAGATGGCAGCGCGCCACCGCCGTTTCCAGCGTGCGGACGGGACCGAAAGCGGCGGAGATAAGGTGGTAATCGGCCTGAAGCGTATGGCCGATCATGCCGATGGGTTCGCGCACGCCGCGCTGGCCGTCCAGGATATATTGAACGGGCAACGTGTGCAAAAGCTCCATCGTGTTGTCGGTGGATTCTTCCGCCGCCATCGTCTGAGCCTGCGCGATCAGGCGGTCCGTATCGCCGGGCGTGATCTCGCGTCCGCCAAGAGGAAGAGCGACCCCCACCGTCTGGGAAAGAAGCTGAGGCGCGGCCACGCCGACGATGACGCGGTCAATGGTTTCGCCCGCCATTTGCTCGGCTGTAATGACGGCGGCGGATACGCAGCGCTGCAACGCCTCCATATCCGAAACCAGTCCTGCGCGCACGCCCTCGGACGATTGATGCCCGATTCCCACGACGTGCGGCTGGCCCATTTCGTCCAGACGCGCGATGAAGCAGGCGATCTTGCTGGTGCCGATGTCGAGCGCGGCATAAACCTCGCCCTGAGAGGCGACTTGCTTGTCGAACAGCCATTGGGTGAGAAAATTCATTCCGTAGCCTCTTGCAAAGGAACCGAAGCGGCGGGCGTCTGCGGTTCGAGGACCGTGCGGTCGGGCAGCCGCAAGTCGATGGCGACGATAGCCCGTTCCGTTATTTTATCTCTTTCGATTAATTGGGAAAGCTTCGTCAGCGCCGCCTCCATCTGGATCTCAGGCAGACGAACGACGATGTTGGGATGAATGTGCAGGTTCCAGCGTCTTTCGCCGACGCGGACGGCGGCCCTCAAGGCGCGCTGGACGGTCGGAAAGGCCTGCAACGTGGCCAGAAGAGACTTGGTCTGTTCCGGCGCGGCGTTGCCGACGACCAGCGGCAGATTGAGGAATCTCTCGGGCTTGGCGGCCGTAATCTCGCGCCCGTTTTTGTCGATGACGACAGTGGTTCCGTCATGTTGCCAGCGGGCCAGGGGCTGCCGCTCGGTCAGTTTGACGACGACCTTGTTCGGTAGGCTTCGCAGAACGGAAACCTCCTCGGTCCAGGGCAGAGCCAGGATCTTTTCGTAAGATTCGTGCGGGTCGAAGGCGAAAAGGGGCATACCCGCTTTTATTTGAAGCGCGTCCATCAGCTCCTTCCGGTCCGTGTAGGCGCGTCCCTCGACCAGGACGTCCGAGACGGAAAACCCCGCTTTTTGGGTGAGACGCAGGCCAGCCTGGACGGCCCGGTCCCATTGGCGGTGCGGCCATTCGCTGTGCCATATCCAGGCGGCGAAAACGATGATGGCCACGGCCCCCAAAACCAAGAGAGCCAGCCGCGCGCTGAAACCCAGCCAGGGGCGCGACTCCTCGTCCCGCTGAAGCATGGTGTTCTGCCGCACGCTGCCGCGCAGGGGCTTTTTCTTCGTCAGGCGGGGCATATCGGGTGATCCAGCATCCAACTGATCAGATCGTTAAAGGGAATGCCGATGTAGGCTGCCTGTTCGGGGAGAAGCGAAAGAGGCGTCAGGCCCGGTTGCGTATTCATCTCAAGGAAGAAGAGGCCTTCCGTCCCCGGCAGGTTTTCGTTCCAGCGGAAATCGGCCCGCGCCGCGCCGTGACAGCCGATGGACTGATAGGCGGCCACGGCCATACGCATAGCTTCATCGCGCACCGCGTCCGGGATCGGGGCTGGCAGGAGATGGTCGGTCTGTCCGCCCGTATATTTGGCGGTGTAGTCGTAGAATTCGTGGTTTTTGGGACGAAGTTCCGTCACGGCCAGCGCCTTGGCTTCCTGGACCGTTCCCAGCACCGCGACGGTCAGTTCGCGTCCGGGGATGAAGGCTTCGATCAAAACCCTGTCGCCGTAGATCCAGCCGTCTTCCTCAATCTCGCCGAGATTGTCGCCGGTTTTAATGATCCGGACGCCGACGCTGGAGCCTTCGTTGGTCGGCTTGATGACGAAAGGCGGGGCGAGGGGGTAACCCTTCGCCAGAATTTCCGCTCGCGTCACGATGCGGCCTTCGGCGCAGCGCACGCCGTGGGCCTGCGCCACGTTTTTCATGATCGGCTTGTCCATTGCGACGGCGGAAGCCAGAACGCCGGAATGGGTATAGGGAATGCCGACAAACTCCAAAAGGCCCTGAATCGTGCCGTCTTCGCCGATCCTCCCGTGCAGGGCGTTAAAGATCACGTCCGGACGCCCGTCCGCCTGCATGGTGAGGGCTTGCAGAAGGCCCAGGGCGTCCCGCTGCACGTCCACGGCCCGCACATGATGGCCAAGCTCTTGCAGCGCCTTGCAGACCGCGCCGCCGGAGACGAGCGAAACCTCCCGTTCGGACGACCACCCGCCCATAAGGACAGCGACCTTCTTTTTGGCTGCGGACATAGGCGGCTCCTTTACTTGACGGCAGACGGTTGATTCTTTTCTGTATTCTGACATCTGACATCTGATTTCTGAATGCCCATCATCCTTATTTCCCACCGAAGCTCAAGGCCCGATTTCTCAAGAACCCGGCGGCGGACCTCTTCGCCCAGCTTTTCAAGGTCTTCGGCGGTGGCGGTGCCGTCGTTGATCATGAAATTGCAATGTTTTTCGGACATCCTGGCCCCGCCGATTCGCAGGCCCCGGCATCCGGCCTGCTCGATCAATTCCCAGGCCTTATGGCCCGGCGGGTTAGCGAAAGTCGATCCGCAGGTTCTCTCGCGCAAGGGCTGGGAAGTCGCGCGCGAGGCCTGAATCTCCTTCATCCTCTTTTCAATTTCTTCCTTATCGCCGGGCAGGCCGCGCAGAACGGCGCTTGTGAATATCCAGTCTTCCGGCGCCGCGCAGCGGCGGTAGGTCAGACCCATGATCTCGGGGCCGACCGTCTCTATCTGTCCTTTGCGATCCACGGCGGCGACTTTTTCGACGATCAGGCGCATTTCGCCGCCGTAAGCGCCCGCATTCATGCGCAAAGCGCCGCCGATGGAGCCCGGAATGCCGGAAAGGAACTCCAGCCCAGCCAAACCGGCTTTGGCCGCCGCCCGCGAAACGTTAAAATCCAGCGCCGCCGCCCCGACGTGGATTTCGGCGCCGTCGATTTTAATGGATGAAAATTCGGGGCCGAGCTTGATAACGATCCCCGGCACGCCGCCGTCGCGGATCAGGACGTTCGATCCGACGCCGAGCGTAAAAACCGGAATCTCCGCCGGAAGATTTTTCAGGAAATGGGCCAGGTCTTCCGTATCCGCAGGCTGGAAAAGAACTTCCGCGGGGCCGCCGACGCGAAACCAGGAAAAATCCTTAAGCGGCGCGTTCGGGATCAGCTTGCCGCGAACTCCAGGCAAGCGGGAGAGGAGGGAAGCTGACTGCAAGGTCATCATGCGTCCGTCAATAAACGTTTGTCATTGCGAGCGAGACTTTCGGCGTTTGCGCCGAAAGGGGAGCGCGGCAATCCAGAGTCGCCAGAGACCAACATCGTTCTGTTTGACCCTGGATTGCTTCGGCCCTTGCGGGCCTCGCAATGACAGTTAACAATGACGAAAGGGAGAACGCTCACGCGCTTTCCTTCTTTCTTTTTTCCTCAAGCGCGCGCAATTCGTCCGGCAAGGCGTGCGCCCATTTCGAAATGCTGCCTGCGCCCAAACAGATGACGCAATCGCCTGGACGTGCGATTTCGGAAATTGTTTTCGCCAAATCTTCCGGCGCGGACAGGGCGTACACCTCGCGGTGGCCGTGGGCGCGCAGGCCGTCGGTCAGCGCGTCGCGGTTGACGCCTTCAATCGGCTCTTCGCCCGCGGGATAGACATCCGCCACGACGACGATATCCGCGTCGTTAAAGCAGGTGCAGAACTCGGCGAAAAGGCTCGAAAGGCGCGTATAGCGGTGCGGCTGGACCACCGCGATCACGCGGCCTTCCGGCGGCTTGACTTGAAGCGCGGCCTTAAGCGTCGTGGCGATTTCCACGGGGTGATGCGCGTAATCGTCCACGACCATGATCCCGCCCACGACACCCGTGCGCGTGAAGCGGCGGCTCACGCCCTCGAACTTCGCCAAGGCGCGGCGCGCAGCCGCGTCCGCAAAGCCGAGCTGTCGGCCGGTCGCGAGAACGGCCAGCGCGTTTTGCACGTTATGTTGCCCCACGACGGGCAGGAAGAAGTCCTTGACCGTCTGGACCTTGCCGGATTTATGGCAGGTGAACTGAACGTCGAAACGCGAGCCGTCCGGCTTCATGTCGAGATTGACGGCTCGCACATCGGCCTGCGGGGAAAAGCCGTAGGTGACGATGCGTCGGTCCTGCACGCGAGCGATAAGCGCCTGGACTTCCGGATGATCGATGCACAGAACGGCAAAGCCGTAAAAAGGAATATTCTCGACGAACTTTTGATAGGCTTCGCGCGCGGCGTCGAAGGTTTTGTAATGGTCGAGATGTTCGGGATCGATATTGGTGACGACGCAAACGGTCGAGGGCAATTTCACGAAGCTGCCGTCGGACTCGTCCGTCTCCACGACGATCCAGTCTCCCTCGCCGAGCCGCGCGTTCGTGCCGTAAGCGCCCATAATGCCGCCGTTGACGACGGTGGGGTCGAGTCCCGCTTCGTCGAACAGAGCGGCCATCATCGTGGTCGTCGTGGTCTTGCCGTGCGTGCCCGCGACGCCCACCGCCCATTTGAGACGCATGAGCTCGCCGAGCATTTCCGCCCGCCTTACGACGGGCAGGCCCGCCTCGCGCGCGGCGAGGACTTCCGGATTATCTTTCTTGACAGCGGAAGAGATGACCACGACCCCCGCGCCGTCCACGTTTTCGGGTTTATGGCCGATGGTAACGACAATGCCCTTATCGCGTAAACGTTTGACGTTGGCGTTTTCGGCCAGGTCGCTGCCCCGAACCTGGTAGCCGAGGTGATGGAGAATCTCGGCAATGCCGCTCATGCCGATGCCCCCGATGCCGACGAAATGCAAAACGCCCACGTCAAGGGGGCTAAAAGGACGGCGCAGGGGAATGGGAGCGATCATTCGAAAATCTCTCTGGTTGAAAGGGCTAAGGAAGATTCCCGGCCCGAGCGATCAGGATTGTCGATCCAGGCTTTTTCGTGCTTGGCGGGCGTAAGACCGGCGGCTTTATAGACGCAGTCGGCCAGCTTATCCGCCGCCGTGACGGTGCCCCACGCGCGGGCCGCCGCTGCGGCTTTGGCGAGCGAAGCGGGCATGGCGAGGAGGGATTCCAGGCGTACCGCCAAGGCTTCGGGCGTAAAAGTCGGTTGCGGGATCATCCAGGAGCCTCCCGCCGCCGCAAGGGCCTGAGCATTTTCCGTCTGTTCCCCGGCATGGGCGTGGGGAAAAGGAACCAGGACCGAAGGCCGTCCGATAGCGGTCAATTCGGCAATCGCGCCGCCGCCCGCGCGGCCTATGACGAGATGGGCGCTTGCCATCCGTTCCGGCACGTCTTTGAAGAAGGGCGAAAGTTCGGCCTCTACGCCCGCGCCCGCGAAAGCGGCATGGGCGGATTCCAGGTCTTCGGCGCGGCATTGCTGCGCGATGAGGATCCGGCCCCGCAAACCGGCGGGGAGCAGGGCAAGCGCTCTCGGAACGACGGAAGAGAAAATATGGGCGCCCAAAGAGCCGCCCAGGACAAGAAGACGGATGGGGCCGTCTTCCTCCAAAGCGGGATAGGGCGTGGCTCGCAAAGCCGCGAAAGCCGGACGCACAGGATTGCCGGTATGGACGATTTGCGTGCGGATATGTCCGGGAATGTCGAGAACATGGGGAAAAGAGGTAGCCAGAAGCTTCGCAGAGGGCAGCAGCATCCGGTTGGCCCGGCCCAGGACGGCGTTTTGTTCGTGCAGGACAATGGGAACGTCCATTTTCGCGGCGGCGTAGAGCAAAGGAACGGAAGGATAACCGCCGAAGCCGACGACGGCGGCAGGTTTCAACCGGCGCAGGAGGAGAAGGGCCTGAAGAACGCCTACGCCCATCTTGGCGACGCTGAAGGCCTTACTGAAAAGGTTTCTGCCGAGCGGGCCGGCAGCGACTTTATAGGCGGGAACGCTCAGTTCGCCCTCGAACTTGCCGCCGCGCTTGTCCGTCACAAGGCCGACGCGGGCGCCGCGCCCCAGAAACTCGCGCGAAAGCGCCTCGGCGGGGAACACGTGTCCCCCCGTTCCGCCCGCGGCGAGAAGAAAAAGCGGCGATGAATCGCTCATGGACCCCCCTCTGATAGAGGCCCTCAATAGACCCCTTTTTCAAGGCCGGGGCAAGGGGAGTCATACATCCGAAAGGCCATATCTTTTGCGGGTCAGCGCCAAAAGCATTCCCATTTCCAAGGCCGTGGCCCACAGCGAAGAACCGCCATAGGATAAAAACGGCAAGGTCATGCCCTTGGGCGGCATCAAGCGCAAAGTCGAGGCCAGATTGATGGCGACCTGAAGGCCGAAGGCGACCAAAAGGCCGCTTCCCGCCAAAAGAACGAACAGATTGTTCTCGCTGCGCAGGCGCCAGAAGCCGCGCAGAACGACGAAGGCGAACAGGGCGACGATGATTCCGGCGCCGATCAGGCCGAGCTCTTCTCCCGCCACGGCGAAGACGAAATCCGCGTGCGCGTCGGGAATGGACATCTTGACGGTTCCCGATCCCGGGCCGGTGCCGAACAGGCCGCCGTTGTTGAAAGCTTTAAGGGCGAGATCGGCCTGATAGGTGTCGCCGCTGTGCGAAACGAAGCGATCCATGCGCGAGGCGAAGTGCGGATAGGCGTAGTAGGCGCCCGTCAGGCTGAGGGCGGCCAGAACCGGCAAAAGCCAGGCCAGTAAGATCGGCATTCCGGCCAGAAAAAATTGAGCGAACCATATCATCGAGACCAAGGCCGTCATACCGATGTCGGGCTGATTGAGAAGGCAGGCGACGATAAGCAGATAAAGCAGGGCGTTGACGCCGAAACCGGGGAACCCCTTGCGTTCGCATTGTCGGGAAAAAAGCCAGGCC
This sequence comes from uncultured Rhodospirillaceae bacterium, assembly GCA_964652235.1. Classification (GTDB taxonomy): domain Bacteria; phylum Pseudomonadota; class Alphaproteobacteria; order UBA9219; family UBA9219; genus CAZZDK01. The sequence goes on from CAZZDK010000013.1 coordinate 23,429, forward strand.
GCAACGACGGCGAAAAGAGGTTTGACGAACTCGGACGGTTGGAAGGAGACGTTCAGAACCTGAATCCAACGTGCCGCGCCCTTGATCTCAGTCCCCCAGAGAAGCGTGCCGATTAGGAAGGGCAAAAAAACGCCGAGCAGCGCCATGCCGAGCCACAGAATCTGCCGCGGCGAAAGAAGCGAGACGCCGAACAAGAGCGCCAGAGCGGGCGCGAGCATGACGAGGTGCCGTTCGACGAAATAGAAATTATCGAGGTGGTGCTTGACTGCGACGGCGGGCGTGGCCGCCTGAATAAGCAAGATGCCAAACCCGATCAGAAGCAGCAGCGCCGCGAGCGTCCACCGGTCCACCGTCCACCACCAGCGGCCCACCACGGTCTGATCGGAACGGGAAACGGTCGCCATGTTCACCCCCTCTTCAAAAGAGCCTGGACCTGGGCGGCAAAACGTTCGCCCCGCTCTTCGAAACTTGCGAACTGGTCCCAGGAAGCGCAGGCGGGAGAGAGGAGGACGACAGCCCCTTTTTTCTTTTCTTTTAAGGCCAGTAGAGCCGCTTTCTCTGTCGCTACATCAAGCGTGCCGCACAAGGCGTAGGGGATTTTTTGCTCCTCGCACCAGGCGGCGAAAGCCTCGCTGGCCTGGCCGATGATAAAGGCGTGGACAACGGGCCGAACCAGCTTTTCGAGGCCCGAAAGCCCCCCCGTTTTGGGCAATCCGCCGATGATCCAATAGATATTCTCATAGCAAACGAGGGCTTTGCTCGTCGCGTCGGCATTCGTGGCCTTGCTGTCGTTGATAAAGCGCACGCCGTCCTTTTCGCCGACAAGCTGCTGGCGGTGGGCGAGCCCCGGAAAGCTCGCGAGGCCTTTTTCAATCTCCTGCCGCGTCAGGCCCAAGGCCCGGCAGGCCGCAAAGGCCGCCGCTGCGTTCTGCGCGTTGTGCCTGCCCGGCAGCCGCGTGAGGGGGGAGAGATCGAGCGGCTCAGGATCGAAGGAAAACCGCAAGGCCCCGTTCCCAATTTCGATCCCGTTTTCGGGCGTTCTTCGCGAGGAAAGCTCCACGAGCGAAAGGTTGCGGCGCTTTTTTAGTTCCTCAAAAACGGCCTGCGTTTCCGGCTCGTCCGTTCCAAGAACCAAAGTCTGCGGCCCATCCGTCCGCGCGATTTTCTTTTTGGCCGCGACATAGCCCTGAAGGCCGCCGTGGCGCTCGTAATGGTCGGGCGTGACGTTAAGCCAGACGCCGACTTCGAGAGGATTGCTTTGGATCAGATCAAGCTGATACGACGACAATTCCAGAACGTAAAATCCGTTTTCATCCATCGGCTCCAGCGAAAGCGCCGCCGTGCCGATATTGCCGCCCATCTGAACCTTTCGCCCCGCGCTTTGCAGGATGTGGGCGATGAGGGCAGTGGTCGTCGATTTGCCGTTCGTGCCCGTGATGCCGACATACCTCGCCTTGGGGCAGGCTTCGAAAAGAAGATCGAGATCGCTTAGAACCGGAACCTTTGCCGCGCGGGCCTTCAGGGCGGCAGGATGCGGCGCGGGGTGCGTAAGCGGCACGCCCGGCGCCATGACAAGACCGGCGATCCCGCTCCAGTCCGTTTGCGTGGGATCGGCCAACGCGTGCCCTGCGGCCTGGATTGCCTCGCGTCCCTTTTCCTTGTCGTCCCAGGCGAGGACCTTCGCGCCTGCGGCTTCCAGCGCGGCGGCGCTGGCCTGGCCCGATTTGCCGAAACCCAAAACGAAAAACGTCTTTCCGGACGCGTGGGGAAGGGGGATCATCGCTTATCTCAGCTTGAGCGTGGACATACCGACAAGCGCCAGTACGCAGGCGATGATCCAAAAACGGATCACGACGGTCGGCTCCGACCAGCCCTTTTTTTCGAAATGATGATGCAAAGGCGCCATCTTGAAAACGCGCTTGCCGGTGAGCTTGAAGCTGGCCACTTGAAGGATGACGGAAACCGTTTCCATCACAAACAGACCGCCGATGATGGCCAGAACGATCTCGTGCTTGATGATGACGGCGATCGCGCCGATGGAGCTTCCCAGAGCCAGCGAGCCGGTATCGCCCATGAAAACTTGCGCGGGCGGCGCGTTGAACCACAAAAAGCCCAAACACGCGCCGACCAAAGCGCCGCAGAAAACGGCCAGTTCGCCGGCGCCCGGCACGTGAACGACTTGAAGATAGCCCGCGAAAACGGCGTTGCCGACGAGGTAGGAGATGATCCCGAAGCACAAAGCCACGATCAGAACCGGCACCGTGGCCAGGCCGTCCAGGCCGTCGGTCAGGTTGACCGCGTTGCTCGAGCCGACGATGACGAAAACGGCGAAGACGAAAAAGAATCCGCCGAGCGGGACGAAGAAATCCTTGAAGAAAGGCAAAGCGAGGGCCGTCGCGTGGTCGCCTCCGGCGAAATCCACGATGAACCAGGTCGCCAATCCGGCGATGGCGATCTGGATCAGAAGACGGATTTTTCCGGGCACGCCGCGCGTGTTTCGCTTGGTGAGTTTTTGATAATCGTCCACGAAGCCGACGAGGCCGAACCCGATCGTGACGGCCAGAACGATCCAGGTATAGACGGTCGTCAGGTCCATCCACAAAAGCGTGCTGGCGACGACCGAGACGAGGATCATCAAGCCGCCCATCGTGGGCGTTCCCTTTTTCTTGAAGTGCGTTTCGGGTCCGTCCTCGCGGATAGGTTGGCCTTCGCCCTGTTTGGCGCGCAGCCAGCGGATCAGGCGAGGGCCGAAAAGGAAACAAAGGATAAGCGCGGTGAGCATCGCGCCGCCTGTCCGGAACGTGATGTAGCGGAACAGGTTGAACGCCGTGAAATCCGAAGCGAGGGGAAAGAGGATATGGTAGAGCATGGCGTGCGGAAACCTATGGTTCAAAAAAGTTGTCATTGCGAGCGCAGCGAAGCAATTCAGAGTCGTAGAGACTGACTTTGTCGTAGAGACTGACTTTGCCCTGTTTGACTCTGGATTGCTTCGGGCCTAAAGGCCCTCGCAATGACGGGATAGAGAGGCCCAACGGCGTTTCCATTTCAACTTGCCCGTTTCTGTGAGTGTGCGGTAGTGACGCTTCGCGTTTTCAGGGCCTCGACGACTTTTTCCATGTGCACGCTGTGCGAGCCTTTGACCATAACGGCGTCGCCCGCGCGGACGTCTTGCGCGACGAGCGGCGCGAGCGCTTCGCTGTCCGTTTCGTAAAAGCCGCGCATGGGGGCGGGCAGGGCGTCATAGAGACGGCGCATCATCTCGCCGCAGGCGTGAACGACGTCGATATGGTTCGCGACCGCCGTTTCGGCGAGGGCTTCATGCAAAGCGGCGCCGCGCGCGCCCAATTCCTTCATGTCGCCTAAAACGGCGACGCGGCGGCCTTTGTCCCCGACGGGCGCGCGGCCCAGAACGGAAAGAGCCGCTTTCAC
>CAZZDK010000013.1:26875-36332 GCA_964652235.1 uncultured Rhodospirillaceae bacterium
GACAAGGGTAAACGTCGCGCCGTCTTCAAGCGAAACGGTTCGGCGCGTGCCGCGCCCCAGCGGCTGGCGGTAAGCGGAAAGGGATTCCGCGCAAAGCGCCAGATCGGCGTCCAACGCGGCGCAGACCAAAAGACAACCCAGGGCGTTAAGGACGAGATGTTCGCCGGGAACGCCGAGGCGGAAAGAGAGCTTCTCGCCGAGAATGACGGCCTCGACGTTCGATCCTTCCGCGTCCTCCGTCAGGGAAACAAGCCGCGCGTCGCTCTTGGACAATCGCTCCTGAGTTTCCGGATGGGAGGCGGTGAGTGACTCAAAAACTCCAGATTTTCTTGAGGCCCTGCGTGCGCGCGGCGGCCAAAAGCCGCGCGTAATGGGGATTGTCGCGGTTCAAAACGGCCATTCCGCCCGCATCCATGCCCAGGAAAATCTCGGCCTTGGCGTCGGCGATGGCTTCTTCGGAGGCGAAATATTCGAGATGAACGGCCTCGACGTTCGTGACCAGCGCGACGTGCGGCTGGACTTCGCGGGAAAGAGGGCCGAGTTCGCCCGCATGGTTCATGCCGAGTTCGAAAACGCCGTAGGCCGCTTCTTGCGGCAGCCGCGCGAGCGAAAGCGGCACGCCCCAATGATTGTTCAGGCTGCCTTCCGTCGCGAAGGTGTCGCGCACGGACCCCAGCATGAGGCGCAGCATCTCCTTGCTGCTCGTCTTGCCGACGGAGCCGGTAACGGCGGCGATTTTCGCCTTGCTTCGAGCGCGCCCGACGCGGCCAAGGTCTTGCAGGGCGGCGAAGGTGTCTTCCACAAGAATAAGGGGCGCGTCCTGGGGGACGTCCGGCGGGCGGCGGGAGACGATGGCGGCGGCGCACCCGGCTTCGAATGCCTTGCCGACATAATGATGGCCGTCCAGCGACGGCCCTTGAATGGCGATGAACACGTCGCCCGTTCGCGCCGTGCGGCTGTCGATAGAAACGCCGCTGCCCGTCCAGTCCTGCGCGTGAAGGGTCTGGCCCCGCACGGCCCGTAAAACGTCTTCGGCTTTCCAGTTCAAAATCATAATACGTCCTTCGTTCCCAAAAACTTTCTCGCCACGTCGGCGTCGTTGAACGGCAAAACCGTATCGCCGACGATCTGGCCTTCCTCATGTCCTTTGCCCGCAATGACGAGAACGTCGCCTGTCCGCAAGGCGTCGATGGCCGTGCCGATGGCCTTCGCGCGATCTCCGATTTCGCGCAGATTCGAAGACGTCTTGCAACCGGTCAGGATCTCTTTGCGAATTTCTTCGGCTTTTTCATGGCGCGGATTGTCGTCGGTGACAATGACCTTATCGGCCAGATTCTGGGCGATTTCGCCCATAAGGGGTCTTTTGCCTTTGTCGCGGTTGCCTCCGCAGCCGAAGACGACGTGCAAAGCCGCTCCGGGCGTCGTCGCTACATGAGGGCGCAGGGTCTTAAGCACGTGTTCGAGCGCGGAAGGCTTATGGGCATAATCGACGAAAACGGTTCCGCCCGAAGCCGTCTTTCCGATCAGCTCTAAACGGCCCGGCACGCCCGGCAGGGTCGAAAGCGCACGGGCCATGGCGTCCGCGTCTTCGCCGCTTGCCGTCGCCAGCGTCAGCGCGCAAAAGGCGTTCCAGATTTGAAACTCGCCGATGAGCGGCAGATCCAGTTCGTAAGGCCGTCCCAGAAACTCGAACCGCAAGCCTTGGCCGCTAGGCGTTGGCGAGTGGGCGAGGAGGATCAAATCCTTTCCGGCGTGGCCGAAACTCAAAACCTTGAGTTTCCGGGACTCGCAGACGGACACAAGCGTTTCGTACTCGGGGATGTCGGCGTTGAGGACGACGGGGCTTTCCGGCGGCAGAAGCCTTTCGAGCAGAATCATCTTGGCGGCGAGATATTTCTCCATCGTCTCGTGATAATCGAGATGATCGCGCGAAAGGTTGGTAAAAGCCGCAAGGGAAAGCCTCACCTGATCCAGACGGTGAAGTTCGATTCCGTGGCTGGAGGCCTCCATGGCCAGATGCGTGATGTTTTGCGAGGCCGCCTCGTCGAGCGTCCGGTGCAGCGAAACCGGATCGGGCGTGGTGAGCGAGCCGTAACGTTTGATCCCCGGCGCGATGAGGCCTAGCGTGCCCAGGCTGGCGGCCTGGCGTCCGGCCTTTTCCCAGAGATAACGGGTGAATTGAACGGTCGAGGTCTTGCCGCTCGTTCCTGTGACGGCGGCAATTGTCTTCGGTTGACGCGGATAAAAACGCGCGGCCAGGGAGGCCAGGCTCTCGCGCATACGGGGCAGGACGACCAGGGCGACGTTTTCGGGAAGCGGGCAAAGGCCTTCCGGGTTTGAGATGGCGACGGCCCGCGCCCCCCGCGCGAGCGCGTCCGGCACAAAGGCGCGGCCATCCTGCTGCGTGCCGGGAACGGCGATGAACAGAAAACCAGGTTTGACTTCGCGCGAGTCCGCCGCAATTCCTTCAACAACGCCGTCTTCACCCTGAAGGCTTGCGCCGTCAATGGGTTCGATTAGACTCGACAGAAGCATAATCGTCCGCCTCGTTCCTGAGTTTCAAGCTTTCCAAAACTTCGGCGCCGAGCGGGCGAAGCAATTGATGCTCGCTCGCCGCCATCATATCTTCCTCGACCGGCGGCAGAGAAAGCAAGGGGCCGATCTGGCTTACGACGCGACCCGCCACGGGCGCCGCCGTCCAGCCGCCCGTCGCATAGCCGTAAGTCTTGGCGTTGCCTTTCGGATCGTCCAAAAGGACGAAGACAACATAGCGCGGCGCGTTGGCGGGAAAAACCCCAAGAAAAGAAGAAATGCGGGCGTTTTCATTATAACCTCTGCCGGCGGACTTGTCCGCCGTTCCGGTCTTGCCGCCGACCAAATAGCCGCGCACGTCCGCCCTTTGTCCTGTGCCGCTTTTGACGGCCAGCCGCAAAAGAGCGCGCATTTGGGCCGACGTGCGTTCGGAAACGACCCGGACCGTTCCTTTTTCCGCCATTTTTGCATCGTTTCCTCCCTTAAGAAGGGTCGGAGAAACCGCCAGTCCGCCGTTAACCAACGCGGCGGCGGCGGCGGCGAGCTGTACTGCGCTGACCGCGATCCCGTGGCCGAAGGAAATGGTCATGGTGGTGGCATCGCGCCAGGTCGCATCGGACGGAACGAGGGGAGCGCCGACTTCGGGAATCTCAAGGGACGGTCTTTGCGTCAGGCCCAAAAGAGTTAAAAAGGCTTTCTGCCGCGTCTTGCCGAGACGCTCGGCCATGCGGGCCGAGCCGATGTTGGAAGATTCCATCAAAATCTCGGCGACGTTCAGCCAGTATTTGACGGGGTGGAAATCCTTAATGACTTTGCCGCCGATTTCAATGGGACGAATCGTGTCGAAGCGCTCGGCGGGCCGGATCAGGCCGGAATCGAGCGCGAGAGCCGTGTTGAAAATCTTGAAGGTGGACCCCATTTCGTACACGCCGAGGCTCGCGCGGTTGAAAAGAGCGTCCTTGCTTGCCTGCCCCGCCGCTTGCGGCGCGAAGTCGGGCAGGGAGACGAGCGAGAGGATCTCGCCGTTTCGCGCGTCCATGATGATTCCGGCGCCACCGATGGCCTGAAAGTCCTTCATGGCTTGTTTAATCTCGCGATGTAGGATCGTTTGCAGCCTGATATCGAGCGATGTTTCGACCGGTGCGGGGTTTTCCGACAAACGCTTGTTAAGGCCCTTTTCAAGTCCGGCGATGCCGTTGTTGTCGATATCCGTATAGCCCACGACGTGCGCCGCGATTTCGGCAGAAGGATAGATGCGGCTCTCGTCGGGCGAAAAGCCCATGCCCGCGATTCCCAGCTTGTTGATCTCGAATACCTGGCGAGGCGTCAGGCGACGACGCACGACGATGTGGCGCTTGCTCCTTTTCAATTCCTCAAGAAGCTTCTCCGCGTTCAGATCCGGCAGGACGGAGGCCAGCTTTACGGCGGCTTCCTGGGGATCTAGGACGCCCTGCGCATCCGCCACAAGAGCCATGGTCGGCAAGGACGTCGCGAGAAGGGTCCCGTTGCGGTCTGCGATGTCGGCTCTGGCGGTGACGGGGATCGCGTCCGAGGCGGCCCGTAAAAGCGTCGGTTCGCGCGGATCGTTTTCGGTCATGAGCATGGCCAGGCGGCCGGAAGCGAGAACGAAAAACAGACTGAACAGAAAGAAAAGGACGCTCGTCCGGCCGAGGGCGATGGCGAGGGCGGCCTCGCCGGGCGAGGAAAAGCGACGCAGGGACTGGGGCGCTTCGGGAGAACCGGCAAGCCCCGGAAGAAACGGCTGCTGGAAAGAAGAACGTTTGCGCCCGCGACCGCGCCAGGCTTTCATGGCTCGTCGCCGGAGACGGCGAGGTCATAGGCGCCTTCGCCTTTTTCGATCATGGCCAGCGAACGGTCCGGGCCGGAATCCCCGGTCTCCGCCTTCTGGATGACGAGATGCGTATTCACGCGGTCCGCCTCGGTGGCGGAAGCCAGCGGGCTGTGCGCGGCGGTGCTGGGACGCAGGCTCGCGATAGGCCCGGCTTTGACGGCGGCGTTCATGGCTTCAAGCCGCGTGGGCGCGACGTCCTTGAGCCTTGAAAGCTGTGTGATCTGTCGGGGCTGGGTCGGTTGCAAGGCCAGGTGCTTGCGGGCGACCTCTTCGATTCGCGAAGGGTTCGTGAGAAAGACGTATTCGGCCTTTAAGACGTGCAGGCTGCGCCTTTCGGCCTCGATCTGGCGGTTGAGCGCGCGCAGACTGCGATCCAGTTCCTCGGTCTTGTAACTCGTGTGATAGAGGGCGAGGCTGATAAAGATCGTCAGCGAGAGCCAGAGGAAAGTCGTCGAAACGCGGGTCATGCGGCGTTCTCCGTGGTGGGCAGGACAGGCAGTTTTTCGGCCACGCGAAGCCGGGCCGAGCGGGCGCGCGGATTGGCGTCGCTTTCGGCCTGGCTTGGGGTTTGGGGTTTGCGCGTCAGAACGCGGAAAAGCGGCGCGACCGCCGGACCCGGGCCCGGCGCATGGCGCGAGGCGCGCGGCGCTCCTTCGCTGCGGCGGCGCAGAAAATCCTTCACGCAGCGGTCTTCAAGCGAGTGAAAGGAGACCACGGCGAGCCGTCCGCCGGGCTTCAGAAGCGATTCCGCCGCCTGAAGGCCGCGCTGCAATTCGCCCAGTTCGTCGTTCACGACGATGCGAAAAGCCTGGAAGGTGCGCGTGGCGGGATCGATTCCGTCTTTTGAGCGCGGCACGGCGGCGCGAACGTGTTCGGCAAGCTCAAGCGTGCGGGTGATGGGCTGTTTTTCCCGCGCCCAGACAAGGCGCCGGGCTACGCGGCGGGCATAGCGTTCCTCGCCGAAAAGATAGATGATGTCGGCCAGTTCCTTTTCGCTCGCGCTGTTCACGATATCCGAGGCGGCGCGGCCCTGACCGCTCATTCTCATATCGAGCGGTCCGTCTTCCTGGAACGAAAAGCCGCGCTGCGCCTCGTCCAGTTGCGGCGAGGAGACGCCGAGATCCAGCGCCACGCCGTCCACTTCCGAGACGTTTTCCCGGGCCAAAAGGTTTTTCATGTCGCCGAACGCGCCCTCGATCAGGCGCAGGCGCGGGGCATAGGTCCGAACCGTTTCTTGCCCGGCCTTGATCGCTTCGGGATCGCGGTCGATGCCGATGACGTTCGTTTGCGCGGCCTCAAGGATCGCGCGGCTGTATCCGCCGCGCCCGAAGGTGCCGTCCACGTAAAGGCCTCCATCGTGGGGAGCCAGCGCTTCCACGACTTCGCGCAGCATGACGGGGACATGGCTTTGAGAAGAGACCGTCATGCTTCAGACGCCCCTTTCGGTCTTCAGCAAAGAGGCCTGAGCGATAATTTTGCTCAGCGAAAGGTCTTTGGCACGGGCGGCGCTGCGCGCGGCGGCGTCGTGCGCCTCGAACTTCGCCGGGTTCCAAAGCTGGAAGGTCTTGCGGCGCCCCACGAAAGCGACTTCGTCCGTGATGCCGACGGCTCCGGCCAGGTGGGGCGGCAGCATGACGCGTCCCTCGCCGTCGAAAGGCACCTGCACCGAGCCGCCGAAGATGGTGGTCTCAATCAGCTCGAACGTTTCGGGGGGGAGGTCGAGTTTTTCGAGACTTTCGCTCAAAAGCTCCAAATGCGCGATGGAACAGCCGTCCAAAGCGTCGTATTGCAGGGAACGAAAGACAACGATTCCAGGCGCATCGGGTCCCAAAACGGCGCGGAAAGAGGCCGGAACCGACACGCGTCCCTTCTTGTCAATCTTGTTGACAAAACTGGACAGGAACACGGCCATACGAAGCCTCAAGGAAAACAGAGGGTTAAAGCCCCTGTGCGCGGTCCGCGAAAGCGACTGCGTTTGGGTTTTTATGGGATACCATGGGAATGCCTGGGGACGCAAGGGAATATGTGATAAAAATGTATTAAATCAAAAGAATTATTCGTTAACGAGTCGGATCAGGCAAAGTAAAACAAAAAGAGAACAAGTATAGATGTTCCGTTTTTGTTCTTTATAAAAAGGACGCTCTCTGCGGGATCGTTTGAGCCCTGCGGAGGCGTGCAAAGCGCAAAAAGGGAGACAGTTTCGGTATGAGCCAGGAATCTTTCTTTCTTGCCAGATAAAAAACAGCGATTCTAGGGTCTGTCCCCATATAAATTCTTGAGAGAGCAAAGGAAATGTGATTCACCATGATTGGAGGTGGATCATGAGATTTGACCTAAGCGATGAAGAATGGGTTTTTTTATGGAGCCCCTTTTACCCAAAAGCCGGAAAAGCGGGCGCGTTGATGATCGCAAGATCGTGAACGCGATTTTTTATGTTCTGCGCACGGGCATCCCATGGCGGGATTTGCCGGAGCGATATGGGCCGTACACGTCGGCTTATAATCGGTTTAACCGATGGTCGCGCAAGGGAATATGGAAGCGCGTTTTCGAGAAATTGGCCGCAAAATCGCGCGATAGTTTGTTCTTGATCGACAGCACGATTATCAAAGCCCACCGTTCAGCCAGCGGCGCAAAAGGGGGGAGAAAAATCAGGCTATCGGGATCAGCCGAGGCGGCAGAACCACAAAAATCCACGCGACGGTCGATAGCAAAGGCAGGCCGTTAAACCTTGTTCTGACAGGGGGCGAGGTTCACGACAGCCAAATGGTTGAAGCGGCTCTGAACACACCGCGCCCGCCGCTTGCTGTAACAGCAGACAAAGCCTACGATAGCCAGAAAGTGCGCCAACAGATCAAAGATGAGGGCGCTTTGCCTGTCATTCCCAGCCGCAGCAATGCCGTGAAGAAAGCCTATTGTCCCAAGCGCATTTATCGCAAGCGGCACAAGGTAGAGAACTTCTTTTGCCGCATCAAAGACTGGCGGCGCATCGCCACCCGCTACGACAAGCTGGCCAGAAACTTTTACTCCGCCGTCGCCCTCGTCGCTGCCCTTTATTGGATCAAATTGTGAGTCCAGACCCTAATTTCTTTCTTTCTTTCATAGGGCCGTCGGTATAAAAAACCGCCCCTCCACCCGAACCCTTGCCGGGTTGCCGAGCGCGAAGGCGCCTTCGGGTACGGTGTCATAGGCCACGGCGGCGGCGGCCAGTTTGGCCCTCGCGCCGATTTGGACGCCGTTGGTGACGACGGCGTGGGTACCCAAAAAAACCTCTTCGTCCAGCCGGGCGCCTGCGTGCGTGCCGCTGTAAGGCGCAAGAACGCCATAAGCGCCGACCGAGCTTTCGTGCGCGACGCTGGCATAGATGTTCAGCAAAACATGATCGCCGATTGTCGCCTCTGGTCCGGCGAAGGAAAAGGGCGCAAGGACGCTGCCCGTGCCGATTTGCGCCGAGGGCGCGGCGTAGGCCAGCGGATGAACGAGCGTCGCGAAGCGAGCGTCTTTTCCGGCCAGCTTTCCGGCCAGCTTGCGCCGCGCCGCCGGGTTGCCCAGCGCGACGAGGTAAAGCGCGTCTTTTTCGATGGCCGCATCGGTCGATCCCAAAACAGGGTCGCCGCCGTGCATGGTTCCCGGCTGTTTGAAGTCGTCGAGAAAGCCCCTGACTTTGAACCCCGCGTCTCGCGCATAGGCCGCGACCTCAAGCCCGAAGCCGCCCGCGCCGACGATGATAATACCGCTCATACCGTCACCTGCACGAGCCGCGTGAGGATATTGAACAAATTGTCCCCGTCCCAGATGGGATCGAAGGCCAGGGCCTGTCCGATGGGCACGATCCGGTCGTAGCCGCGCCCGCCGCACAGGGCGATGAAGTCGTGAAGTTCGTCCGGCCCGAAGCCCCAGACGGCGAGGGTCTGGTCCCTCTTTTCGGTATAGACGGCCAGGTCGCGCAGCTTGTCGAGTCGTCCGGCGAGTAAAAGGCCGTGGCCGAAACGGGTTTCCTTAAAGGCCGATACGCCCTTCCAGTTCGCCAGAGTCATTACGGTCAAAGCGGGGTTGTAGGTCGTCGTGGATTCAAGATTCAGATCGTGCAGGGCCAGAAACCGGGCGCTCATTTTTTCCAGACTTTCGCCCGTGCCCGGACAGCCGTAATGTTCCGCCGCATGGTCCGCGAGGCGGGAAAAGAAATCCTGCGCGGCGCCGGTCGCCTCTTCCTTTTCGCCGATCCACACGATCAGGCGCGGCGACGAGCAGGCCATCTGGTCGAACAGGTAAATGTCGTTGAAAATCGCCCGGACGAGATGCTGTTTTTCCGGCGGGGTCAGGCTGAAATAAGGCCCGGCCTTGATCGCGCAGGCCGAAAAGCGGTCCGCGAAGCTTATTTCCCGCGCGAGCGGCGGCAAGGGAATGGCGCGCAGGCGCCGGATGGTTTCGTCGCCGCCCCAGACCATGCGCGCGTCGCACAGCGCAGATAGCGCCGAGGTGAGGGCGTCGTCGTGTCCGTAACGGACGAAGAGCATACGGTTTTGGACGGCTTCGGGACTTTCCTCCAGCGTTTCGCGGATCAGGGTGAGGAGAAGTTCTCTTTCCGGGTCGGGCGCGGCTTCCTCGGACAGGCGCACGACGGTCACGTTGCCGCCCAAAAGCGAAAGCGCGGAAGTGTAGCCGAACAGGACGCTGACGTTCTGGGGCGGTATCTGAAACACGATGCCGCGCGGCGCGCGCACGCTGGTCTCCGGCGCGGCCAGATCGTCTTTCACGACGTTGACGATCGAGCCGGGCCGCAGCCAAAAGCCCAGCGCCTGAAGCGCCGGAAAAAGCCGCGCGCGGGGATCGTTCAGCAAGGCGTGGGAAAGGGCGTTGCAATAAGCGACGGCTTCCTTCGCGGCGACGCCGATGGGGGCGGAAGCGGTTTTAAGCGCCAGCGCGGCGAGCGTTTCAGGAGTCGTTTTCTGCTGCGTAGGAAGGACTTGGAGCAGGACGTTCATCAGACGGACTTTCGGGAAAGGGACAAAGAGAATTTCTTCGGCGGTCGTCCCTTGAATCTAAACGAGCGCGCGCCGTCCTGCAACGACCCTA
>CAZZDK010000013.1:36342-50719 GCA_964652235.1 uncultured Rhodospirillaceae bacterium
TCCCGTCAGAAACAGGAAGCCGGCCTCGGCGATAGAGCCGCGTTCGCCCGTTTCAAGGCGGCCTTGACATTCGTCCCCGCGCGAAAGGTCGTCGCGGTTTTGCGCATAGCCCATCATGACGTTCGGGCCTTCATAGACGATTTGACCGTCCTGGACGGACAGGCGGCCCCCCGGCACGGCGCGCCCGGACGAGCCGATCTTTTCCGGATGTTCATGCAGCGCCAGCGCGGCGATGCGCGGGGAGGCTTCCGGTTGCCCAAAGAGGATGAAGAACGCTCCTTTACGCTTTGTAATCTGGCGCAGAAGTTCCTGCAGGCGCTCCAAAGGCAGCCGTCCGCCCGCCTGCCAAAAGGTTTTGATTCGCGGCACATGAAGATGCTCAAGCCCGGCGCGGGCGATGTAGTCGTAGTGAAAGGGAATGCCGGGGAAAAGCGTGACTTCCCTTCTTCCCGCCTGTTCCCAAAACAGGCGGCTTTTTACGTCCTGCTCGGTCAAAAGGACGCTGCCGCCCACCGCAAGCAGGCAAAACAGAACCGAAAGGCCGAAGGAATAGGAAAGGGGCAGGGACATCAAAGCCCGGTCCTCACGGCGAGGGCCAAGCGCTTCCAGAGAGGCTGAAACGTTGGCTTCCAGCGCCGTGTAAGACAGCCGGATCGTTTGGGCTTCGTTCGCTCCCCCGGTTTTGACGAGAAGAAGGAACAGGTCGGGATACAACGGCTTTTCCGAAGGAACCGCCCGCCGCCAGAGAGTCAGTTCGTCCAAAGGCCAGTCCACGGGGATATAGGCCTCGCCCGGTTTGACGGAAAAAGGCAGGACGATCCATTCCGGATCGTAAGCCTCGATGAAGGGCGCAAGGCGCATGGCGCCCGGATCGACCGGCAAAATGGCGTGGCCCGCAGCGGCGGCGCTGAGAATCGCGGTGGCGCCCTGAACGGTGCGGGCGACGGCGCACAAGGCCAGTCCCCGGCCTGTCGCCCCCCAGACGGGCAGGAGCCGTTCGATATTTTCCCGCAGATTTCCGTAAGTCGTCCAGCGTTCGCTCAAATCGTCGCACAGAGCCGGGGCCGGGTCCAAAGCCACCGCGCCGGACAGAAAGGACAGAAAAGGAAGAGACGGTACAGGCAACGTTTCTCTCCCCAAAAGATACGTGAAAACTTTATCATTCACGCGCGAGACAAGTCCACCCTTGCGCGAACGTCTTGAAGTTTTTCCGCTTTTCCCCGGCGCTTCGAAAACGCTTCGAAAATCGAAACAAAACGGATGCGGTTTGTAGGCATTATCTCATTGAAAATAATAGATAAAACGACGCCCTCCTTCATCTGATCTTAAGGGAATTTCGCTATCATGGTTCTATCGGGGTCGAAGAGGATTTTTCATCAGCAAAGGGAGACAAAGCCATGCGTCATTTTCTAAGAAGCGAATCCGGCGCGACGGCCATTGAATACGGCCTGATCGCCTCCTTGATTTCGGTGGCCATCGTCGGCGCTCTGACGCTGCTGGGTCCGCAGCTGGCGGGCGTGTTCGGCACGGTCACAAACAGCCTGAATGCGGGCTAAAAAAGGGAGTGGGTCCTCCTTGGGGCCGGGGCGGAAGAGCGCTCCGGCCCTTCTTTCCTTTTGTCGATAAGCCTTTGACGATTCGTTTTTTTCCTATTAGGGTTGATTCCATGTTCCTCATGGAGATCAGCCGATGACCGAGACAACCGTAACCCGCGCTCAACTCGCCGAAGCCGTCTATCAGGAAGTGGGACTGTCACGTAACGATTCCGCGCAGCTTGTTGACAGGATTTTGGAAGAAATCAGCCTGGCGCTTGTCAAGGGCGATATGGTCAAGCTTTCTTCCTTCGGCAGCTTTCAGGTGCGCAGCAAGGCTCAACGTATTGGACGCAATCCGAAAACAGGCGAGGAAGTTCCCATCCTTCCCCGTCGCGTTCTGGTTTTCCGCGCCAGCCACGTTCTGAAAGACAAGGTCAATCGCACGCATCGCGGCGGCTCGTCGGCGCGAGGTGGGGCATGAGCATCGGCTCGGGCGGAGTCGCTACGGAAGCCGTGTCGGCGGCTTCCCTGAGAAGCGGCGAGATCAAGGCGCCGACCGCCTTTCGCACCATCAGCGAGGTCGCAAGCAACCTCGACGTTCCGCAGCACGTCTTGCGTTTTTGGGAAAGCAAGTTTCAGCAGGTTCGTCCGCTCAAGAGGGGCGGCGGGCGGCGCTATTACAGGCCCGAAGACGTGGAGCTTCTCTCCAATATCAAAGAGCTGCTCTATAATCAGGGCTTTACGATCCGGGGCGTCCAAAAACTTCTAAAAGAAACGGGGCGCGGCGGAATCGTCCGCCCCTCGGCTTTGCGTTCGGTTCAGGCTCCCGTTGCGTCCAGCGCTTCCCAGGCCGTGGCCGTCAAGACGTTCGCCAAGCCGTCCGCGACGCTTTCTCCCGCCGTCAGGCGCGAGATGGAAGGCGTGCTGGCCGAACTCAGGGCCATGCGCGATTTGCTTCGCCAGAACGGCGTTTAAGGGCTTCTTTTCAGGGATACTTGGCGGGAGCGCGTAGGGCCTCGGCGTAGGTGTCCGCTATGCGCCGGAACGTTTCCGGCGAAAAGCGCATAAAGGGCAGGTAGCTGGCCAGTCGCACGCCCGCGAGCCAAAACCTTTGTTTCCCGTCAAGAGACAAGTGACGCCGCGCATAGTTTCTGGCCCGAACGGCGCTGCGACGCGCGGCGTAACGCAGGTGCGTCCCTTTCCAAGACGGCCCGGTCTCGACCTCGTCGGCGATCATGCGGGTGCTGTCATCGTACATTTTCGCCTTGCTGGCGGACAAATGGTCCGCCCCGCCTTCGGAAAGCAGGGCGCAAACGGCCTCGATTTGCGCAAAAGCCGTACGCCGCGCCAAACGCAGACCCAGAATGTAATCCTGGCTGGCCCTGTATTTTTCCGGGAGGGGAAAGCAGGAGGAGGCTGCCTCTCTCGCTGCTGCTGCGCTCTGGATGGGGATTTGGCTTTTAAGCATGAGGCGCAAGGGGTCGTCGATCCGTTTGACGGACGCGCAGGAGAAATCGGGCGGGGCGAGCGGCGCTTCGCCGCGCCTGTACCGCTCAAAGGCGCCGAAAGCGACCTCGACTTTTTCCTTTTTCAAAGCCTCCAGAAGTTTTTCGGTGCTTCCCGCCACGACGAGATCGTCGGCGTCCACGAAACGGACGAAAGGACAAGAGGCCAGCGCGAAGCCCGCATTCGTCGCGGCGGCTACGCCCCGGTTTGGCTGGCGGCGCAGGATTACAAAAGGCCTCCCGACGGCGAAGGATCCCAAAATCCCGTCCGATCCGTCGGTCGATCCGTCGTCGATCAGGATTATTTCGCCGCCCGTGCGGCTTTGTTCGGTCTCAAGCGCCCTAAGGACGGCGGGAAGATAGGCGGCCTTGTTGTAAACCGTGACGATATAAGAAACGGTCATGTTTTGCTCCGAAAAAAAGGCATACATATCTATGCCGTTCCTTATTCTTAATTATTTTATGAGGATTAGGGTCCAAACTCAATTACCGCGGGGGTTCTCGTGCTAATTGAGTTTGGACCCTAATCTCATATAACGATCCGAAGGCCACGGCAAAGAAAAAGGAGAGGCCGGGAATGCCTACTTCTGAAGAAATCGAAGAGACTCCCCAGCCTTCTTTCAAAGAAGAAAACAGTTTGGGGCGGAAAATCCGGTCTGTCGGCTTTTGGGCTTTGGCTTGCCTTCTCTTCGGCCTTCTCGCCGTCGGGTGGGGGGTGAGAATCGATGCCCAAAGACGGGAAGACCTCCTTCAGCACGCAGAGATCATTTCAAAAAGCCTTGATTCGGATTCCCTGAAGGCGCTTTTCACAAAACCTTCATACGAAAGAACCGAGGCGTACCGGAAGCTTAAAGAACAGCTTTCTTCGATCCGATCAGCGACGAAAGACCATCGTTTTCTCTATCTGATGGGCAGGAATTACAAGGGGGAAATCTTTTTTTACGTTGACAGCGAGAGGGAAGATTCCAGGGATTTTTCGCCGCCGGGGCAGATTTACGACGACCCGACCCCGGAACTCGTCTCAATCTTCAAAACGAAGACCCCCTTCGTCGAAGGTCCTGTTCGGGACCAATGGGGGGTATGGGTTTCGGCGCTCGTTCCCCTTCTCGATCCGACCGATAAAGAAGAAGTCATGGCAGTTTTGGGAACGGATATCGCGGCGGACAGGTGGTGGTTTAACGTCGTTCTGGGCGTCGGACAATCGGTGGGGCTGTTCTTCCTCCTTTTCATCTGCGCCGTTTTCGTCATCGACCTTTTCGCTCGCCGGAGGGAGGAGCGGAAGTTGCGCGAGCTGAACGACAAGCTTGCCGAAGAAACGGCCAGAGCGAACGAAATGGCCAAGAAAGCGGCCAACGCCAGCGAGGCCAAGACGGTCTTTCTGGCCAATATGAGTCATGAAATCCGCACCCCGATGAACGGCATCATCGGTCTGGCGGAGCTGTTGGCGGACACGGCTCTTAACGAGGAGCAGCGCACTTACGTTGATATGATCGTCAAAAGCGGAAAGGCGTTGCGCCTTGTCCTGGGGGATATACTCGATTTGTCAAAAATCGAGTCCGGAAAATTGACTTTGGAGAAGGCGGATATCGATCTCAAGAAGCTCGTCTCCAACGCCGTCCTTCTTATGACGCCGGGCGCCAGGGAAAAGGGGCTTCGGCTCGCCTGTTCGATCGATCCGGCCTTGCCGTCGCCCGTTATCGGGGATCCCGTTCGCATCAACCAGATTCTTGTGAATCTTATCGGCAATGCCATCAAGTTCACCGCCAAAGGGGGCGTTTCCATCGAGGTCGAGAAAGATGCCCATCCCGACGGGCGGACGATCGCGCGATTTTTCGTGAAAGATACAGGGATCGGCATTCCTGAAGACAAGAAAGGTATTCTCTTTCAAAATTTTTCCCAGGTCGACGCGTCCGTCGCAAAAAAATACGGCGGGACAGGATTGGGCCTGGCCATCTCCAGACAGCTCGTCGAATTGATGGGCGGAGAGATAGGCGTCTCCAGCAAAGAGGGCGAGGGTTCGACGTTCTGGTTTGAGATCCCCGTGGAAGAAAAGGGAGATTCTTCTCACTTCGGCACGTCGTAGGGCGGCAGGCCGGCTACGCCCTCCTTTCCACACCTCAGCTGGTTTCAAAAGAAAAGTCGGGCTACGGCGCGGCACTTTTCGCGCTTTGCGCGAAAAGTGGTGGGCGCGACAGGGATTGAACCTGTGACCCCTTCCATGTCAAGGAAGTGCTCTCCCGCTGAGCTACGCGCCCGATGTTCCATCGGAAGGCTGCCCGTGTAGCATTATGCGCCCGCCTATGCAACCCGCCCGGTGAAAAAAGATGAAGTCCAAGATCGGAAGATCAGGAGGGGAAGCCGTGTGCGGAATAGATATAACAAATTGATTTATATTAATATTTTTCATCTTTCTTCTTATAAAAAAAACGCCGCCCTTTCACAGGCGGCGTTTTCGTTCGGTCTTCAAAGCTGTTTAGGCGGCCTTGCGCAGATTGGCGGCGGATTCGCGCCCGTTCTTGCCCATCGTCATGTCGAACTCAACGACGTCGCCTTCGTTCAGGGTGGTGAGGTTGGCTTTCTGGACTTCCGTGATGTGAACAAACACGTCCTTGCTCTCGCCTTCGGGGGCGATAAAACCGTAGCCTTTGGTGGCGTTAAACCATTTGACTGTTCCACGCATTGTCTGCACGTCCTTCTTTGGCGGTCGCAGAGGAGATATCGGATCGCAACCATTCCACCCGGCAGGCTCACGCAGCCTGCGAGGGGAGATATGGCCTAAAACTTTAGAACAGGCAAGATAGGAAAATAAAAACGGCCCCGCCTTCCGGCGAGGCCGTTTCCTTGAAAAAGCGCGTCAGCGACGATCGCCCGTCAGGCTGAGCAGGAACTGAAACGCGTTGATGAAGTTGAGATAGAGCTGCAAGGCCCCCATGACGGCGAGCTTGTTGTTCGTCTCGGCTCCCCACCCGGCGCTGTAGTTGCGCTTGATGTTCTGCACGTCATAGGCCGTCAGTCCGGTGAAGATCGCCACGCCCGCGACGGAGACGATCCATTGCAGCATGGTCGATCCCATGAACAGATTGACGATCATGGCGATGAACAGGCCCAAGACACCCATCATCAGGAACGCGCCGAAGCCGGTCAGGTCCCTTTTGGTCGTATAGCCCCAAAGGCTCATCGCGCCGAACGTCGCACCTGTGATGAAGAAGGCGCGGGCGACGCTGGCCCCCGTAAAGACCATGAAGATGGCCGCCATCGAGAGGCCCATTGCGCCGCAGAAAAGCCAGAAGATCGTCTGAGCTTTCGAGGCGCTCATGCCCTGGAACTTGAAGTTCATATAAAAGATGAAGGCGAAAGGCGCGAGCATCGCCAGCCACTTAAGCGGCGTGCCGAAAATCACTTCAGCCAGGGCCGTGTTGGCGACGAGAAAGGCCACAAGCCCGGTGATCGCCAGGCCGCCGCCCATGTAATTGAACACACGGATCATATGCGCGCGGAGGCCCGCATCCATGCTGCCGGTTTTGGCCGGAGAGACGCTTTGGGCGCGGGAGAACGGATCGACCATGTCTGCCACCTTCAAAAAAGTTTCGGGTACGACGATGATATGGGGCATGGTTTGTTTTTTTCAAGAGAAATCGGAAAAGACCATCTTTTACAAGAATTTGCCTTGGGGAGAACGTATTTTCGCCCTCTTTAGGTGGTTGAACGAGAGGTCGAAATAAGCCAGACTCCCTTTTTCGTCCTTCAGGAATAAAAAATGAAAACCAAACTTCGCGCCGTTTTGCTCGCCGTTATGCTGGCTTTTGCGCCCGCTTTGGCTTTTGCCGCGCCGTTGCAGACAGGCGCCGCGCCGACGCGCACCCACTTTCTGCCCATTGCCGCCGAAATAGGCCAGGAGCTTCAGCAGCTTGTGACCGGCGACCCTAACGCCGAGATCGAGCCGCAAGAGACGTTCGGAACCCGCGCGCTCGGGTTCATTTTGAGCGCGGCGCGAATTCTGGCGCAGCAGGGCGCAGCCTTTGTGGACGAGTTTGCCGCCGTTCCGCAGCTTAAAACCTGGTTCGACCAGCAGATCAGCAACCCGCTCGCGGCGGACAAGTGGTTCGGCATCGGCAAAGCCCTTCTGTTCGTCCTGGGCGGGGCTCTGATGATCGGGTGGCTGGCCGATTTTCTATTTCTTTCCTCAAGGCGGCGGATTTACAGACGGGAATACGCCACCGCCCCGGCCCGTTTTGCGGGCGTGGCGACATGGTTCCTCATTTCCCTGGTGCCGGTCGTCCTTTTCATCGGCGCGGCGCTGGCCATTGCGGACCAGATGGATCCCGGCAAGCTGGCCCGCTTCATCGTCATGACGGTCATCTACGCCATGGCGCTTTACAGGCTGGTCGGCGTTGGCGCCCGGCTCTTCCTGTCGCCGCGCGTTCCCGTTTTGAGATTGGTGCCGTTGTCGTCGGAGCAGGCTTCCTACGCCTATAAATGGATCAAGGCGTTCGGCGCGGTGATGATCTTCGGCTATTTCTTTTCTGAAATAGCCGAGGTTGTTCAGGCCCCTGAAGCCGCCATTTCCGGGTTTAAGAGCATCATCGCGCTGGTCGTTGTCGGCATGACGATCGCGATCATCATGCAAAAAAGGTCGGCGGTTTCCGTCGCCCTGCGCGGCGAGCTTTCGGCGGCGCAGGCGCGTCAATCTCTTGCGGGGAGCTTGCGTCTGTGGCTGGCGCGAAGCTGGCATATTCTGGCCATTTCCTATCTGGTCATCGGCTATCTGGCGACCGTCATCGGCGCCAAGGATGGTTTCATCCTGATGCAAAAGGGAACCATCGGAACCCTGCTTTCGCTCTTCTTTGTGCGCCTCGCCTTCTATATGTCGTCCAAGCTGACGTATGGCGGAAAGGAAGGACAGGGCGCGTCCGGCATTTACCGCCCCGTTTTGCGTTTCGTCATCCGCGCGGCGGCCTGGCTGCTTGGCCTGGCAGGGGCGGCGGCTTCGTGGGGGGCGGATATTCCGGCGTTTATCGCAAGCCCCTGGGGCCAGCGCCTCACCGGCTCAGCCTTTTCCATCGGGACGACGGTTCTGGTGTCCGTTTTCGTTTACGAGTTCATTCACGGTTTCGTCGATCGCAAGCTGAACAGGCGCGACGGCCAGGGCAACCCCATCGAGGCCAGCGCCCGCGCCAAGACCCTCTTGCCGATGGCGCGTTACGCGGCGCTGGTGACGCTCGGGCTTGTCGCCGCCTTCGTGATCCTTTCCGAAATGGGCGTGAATACGGGACCGCTCCTTGCGGGCGCCGGGGTTTTGGGCGTCGCGGTCGGCTTCGGCTCGCAAACGCTGGTGAAGGACTTTCTGACAGGCCTTTTCATCATCCTTGAAGAGAATATCTCGGTCGGCGACGCCGTGAAAATCGGCGACAATGCGGGAATAGTCGAAAGCATGACGATCCGCACCGTGCGCCTGCGCGACATAGAGGGCAATCTGCACATTCTGCCGTTCAGCGAGATTACGCGGATCATCAACTCGTCTAAAGGATTCAGCCAAGCGCTTGTGGATGTCGGCGTGGCCTATGACGCGGACCTGAAAAAGGTCATGGAGGTCATGGCCGATGTCGGCGAGGCGATGAGAAAGGAACCAGCCTTTCGTTCCCTCATCCTGGCGTCCGTGGAGGTTTTGGGGGTCGAGGCTCTGGGGGACTCCGCGATTACGGTGCGCTGCCGGATCAAGACCGCCCCTGGCCAGCACCACAATGTGCGGCGGGGCTATCTGTTGCGGCTTAAGCTGCGCTTCGATCAGGAAGGGATCGAGATACCCTTTCCGCAGCGCGTGGTCTATCACAAGCAAGTCGGTTCCGCGCCTGTGGGAGAATAATCAGGCCGCCAGAACGAGGGCTTTCGCTTCTGTCATGCGGCGCAGGCGGCGCTCCTTGGCCGCGCGGCGCTGCGGGAGGGGGAGGTCGAGCGTTTGAAGGGCCTGGGGACGTTCGGAAGCGGGCGTTTCAGCGTAGCGGCGCTTGATCCTGTCGGCCCGGAACAATTCCAGCCGGTCCAGATAATCGTCGTCGGCGGCCCAGGTGCAAATTTCCTTGGCGGCTTTCCACCTGTCGCGCAGTTCGGTCAGGCAAATACGCTCATAAACGGCTTCGGGCCCGCCTTTTTTGAGAAGGTCGCGAAAAACATAAATCGGCGCGCCGTTGATCGTCTCGATGTCCCGGTTGTTCAGAAGTTCTTCGACGAAGCTTTTGGCCTCCGGCGGAAAGGCGTTTCTGTCGCAAAGGCCGGGGATTTCGGTTCGGTAGAAAACGCGGTCGCGCCTCGCGCCGCAGACGGCGGTTTTAACGTCGCCCGACGCGGCGCGGATGAACAGAGCTGAGACGAAGGACATGACCGCCTTCGCGTCGCGGTCGATGAGGTCGTCACGTTCATCCGAGGTAGCGTGGTCGTGTACTTTTCTGAACCAACCATAGAGATCGTTTTGCTTGAATAAAAAGTCGGCGATAGGGGAATGATTGATGAGAACGGCGTCCCATTCTTCAGCTTGTTTTAAGGCTCGTTGCTCATTTGTGATTGTGGGTCCGATAGGTTCGGATTCACCTGGCAAGGGATCCCAGAGTTCATAATCCGGCCCGGAGTAAAGCTGGATGCGTCCGTTATGCGGGAACGCCTTTTCCAAGCCGCCGAGACGCTTAATCTCGGCGAGAACAAGCTCAATAATGCCTTCCGGGGTCGTGCGGCCCTCGAACATGAGAAACTCCATCCGTAAAGGATTGGTTTAGAGTTTCAATTGTTCGCGCGGGCCACTTTGTGCCTGGCCCGGATCGTTGGCGGGTTTTGGGGGATAGGCCCGTTTAATGACCTTATCCTCGCCGAAGAATCGAACCAGCGCGTCGTGATATTCCTGCAGAAAATCTTCGGGCAACCGAGCCAAAATTATGACGGGTTGATTGCGAGGGGTGCGTTCCGTCTCGGAAACCGTTCGCTCGACAATATGTGCCCTTCTAAGGTCGTAAAGATCCTGCTCATTTCTATGGACCAGAACTTTTTTGACGGTGCCGTTCAGAAAATCCTTAATGGTATAAACCGCGCTGCAAGGCCAGCCCGATCCCTCAACGGTTGTTACCTTGAATCTTTCTTCTTCAGTCACGGCGAAAAAATCCGAAAGGGTTTGAAAAGTATTTTGAACTATCTGTAACATATCGCCCTCCTATGGTTTTTTGAAATGCTTTCAGGTTAAAAACTTGGTTTTTTGCGGATAAATAAGGCCCGCCTCTGCGGCCTATTCTACCAGACGGCAAATAGTTTCTTTCGTTGAATCAATGGTTTATAAAGGGTTAATCTACCCCTGAGGGGTAAGTTTAGACCTTTTTTAGGTAGGGAAGGCGGATTTTACGCCCCGTGCGTCGCGGCGGCGAGGGACTTGACGAAGGCAAGGGCTTCGTCGGCGGCTTTGGGCGAGACGGCGCCCTTTTCGTCGATATGGGCCATGATCTTTTTGACGATCGCGCTGCCCACGATGACGCCGTCGGCGATGGCGGCCATTTCACGCGCTTGGGCCGGTTCGTTCACGCCGAATCCTATGCAAACCGGCATTTCCGTTCGCTCTCGAATGCGCTCGACGCTCGACCTCAAATCTTCGGCGCGGGCGCTTTTGCCGCCCGTGATCCCGGCGACGGAAACGTAATAGAGAAAGCCGTCGGCTTTCTCGACGATCTTCGGCAGGCGTTTTTCGTCCGTCGTGGGCGTGACGAGCCGGATAAGCTTAAGGCCGCGCTTGGCGGCGGGTTCGCGCAGTTCCGCGTCTTCCTCAGGCGGCAGGTCGGGGACGATAAAGCCGTCCACGCCCGCTTTCTTCGCGTCGTCCAGGAAACGCATGACGCCATAGGCGTAAATCGGATTGTAATACCCCATCAGAAGGATCGGCGTGTCTTCGTATTTTTTGCGGAACGTCTTCACAAGGTCGAGAATCTTGGCGGTCGTGATCCCGTTCTTGAAAGCCTGAAGGTTGGCCGCCTGAATGGCGGGGCCATCGGCGACGGGGTCGCTGAAGGGCATACCGATCTCGATGATGTCCGCGCCCGCCGCCGGAAGGCCGCCGAGGAGCTTTTGGAACAGGTCGAGCGTGGGAAAGCCTGCCGTGACGAAGGGCATGAAGGCTTTCTTTCCCGCGCCTTTCAGCGCGGCCAGGCAAACGTCGAGGCGGTTCTGCGGGGCCATCAGATATGCACTCCCAAACGGTCGGCGACGGTGTAGATGTCCTTGTCTCCCCGTCCCGACAGGCAGACGACCATCAGATGGTCTTTCGGCAAAGAGGGGGCGATTTTGGCGACATGGGCCAGCGCGTGCGAAGGCTCCAGCGCCGGGATGATGCCTTCGAGTTTCGAGCAAAGCTGAAAGGCCTCCAGCGCTTCGTCGTCGGTGACGGAAACGTAATTCACGCGGCCCGTATCGTGCAGCCAGGCGTGTTCCGGCCCGACGCCGGGATAATCGAGACCCGCCGAAATGGAATGGGCTTCTTGGATCTGCCCATCCTCGTTTTGCAGGAAATAGCTGCGCATACCGTGCAGGATTCCCGCATGGCCGCCCGTCAGCGCGGCGGCGTGCTTGCCGGTCGTGATTCCGTATCCGGCGGCCTCCACCGCATGGATGGCCACGTCGGGATCATCGAGAAATTCGTGGAAAAGCCCTATGGAATTTGAGCCGCCGCCCACGCAGGCGACGAGCGAGTTCGGCCCGCGTCCTTCGGCCTCTAAAAGCTGCGCGCGCGTTTCGCGGCCTATGACGGATTGAAAATCGCGCACCATGGCGGGATAAGGGTGCGGGCCGCCCACCGTGCCGATGATGTAAAACGTGTCGTCCACGTTTGAAACCCAGTCGCGCAGGGCCTCGTTCATCGCGTCTTTGAGGGAGCGGGAACCCGTCGAAACCGGACGCACTTCCGCGCCCAAAAGCTTCATGCGGAAAACGTTGGGGCGTTGCCTTTCGATGTCCAGCTCGCCCATATAGACGACGCAGGGCAGGTTAAAGAGCGCCGCGACCGTCGCCGTGGCCACGCCGTGCTGTCCCGCGCCCGTTTCGGCGATGATGCGCGTTTTGCCCATACGCCGCGCGAGAAGGACTTCGCCGATGCAATGGTTGATCTTGTGCGCGCCCGTATGGTTCAGTTCCTCGCGCTTCAGGTAAATTTTGGCGCCGCCGAAATGCTCGGTCAGGCGCGGCGCGTAATAGAGCGCCGAGGGGCGTCCCACATAATGCTTGAAATAATAATCCAGTTCTTTCTGAAAATCCGGGTCGGCCTTGGCCGCCGCGTAGGCCTTTTCGACCTCCAGGACAAGCGGGACCAGCGTTTCCGGCACAAACCGTCCCCCATAAGGGCCGAAATGGCCGGCTTCGTCGGGCGCGTTGCGGAGAGAGTTGGGAAGGCTGGATGATTTTTTCATGGGGAGGTTATAGCGAAACTTTTCCCGCCGACAAGAAATTATGGCCGGGGAGAAGGCTTTTTTACCATAATATTCCAAAAGGCTTTCTTATTTTGGTAGTGTTTTTATCATTTTAGGTAGGCCCTGTTTCCTATTACTTTCATCCGTGCCTTTTGTTAAAATGCCTCTCCTGCATAGATGAGGAAAATTTGATGAAACAAGAAAAAAAGGAAATCCTTCCGGGTTGGGACGCGGCACGCGGCGAGATTCTTCTGGTGGCTGTTTCCACCATCGTTATGACGGCATCAATCTTGACCATCATAAAGCTATCCCAGTCCGGCGTGGAGAATCCTTATTGGTATATGCTGTTTAGTTTCGCATCAGGCGTTTTGCTTCCATCTCTTTATGGCGCAGGGCGCAAAATAGACGCCGCCGAAGAGAAACAAAAAAGACGCCTTCAATTCGCCAGGGCCTATAGGCGCAACCGGGGCGTTTGGGCTCTTCGCCCCCCAAAATTAATGCGCTAAGTTGAGGTAGGGCGCGGACTAAGAAGAAAGGCTGTTTTTAGCCAGCTCCATAAAGGCCCGTATTTTCTCAGGGTCTTTTTGCTTGTCCGTCTCAACGCCGGAGGAAAGGTCCACGATCTTCGCGCCGGATATGCGAACGGCCTTTCCGACATTTGAAAGATTAAGGCCGCCCGCCAGCATCCACGGTTTGCCGAAAAAACGGCCTTTCAGGATGGACCAGTCGAAACTTTCCCCTGTGCCGCCAGAGGGTTGCATCCCAATCTTCGTGTCGAACAGGAACATATCGGCCACGTCCTCGTAGGCCTTTGTGGCGGTCAGGTCTTCGGGAGCCGCGACGTGAAAAACCTTTATGACTTTCTTGCCTGTTTTTTTCTTGATCTCAAGAACGCGGCTCGGCGTCTCGAACCCGTGAAGCTGGATCATGCCGAGGCCGGGCAGGGCGCTCGTGACTGCCTCGATAGCCTCGTCTTTCGGGTCGATGAGCAGCCCGACGCTCGTGACGCCCGGCGGAATGAGCTTCAGCAAGGGCGCGACCTGCGCGGGCGTCACAAAGTGATAGCTTTCGGGTCTTGAGAACAGAAAGCCGATGTAGCTCGCGCCGCCTTCTACGGCCTCGCGCAGGCCTCTCTCGCTCGTGAAGCCGCAGAGTTTGACGGCAACGCTCACGCGGCCAGTTCTTCCGCCACGCGCCGCGCGGCGGCGGCGGGATCGTCCGCGCCCGTGATGGGGCGGCCTATCACAAGGTGGCTTGCGCCCGCCTCCATGGCTTCGCGCGGGGTCAGGACGCGCTTTTGATCGTTTGTCGCCGCCCAGGCGGGACGAATGCCGGGCACCATCAGCGTGAAATCGGGGCCGCAAACCTGGCGCAACATCGCCACTTCGGCGGGCGAGCAAACCACGCCGTCCAGGCCGCTTTCCTTGGCCAGAAGGGCCAGACGGACGACTTGCCTTGCGGTGTCCTTGTCCTGTCCGACCTGTTCCAGATCGCTTGCGTCAAGGCTGGTCAGAACCGTCACGCCAAGGATTTTGGGGCGCTTGCCGTTCGCTTTGTCCGCCGCCTGCGCCGCCGCGCGCATCATGGCCGCGCCGCCCGACGTGTGGATCGTGATGAAATCCGGCCTCAGCGGCAAAAGAGAAGCAATCCCGCCCGCGACCGTGTTGGGAATGTCGTGCAGCTTCACGTCCACGAAAAGCGGCGTGCCGCTATCGACGAAAGGCGCATAGCCTTGCGGTCCGTTGGCCATGAAAAACTCAAGCCCCAGTTTGAAACCGCCCACGTGGCCGCGCAATTTTTCGGCCAGAGAGAGCGCGGCGGCGGGGTCTTTGGTGTCGATGGCGCAGAAAACGGGATTGGCGTTCGTCATTTCTTTCCTTTCCATAAGCGGCGAAAAAAGCCCGCCGGT
>CAZZDK010000013.1:50734-57917 GCA_964652235.1 uncultured Rhodospirillaceae bacterium
CGGGTTGAACGTAAACATAGCGTCCCTGCGAAAGAACCGTGGGGCCGGGGCAGGGGGCGGATTCTTTCTCCTGCAATTTCGCGCCGAGCGAACCGACTTCTTTGCGCAGGCGGCGGCGGTCCATAAATACGCCGATATGCATGACGTTGGCCAGCAGAAAACCGGCTAAAAACCCGGCGACAAGCAGCCCCAGCGACAAAAGCGAAAGCGGCATTTCGGCCCTGGCGTCGAAGGGCCAAAAGCTGATTTCCACCAAGGCGCGGTTTTGCAGGGCGAAGACCAGCGCCGCGACGAAAAGGGGCAGAGAGATGAGCCAAGTCAAAAAGCGCATGGATCAGGGCCTGTAAGGAAGGCTTGGGCGCAGGAAAAGCTTATGTTCCGGGTCATAGCGGTCCATGATTTTGTCCGAAGCGCCCGAATAAAGGACCAGGTCGATACCCATGTTCAAGAGGCGCAGGAAATCCGTTTCCTCCGGCAGAACGCCGAACGTCAACGGATAAACGTACGGTTGTCCGCCGATGTCCAAGAGGCGCAGCGTGCCGGGGTTGTTTCTTAAAAACAAGTCCATCGAAGAAGGATCAATGAAAAGAACGTCGGCCTTTCCCGAGACGACATCCAGCATCATTTGCGAGGGGTCCGCGTTTTGGGAAAGGGCGATGGCCTGCGCCCGCGGATATTCGGTTCGCGCGACTTCGGCGGAAAAGTCGCCGTCCATCACGACAAAGCGCGTGGCGGGGTCGTTCAAAAGCCCCGGATTGCCGTCAAAACGCATATCGTTCGTGCGAACGTAAAGATCGGCGCGGGAGAAAAGGATCGGTTTCGAATAGGCCGTGTAGAGACCGAGCCGCATATCGGACGGCCCGTCGTTGCAGGTAAAGTCGATCCGTTTGGATTTCAGCGCTTCAAGCTGTTGGCCGGTTTGAATCTCGATCCATTCGACCTTCAGGCCCAAAGTGTCGGCGACGGCCAACGCCAGATCGTGCGCGAATCCGGAAACTTCTTTCGTCGTCGGGTCTTTAATGATCGTCGGGGGCCAGACGATATAGCCGCAGCGCATTGTTTTTTCGCGCAGGACCCGTTCGTAGGCGGTTTCGCCCGCTGTCCGCGCGCCGGTCGGCAGAGCCGTCTGATCGGCCTTGAAATAGACCCAAGCCAGAAGGACGACGATGGCTGAAAAGACAAGGGCGAAGGTTTTCATGGTTCCTCCCAAAGTCGCAAGCGGGCCATTCTAACCGCAACCGGATCGACCTGTCGAGGGGAGGGAAAGAAACATTGTTTAGCCGGGAATCTTGGGTTAAGACTCTTCACCATGATGAAACGCGCTCTTTTGATAGGAATGCTCGCCGCTCTGGGGGCGGGCGCGGCCCGGGCCGAGACGCCCGATCTTCCCACCGTCGGGGAAGTGGCGGAGACGACGATTTTTGCCCAATCCATCGAAGATTTACCCGTCATGAAAGGGCTGGAGCTTGCCGAAGACAAGGACGCGCTTTTCGTCTTCGGGGCGGAGCGCATCATGCAGGCAACGCTCAAAGGCCGAGTGGACATCGATTCCGTCTATTACTTCTATGCCGATGCGCTCCCCGCGGCGGGCTGGACCAAGATCAATATGCGGCTTTACGAACGCGCGGGCGAGCGCCTGCGCCTCGACGCCAGCAGCGCGAACGAAGAGGGCATGACCTACGTTCGCTTCGAAATCGAGCCTGCAGGCGGGAAGCAGGAAAATTAAAACAACCCCTCGATCAGCCCTTCCTCGCTCACATAAATGCGATGCGCGGCGGGATCGCGGGACAGGCCGGGCATGGTCATAATCTCGCCGCACAGCGCGACGACGAATCCCGCGCCCGCCGACAGGCGCACGTCGCGGATCGGCACGATATGATCCTTGGGCGCGCCGAGCAGCGCCGGGTCCGCCGACAGGCTGTATTGCGTCTTGGCCATGCAGACGGGCAGGCGCCCGAAACCTTCGGCCTCGAACGCTTCCAGTTTCTTGAGCGCGGTGGGCTGCAAATCGATGTCCTTCGCGCGGTAGATTTCCTTCGCGATGGTCCGCATCTTCTCGCGCAAGGGCATTTCGTCGGGATAGAGAAGCTTGAAGTTCGCGCTTCCGCCTTCGGCGAGCCGCGCGACTTCCTGCGCAAGGTCCGTCGCGCCCGCGCCGCCTTCGGCCCAATGGTTGCAGAAATGGCAAGGCGCGTTCAGCTTAGCGCAAGCGTTTTTGACGACCTGCGTTTCCGCTTCCGTGTCGCTCGTGAAGTGGTTGATCGCTACGACGACCGGAACGCCGTATTTGCGGAGATTCTCGACATGACAGGCGAGATTGGCGAGACCCGCCTCGACGGCCTGGGCGTTTTCCGCGCCGAGGTCCGCTTTGGCCACGCCGCCGTGCATCTTGAGCGCGCGGATCGTGGCGACGAGCACGACGGCGTCGGGCCTAAGGCCTGCCTGGCGGCATTTGATGTCGAGGAATTTCTGCGCGCCGAGGTCCGCGCCGAAGCCCGCCTCCGTCACGACGATATCCGCGAGCTTTCGTGCCGTTTCGGTGGCGATGACGGAATTGCAGCCGTGCGCGATGTTGGCGAACGGCCCGCCGTGGACGAGCGCGGGCGTATGCTCCAGCGTCTGCACAAGATTCGGTTGAAAGGCGTCGCGCAACAGGGCCGTCATGGCGGGTGCGGCCTGAAGGTCCTTGGCGCGGACGAAGCTCTTGTCGAAACGCTGCGCGACGATGATGTTGCCGAGTCTTTCTTCAAGGTCCTTAAGCGAGCGGGCGAGGCAGAAAATCGCCATGACTTCGGAGGCCACGGTGATGTCGAAGCCATCTTCGCGCACCTGGCCGTTGTTGCCGAGACCCGCGACGATATGGCGCAGGGCGCGGTCGTTCATGTCCATCACGCGGCGGAAGGAAACTTTGGACGGATCGATTCCGAGCTTGTTGCCCCAATAGATATGATTGTCGATCATCGCCGCGAGCAGATTGTTCGCGCTCGTGATGGCGTGAAAGTCGCCTGTGAAATGCAGGTTGATCTCGTCCATCGGCGCGACCTGGGCCTGGCCGCCGCCCGCCGCGCCGCCCTTCATGCCGAAGCAGGGGCCGAGAGAAGGCTCGCGCAGGCAGATGAGGGTCTTCTTGCCGATCTTCGTCAGCGCGTCGCCGAGACCGATGGTGGTCGTCGTCTTGCCCTCGCCCGCCGTCGTGGGGCTGATGGCCGTGACGAGGACGAGTTTGCCTTTGCCGGCGCCGCCCTTAATCGCGCCCATATCCAGCTTGGCCTTATAGGGGCCGTAGCGGAAGAGGGCGCTTTCCGGCAGGCCGATTTTGGCGCCGATTTCCTCGATGGGCAGGAGCTTCGTTTGGCGGGCGATCGTGATGTCGTCGGGCATAAGAATCTCGATGGTTTGTGGAAATCGGGGGCACTTTGCCCGTCTTTTCCCCGCCGCGCAATTGGCTTTATGGGAGAAGTAAGGGGTGTTATTTTTACACTACTTTTTCATGGTTAAAGGCGATTCGCTATGGCTCGATCAAAGGTTCTCTCGGCTTTTTCAGGCCTTTTTCACGCCCCGTTTAACGGCCTTTTGATTCTGGTCTGGGCCTTTTTCGTCTGGTGCCATCTGATGAATCCTCAAACGGCCATTCTGCACGGCCTGTTCGCGGATTCCGACGACGCCGTTCACCTGGTCCGCGTCATCGAATGGCTGAAGGGGCAGGACTGGTTCGATCCCTTTTTGCGCCGCCTTGCGCCGCCTGAGGGCGTGGCCATCCATTATTCCCGCCTGGCCGAGCTGCCTTTGGCCGCGATCATCTGGCCTTTGCACGCGCTCGGCGCAAGTTGGACGATGGCCGCCTATGTCGCCGCCTTTGTCTGGCCTTTGGTTCTGCTTGGTTTCCTCCTTTGCGCTTTACGCTGGGCGGCGGCGCCGTTTTTGCCGTCCGCGTGGACCCGCGCGACGGCCTACGTCGCTTTGTTCGCCGTTCCCTTGATGATGCAGTTCTCGCCGGGGCGCGTGGACCACCACGGCCTGGCCGCGCTTTTGACCGCGATGGCGCTTGGCTCTGCGGCGAGGGTTTTCCGCGAAACGGAACGATTGCGCTGGGGCATTGGCGCGGGATTCTTTCTGGCGCTTGCCCAATCCGTCGCGCTTGAAACTTTGCCCTGGCTTCTTCTTTTCTCGTCCTTTTTGGGGTTTTACGTCGTAGCGGAAGGGAAAAAAGCTGACCTTTCGGGGCTTGTTTACGGCCTTTCGCTTTACGTTTTCTCCTGGCTGTTTTTGGCGATCGCCGTTTCGCCTGCGGCTTTTTACCGGATCAATCCGCTCGCTTACTCCTATCTTTATGTTTTGATCGCAGGCGGGATCGCTTTGGCGTTTGCGGCGCTTTTTCTCGCGTCGTTTTTCGGCGGCCTTCGGCTTCGCGCCCTTGCGGGCGGCGCGGCGGCGGGACTTTTGCTCGCGGGCATGGCGGAGGTCTTTCCCGGTTTTTTGCGCGGCCCTTACGGCGGCATGGACCCGCGCCTTTCGGAATGGATTCTGGGTTTTATCAGCGAGGCCAAGCCCCTGTTGCGCAAAGCCGAGACGGCAGGTGTTTTGCTGGCCGGTCTTTTGCTGCCGCTTCTGGCGCTCGCGGCGAGCGTCGCCCTTACGATCAAAAGCGGGAAGAAAGACAGATGGATTTGGGGAATGCAAACGGCGCTTCTTGCCGTTGCGCTGCTTTTGACGGTTTTTTACCAAACGCGCGTGATCCTTTATGCCTGCCTGTTCGCCGTTATTCCGCTCGCCGCCCTCTTGCGCGAGGGCTTGAGGCTCGCCCGCGCGAGCCTGAAAGGGCGTCCGCTTTTTCTGGCGGAGCTTTACCTTTTGCTGCTGGTCGGGCCTTTGGCGGGCGTTTGGATCCCCGGTCTGACGGACGCGCGACCTTTTCGGGACGTCGCCGTTCTCTTCCCGGTCGTTTTTCAGGCCGATAAGGACTGTGCCGCGCCGGGGCTTTGGGAAACGTTGAACGCCCCTGGTTTCTACGGCGACAGGCCGCGGCTCATCATGAACACGATGAACGAGGGCGCGATGGTTCTCTTCCGTACGCCGCACAGCGTCATGGCCGCGCCCTATCACACGAACGTGCGGGGCAACCTCGATTCCATCGCTTTCTTCAGGGCCGAAGACCCGAAAGAGGCCGAAAAGATCGCCCGGCGCGGCGGCGCGGAAATGGTTTTGCTCTGCGGTAAGCTTTCGGACATCTACAAGAGCAAGGAGAAAGAGAATCCTTCCTTCGCCGAACAATTGATCGCCGGAAAAACGCCTTCTTGGCTCAAACCTGTGGAGATGCCGTTTATGGGGCGGGCGCTTTTGTTTGAGGTCAGAAAGTGACCGTCACGCGCTTTGCGCCCAGTCCGACGGGGCGGCTGCACCTGGGCCATGCGGCCTCGGCCCTGTTCGCTTACGAGGCGGCGCGGCGCGAGAAGGGGCGGTTCCTTTTGCGGATCGAAGACATCGACCCGGCGCGTTGCCGCCCGGAGTTTATCAAAGGGATTTATGAGGATTTACGCTGGCTCGGCCTGAGTTGGGAGGAGCCGGTCCGGCTGCAATCTCAGCATTTGGCGGATTACGGCAAGGTGCTTGAGGTTTTGCGCGAGAAAGGCCTCTTATATCCCTGTTTTTGTACCCGAAGCGAGATAGAGCGCGAGGCGCAGTCGGCAGCCTCGGCCCCGCACGAAGAGAGCGAAGGGCCGCTCTATCCGGGCACTTGCCGCCTCCTTTCCGAGCCAGAAAGAGCGCGTCTTTTTGCCGCGCGTCCCGCCGTCTGGCGGCTTGATATGGAAAAGGCTTTGGCGGCGACGGGGCCTTTGCGTTGGCACGATAGGGGGCGAGGCTGGATCGAGGCCGATCCCGCGCGTTTCGGCGACGTGGTTTTAGCCCGCAAGGACGTGCCGACGAGCTATCATTTGAGCGTGGTTTTCGACGACGCGCTGCAGGGCGTAACGCTTGTGACGCGCGGCGAAGACCTTTTCGGCGCGACGGATATTCACGTTCTTTTGCAAAAATTGTTGGGTTATGAAACGCCCGATTATCATCACCATCCGCTTCTACGCGGCCCGGACGGCAGGCGCCTTGCCAAGCGCGACAAGGCCCAGACCCTTTCCGCCCTGCGCGCGGCAGGCGTCACGGCGGAAGAGGTGAGGGGGCGTTTGGGCCATTCTTTGTAGAAATTGTCATTGCGAGGAGCCGTGCCGTAGTGGAGCAAAGGCGGACGACGAAGCAATCCAGAGTCAAGCCGGGCAATCCGCAGCGATTCCGGATTGCTTCGGGGCTTCCGCCCGTCGCCATGACAAGGTTTCTTTTTGCCCGGAAGGATGAGCGGCGGCCAAAAAACAAAACAGACGGGGGCCGGGCGTTTCCGCCCGGTTCCCGTCACGCGCGCCTTCCGCTTCCTCTTTACGCCGTCACGTCGACGTTTCCGCCCCGGCCTGATTCTTCAGGCGGCGGAGGCGGGGGAGGCGGCGGGGGCTGTTCGGCGGTCGCTTTCGCTTCTTGCGCCTTGGGCTGCTCGACCGGCGCGGGCCGGGCTTGCGCCTGCTGCGCGAGCTGCGTGGAGACGACGCCTTGCTGAACGACAGGGCCTGCTTCTGTGGACATGAAAGGCTCCTTTCAAAAAGTCTTTCCCCCTAATGAGCCTATTATCCCTCATTTTGGTTTCGAAATGGATAAGATCAGGGTGTGGAAAATATAAATTAAACAATTTGTTAATCTGTTTTCTTAACCCATTTGTTTCGCCAGCGCTTCCCCGATCTGCACCGCGTTCAAAGCCGCTCCCTTGCGCAGATTGTCGCCGACCACCCAGAGGCTGAGACCGCTCTCGACCGAAATATCCTCACGGATGCGGCTGACGAAAACCGCGTCCTCGCCCACGCATTCCGCCGGGGTGACGAATCCCTCCTCGTGCCTATGGTCGACGACGGCCAGACCGGGGGAATCTTTCAGGATTTTACGGGCGTCGCTGGCGGCCAGTTCCTTTTCAAGGGCGACGTTGAGCGCGGCGGCATACCCGATAAAGGCCGGAACGTGGACGCAGGTGGCCGAAACCTTGATCCTGGGATCAAGGACTTTCTTGATTTCCACGACGGTTTGCCATTCCTCGCGCGTCGCGCCGTCGTCCATGAAATCGCCCACCTGCGGGATGACGTTAAAGGCGATC
>CAZZDK010000013.1:57931-59199 GCA_964652235.1 uncultured Rhodospirillaceae bacterium
TGCGGAAAATCGCTTTTTCGAGCGGATCGTTGACATAGACGGCGCGGGTTTGCGTAAAAAGCTCGTCCATCGCCTCGCGCCCGCCGCTGGAGACGGCCTGATAGGTCGAAAGAACGGCGCGCGCGACCCCGGCGGCCCTGTGCAGAGGCGCCAGCGCCAAAAGGGCCAAAATGGCGTTCGCGCCGGGGCTGGCGACGATGTTTTTCTTTTTAACGTTCGCCAAAGCTTCCGGGTTCACTTCGGGCACCACAAGCGGCACGTCCGGGTCCATGCGAAAGGCGGGCGAGGCGTCGATCACGACGCAGCCCGCGGCGGCGGCCCGCGGCGCAAGGCTTTCCGATGTCTTGGCGCCCGCCGCAAAAAAGCAAAGGTCCGTCCCTTTGAAATCGAAACGGGCGGCGTCTTCGATGTCCAGAACGTCGTCCTCGCCGAAGCTGACCTGGCGGCCCAGATCGCCCGCGGTTCCGAGCGCCGAAACCTTGGCGGCGGGGAATTCCCGCTCGGCCAGCGTTTTCAGAATCTCCTGCCCGATATTTTGGCCCGCGCCGACAACGGCGATGTTCAGTTTTTTCATGGTAAGTCCTTGGCCCTTTTTACCCTTTGTGAGTGGGACCCTAACCCGGAACGCGTGGCGCCGCAACGAGGGGCAATGCATACATACGAAGTATGGTTAAACCTTTCTTCAACCTTATTCCGGCATATAGGACCGTCGCCGGAGCTCGTCCAGAGGGATTCGGGCGGCCTTCATTTGTTTCAGGGAGTTATCCAATGCCGACAGAAATTCGCCAAGTCGCCGTGATCGGTTCCGGCGTGATGGGAAGCCAGATCGCCGCGCAGGTCGCCAATGCGGGCGTTCCCGTCCTTTTGCTCGACATCGTGCCGAAAGACGCGACCGACAGGAACGTGCTTGCGCAAAAGGCGCTTGAGAAACTCAAAACGTCCGGCGCGTTCATGCATGACGGCGCGGCCTCGCTCGTCAGCGTCGGCAACACGGACGACGATCTTGGAAAACTTGCGGACAAGGACCTCATCATCGAGGTCGTCCTTGAAAACCTGGAGATCAAGCGGGCGCTCTACAAAAGGGTGGACGCGGTGCGCAAGCCCGGCTCGGTCGTCGCTTCGAACACCTCGACCATTCCCCTGTCCAAGCTGATCGAAGGCCAGTCGCCGACCTTCGCCAAGGACTTCATGATCACGCACTTTTTCAATCCCGTGCGTTATATGCGCCTTTTGGAGTTGATCACCGGCCCCGCCACCGATCCGGCCTC
>CAZZDK010000013.1:59212-61446 GCA_964652235.1 uncultured Rhodospirillaceae bacterium
TGGCTGAGTTCTGCGACAAGAAACTGGGAAAAGGCGTCGTTCCCTGCAACGACACGCCGGGCTTTATCGCCAACCGCCTGGGAATGTTCTGGCTGCAATCGGCGGTGAACGCGGCGATGGATCTCGGCCTTACGGTCGAGGAAGCCGACGCCGTGTGCGGCAAGCCGATGGGCGTGCCGCGGACGGGCGTGTTCGGCCTTATCGACCTGATCGGCCTCGACCTTATGCCGTTGATCGGCAAGAGCCTGCTTTCGACGTTGGCGGCCAATGATCCGTATCGCGGCATTTATCAGGAGCCGGAGTTGTCCAAAAAGATGATCGCGGAAGGCTATACGGGCCGCAAAGGCAAGGGAGGCTATTACCGCATTGTCAAAAACGAAACGGGCAAGGTCACCGAATCCATCAATCTGGAGACCGGGGAGTATGCCGTCTCGAAGCCCGTCAAGAATCCGGCCATCGACGCGGCGGCGAAGGACCTTCGCTCGCTATGCGAGGCCACGGACCATATCGGCCAGTTCGCCTGGCGCGTTTTGTCCGAAACGTTGTCTTACGCCTTCCTTTTGGTTCCGGACACGGTGCCGGACATCACGCTCGCCGACGCGGGCATGAAGATGGGCTACGCCTGGGGCATGGGGCCGTTCGAGCTGATCGACAAACTCGGCCCGGACTGGTTTGCGGCTAAGCTGAAAAGCGAAGGGCGTCCCGTCCCGGCTTTTCTGGAGAAGGCGGTCGGCAAGACGTTTTACCGCATTGCGAACGGTCGGCGGGAGTTCCTGCAGCTCGACGGCACCTATGCGCCGACTTACCGCTCGCCGGGCGCCATGATGCTTGAGGACATCAAGCTGGCCAAGACGCCGGTGGAAAAGAACGGCTCGGCCTGTCTGTGGGACATCGGCGAAGGCGTTCTGTGCCTTGAGTTCACGACCAAGGCCAACGCCATCGACACCGAGACGCTCGCCATGATTCACAAGGCTATCGCGCTCATCGGCGACGGACGCGGGGCCTGGAAGGGCCTTGTCGTCTATACCGACGCGCCGAACTTTTCGGCGGGCGCGAACCTCGCGAACTTCGCGGCCTCTATTAAGGCCGGGAATTTCGGCGAGATCGAAGAGATCATTAAAAAGGGCCAGGAAGCCTACAGCGCGTTGCGTTTCGCGCCGTTTCCTTCCGTCGCGGCGCCGGGCGGCTACGCGATGGGCGGCGGGTGCGAGATCACGCTGCATTGTTCGGCGGTCCAGTCCTATTGCGAACTGACCATCGGTCTTGTCGAGGTCGGGGTCGGCCTGATCCCCGGCTGGGGAGGCTGCACTCAAATGCTGGGCCGCGCTTTCGCCGCGTCTGGCGCGACACCGCCCGTGAGCCGCGTGTTCGAGTTGATCATGTCCACGCGCACCTCGAAATCGGCGGCGGACGCGAGAGCGCTCGGCCTACTGCGCGAGGGCGACGGCATTACGATGAACCGCGAACGTCTGCTGGCCGACGCCAGGCAAAAGGTGCTGGATATGGCGGCGGCGGGCTATACGCCCCCGAAAGAATGGGCGGTCACGCTGCCCGGACCGTCCGGCAAGTCGGCTTTGGAGATCGTTTTGGAATCGCTTAAGCCTTCGCCTTACGATACGACCATCGGCAAAATGCTGGCGGGCGCTTTGTGCGGCGAAGACGGCGGCCCTTCCGGCTCGGTCGGCGAAAAGCAGCTTATGGATATGGAGCGCTCCCTGTTCGTCAAGCTGTGCAAGCAGCCTGAAACGCTGGCGCGGATCGAACATATGCTGGAAAAGGGAAAGCCGCTGAAGAACTAAAGCGCGGGCTGAATTAAAACCTATTGGGCTGCAAAACAAGGGTTTCTGCGCTTCCGGTGCTCACGTATTTCAACATGCGCTGCGCTTCGGTTCTCGAAACCCTTGGTTTTCGCCTCAATATCTTTTAATTCAATCCACGCTCCAGAAGGGTGCCTGTTTTTCCCATGATCTTCGACCGAATCTCGGAATCTTCGCGGTACGTCGGGTTGCATCCGCTTTTTCCGCGCGCGTTTGCTTATCTGGCGGCGCTGACGTCCGAAAACGCGCCCGAAGACAAGCTCTGCCTCGACGGCGAGGCTCTTTTCGTCGCGCCGTTTCGCGGGCAGACGATCCCTGAGGCGGAAGCCAAACTCGAAGTTCACCGTCTCTATATCGACATCCACGTTCCGCTTGTCGGGCAAGAGCGCGTCGGATAGAAACCTCTGGCCGACTGCG
>CAZZDK010000014.1:0-21267 GCA_964652235.1 uncultured Rhodospirillaceae bacterium
GTTCCCAGGTTTCCATGAGATGCTGAACAAAGGCTTCGCCGTGTCGCATCAGGACCGTTTCAAATTGCTCCATTTTCATAATCGCCCCCGTTTGAAATGGTTGGTTTCAATATTCTCGTCTTGTAAATGTAACGATTCTGGCGGAAAAAGGCAAGGTTAATATAGCTCATTTTGATATATATAACATAACATTTTGTTATGTATAAAATCTCTCATAAGAAACAGGTGGTTATGGGGCGGACAAAGGCATAATTAACTATATGGATACCAGAATTCGGCGAAAACCTATGCATAAAAGGTAGGCGTTTGTTTGTTGCTCTTCTATAAACCTCATGATATATTAGTTTCACTTTCACAAAATGTGAGGTAACGGCTGTGTTGACAGGCAAACAGATAAGAGCCGCTCGCGCCCTTCTTGGATGGGATGCCGCGACGTTGGCTGATCGCGTCGAACATAGAAGGGAAACGATCATTGCTATAGAGAGAGGCGATACGCAGCCCAGGCCTTCGACGATGAAAAAGATCGTGCAGGCCTTGAACGACGCGGGCGTGGAGTTTTTGGAGAATTCGGGCGTTCGATTCAAACTGAAGAACTTCGGCGTTCTCGAAGGATACGCGGGCTTTCAGAAATTCAACGATATGGTTTTTGAACACGTCCGCGCCAAAGGGGGCGATGTTTGCGTAAGCGGCGTCGATGAGCGGCAATTCGCGAAGTATCGCCCCGTTGGCGATAGCCATAGAAGTCGAATGGCCGAAATAGCCAGACAACGTGAAGATTTTGAAATGAGAATCCTCGTCAAGGAGGGCGATTATAATTTTACCGCGACGAAATATGCGACCTACCGATGGTCTCCGAAAGAATATTTTTCGCCTACTCCATTTTACGTTTTCGGCGATACTTTGGCTCTTATTTCCTTTGAGAACGATCCGGCCCCCTTGGTTTTGCTTATTCAGTCCGGGCAATTTGCCGAAGCATACCGCCAATCGTTCAACTTTGCCTGGGCGAACGCCAAAGAACCCCCGCAAAAAGAAGGCAAGAAGAAGGAAAAGAAATGAGGTTCTTGCAGGATTCGATAGCTCTCTTTGAAGGAACAAGAACGTCTCATATGGGCGCTCACCAATATGTTCCTCACGCCGGGGCGCGCCATGGTAAGGCCACGTCCGGAGATCGCCTTTGGGCGGAAACCGAGAAGCGGCACAGTAAATTCTCCAGCGCCATGTTCAATTCAGAGGTCGCTTTATTAAAACAGGCCGCAGCGGACATTCGTCAATTCCTGCCTTCGGGGCTTCCCGTCGTTGATTTGGGGCCGGGAACTATTCAGGCTTTCAGAAACAAAGTTTTGCCGTTCATGCAAGCGTTGGATAGCAAACGGTATATTCCCGTTGACGAATCCATTTCCTTTTTAAGAGACCTTTTGTACGCGGACGACGTTAGGAAAGCGTATGCTGTTTCTCCCTTGATAGACGACTTCTTTGAAAATGCTTTTCCCTATGATGAGGAGGCGGCGCTTGTCTGCTCTTTTGGATCGACGATCAGCAACGTCGAAGGACCGATAAGCGAGGCGCCTCCGGAGGAGACATTAATCAACGGCCTCCGGCACCTCGTTTCTGCCGCAAACGGGGGCGCTCTTTTGGTTGCGTTTGACAGCAGCCAAAACGGGCAGAGCATTAAAAATTACTATAAACTACACGCTTTGTTTCAGTTGAATATCTTTGACCGAATGGCCGTCGAACTTCCGATGAAGGATTTTGATCCTTTGGCTTTCGATTATGAGCCTCTTTGGGTGCCCGCGTCCGGGCAGTTGGCTCATATGGCGGTTGTTAAGA
This sequence comes from uncultured Rhodospirillaceae bacterium, assembly GCA_964652235.1. GTDB lineage: Bacteria > Pseudomonadota > Alphaproteobacteria > UBA9219 > UBA9219 > CAZZDK01. The sequence continues at coordinate 1,828 of CAZZDK010000014.1, forward strand.
AGAATATGACGTTCGAGATAGACGGTCGCCGCGTCTTTCTTGAAAAAGGGCGAAAGCTTCATCTGAAGAATTCGTATAAGTTCTCGACGGAGCTTTTTAATAAGGCTTGTCGTGCCTTGCGTCTCAACATATTGCGCGTTTGGGAAAACGAGACGGATTCGAAGGTTTATCTGCTTGAGATTCCTTCCTATGCCGCTAATAAGGCGCAGCCTTTAACCGATGTTTTATGCGCTGACAAAGCGTCGGCCTAGATAAGCCCCGGGAGACTGCGACAAATTGCGCCTCACCCCATCGGGGTCACGAAGCCGTCCATTACCTTTTTGACACCCGCTTTGTCGAACGCGATTTCGAGCTTATGGCCGTCCACGCGGCGGATCGTACCGTGACCGTAAGATGAATGGACCACGCGGTCGCCGACGTTGAACCCGTCGCCGCGTCTGGGCGGGCGAGGGGCGGGGTTAACCTCGCGGGCGGTGCCCTCGATCTGCGCAGGCGCGTCGGCAGGGGGACGGGCGGGCAGACCGCCCGTGGCGCGCAATTGTTGCCAGAGGTTGGGGGTTCTGCCGCGCCGTCCACCGTCGCCGTTTTTCCATGCGCTCTCCGCTTGCGGCGCCGCCTGTCCCCGCAGGCTGGAGACTCGTTCGGTGTGCTCGTCGGGCAGTTCCTTCAAAAAACGCGAGGGCAAGGCGCTGATCCAAGAGCCGTGCAGAAAGCGGTTAGCCACATGGCTGATCCACGCCTTTTTTCTCGCGCGGGTGAGGCCGACATAGGCGAGACGGCGCTCCTCTTCCAGTCCGCGCGCGCCGTTTTCGGTGAGCGAGAGGCGGCTGGGAAAAATCTCCTCCTCCCAGCCGGGCAGGAAGACGTAATCGAACTCCAGCCCCTTCGCGCCGTGCAGGGTCATGAGGCTGACTTGCGGGATTCCTTTTTCCTCCGTGACTTCAAGCACGAGGCTCACGTGTTCCAGAAAGGCTTCCAGCGTGTCGAAGGCGGCCATGGCGCCGACAAGCTCCTTGAGGTTGTCGAGCCGCGCGGGCGCGTCGGGCGATTTGTCGGCCTGCCACATACCCGTATAGCCCGCCTCGTCGAGCGCGATCTGCGCGACCTCGCCGTGCGGCAAGGTTTCCAAAAGGGCGCGCCAACGCGCGAAGCCCTGTATAAGGTTCGAAAGCTGGTTCCGCAATTTCGGCCCCAGCTCGTTCGTCTCGGCGATCCGCGCCGTCGCCTCGCACAAGGAAAGGCCGCTTTCTCTCGCGAAGGCGCGGATTTTCTGCAAAGCCGCCGGGCCGACGCCGCGCCTCGGCAGATTGACGATGCGCTCAAACGCCAAGTCGTCCTCGCTTGAGGCGATGAGCCGCAGATAGGCCATCGCGTCGCGGATTTCCTGCCGTTCATAGAACCGCGCGCCGACAAGCACGCGATAGGGAATGCCGAGCGCGATGAAACGCTCTTCGAACTGGCGGGTTTGGAAACCGGCGCGGACCATGACGGCCATTTGCGAAGGGCTTTCGCCGCGTCGCTCAAGCGCCTCAATCTCGTCGGCGACCCAGCGGGCTTCCTCCTCGCCGTCCCAAAGAGTGCGGATGTGGATCTTCTCGCCGTGGTCCGCGTGGGTCCAGAGGGTTTTGCCGAGCCGCATTTGGTTGCGCGAGATAAGGTGAGAGGCCGCGCCCAAAATATGCGCGGTGGAGCGGTAGTTCTCTTCAAGCCGCACGACGGTCGCGCCGGGGAAATCCTCCTCAAAGCGCAAGATGTTCCCGATCTCCGCCCCGCGCCAGCCGTAGATGGATTGGTCCTCGTCGCCGACGACGCAGATGTTCTTGTGTTTCTGCGCGAGCAGTCTCAGCCAAAGATATTGCGCGACGTTGGTGTCCTGATATTCGTCCACCAGGATGTATTGAAACCGGTTCTGCATTTTCTCCAGAACGTCCGGATTTTCGCGCAGCAGGGTAAGCTGGTGCAAAAGCAGATCGCCGAAATCGCAGGCGTTCAGGTCGAGAAGGCGCTGTTGGTACAATCCGTAGAGTTTTGAAAGCTTGCCGTTCGCCAGTTCGCTTTTCTCGTGGCGGACATCGGCGGGAGACTGTCCGCGATCTTTCCAGCGTTCGATGGCGCCGAGGACCACGCGGGCGGGGGATTTTTTCTCGTCGATGTTTTCGGCTTCAAGCAATTGTTTGATAAGCCGAAGCTGATCGTCTTCGCCGAGGATCGTAAAAGAGGGCTTGAGGCCCACGCGCTCGGCGTAAGGCCGCAACAGCCGCGCGGCGAGCGAATGGAACGTGCCCAGAAACCAGCCTTCGACCGAGCGGCCCAAAAGGGCGGACACGCGCTCGCGGATTTCATTCGCGGCCTTGTTGGTGAAGGTCAGCGCCATGATTTGCGAGGGCATGGCGCGGCCTGTCGCCAAAAGATGCGCAAGACGCGCGGTCAAAACGCGCGTCTTGCCCGTGCCCGCGCCGGCAAGGACCAACACGGGGCCGTCGCTGGCTTCCACGGCCTGGCGTTGGGCCGGATTAAGCCCATCCCAATAGGGGTCTTGCGTGATCGAAACGGGAACATTCATGGGAAAGGTGGTAACGCACCCGCGCCCCGTTCGCAAGCGGGAAACGGGTTTTTGTTACCGCGCGGCGGCGCAGGCCGTCGTGGTCGGTGAACTCGATCCCGGCGGTCTCCAGCGCGGCGCGAACGGCCGCCGCGCTTCGATAGGAAACGAAACCGTTTTCAAGATTGCGAATGGTCGCCGACGAAAGGCGCGCCGCCTCGGCCAGCTCGTCGCGCGAAAGGCCCAGGAGCGCTCTTGCCGCTTTAATCTGCGCTGCGCTGACGGTGTGCATGGTGGCCCCCCCCCGGCTTTTTCGTCTTCAGTTGACGGCTTTGGCCATATCGAGATCGACGAGGAACTCGACGGCCTCCTGGTAGAGGCGGGAGGGCAGGGCCTTGGCCTCGGGGATGGCGTAGCGAGAGGAAAGGATTTCGCGGACGGTGTCTTCCCGGACCTTTTGGGCGTCGGCGACATAGGCGATGAGGGCGTCGATGGCGCGGGCTTCTATCTCGTTGAGGGGTTTTTCATAAGCCTGCCGAGCGGCGGCCAGGCCGGAGGCCAGGAGGCGAAGATCGCTTTGGGTGAGGTCTTCGCCGGTGGCGCGCAAGGCGTGCACGAAAAGGTCTTCGGGGGTTGCGCGGGCCTTGGGTTTGTTCATGGCGCAGTTCTTTGCGGGCGAAGGGTTTGGCAAAGGCCTCTTAGGCGGCAATGACGGCAGGGGCAAAATCCGTGGCGCGCAGGAAGCGTTCCCAGCGGGCTTCGAGCGGCAACGGCGCTGTGGCGCGAAGGCCCTGATAACGTTCCCAGGTTTCCATGAGATGCTGAACAAAGGCTTCGCCGTGTCGCATCAGGACGGTTTCAAATTGTTCCATTTTCATAATCGCCCCCGTTTGAAATGGTGATCCGCTGTAATCTTATGTCCCGAATGTAGCCCGGGGATGGGGGGAAAGCAAGAGGAAAAAATGTTATGGTACATAATTATATTCATTATAAAACATAATTAATGTCAGCCGATTTTTTGTTAACGAAGAACCTCGTTAACCCCTTCACTACCTTAAAAAGAAAGAGTTTTCCCTTTCCTGGGTAAGATGTTTTTAATTTTCTGCTAAACAATTATGTGCTATAAGAAATAAAATTCATTATGGGAACCACGTTATGATCACCGGGAAGCAAATTCGTGCAGCGAGGGTTCTCCTCGACTGGGACGCCGAAGACCTCGCCGCCAAAGCCGGGGTCAATCGCGAAACCATCTTCAATATAGAGAGGGGAACCGTTCAGGCCCGGCCCTCAACCATCGACAAGATTATAAGGACCTTTAACGACCACCGGGTCGAATTCCTGGACGACCAGGGGGTGAGGTTCATTCCCGAAGGCGTGGACGTCTTAAACGGACAAACGGGACTGATCAAATTTTTAGACAAAGTTTATGACCATCTTGCCGCTCACGGCGGCCAGATTGTCGCCACCGGTATTGATGAAAATCAATGGAAAGCCGCCCACGGGGTCGAGGGGGCCAGGAAGCATTTCTCACGAATGAATACTTTGTGCAAAGAGAGAAAAGATATTTCCATTCGTAGCCTTACCCTTGAAGGAACCTACCCCGCTTCGACGTCTTCCTATACAGAATATCGTTGGATACCCAAAGATCGTTTTGGGATGGTTCCGTTTTATCTCTGCGGCGATATGCTCGGCATTGTCATTTTCAAATCCAAGCCGTCACCGAAAATCATCCTTGTTCACTCGTCCGAAGTTGCCGCCGCTTACAGGCGGCAGTTTGAGGATTTGTGGAGCATGGCGAAAGTTATCCCCCAACTCAATAAGGGGGCTGGCAATGAATAATTCCGTTTTCCACCGAGACTTCATCGACCTCCTGACGGGTCGAAGAACATCCCATATGGGAATGCACTTTTACGAGGACCACGATGGCAGGCGCGGCGATCAATCCATGTCCGGTGTCAAGCTTTGGCAGGATCTTGCCGACAATGAGCCGACATATAACATCGCCCGCGATGACATTGCTCTGTTGCGTAGAAGCATGGATTCTATCGCTCTTCGGATTCCTGTCGGGCTGAATCTTATCGACCTTGGTCCGGGGGCCGAAGAATCTATTCGCGCGAAAAGCATGAGAATCGTAGAAGCGATTCAAGCAACCGGTTATCAACCCGTCGATGGGTCTTCTGTTTTTGCCGCTCGCGCCGCCCAAATCGCCAAAGGGTTGTATCCATCTATTGAAGTTACACCGACCGTCGATGATGCCTTTTCCATGAAAAGCGACGCATCGAGACCGTCTCTAACGTATTTTGGCGGTAGTACGATCGGAAATCTTATTCATCCGGTTAGCTTGTCTTTTCCAGAGAATCTTCTGTCTGACGCGCTAAGGGACCTTGCTCGGCATAACGCAGCTGGCTGGACGCTTCTTTCCTTCGACACCACGCAGGACGCTCTTGCGCTTGAGAGAACATATTGCAACAAGCGCTCCAAAGACTTTATCTGTAACATCATGTATCGCGCCGCGAGTCAGCTGGATATGGACGGTTTTAATCCGGACTTCTTCGAGTCGACTCCGAGGTGGATAAAGGAATGCCATCTGTGGGCTTCCTTCTTGACTGCTACGAGGGATCAGACTTTTACGTTGGCTGGGGAGTCCTTTCATGTCTCTAAAGGACAGGAATTTCATGTTTTGAACTCGTACAAATTTCCCCCCGGTTTGTTCAAAAAGGCGGCAGCGCAGGCAGGGCTTAGAATCGAATATTTTACTATGGATACTTCCGGTACAGTTTTGGTTCTGCTTCGTAACATGGCGGCTTCTTTGGGAGATATGGAGATGGCTGCGTAATTTGCGGCCTTGCGCCTCGCCCCGCCGGGGCTACCTCACCATCACCTTGTTTCGCCCCGTTTGCTTGGCGTCGTAAAGGGCCGAGTCGGCGCGGGCGATGAATCCTTCGGGGTCTTCCTTGGGTAGGTACTGGGTGGCGCCGATGGAAATCGTCACAATGCCGAGCGTTTCGTTCGTCCGGCGGCGTTTGATCTGTTTGGTCCCCAGGATGTTTCGCAGCTGGTTGGCGACTTTCTCGGCGTCCTGCACGACGGTCTGGGGCAAAAGGATCACGAATTCCTCGCCGCCGTAGCGGGCGATGATGTCGCGGCCCTTAAGGTTTTCGACCAGCGTTTTCGCCACGAGTTTCAAAACCTCGTCGCCGATCAGATGGCCGTAGCTGTCGTTGAATTTCTTGAAATGGTCGATGTCCACCATAAGGAGCGAAAGCGGCGCGCCGTTTTCCTCGGCCTCGGCGACGACGCGCAAAAGCTCGCCGCTGAAATATTTGCGGTTGCCGACTTCGGTGAGCGGATCGACGAGCGAGGCCTTGCGCACCTCGTCGAGGTTATAGCGCATTTCCGTCAGTTCCTGGGTCGAATGCGCGAGCTGGGCCTGAAGACGCTGGTTCTGCTGGGCCATGACGTGCGTTTCCGCCGCCACGCGGGACACGGCGGCGCGGAGCTGCTCCAGCGATTCCGTCCGGCTCAGGGTTCCCGAAAAATCGGTCAGCGTTTCGTTGTAATTGGAGGCTTCCTCGGACGATTTTGCCAAAACGCCCATGACGCGCTTGATCTCTTCCTCGATGTTCGTCGAGGCGGCCTGCAGGACCTTGTTTTCCGCCTCAAGGCTCAGGTGGGCCAGGAACAGCTCGGTGCATTGGGTCTGGTTGAGCTTGCCGTGCTGCTCAAGCAGCAGATCCATGGCCATTTTAAGATTGGGGTTGGTCCCGGAACAAAAGGCGTAATAGACGGCGAAATTGTCCGGCGTCGGCTCCAGGCCGTCGCGCCTTAAGAGATCCATGGCCTGTCTGGCCCAAAGTTCGGGCGTTTCGTTGTCCGTCATGGTGTGGGAACCTTGCTTAAACAAACGTCGATTCGAAGGAGAAAAAAGAGGTTAGGCAAAAAGGGGACGGCTGTACAGAGGCCTATCCCCCTAACTTGAAGGTGAACGAAACGGTTTTGCAGCTTCCGGTTACGGTTGTGGCGGTCAGGCGGTTGAGCTGGTCGGCGGTTGTATAAGAAGTCCCCCCTGCCGTGACGTTGACAAGGCTTTCGCTTCGTCCCCGTCCCCCCACGCGGCCCACAAGGCTTCGGCAGACCTCTTCAGGCAGAGAGGGTTCGTAAGAGACTCGGAACGAATTCTTGTTTTCGCCCACATAGACCCTGATTTCGGTGCTCCAGGGCGTCACGGGCCGGTTCGTCTGGGGGTGGATCATGGCCGAAGGGAAAATCTCGGCCTTGACCAAGGCTTCCGTCAGATCGGAGCCGGCGGCCTTCTTGAAGGAACTCTGCCCGCTGTAAAAAGTCTGAATATTCTGGACGACGACCATCAGATTGCCCACGCTTCTGCCGATTTGCAGGTTCGTGTGGACGACGGCACCTGCGGCCCAAACGGCCCCCATGACGATCCCGACGATCCCCATGTAGAGGGCGGATTCGACCAAAGACATACCGCGACGGCGGCGAGAGGCCTTAAGAGAAGGAAGCATGGAAGCCCTTTCCTGAAAGACGGCGGCGAGATCATAAAACAAGACGGATTAACGAATTATCAACCTAACCAATCGTTAACTCGGAGACGAGACTCCTTGTTTTTCCGAGGCTTCGGGAAAACGGCAGAGGCGGTTTGTTCGGGAAAGGTCTTTTTTCCGGCGTCGCTTCTTTTGGGTTTGCTTGAAGGAACGGGAATGCGTCTTCGTTTGACCCTTTCGACGGCTCTGGTCCTTGCGCTGGCGGGCTGCACGTTCGTGGACGTTCCCGATGCCAAACCCACGACCGGACGATCCCCCACCGTGGCCGAAGTTCCCGCCCCTGAGGAAACGGTGCGCGGCGTGGCTGATCCGCCGGTCGTGACGCTGGATGTCGGCACGCGCCTGCACGAGCGCAAGTTGGCACGGACGGACAAACTGCCGGGCGGCATCATCGTGCCGACCACGAACCTCAGCGCCGTTCCCATCACCGCCGCGCTTCAGGCGGTTTTGGCCGGAACCGACGTTTCGCTTTCTTGGGATTCGTCCGCTTTCGACGACCGGCTGGTTTCCGTCACGAACCTAAGCGGCCCCTTGCCGCAGGTCGTGGACAAGATTTGCGCCTCGGCCAAAGTCTTTTGCAGCTACAGGGGCGGGCTTTTAGAGGTCAAGGACAAGGAGACCTTTATCGTCGAGCTTCCCGTCATTCCCTCTATCAAGGACTCGTCCAAAGCCACGAATTCCATGGCCGACATGATCGGTTCCCTGGCGGGCGACAAGGTTCGGATCGACGACCAGGGCGGAAAGCTGGTCTATACGACCGACGTGACGGGACACGAGAACGTCGGGGAATATCTCGACCAGCTTCGCAACGGTCGGCCTTTGGTCGTCATGCAACTCTACATCTGGGAAGTCACGCTCAGCAACGACAAGGCGACGGGCATCAACTGGAGCAAGTTCGAGCTTCCCGAAATCGGCAAAGGCAACCAAAAAATCCTGATCGACGCCGTGACGGGCTTCACGAGCGTCGCCAATCCCGGCGTGAGCCTCGGGGCGAAGCTGACCGGCAACATCACGGCGGACGGCGTTTTGAAGTTCCTGTCCTCGCAAGGCCAGGTCCAGACGATCAGCAATCCTCAACTGACGTTCGTTTCCGGCTCCAGCGCCGAGTTCCGCGTGGGCGGCCAGCAGCGCTACATTTCCGAAGTCGGCGAGACGACGACCTCGGTGTCCACTTCGACCACCGGCACGAACACGGTCACGACCGACAGCCTGGAGACGGGTCTGACGGTGACGGTCGCGGGGTCGTTCGAAAGCGGGGTCATTTCGGCGCAGATGGAAATCGAGATGCAGGACGTCATCAGCCTGAATCCCACGACGATGAAGAACGGAACCATCATCGACCTGCCGGAAACGACGGAGCGGAAGGTCAACACCTCCCTGCGCGTGCGGCCCGGCGACAACCTGGTCCTGGCCGGCCTTGTGACCTCGCGCGACAAGAACAGCAAGGAGGGCGTTCCCCTGCCGTTCGGGATGAAGCTGAGCACCTTCCGCTCGGACGAGCTTGAGAACAAGGAGCTGGTCATTCTCGTCAAGCCGTCCATCGTTCTTTTCTCGGACGCGTCGCGGGCGGAAGAAGGCCGGGACCCCGTGTTCCGCAGCCCCGTCGCGCCGCAACCTTTGCCGGACGCGGTTTTGATCGACAAGGACGGCGCCAAGCAGGTGGCGGTGCCGACAGGCCAGCTTTTCACCGCGCCCGCGCCGACCGCCGTGCAGGCCGTTCCCGCGATACCGGCCTCCGCGCCGCGTCCTTTGCCGGACGGCGCGCCGGTGGGCCAGGGCCTTCTTCAGCGCGGCTTCAGCCGGGCCTATGACGAAATGCTTCAGCCGACGTCTCTTTTGGCCCCTCCCGCGCAGGAGGAAAGCCCATGAGCTTTTGCCGTCGCGCCCTTTTTCTTTTCGCGCTGCTTTTCCTGGGGGCAGGGGGCGAGGCGCTGGCCGCTTCGCGCGACGCCTCTTTTCTGGCGCCCAGCGCGCCGGTTTCCCAAGGATCGTCCGGATGCGCCGACGGCGCCGTGGGCGTGGAGCCGAAAAACGAGATCGACCTCGGCGAGACGGGCGTGAACGTCGGCAAGCGCACGACCATTTTCTTCGTCAACACGACGAACCTGCCGGTGGACATCGCTTCCATCTCGGCCAACGGCGACACGAGCGTGAACGCCGAGATCGTCGCCGACGACTGTTCGAAACAGGGGACCATCGCCGCCTCCAGCCGGTGCGCGGTGACCGTCGAGGTTACGCCCACGGCGGGCGGGGCCTGGACGGCGGAAGTCCTGATGACCCATAACGGCGAAGGCCGTCTGGCCAGGGCGAAGCTGACGGGCAAGACCAGCGCCTCTTCCATCGAGAAAAAGACCGAAGGCCTTTCCCTGAGCACCAAGGACATCAAGCCCATCAATTTCGGCGATACGGAAATCGGCGCGGGCAAGGCGGTGCGGTCGGCCCTGATGGTGAACGACAGCGGCGAGACCATCACGATTCTTTCCATCGAAGTGATCGCGGCGGAAAACGGTCTTGAGCGATTGAACCAGGGCTGCGCGGAAGACATGGACCTAAAGCCCGGCGAATCCTGCCCCGTCACGCTGGTGTGGGACCCCAAGGCGCCCGGCGCGGTTTCCACGGATTTGATCATCCGCCATAGCGGACGGCTGGGGTTCGCCGTCATTCCCGTGCGAGGGACGGCCAAGCTGGCAAAGGCCGAAGAGGGAACGGGCGGCAGAAAGGGAGGCAAGGCGATACCGGAGCCTTCTCTTTCGCCTTCCGCCGACGACGTGGAAAAGATAATCGCGGGCAAGATGGCCGAGATGAAGGCGGATTCCCTGCCGCCCTTGCCGGACCCGGGCGCCGCCGCTCCGGCGAGCGTCGATACGAGCGGGATCCACCTGATCGGCACGGTGGGGCCGCGCGCGCTTTTGTACGTGGACGGGGCGACGAAAATCGTCGCCGTGGGCGAGGACGTGACGTTTGGAGACGACCATACGGCCAAGCTGACGAGCGTGACGCCCAAGCAGGCCGAGATTCTGGTCGGCGGAGAAAAGAAGGTCCTCTTTCTTGAGACGGTTTCGGCGCTGACTTCCAAAGCGGCCCAGAAAAAGAAGGAAAGAAGCCTCGACGAACCTGTCAAGCCGAGCGCGGCGAAAAAGAAGAAAAGCGCCTCGGAGAGCGAGCGATGAGCGAGGCCGTCTCGCCGCTTGGGATTTTGTCTCCAGCCGACCGCGCCAAGCGAGTCCAACCCCGCCATTACGAACTGGCCCTGGCCGAGCAGACCATGCGTCGCGCCACGGGGCGCTATCTGACGATCGAGGAGATTCTTCACCGCAACGGTTTCGTGCTGGAGGAGGCGAGCCGCGTCAAGACGCGCGGCAGCGCGCGCGAAGATTTGACCATGCAGGCGCTTCGCCTTTACGTCTCGGTCGCGAACCAGACGGCGATGGGGCTTTGCCTTTTGGATTTGAAGGACGGCGTCTTGCGCATCGCGGTGGGCGACAGGGTGGACGACGCGGACCTTCTTCGCATCGCCGCCGCCTTGCAGCGGGCCAACCGCGAGGTCCTGAAGATCGACGTAGAGCCGTGGGACCGGGCGGATCTGGCCCGTCTTATGCGCGAGCAGAGCGAAGTCGCGGGCGAGCGCCTTTTGCGCGTGTTCGCGGCGCTGGCCCGCGATCCGGACGACGCGACGCTGATCGAACAGGCGCTTTCCGACATTCTGTCCGAAGCCTTGCAGAGCCGCACTTCGGACATTCATCTTTCGCTCCAGGAAGACGACGCGCGCTGCTGGATCCGGTACCGCATCGACGGCGACCTTGTGTACAAGCATTTGATCCCGCACCGGGTGATGGCGCCGCTCGTGACGCGCATCAAGACGGACTCCAAGATGGACGCGGCGGACCGCCAGCATCCCCAGGACGGGCGTCTCGGCTTCGAATGGCAGGGCCGCATGATCGACGTCCGCGTCGCGGCTTTGCCCGTCGCGCCGTCGGGCGAAAAGCTCACTTTGCGTCTTTTGGACCGGGAAAACCTGCGTTCGTTCGACGAATTGTTTCTCAACGCGCCGTCCGTCGCGGAACGTCTGCGCCGCGCGATCCACGCCCAGACGAAAGACGGCGGCCTGATCGTCGTGAGCGGCCCGACCGGGTCCGGTAAATCCACGACCCTTTACGGCATCATCCAGGAAATCGACCGTTCGGCGCGGGCGGTTTATTCGGTCGAGGCGCCGGTCGAATACGATATGCCGCTCGTCGATCAAACGTCGGTGACGGACAATTCGGCCAACTCCATCGCCGACATCATCCGCGCGCTCATGCGGCACGATCCGGACGTGATCATCGTCGGCGAAATGCGCGACGGCGACACGGTGGAAGCCGCCCTGCGCGCGACGGAATCCGGCCATCTTGTCATCACGACGGTCCACGCGGTGGACGCGCTTCACACGCTGGACCGCATCGACGGCTTTTTGACTTCGGTTTACCGCACGAGCGGCCTTTACATTCTGGGCCATGCGCTCGTGGCCTCGCTCTCGCAGCGCCTTGTGAAGACCGTCTGCCCAGCCTGTCACGGGACGGACACGGCCATCCGCGTCTTCGGCGACGAGGCGCGTTGCGGCGACATCGGCCTTCACCCGGACGAAAGCGTGGCGCTCGCGAACCGGGGCGGGTGCGATCTGTGCAACCATACGGGCTTTTTGGGCCGGACGCTCGTTCTCGAAGCGATGTTCCCGCCCGAAGACCAGGCCAGCCGTCGCGCGATCACCGAAATGATGGTCTCGAACGTCACGTCTTCGGTCGTGGACGTGCCGGGCACGTTCTATCTGCCGCGCCGGGATTCCATCCGCGACCTGGTGCGGCGCGGCGCGATCGACGCGAACATCGGCGCTTCGCTGATGGTCGAGGAAATCTCCGCCCGACAGGGCCGAAGCAGGTAGGGCGGCATGAAACTCTTCCACGCCAAATACGCCCAACCCACCATCGGCGGCGCGGTCCTGATCCAGGAAGAGGATTTCTATCTTCCCGATGAACACGCCGTGCGCCGCGCCCTGCGCGCCAAGGGCGTTTGGCCTATCAGGATCAACGAACAAAAGCCGCCCCTTTTCGAATGGATGGATGTTCGATCCAGCGACTGGCAGTTACAGCTTTTGCGGGCGATCCGGTTTCAGTCCGCCACCGCCTCGGCGGGCACGGCGCTTTTGAACATCATCGAGGGCGAGATGGACCCGCGCCGCCGCCTGGCCTTTCTGCCGACCCGGACGGTGCTGAAGGGCGGCGGGGCTTTTTCCGAGGCCCTGCGCGAGCTGAAGCTGTTCGACGCGGCCACGATGGCGATCATCGCGGCGGGCGAAAGGGCGGGCGATTTGAAGGGCGTCGTGCAGCACGCCATCGAGCACGTCGAGCAGAAAGGCACGCAGTACAAGGCGCTGATCGCGGCTTTGAGCTGGCTGTCCTTCGACATCGTGAGCGTCATCGGCGCGATCTGGGGCACGCAATTCGGCTTTATCCCCTATCTTAAGGCGCAAGGGACGAAGAACACCGACCCCGGCGCCGCCGAAAAGTTCGCGCGCGGCATCGAATACGTCACCTGGATCAACGGATTTCTGCTTGTTTTGACGTCGGTAATCATTCTGGGGGTCATTTTCTTCGTCCTCGCCTATTGGCAGAACCGGCACAAGCCCGATCATTTCACCTCGCGTCTGATGATCAAGATTCCGCTTCTTTCCACTTATATGCAGAACACGAGCTTTAAGGACACCTGCAAGCTTATGACGCGCCTGTTGCGCGGCAAGGTTCCGCTCGCCGAGGCTTTGGCCATCATCATCCAAAGTTCCGTCGAGCCGACGGCGCGGTCTTACTGGACGGCCTGCCAGCGCAAGATCATGTCCGGCGTCGAACCGGCGCGAGCGCTCGCGCGGGAACCTTTGACCAAAGCCGAGAGGGATCAGATCGTCACGATCCAGTCCGTCGAACAGCTCGGCGACGTTTACGAGGCCATCGCCGAAGAGAGAAACTTGATGGCCAAGGCCGATCAGCGCAAAATCTTCAAGACGGGACTTTTCCTTCTGATCGCCCTGTCGGGCGTGACGATTTTGACGACCATCTACCTGTTGATGCTCCAGAACCAGAGCTTCCTCAACAGCATCAACGAAATGCGCGGGTGAAGACATGAAGCTTCCGGAAATTCTCGCAAAGATCAAAGGCTTTCTCGGCTCGATAGAGAAAGGCGGCCTCGATACGCCCGGCGGCGAAAACGCGGCCGACACGTCGAGCTCCATCGCGCGCGCCCTTATGGGCGCCGTGGGCGGGGTGGGGGACTATTACCTTCCGGCGGGGCTTTTGGGCGGGTGCTGTCCGCGCGTTCTCGGCGAGGAAGAGGGGATCGTCTGGAACGCCGCCGCCGAAGCTTCGGACAGCGAGCGGGTTCACGTCGCCTGGCAGGCCAAGGGCGATAAGATATGGTATCTGGCGGCCCGTTCCTCGGAAATGAGTTCTCATCCAGGCACCTGGTGTCCCTTCGCCTCTCTTTTGCCCGGCATGAAGGACGCCGCCGATCCGCCCGTTCTCTACACCTATTTCAGCGACGAGACGGCGACGATGATGTCCGTCCTGCCCGACGGGCTTCAGGTCCACCGGGGGACGGGGTCCGTCATTCGGGCCAAGGCCGAGCGGACGTCGCGCGAGCTGGGCGGCGCGCCCGTGATCGAACTCGTCCCCGACCGCATCGCCAAATTGACTCCGGTTCCCTGGTACTCCCTTTCCCTTTTTGAAGAGAGGGCGCGCCGCATCCTGGCGGCCTTTTCGATTTTCGCGGCCGTCGCGTTCGGCGCCTTGGCTGTGGTCATCTGGTTTGTGGCGGCCATGGCCACCATCAGCGCGCGGGTCGATATGGAAGAGATAAGGCAAAGGACCGAGATCAAGTCCCTGCAACTTCTCAAGGCCGTTCAGGCGCAAAGGGCCAGTCCCATGCGCGAGCAACTGGCGCGTTTCGGCGACGTGAACGACGGGCTTTTGGGGCTGAACGGGTACCTTGAGATTTATGTGATCGAGGGAGACAAGGCCTCCTGGCGGGCGGTCCTGCCCGCCAACGTGACGTCCGACCGCATTAAGGAGCTGGGCGGCCAAACGCTCGACGCGACGCCTCAGGGCGTCGTGATCGGCTCTTCGAAAGAGGCGCTTATGCTCGGCAAGCCGAAAGGGAAGAACAAATGAAGGGTCCGTTCACTTTTTACGCCAAGGTGCTGAACCCGGCCCTGATCAACCGGGCGCTTCGCACGTTCGACAAGGCCACGATGGTCGTCGTTTCGGCGACCTGGGGCGGCGCCGTTTTGCTCATGCTTTTCGCCCTTTATACGGTCAATCTGTCCGTCTCGGCGAAAAAACAAGTCGTCGAGGCCGCCGCCAGAGAGCCAAGCCTGCCCAAAATCGTCACGCGCAAGCCCGAATCTTCGGAAATGAACCCTCTTTTAGAACGGTTGCAAAAAAGGTTTCCGGAGATCACCTTTAATCTCTCGAACGACCTGTCCTTGACGGTTTCCGCCGTGGACGGGGCCAGATTTCGGACCTGGCTGACGGTGTTGAGTTATATCGACACGATTTCCCCTCAATTTCGTTGGGAAATGAAGGAATTCTGCGTGGGCGTCCAATGCAAGGCCTCGGTTCCCATGCGGGCCATCCTGGCGCCCAAGAAGATCACCTTTACGACGGCGAGCGAAGAGAAATGAGGCGCGGTTGGCCATTGACTTTTCAGGGGGGATTTTGTTCGATGGCGAGCTGAGTTTGCCTGGGGTCGCCGTGATTCGTCGGCTTTGCGGGGTACGGGAATATCGGGTCTGCGGGAAGCTCCGCGACCAAAGGAGGAAAAGGCCATGATCGCAGGAACGCTGCAAAAGAGAGAAGGGACAAGATGGAGCGCCGATGCCGGCATCGCCATCGGTCCTATCCTTTTCATCATTTCCATTCTCGGCATCCTCGCGGCGGCTATTGCGGCGGGCAGCGGCTCGTTCACGACGGGCACCTCCTCGGAAAGCAATCGCGCCAAAGCCGCGGCCATGATCGACATCGGTCAAAACCTGAAAATCGGGTTTGATCGTATTCTCTCTAACGGAATCGCCTTTGCTGACATCGTCATCAATCCGGCGAACACGACGGCGAAGGAGGATTTGTTCTCGCCTTCCGGCGGCGGCATCACCGCGCCTTCGGTGACGATGGCGGCGGATCCGTCCTCGGACGTCTGGCATTATCCTTTGATCGACATCCCAAGGCTCGGCACGGGCGACGGCAACAGGGTCGCTGTTTTGCGCGTGGAGCAGGGGGTCTGCGAAGACATCAACACCAAGGTCGCGGCGCTGGCCCCTTCCGCCATCGCGACGCCGGTGGATCTTGGCGATTTCGCCTCCACCAGCAACACGCCGATCGACGGTTCGCTCTGGCCCAGCGGCCTTCAGGGCAAGCTGACCGGCTGTGTGAACAACGCGAACAGCGACACGATCGACGCCGGGTATTATTTCTACCAGGTCTTGGGGCTACAATAGGGCGGAGCCCTGCCGTGCGGCCCGTTCCTCTCGCCGGATCAGGCCGAGGAGGATCCGGGGGTTCGCGCGCCAGCCTTTGAGCAGGGTCTCGGCTCTTTCCGGTTTGATCTTGTCGAAGGTCTCCAGCGCCTCGGACAATTCGCGGGGGCGGACGATCTGTTCGCCCGAACGGCCGCCCCTCGACATCAGGAAAATGGACACGAAGTTGCCCTTGTCGATCTTCACCGCTCGGCATAGGACGACCATAAGCCTGCCGCTCGGCGCGTTCATCACGTCATCGACCAAAGAGGTCTTAAGGTCCGTCAATCTTCCGAGCAGGACGTTGAACAGGCGGTAATGGCCGATCCGTAAAAGACGGGGAAGAATTTCGGGACGGACCGAATCCCTCTCCTGAAGCCAGTCGGCCAACGATTCCATAGCCGTCGGATCGTCTTTGGAAAGCAGGGAATCGTCGAGCTTCCTTCCGACCGCTTCCTTAAGTTCCGCGTCCAGTTTGCCGGGGCCGAAGCCGAAACGCTCCAACGTGGCGCGGCGCAAATCGCGGGCCACCCACCAGTAAAGCCTCGCTGCCGCTCCGGCGCTGAGTTCGGGGCGATCCAGGATCGGCTTTTGCAGCATGGCCGTCAGGCGCGCCGCGTTCACGAGAACGTCCATGGCCCTGGCGGAAAGTTTGGCGCCCAGATTTTCGGCGACGAGCTTCATGACTTCCGGATCGCCCGTCGTGACCAGCGCATCGGCGACGGCTTCGCTGATTTGTTTGCGCCGCGCGATGGCGGCGGCGTGAGAAGAGCCCTTGTCCTCGATGATCGAAATCAGATCGTCGTCGAACAGGTTTTGGTTGGAAGCGAGAACAGGGGCGGCGATGTCCGCCGGACCTTTTACGATTCGAAGCGCGACGGGTCGGGGCGCGGTTTCCTCGCGCGCGAAGCGGGCGATCAGAGCATGACGGACGGACGGGTCCTCGTTTTTCAGCAGGTCTTCGATCAGCTCGTGGACGAGTCGCTCTTCATGGGGCGCCAAAGCCAGGTCTTGAGCCAAAAAAACGTGCGCGAGACGATCCGCCAGCGCCAGCCGACCCCGCTCGCTCCGATCATGCGCCATGGCTAAAAGAACGGATAAATCGTTGTTCATACTATATTTTCCAGCCTTTTGGCCGTCTTTTGAAAATACATCACTCATTTGATTCAACTTTCTCTCAAATTATTAGACCACAAAAAGCTTAACAGATTCTTCATTGCAGGTGCGTAATAATATGGTTAAAGTGAGAATCAGGAGGATTCTCTGTTCCGGGAGGGGACTTATGTTCATTCCGCCGGTCCAATTGCCGCCTGTTCCGACCGCCGTTTCGCAGCCGCAAGCGGTTGCTAACACGTTGCCGCAGGTTCTTACGCAGGCCGTGATGCCCATCGGCCAGGACGCCGTTCAGCCGCCTCCTAAGGCCGAAAGAAGCCAAAAGGCCAAAGAACGCTGGAAAAGGGATCGCGGCGACGAGCAGAAACGCCAGGCCAAACCCGAAGAAAAAGATGATGACAGAGGCGTAAGCCTGAACATCAGCGTTTAACTTTCTTTTTACCTTCTTTGCGGGGATATTTCCGCGCCGCTCGGCGCTTTTTTTTTCGCGTCGGTCTTCCCGCGCCCGTATGCGAAACTAATTCGTTGATTCTATGATAAAAAAATTGTTAAACATGATTCTCTCTCTCTAAGCCAAAGCCTTCCGCTCTTTGGTAGGTCCGTGATGAAAAAAATTCTTCGCCTCGGCACGCGGGGCAGCCCTTTAGCTCTTATCCAGGCCCAGATCGTGAGGGATGCCGTTTATCGCGCGCATGAAGGCCTGCGCGAGATGTGCGATATTAATATCGTCCCCATCCGCACATCGGGCGATTGGAAACCGGCGCAGGGCGAAAAAAGTTTCCTGGAGATGGGCGGCGGCAAGGGGCTTTTCACCAAGGAAATCGAAGAGGCGCTGAACGAAGGCACCATCGATTTTGCGGTTCATTCGATGAAGGACGTTTCGGTCTGGGATTCGCCGGGCCTGATGTTCGCGGCGCTTTTGAAGCGGGCGGACCCGCACGACGCGCTTCTCTCGCCGGTCGCGCCGAGGCTGGAAGATTTGCCGCGCGGCGCGCGTGTCGGCACGTCGAGCCTGCGCCGCGCCGCGCAGGTCCTGGCCTTTCGGCCTGATCTGAAAATCGTTCCTCTGCGCGGCAACGTCGATACGCGTTTGCGCAAGCTTGCGACCGAGGAAGCGGACGCCACGATTCTCGCCGTGGCGGGGCTGGAGCGTCTGGGCGCGCTCGGAAAAATAGCGTCGGTTCTGGACTTCCAGAAAATGCTGCCCGGGGTCGCGCAGGGCGTTCTCGGCATCCAGGTCCGCGAGGAAGACGGCGAAATCCGGAAATGGGTCGAGCCGGTCTCGCACAAGGAAACCGAGATTTGCGTCCGCGCCGAGCGGGCGATGTTGCGCCGTCTCGACGGCTCGTGCCGGACGCCGATCGCGGGCCTTGCCCGGATTGACGAGCGGGGCCGATTGTCTCTGGAAGGTCTGGCCGCCCGGCCCGACGGAACGAAGA
Organism: uncultured Rhodospirillaceae bacterium; assembly: GCA_964652235.1. Taxonomy (GTDB): domain Bacteria; phylum Pseudomonadota; class Alphaproteobacteria; order UBA9219; family UBA9219; genus CAZZDK01. The sequence continues at coordinate 20,020 of CAZZDK010000014.1, forward strand.
TCGCGCGCCGCAAGACGCAAGGACCGCCCGAAGACGCCGAGAAAATGGGGATCGAATTGGCGGAGGAAATACGGCGCGAAATGCCCTCGGATATTTTCGAAGGTTGACGGGGATGAAGACGGTTCTCGTCACCCGGCCCCAGCCTTTGGCGGATTTTCTCGCCAAACGTCTGCACGAGGCCGGGTACCGCCCGCTGGTCGAGCCGCTCCTGATTTTGACGCCTCTTTTCACGCCTTTGCCCAAGGCGCCTGAGAACGCGGCTCTTTTGATTACGAGCCGTCTTGTTTTTTCCGTCCTGGCCGTGCGGCGGCGCGACATCGCGCCTTTTTTGGATCGGCCCTGCTATTGCGTCGGCGCGCAGACGGGCGCGGAGGCCCGGACGTTCGGCTTTGCGGACGTGCGGGTCGGCGAGGGGGACGGGCGCGGTCTTGTCCGGATGATCCAGGAAAGAGAGCCGGAAGACAGGCCTCTTTTGCACATCGGCGGCGAAGACGTCAGCCACGAAGTCCACGATTTTTTCAGCGCGACCGGGCGGCGCGTCGTGCGTTGGACCCTTTACAAGGCGCAGGCCGTTTCGTCCCTTTCCGCGCCGTTCAAGGAAGCGCTGGAAGGAGGCGGGATCGACGCGGCCCTTTTTTATTCGACGCGGACGGCCCAGATATTTGTTAAGCTCGTTCAAAAGGCCGGTCTGGGGGCTTGCTGCGCGGGGTTGACGGCGATAGGACTAAGCGAAGCGGTCGTCGCGCCTTTGGCGGTTTTTCCCTGGCAGAGGGTTTTGATTGCCGACGAGCCGAACGAGGAAAGAGCGCTTTCGTGTCTTTTTCGTTTTCTGCCTGTCACCTGAGGAGAGCCATGAACGAACCTCTTGTCCCTGCGAACGCCGAAGAAAAAAAACAAGCGCCGTTCAGCGGCGCGGCCAAGGCGCTTTTTCTGGCCGTTCTCTTTCTGCTCTTTTTCGCAGGCGGGGCCTTGCTGAACGTGCCCGCGCTCTTCAAGCCGCAGGACGAGGCGGCGGCGCTTCGCGCGAAGATAGAGGAGCTAGAGCAGAAACTCGCGCAGCAGGGCGCTCCGCCCGCGCCCGCAGCGCCTTCGGGCGCGCCCGCCTTCGATCTCGACGGGCTGGAGCAAAAGGTTTCGGGCGCGCTCGAACTTGTGGCCGCGCTTAAGACGCAGGTCGATCAGTCGGCGCAGGAAACGACCGAAGCCAGACAACAGGCCAGGTCCGACCTGGCGCTGGCGCTGGCTTTT
>CAZZDK010000014.1:21277-30285 GCA_964652235.1 uncultured Rhodospirillaceae bacterium
GATCACGCAGAAGTCGCCCAGCCGCGGCACGCAAAGCGCCGCGCTGGCCGGAAAGCCGTTCGAGGATGAACGGCAGGTTCTGCGCCGTCTGGCCGAAGGGGACGCGACGTTGACTTCCATGCTGGTCGCCCTGGAGCCGGTGGCGCTGAAAGGCGCGGACGACGTTCAGGCCTTGCGCGCGGGCTGGCGAACCTTGTCGGGCGACGCGCAGGCGGCTTTGAGGAAGTCGGTCGCGAAAACCTGGCAGGATCGAATCGTGGTCGCGCTTGAAAATCTGGTCTCGGTGCGTTCGCTGGCGGGAAAACAGGGACAAACCCTTTCCTTCGCCGCCGTGGACGCCGAGCTGGAGCGCGGCCATCTGGCGGCGGCGCTCGAAAAAGTTTCAGCCTTTCCGCCGGAAGCGCAGGCGGTGGTGAAAGACTGGCGCGCGCGGGCGCAGGAGAGGCTCGACCTTGAAAAGGCCTTCAAGGACATGGCGGCGCATCTGATCGCGTCGGGCGAGACGCAAACCGAGGCGAAGGCCGCGCCGCAAGCCGGGAGCGCGCCATGAGAATCGTCGGCTTTCTGATCCGTCTTTTTCTTGTCGTCGCGCTGATCGTCTGGTTGGCCGACAGGCCGGGCACGGCGCAGATCGTCTGGCGCGACTATGAAATCAGTATGTCTGCGGCGGTTTTGGGGTTGATCGTCCTGGCGGTGGCCTATGCCGCCGTTCTTTTGCACCGTCTTTGGCGTTTTCTGCGCGACGGGCCGCGCTTTTGGAGATTGAGGCGCAAAATCAGCCGCCTTGAGGAAGGCGAGCGGGAGCTGGCCAGGGGGCTGGCCGCCGTCGCCGCCGGGCAAGCGGCCGAGGCCGGACGCCACGCGGTCCAGGCGCGAAAACTTCTCGGCGAAACGCCCGCCGTGCGCCTGATCCAGGCGCAGGCCGCGCAGCTTGCGGGCGACAAGGCGGCGGCGAAAACGCTTTTCGAGGCGATGACGCAAGACAAGGAAACGGCGGTTCTCGGTTATCGCGGTCTGATCATGTCGGCGCTTCGCGCGGGCGAGTTCGAAGAGGCCGCCCGCGCCGCGCAGCGCCTGGAGCAAACGGGCGCGGACGCGCCGTGGCTGCATCTGGTGCGTTTCGAACTTGGCGTGCGTTCGGGAGATTGGAGCTTGGCCGGGGAAGCCCTGGCCAGGGCGCGAAAGGGAAAGGCGCTGCCCGTCCCGCAAGCCGACAGGCAGGAAGCGGCGCTCTCGCTGGCGCAGGCGAAAAAGGCCCTGCGCGCCGACGTGGGACGGGAAGCTCTCGAATGGGCGGAAAAAGCTAAAAAACGCGCGCCGGACTGGCTGCCCGCCGCGCTGGTTCTGGCCGAGGCGCAAATCGTCGCGGGTTACGGCCGCGCGGCGCTGCGAACGATCCGCCGCGCTTTCGAGAAACAGCCGCATCCGGAGCTTGTCGCGCTGGCAAGCAGGGCGGGCGGTTTTTCCAAACCCATCGACGCTTACCGCGAGATCGAAAAAATGACGCGCGGCTTGCGCGAGAACGCGGCCAGCCTGACGGCGCTGGCCGAAGCGGCGCTGAAGGCGGGATTATGGGGCGAGGCGAGGCGGTTTTTGACGGCGATCGCAGAAAGGGGCGAGGCGACGGTTTCGACGTATCGGCTTCTCGCCCGCGTGGAGCGCAGCGATACGGGCAACGAAACGGCGGTTTCCGGCTGGCTCGCCAAGGCGGCGTCCGCGCCGCCCGACCCGCAATGGCTTTGTTCGGCCTGCGGCGCGGCGCACCGCGCGTGGGAAGCTTCGTGCGATTCCTGCGGTTCGTTCAATAAAATAAGCTGGGACGTTCCGGGCAAGAAGCGCCACGACGTTTCGTCCGCGGCGAAGGTGGAAGCGCTGGATTATTGGGGGTAGGGGGAAGAAAGAAAAAACCGTCATTGCGAGGCGCGGCTCTGCCGCGCCGTGGCAATCCAGAGCCGTTGCGATCAGAGAAAATCTAATTGAGAATTGCGCGCACATGAAAAATCCTTCGCAAAAGCGCTCCATCGCCTTCTTCGATTTCGACGGCACGTTGGCCGAGGGCGACAGCCTGTGGCCTTTTCTTGTCGCGGCGCGGGGTTGGGCATGGTGCGCGGGCGCTTTTCTTCTTTGCCTGCCTTTGCCGCTCCTCGCTTTTGCGGCGGGAAAGAACTGGCGCACCGCCGTCAAGGCGGGGCTTTTGCGCCTGACGCTCGGCGGCCTTTCGCTGGAGGAGGCCGCCCGCGCGGCGGGAAAAATGCGAAGCTGGCCGAAATGGATCGAAAAAAACGTCGCGACGCTCAGGAAACATCACGAGGCCGGGCACCTGGTCGTGATCGCGACGGGCAGTCTGAACCTTTATATGCCGACGATCCTCAGGGACGTTCTGCCCTACGACGAGCTTCTTTGCACCGAAATGGAGATGAAAGGCAACGTCTTGACCGGGCGCATGGCTTCCGGCAACTGCGTGCGGGAAAGAAAGGCGCAGCGCGTGGCGGAATATATCGTCGCGAACGGACCTTTCGAGGAAAGCTGGGCCTACGGCAACGCGCCTCACGATCTGCCGATGATGGAGGTCGTTAAGACGGGAATCGTCGTTTGAAAGCAAAACGGAAAACCGGCATAGAGGGCGGTTTTCCAGCCGTAAATGAAAAGAGCGCCGTTGTCTCTTTCTCCCGATGCATTATGTTATCCACCTGTTCGAACAGACCTTTGACAGCATGAGGACGCCGAGATGACAAAAACAAAAGTTGCCTTTATCGGATTAGGCGCGATGGGTTTTCCTATGGCCGGGCATTTGGCCGCGAAAGGCTATGACGTATGCGTGTACAACCGATCCGCGGAAAAGGCGCAGAAATGGGCGCAGACATTTTCCGGCAGGGTGGCCTCTTCTCTTCTTGAGGCGGCTCAAGGCGCTTCGTTCGTTTTCACCTGCGTCGGGAACGACGATGATTTGCGTTCGGTCGTTTTGGGCGAGGGGGGGCTTTTTCGAGGGATGGAGAAGGGGGCCATCCTGGTCGATCACACGACGACGTCGGCCGTTGTTGCCAAGGAACTTGATGGGGTTGCGAAATCCCAAGGTCTCTTCTTTCTTGATGCGCCCATTTCAGGGGGACAGCCCGGCGCCGAGAAGGGCATTTTGACGATTATGGTCGGCGGCGAGGCCGAGGCTTATGCGCGGGCTGAGCCGGCAATGCGGTCTTATGCCAGGTCGATGGTCCATGTCGGCGGGTCCGGCGCCGGACAATTGACAAAGATGGTCAACCAGATTTGCATCGCCGGGATCGTTCAAAGCTTGGCCGAAGGCCTTCGTTTCGGGCAAAAGGCCGGTCTTGATCTGGAAAAGGTTATTACGGCCATCGGCGCAGGGTCCGCGGCGTCTTGGTGGATGGCGAACCGTTCTCGCACGATGGCCGAAGGCGCGTTCGATTTCGGTTTTGCCGTCGATTGGTTCAGAAAGGATCTGGGGATCTGCCTGGACGAAGCGCGCCGCAATGGGGCAAGTCTTCCGATAGTCGCGCTCATCGACCAATTCTATGCCGATCTGCAAAGAGAAGGCGGCGGTCGCCTGGACGCCTCTTCCCTGATTAAACGGCTGAAGTAGCCTTTCTGACGCGCATGGACAAGGGGGGGGTTGTCCCAATCCCCCTGCCATCGTTCGATTCCGGGCATCGCGCCTATCAGGAAGAGGCGCTATGCCGTTCAATTCACCTTTTTCAGGCTGTTGATCGCCTGCTGCTGCAGCGAGCCGTCAACGGCGGCGCTCATCGCATCGCCCGCCGAAGAGAGGCGTTGCAACAGCGTCTCCAGCGTGTCCACGAGATCGTCGCCCTGGAGCTTCAGCGTGACGCGCATTCTGTCGGTGCGCTGCTGCATTTCCTCGATGGCTTTGCTCATGGCCAGAACCTGATCCTGCGCATCGATGACGGTGCCGTTCACGCGGCTGGCCTGGTCGGCGTAGGTTTGCGTGACGCTTTGGACGATGTTCGTGACCTTCTGCCCGCCCTCGGCGACGGCGCGCATTTGCTTTTCGACGCTCTGGCCGACCTCGCCGAGCTTGACGACGGCGGCTTCCGCGACGTTGGCGGCCAGAACCCGCGTGGATTCGAGACGCTCGGCCACCGTGCCGAGGTGCGAGAAAGCCTGTTGCAAATGGCCGACGAGATCGCCTTCGTGCCGTTTGATCCCGTCGCCTGCCTTGCCCAGGCGGTCCATGAGGATTTCGATCTGATCGCCGAATCCGCCGAGCAGTTTGGCCACCTCCTCGGTCGCCACGCGCATCCGCGCCGTGCGGTCGGAAAGCTGGCTGGCCGTTTCCTTGCTGGTTTGATCGAAGCGGCTGGCGATTTTTTCCACGTCCACGACGGTCCCGGCCATGGCCGAGCGCAGGCTTGTGCCCGTGCGGTCGAGCTGCGCCGTGATCTGCATGAGGCCGCGGTTGATCTCGTCGATCTGCGTCTGAACGCCGGTGCGAATGCGCTCAAGCTGCTCGCGGAAGGTCTGGCTCGCGCCGAGCATCTGGCCTTCGGCGCGCTCCGTCATGGCCGTCAGCGCCTCGACGTTGCGGGAAAGCGTTTCGCCCGCCGTGGTGAGGCGCTGCGTGGTGGCCGAAGCGCGGGTCTCGATCTTCTCGAACTCGTGCGCCAGCTTGGCGGTGGCCTGCTGCGTGTCGTTTTTGAGCTGGGCGATCCTCTCGCCCGCCGCCGAAAGCTGCGTGATCGTCTGCGTGGCCTTTTCGACCATTTCCTTCTGTTCGTTCGACAGGCCGTTTGCGCCCGCCTTGATGGCTTCGATCTGGGCCGTCATCGCCTCGTTGAAGGCGGCGAGCGTTTTGTCCGCCGCGTCGGCGACGCGTTCCAAATGCCTGGCCTCGTCGATCATCGTGTCGCGGATCGCGCCCGTCGCGCTGATGCAGCGGTCGGTCGTCTTGAGCATCGTATCCGAGATGTCCGCCGTCTGAACCTTGAAGTCGCGGGCGGCGGCTTCGATGTCCTTGACGTTGCGGCTGAGCAGGCCGGGCAGGTGCCCCGCTTCTTCGCGCACCATGTTGGCCGCTTCGGTGAGGGCGGATTCGGACGTGGCGAGATTGGCGCGCAGCGCGTCGCTTTGGATCGCGAGCGTCGATCCGGCGCCCATGACTTGCTCGACGGCCTTTTGCGACAGTTCGGCGATGGCCTTGAGCTCCGTCTCCAGCGTCGCGCGGTTTTCGGCGAGGCTTTGGGTCGCGCGGTCGAGGACGGCGCGGGTTTCGCGGTCCGTTTCCGTCATGGCGTGCATGAGCGCGACGAGCTGAGAGGTCGCCTTTTCCGCCGTCGCCGTCAAGGCGCCGCCGTGTTCCTGCGTCAGGGCCGAAGCGTCGACGATCAGTTTCGAATCCTCGCGGATCTTCTCGCCGACGGCGCCCAGGCTGCTTTCCGCCTGCCTTGCGACGGCGGACAGTTCCTCCGCGTGGCGTTGAAGGGTGTTGCCCGCCTTTTGCGCGACGGCGGAGAAATCAAGCGCCGACTGGTCCATCGTGCCGACGACCTGGCCGCTCTTTTCCCTGAGCTGCGAGACCGTCGTGTCAAGCTGCGCCATGACGGCGCGAACCTGCTCGATGACCTGCGCGGCTTCTTTTTCCATCGAAGCGCGAATCTCGCGCGTCTCGCCGTGCATCTTGGCCGTGGCTTCGAGCATATCGCGGATTTGCTGCTCGGCCTGCCGCGTGTGCTGGCCGAGCGTCGCCTGCTCGTCGGCCAGGCCCGCGCTGGCGGCGCGGACGGCGGCGAGAGCGCTTTGCGTCTGGCTGTCCACGGTTTCCAGTTGCCGCGCGATCTGCGCCGTGCTGTCCGTCATGCGGGCGGCGCTGCGTTCCGCGGCGCTGGCCGTTTCGTCCTGCGCGAGGGTGAGGCGCGTGACCATGCCGCTGAGCATCTCGCGCTGAATGTCGAGCGCCGAAGCCAGCGCCGTCTGGCGGTCCGAAATGGTCTGCAGGTTGCTGTCGATGGCGGTGGTCTGCTGGCTGATGGAGCTGCCCAGGTTGGAAAGAGACGTTTCCGCGTTGCCCGCCGTTTCGCGCAAGGCGCCGATGTCGCCTTCGATCCGGCTGACGACGCCGCTGAGCGCCGCGCTGGCCGCCTCGGCGTCCTTGCGCATGGTCTGGGCGCTTTCTAAAAGCTGGCGGGTCTGCTTTTCCGCCGCGTCGGCGCTGGAAGAAAGCAGAGAGGTTTCGCGCACGAAGCCTTCGTTCGCTTCCTTGACGGCGATCAGGGCCGTCCCCGTCTTTTCGCCGATGGCCTCGATCTGCCGTTCGATTTCCGAGGCGCTGGCCGAAAGGCGCGAGGCCGAACGTTCGCCCGCCTGGGCCGTTTCTTCCTGCGCCGTTTCAAGACGCGCGATCAGGCCGCCGAGGGTTTCGCGCTGCGCTTCAAGCGCCCGCGCGAGGATCTGCTGCCGCTCGGCAATCTGGTCCATCGCTTCGTTAAGCGAGGACACCTGTTTCGAAACGCCTGTTTGCAGATCGGCCAGCGCCATGCTGGCCGTGCCGCTGACGTCGCGCATGTCGCCGCTGCCGGAAGCCAGGCGCAGCAAAAGATCGGTGAGCATCGAGCCGGTGCGTTCGGCTTCGGCGCGCAGAGCGCCGTGCAGCTTTTCGGCTTCCTGGCGCAGGGAGTCCGTCACCTTCATCGCCGTTCGCGCCTGTTCTTCGGCCTTTTGCGCGTGTTCGATGAGCTGGATCGCCTGCTGGCCGAATCCGATCCCGGCCCCCGTGACGCTCGCGAGCGCCGTTTGCGACTGGTCGCTGAGCTGGCCGAGGAAATCCTGGACCTTGCGCAGCGTGTCGTCGAGTCGCGAGATGGTGCGCTCGGCCACGCCGGAAGCCTCGCCGTGCGCTGCGCCGAGCTTGTCGAACAGGTCGAGAAGCTGCTCGCGCTGCGTTTCGTTGGTTTCGCTCAGCGCCTTGTGCTGAGCGGCGATCTGTTCGCCCACGAGGTTGAGGGCTCCGACCTGCCTGGACACGTCGGCGCTGAGCGCGCTGAGCGCGCCTTCCGCCTTTTCCGCGACGGCGAAGAGCTCCCGCGTGACGCCCTCGATCCGGGCGCCCGCGCCGCTGGCCAGATCGTCGTAGCGCGCGCCCGCGCGGTCCGCTCCGGCGATGGCGCTGGCCGCCGTTTCCTGCAGGCGGGCGCTGAGACGGTCCATCTCGCTGACGGATTCCCTGAGGCTTCCGATCAGATTGCCGTTGTGCCGCTCCATAGAGGTGCGGATTTCCGCCGTTTGGTCGGCAAAGGAAGCCGTAGCCGCGCTGAGGGCGCGAACGCTTTCCTCGACCTGGTGCGAGACGTCGAGCATCCGGCTGGCCTGCTCGCCGAAGGCGCCGCCCGCCTTCTGGATAAGGGCGGTCGAGCTTTCCGCGGCCGCGTTCATGTCCTCGTGGTGGCGCTTGAAAGCTTCCATCGCTTCGGCAAGGCGCGCCGCCGCGCGGTCGGTGCCGTCCACGGCGGTCTGGTGCGTGACGATGAGCTTGGCGTCGAGATGGCCGAGATGATCGAGCGTCCGCGCGCTGGCCAGCGAGATTTTCTGGGCGTTGGCCTCGGCCTTTTCGGTGCCGCTGTTGATCGTCTCCAAAGCCTCGCGCATGGCGGCGGTAAGGGCGGCGACCTTGTCCGTCGCGCCGCTTGCGGTCCGGTCGAGATCGTTCGCGCGCACTTCGAAATCCTCGGTCGCGGCGCGGGTCGTCTCCTCGTAATGGGCGGCCACGCGGTCGAGCAGGGCGTAAGCCGCGTCGGTGCGCGTCTTGAGCGCCTCGTTCAGTTCGGCAAAGCGCGCCCCGGCGCGCGAAAGTTCGGCGTCTATCTTGGTCGCCTGCGCCTCAAGCGCCTCTTGCATGGCGGCGGCCTCGCTTTGCAGCGTCGCCGCGACGGTTTGCAGTTTCGCGCCGGAATCCTGCGCCTCGCCCTGAAGCTTGAGAGCCTGCTGGCCGACTTGCGTGGCGGCCTGTTGCAGGGTTGTGGCGGCTTCGATGGCGCGGGCGCCGAGCGTGCCGACCTCCCGTTGCAGGCGGTCGGCCATTTCGTTGAACTGCTCCACGGCGGCGCGGCTGGTCTTGTCCTGCACGGCCTGAATGGCGATGAAGCGTTCGTTCAAATCCTCGATGGATTTGAGAGTCTCGCCCGTCATGCGGCCCACTTCGCGGCCCATGTCGCTGACGCGGCCGTTGAACTGCTCGAGCCGGTCGAGCTGGCCCTGCATATCGTTGCTGTAGCGGGCCAGGGCGCCCCGACCCTGTTCGGTGGAGGCGTCGATCTGGTCCACCACGCGCTGGACGGGCGCGGCGGCGTGTTGCGCGAACTCCTGCAAACGCGCGTCGGCGCCGTCCAGGCGGCCCCGCACGTCTTCGAGCATACGGATCAGGGAGCCGTTCTGCTCGCGCAGCGTCGTCTCGGTCGTCCTGGCCTGTTCCTGCAGGGAGGCGACGGTCTCGCGCAACGCGTTTTCGGCGGCCTGCGAGGACGAGGTGAGGTCCTGCTCCTGGCGGCCCAGAGATTCCGCCGCGACGCCGAGGGCATGGACCGACATCCGCGCCGCCTCGTTGATGCGGGCGATGATCCGCTCGTTGTGATCGACGGCCTGGCGCAGTTTTTCGGTGAGGGCTTCGCCGACGTTTTGCGTGGCGTCGCGCGTGGCCAAAAGGCGCTCCAGAACGTGCTGAAGGTTCTGCAAAGCCATGCCCGCCTGCGCCTGGACCTCCTGCCCGGCCTGCTGCGAGGCCTTGTGCAGCGCCTCGAACTGGCCGAGCTGCTGGGCGATTTCGTGGCTGACGGCGCGAAGCTGCGCGCCGTTGGCCTCTGAGACTTTGCCGAGATGCAAGGTGGCGGCCTCGTAGCGCGAGGCGGTCTCGGCGAGCTGGGCGGCGATGGCGTCGGTGCCGCGCTTGGCTTCGTCGTTGGCGGCCTGGAACATCTTGAGGCTGCCGTCCGCGCGAGAGGACAGGCTGGCGATGGTGGTGTCGAGCTGGCTGGCGAGATCCGCCG
>CAZZDK010000014.1:30310-39456 GCA_964652235.1 uncultured Rhodospirillaceae bacterium
GACAAGGCCGTCCAGATCGCTGCCGCGCTGGCCGAGCGCGCCGTCTATTTCGCGCACGCGCGCGCTGAAGCGGTCGAGAAGGGCCTGCATATTGTCGATCTGCGCCTCGAGCTTGCCGCTGAGGTTCAAAGCCTGCTCGCGGGCGAGCTGCTCGCTGGCGTACAGGCGGTCGGCCACGCCGCGCAGGATGGATTCGGCCTCGCTGATGCGGGCGGGCAGGACCGAAGAGAACTCGTCGAGCGAGCGGGATTGCGTGTCGAGCGCGTTGGCCAGCCGCTCGGCCTCCTCTCGCGCCATGCCGGCGCGGCCCAGGAAATGCGCGATGTTCGCGTCGATTCTGCCGGACAGCTCCTGCAAGGTCGTCGAGGCGGTTTCGGCGGCGCCGATCAGGCTCGTTTCCTGGGCGCGGGCGGTGTCGGCCAGCTTGCGGCTGTCGGCCATCGCCTTTTCGACGGACGAGGCCACGATGTCCGCGTGCGTCTCGATGTCCTGCAAAAGGCCCGCGATGTGGGCGCGAACGGAATCGGTCTGCCGCGCCACGTCTTCGCCGCTTTGCACGAGCTTGGTGTCCAAAACGCGCAGCATCGTGAACTTGTCTTCCATCAACTGGTCGATGTGCTGCATACTGCGACGGATGACGTCTTGGATCTCCTTGACCTGATAGATGCTGTGCTGCTCGAACTGCTCCAGGTCGGCTTTATGGGAATTGATCCGCTCGATGATGTCCATCAATTCGTTGTCGCCGATATTTTTCGTGCTGCGCAGAAGGTCGAGCTGCTCCTTGATCGCCTGGTTGAAGCGCCGGATGCGGACCTCCGCCGCGCCGCTTTCGCCCGTGATCATGGCGAGCTGGCGGCGCAGGGGCTCCGTGACGGATTGCACGTCCGCCGCGCGCTGTAGATAGGCCGCGATCATCCAGATCATCGCCACGGGCGAAACGACGGCGGAAATACCGATGGCCCAGGTGGTCAGCGGCAGGCCCGCGAAGGATTGCGCGCCGCCCGATTGGGACAGGGCGAAAATCACCGCGCCCACCCACGCGACGGACAGGCCCATGCCCAGCCAGAAGGGGGCGGTGGAATCTTTGCTCGGCCTGGCGCGGACCTGGGTTTTGAGAAGGACAGGCTTGCCGGAGGGCGCAGGTTTGGCGGCGGAGGGCTTTGGCTGGTCCGAGGCGGCGCCTTGCGGTTTCGCGCCCTGGGAGGCGGCGGTCGGCGTTGGCGTCGGCGCCAGCGTCCGGACGGGGGAAGAGGAGAGTTTCGTAGGGTCAACCATGTACGCCTCTAAGCCTTGAGAAAAAGCCCCAAATCCGGACCTGCGGGACGGCGAAGAAAGAGGGCGGCGGGTCGGGGTAAAAAAGGAATCTAATAGATTGATTCAAGACCCTTTTTTAGCCTTTCTTCTTTTGCGTCGCATCGTACTTGGTCGCGATACAAAAAACACCCTTCGGTCCCCGTGATTCGCGCGGTCCGGTTTCAGCGCCCGGAGTTTAGCAGCAACTTACCCGAAAAGGGAAGCGTTAAGAAAGGGATCGGGGGTCGGGATTCGGGGGGCGGGGAAGAAAGAAAAGGGTCCAGGATTCAGGGGTCTGGATTCAGGGGGCAGGGGGCAGGGAAGAAGAAAAGGGTTCAGGATTCGGGGAAACAAATAAAACACCCGTCATTGCGAGTCCTGCCTCCGCGAAGCGGAAGCAGGACGAAGCAATCCAGAGTCATTTAAGAATAGCCTGCAACGGCCCTGGATTGCTTCGTCGTCGCGCCGTTGGCGCTCCTCCTCGCAATGACAATTTTTTCTTTCTTCCCCGACCCCCGACCCCTTACTTCTCCAATTCCTTCAGCCGATACAGCGCCTCAAGGGCCTCCTTGGGGGACATTTCATCCGGGTTCAGGTCCCGAATCATCTCTCGAATCGGCGAATCTCCCGATTCGCTGGGCGAATCGCCGCGAATCGCCTCGAAAAGGGGGAGGGTTTCGAGCCAATCTCCTGTCTTGCGCCCGCCGCCGTCCTTTTCAAGGCCGCGTAAAACCTTTTCGGCTCGAGTCACCACGGCTTTGGGCAGTCCGGCCATCCGGGCGACGTGAATGCCGTAGGACCGGTCCGCCGTGCCCGGGGCGACCTCGTGCAGGAAGACGATTTCCTTTTCCCATTCGCGGATTTTCATCGTCGCGCAGAACAGGGAAGGAAGCCTTTCCGCCAGTTCCGTCAGCTCGTGGTAATGCGTGGCGAACAAAGCGCGGCAGCGATTGACCTCGTGCAAATGCTCAAGCGTCGCCCAGGCGATGGACAGGCCGTCGTACGTCGCCGTGCCGCGCCCGATTTCATCGAGAATGACGAGCGAGCGCTCGCCCGCCTGGTTCAAAATGGCCGCCGTTTCGACCATTTCGACCATGAAGGTGGATTGGCCCCTCGCCAGATCGTCGGCGGCGCCCACGCGGCTGAACAGGCGGTCGATCACGCCTAGGTGAGCGGCGGCGGCGGGCACGAAACTTCCCGCCTGCGCCAGAATCGCGATGAGGGCGTTTTGCCGCAGGAACGTGGATTTGCCCGCCATGTTCGGACCCGTCAAGAGCCAAAGGCGCTGGGCGGCGCCGAGATCGCAGTTATTTCCCACAAAGGGCGTCCCGGCCTGTCGCAAGGCCTGCTCGACGACCGGGTGGCGGCCTTCTTTGACGATAAAAGTCAGGCTGTCGTCCACCGCCGGGCGGACGTAGCGCTCCTGCGCCGCGAGTTCCGCCAGCGCCGTCGCCACGTCCAGCTCGGCCAGCGCGTCCGCCGCGCGGCGCAGATCGGAAAGGCGGTCCGTGACGTCTTTGGCCAGCGCCTCGAACAATTGAAGCTCCAGCGCAAGGGCGTTGCCTTCGGCCTGCGCGATTTTGCTGTCGAGTTCGCTCAGCTCCACCGTGGTGAAGCGCGAGGCGCTGGCGAGGGTCTGACGGTGAATGAAGGTCTCTTTTTGCGCCAGCATTTTATCGGCGTTGCCGGGCGTGACTTCGATGTAATAGCCGATGACGTTGTTGTGCCGTATCTTGAGCGTCGCGACGCCGGATTCGCGTGCGTATTTCTGCTGCAGGCCCGCGATGAGGCGTTTGCTGTCGTCGCGCCAGAGGACCAGCTCGTCGAGCGGCGCGGAAAAGCCGGGCGCGATAAAGCCGCCGTCGCGGGCGAGAAGGGGGAGGTCGGGGCGAAGGGCGCGGGACAACCTGCCCTCAAGATGGGAATGTTCCCCCAGATTCTGCGTCGCGGTCCGTATGTCTTCGGGAGGTTCCGAAGCCAAAAGGAGGGAGCGGATCGCGGCGGCGTCTTTAAGCGCGTCGCGCACGGCGGCGAGATCGCGCGGACCGCCCCGGCCCAAGGCGAGGCGGGAGAGGGCGCGGGCGAGATCCGGCGTGTGGGAAAGAACCTTTCTTACGTCGGTCCGCAGGTCGGCGCGGACGAGAAAGAACGAAACGGAATCAAGCCGCCGACCGATCTGGGAAACGTCCGTCAGCGGGGCGGCCAGACGCGCGGAAAGAAGACGCGATCCCGCGCCGGTGAGCGTGCGGTCGATCGCGTCCAGAAGCGAGCCGCGCCGCTCGCCCGCAAGCGTGCGCGTCAGCTCCAGGTTCCGCCGCGTGGCGGGGTCCATTTGAAGGCTGGCGAAAAGGCCCGCCGGGCGCGGCGGGCGCAGATGGGAAAGATCGCTCTTTTGCGTAAGCTGCACGTAATCCAAAAGCGCGCCGAGCGCCGTGACTTCCGCGCGGGAAAAATCCCCAAACGCAGCCAGATCGCCTACCTCGTAAATAGAGAGAACCCGCTTTTTCGCGCCCTCGCTCTCGAACCGGGCGGGGGGCTGAAGCGTCAAAACGTCGCGCCAGGGGGCCAGGGTTTCAAAAAGCTCCGGCGTCTCGGCCGTTTTCTGGGACAGTAAAATCTCGCTCGGCCCGATCCGCGCCAGCGCCATGCCCAGGGCGTCGGGCGAGGACGGTTCGGTCCATGGTTCGCCGCTCGAAAGGTCGATCCAGGCCAAAGCGAGGCCGCCTTCCGCCCGCGCCACGCAGGCCAGAATGTTGGCCTGTCGCGAGTCCAAAAGCGTGTCTTCCGTCACCGTGCCGGGCGTGACGATCCGCACGACCTCGCGCGTGACGACGGCCTTGCCGCCGCGCTTTCTGGCGGCCGCCGGGTCTTCGGTCTGCTCGCAAATGGCGACGTGAAAGCCCTGGCGGATCAGGCGGGCGAGGTAGTTTTCATAGGCGTGAAACGGCACGCCGCACATGGGCACGTCCTGCCCGTTCATCTGGCCGCGCCGCGTCAGCGTGATGTCGAGCGCGCGCGAAGCCTTGATCGCGTCCTCGAAAAACATCTCGTAAAAGTCGCCGAGGCGGAAGAACAGCAAACAATCCGGATGCGCGGCCTTGATCGCCAGATATTGCGCCATCAGCGGCGTATCGGCCTCTTCCGGCGCGGGCGTGGCGATCTGTTTTGCGAGAGCTTCGGGCATTTTTCGGTTTTTTCCGGAAAAACAACGTCGAAGAAGCCCATAACATTCCCGGCCCAAGGGGGAAACGAAAAAACGACAGGCCCCAGGTTAACCATAGAAAAAGAAGACGTGTCCCCGTTGCCGATGTTCGCAAAGGGTTGTAGGTTCCCCCCATGATCATCGGCATCGGCAGCGATCTTATCGACATCCGGCGGATTGAAAAGACGCTCGCGACCCACGGCGAGCGTTTCAAGAACCGCGTTTTCACGGTCGTTGAACGTGAGAAGGCGGAAAGTCGCAAGCTTTCCGCCGCGACTTATGCCAAGCGCTTTGCCGCCAAAGAGGCCTGCAGCAAGGCTCTCGGCACCGGCCTTAGAAAAGGCGTTTTCTTCAAGGATATGGGAGTCGTCAATCTGCCGTCGGGACAGCCGACCTTGGCCCTGACGGGCGGGGCGGCTTTGCTTCTGGCGGAGCTGACGCCGCCGGGGCATAAGGCCTTGATCCACCTCACGATCTCGGACGATTACCCCCTGGCGCAGGCGATGGTGGTGATTGAGGCCATACCCTGTTAGGCTTGAAACGGCAATCTCATGGAAACGAAAACCTTGAAAACGAAAAAGCACGCCGTCGTCCGCGCGGGCGACAAAATGGACGAAACGGTTCGGACTTTCTTTATCGCGGCGCTGATCGCGCTTTTCATCCGCGCCTTCGCGTTCGAGCCGTTCAACATTCCCTCCGGCTCGATGATCCCCAATCTTCTGATCGGGGATTTCCTGTTCGTCTCGAAATACGCCTACGGCTACAGCAGCCGCTCGGCCCTGTTCGGTTTTCTGCCCGTGTCGGGGCGCCTTTTCGCGCGGCAGCCGCAGCGCGGCGACGTGATCGTCTTCAAGCTGCCCAGCGACAACCGAACGGATTACATCAAGCGGCTCATCGGCCTGCCCGGCGATTCCGTGCAGGTGAAAAACGGGCTGCTTTACGTCAACGGCGTGGCCGTCACGCGGCAGAAGCTGGCGGAGCCGTTGGCCGCTTCCTACGAAAAACCGGCGCCCGATTCCGCGGATTTCGTCGAAACGCTGCCGGGCGGGCGGGCGCACGTCATCCGCGAGGAGAGCGACGATAGGCCGCTCGACGATACGGGCGTGTTCGAGGTGCCGCCGGGCCATTATTTCTTCATGGGCGACAACCGCGATAATTCGCAAGACAGCCGCACGACGCGCGTGGGGTTCGTCCCCTTTGAGAATCTCGTGGGCCGGGCGGAGATGATCTTCTTCTCGCTCGGCGAGGGCGCGCGGTTCTGGGAGATATGGAAGTGGCCGAGCGCGGTGCGCTGGGGACGTTTGTTCGAGAAGGTGGAATAGAAAAGGGCGTCATTGCGAGGAGGTCGAAGGCCGACGAAGCAATCCAGAGTCAAGCAGAACAACCTTGGTTTCCCTGCGACTCTGGATCGCCACGCGCCTACGGCGCTCGCGATGACGGAATGTCAAGGGAAGGAAAAGGCATGAAAGTCGCGGCGCTTGCGGAAAGGATCGGGCATGTTTTCGCGCGGCCAAGCCTGCTGCGCGACGCGCTGACTCATCCGTCTCTGGCCGGGAAGAAATCCCTCTCGCCTTATGAGCGGCTTGAGTTTTTGGGCGACCGGGTTTTGGGCCTCGTGATCGCGGAATGGCTTTACGCGCTTTACCCGGACGCGAAGGAAGGCGAGCTGGCCAAGCGCCACGCGGCGCTCGTCAACCGCGACGCGCTGAAGGAAGTGGCGGAAAAAATCGGCCTTGAGGAGGCGCTTTCGCTCGCGCACGGAGAGGCGGCGGGCGCGGGCCGCAAGAATCTGGCTGCGCTTTCCGACGCGATGGAAGCCGTCATCGGCGCGCTTTATCTCGATGGCGGGTTAGAGGCGGCCTCGCGCTTTATCCGCGCTTTTTGGGATTCCTCGATCCGTGAAAACGCGCCGGACGATCCCAAGACGGCGCTTCAGGAATGGGCGCAGGGACGAGGGCTGCCTTTGCCGACCTATAAAATCGCGGAGCGGACCGGTCCGGCGCACGCGCCGCATTTTAGGGTGGAAGTTTCGGTGAAAGGCCTGCCGTCCGTTCAGGGCGAGGGCGATTCCAAGCGCGAGGCCGAAAAAGAAGCCGCGCGGATTCTTTTGAAAGAGATCGAAGGCGCATGACAGACCTGCCCCCAACCCGCGCGGGCTTCGTCGCTATTCTGGGCGCGCCGAACGCAGGCAAATCCACGCTTCTCAACCGGCTTCTGGGCGAGAAACTTTCCATCGTCACGCGCAAGGCGCAAACCACGCGCATTCGGGTTCTGGGCCTCTTGACGGAAGGGACCACGCAAATCGGCCTGATCGACACGCCGGGGCTGTTCCGTCCTAAAGACCGGCTGGACAAGGCCATGGTCCGGGCGGCGTGGGATTCGCTGGAAGGGGCGGACCTGGTTTTGTTTCTTCTCGATGCCGCGGCGCGCCCGGACGAGGAAAAGTTGGGAGACGTCCTCTCGGTTCTTGAAAAGCGCAAAGTTCGCGCCGTTTTGGCGCTGAACAAGACGGACCGCGTGAAGCCGGAAAAACTTTTGCCGTTGGCGCAGAAAATGGACCAAACCGGCCTGTTTGATCGCATCTTCATGATCTCGGCTCTCACGGGCGACGGCGTGGCGGCTCTTAAAGAATATCTGTTGAGTCATATGCCGCCTGGTCCCTGGCCTTATCCGGAAGATCAGCTGACGGACCTGCCGGAGCGTCTTTTGGCCGCCGAGATCACGCGCGAACAGATTCTTTTGCAGCTTCACGACGAATTGCCCTACGGCGCGACGGTTCTGCCCGAAGCCTGGGAGGAAAAGCGCGACGGCTCGGCGGCGATCCGGCAGACGATCGTGGTCTCGAAACCGGCCCACCGGGCCATGGTCCTGGGCAAGGGCGGCAGCCGCATCAAAGAGATAGGCCGAGCCGCTCGCGCGGAAATGGCGGCGCAGTTGGGCCGTCCGGTCCATTTGTTTTTGGACGTGAAGGCTGACGGGAAGTGGAAGGAAAAGCCCGAATACTATAGCCTGTTCGGACTCGAAACGAAAGGAGCGGCGCCCGCCTCAAAAACCATACGGTCCTGTAAAAAATCTTCATAAGTTATAAAGAATCGTTCTAGTATCTCTCGTGCCTCGCGCTTGATCGTCGGTCCCGCCGTTTTTGTGCCGCGATTTTCCTAAGCGCGAAGGGGTTTCTTCAACGCGTCTGTCGCGTTCTAGCGCGATCAGACGGTCAGGCTGTTTCAGGAGGTGTGGATTGACCCAGTCTCATAAGGCTTTAGGGCAGGGCCATGCAAAGGCGTCCGCTCACGATACCAAAGGGGCGGGCCTCCCGGTGGGGACGAGGGCCGTCATCGACGCCAGCGGCCTGGCGGCCCTGTTTTCCACCCTCATTAAAGTGGGCTATCAGCCCATCGGGCCCAAGGCGCGGGACGGCGCGGTGGTTTACGAGCCGATTTCTTCGCCCGCCGACCTGCCCGTCGGCTGGTCGGACGAGCAGGAAGGCGGCTATTACCGCCTGGTGAAAGGCACCGAAGGGGCCTTTTTCGAATATCTGGTCGGCCCGTCAAGCTGTAAGAAATTCCTGTTCCCGCCCAAGCACAAATTGTGGTCTGCCGCCCGCAAGGGCGCGGGAATGCAGATGGAGGCGCCGGAAAAGGACGTTCCGGCCTACGCCTTTATCGGCGTGCGCTCCTGCGAGCTGGAGGCGATCAAGATCCAGGACAAGGTGTTCGGCTATGGCCGCGCCGACAAGTGCGAGGACGGGATTTTTTCGGACCCCGGTTACGTCGCGCGGCGAAGCAAGGCGCTGATCATCGCGGTGAACTGCTCGCGGGCGGGCAAGACCTGTTTCTGTTCCAGCATGGGCGGCGATCCGCACGTCAAGCAGGGGCAGGGTTTCGACCTGTCGCTGACGGAGCTGGACCCCGGCAAGCCGAACCATCGCTTTATCGTGGAGGTCGGCAGCGAGAGCGGCGGGCTGATTTTAGGCGTTCTGCCGCATCGCGAGGCGCAAAGGTCGGATTTCGAGGAAGTGGAGACGCAGGCCCGCCGGGCGCGCGGCCGGATGGGGCGCAAAATGGTCCCCAAGGTCAAGGAGCTTTTGCAGCGCAACCTGCGGCACGAACGCTGGGACGACGTGGGCGAAAGGTGCCTGTCCTGCGGCAATTGCACGATGGTTTGCCCGACCTGCTTCTGCACGACGGTGGAGGACACGACGGACCTGACCGGCGACCATGCCGAGCGCTGGCGGTCGTGGGACAGCTGCTTCTCGCTGGATTTCAGCTACATTCACGGCGGGGCGATCCGGCGCGAGACGCGCGCGCGGTACCGCCAATGGATCACCCACAAGCTCGCCAACTGGCACGAACAGTTCGGCTCGTCCGGCTGCGTGGGTTGCGGACGCTGCATCACTTGGTGCCCCGTCGGCATCGACATCACCCAGGAAGCGAAGGCCATCAACGATCGCGATGGCGCTTTATCGAACAAGCCCGATTGAGGATATGAGCATGAGCCAAGCGCCAGCCAAAAAGCACGAAGGATGTTCCTGCTATTCCGGCCAGGAAAGCCCAATGCATCCGCGCCCCTTCCGGGTTCTTGAGATCCGCAGGGAGCTTTCCGACACCTTCAGTATGTCGCTGACCCCCAGCGACGGCGGCCCCGTGATGTT